>NZ_JBNAMQ010000010.1:0-45075 GCF_049705385.1 Halobacterium sp. MBLA0001
TGACTGGATCGCATGGTTCTCGGCTACCTCGACGACATCATAGACGTGGATACCAGACTTGAACCACAGCAGACGGTCACTCGCTCCTTCGAAGTCGTCCGCCGAACAGTCCAGTCGTTCTGAGACCGCTACAAGCAGATGGTCAACGTCTGCATCACGCAGCTTCGCCAGCTTCTTTTCAAGATATTCGGGCGTCCAGAACCCCACGATTTCGAGAATCGCTCGTCGGCCATCGGGGTGTTCAAGCGCGAAGTCTGGAATCATCACCTCCGCACCCAGGTCTAGCACGTCGTCTTCTCGGAGTAATTCCCAGTCGGTGTTCGCCCGGTTCCACTTCTGGGCGAGCGTTCGTTCGACGTCGCTGTCAAAGTCACTCTGAGCGGTGTAGTGTGACGAGAGGCCCTCGGTATGGTCGAGGTCAAATGACAACGTCTCTCCCCTCTGGCTGTCTTCGTCGTTGAGAATTTCGGCGTGCATCTCCCAGCGGTCACATAACGGGAGCGCCGGGAGAAAGTTCGACAGCCGAATCCCGTACTTCCGTGACTGTGAGAACAGCGACGCAGGCCCATCCAATACTGCCTCATACCCATCGGCGGCGTCCGTCGTTGATACCCGGTTGCCGTCCGTGTCGATGGGATAGATACGGTGCATCAGCCCGAACAGTTTTACATAGCTGAACGCGGTGCCGAAGTGGTCCCAGACTCGGATCCGCATCTGGGTTGCGTCGTACAGGACTGCTTGCGCCAACGCGAGATTATACCGGGTGAGGAGCCACTCCACTGTGATGGTGTCCTCGGCGTACGTCTGCTCGCTATCACCCGTCAACCGCGTCGTCGCTGCTGACGCGTCTCCCCTGTCGTATTCGTCGGCCACACGGTCTCCGAACTGGACGAGCTGTTTGTTGTCCTCTAGGTCCGCGTACATTCCTTGATGGCACTGTTCAAGCGAGATCCCTAACCGGTCGGCCACAGCAGTGTACACATCCAGCCAGTGTGCATCCTCACCCAGTGTGGGCTGGCGGACAATTGGATACGACTCGTTTGCCTTCTCGAATAACTGCTGGCGGATCTCTCGCGGGTCGGCTGCGGCGACCGTCTCGAACTCGCACTCGTCTTTCAGCAATTTCGCCAGCCCTTGGATGAGTTTGTAGTCTGTATCCGCGATGGTGAGTTCGTCGATCGTTTCCTCAAGCTCGCCTTTTGACTCCCCGAGATGGTCCTCGAATACCTGAATGAGTTCCGCTGCTGTCTCTCGATACTGTGGTTCATCTGTATCGATGAATAGCGGCGTGACTGTTCCGTCTCGCGTCCGCGAGCGGGCGAGGTCAGCTGTCAGCATTCGTTGTCACCCCCTGGCGGCGGCGCTTGGAGACGTACTGCTCCATCGTGTCGTCGGTGATGAGTTCGTAGAGTCGGGCTGGTTCACGGTCTTCTGTGGGGCGGAGAATGCGGCCGAGACGCTGAGCGTACTGGCGTTTCGATGCACTCCCAGAGAGAATAATCCCGACGTTCGCTGCAGGGACGTCGATTCCTTCGTCAAGCACCTGTGACGTGACGAGCATCGAGTACTCACCTGTTCGGAACCGTTCTAGGATTTCTGTGCGCTCGTCTGTCTGGGTCTGGTGAGTGATACAGGGGACGATGAACTCCTGAGAGATGTCATAGGCAAAGTCGTTGTTTGCGGTGAAGATGATGGTTCGGTCGTCGTAGTGGCGTTTCAGTAGGTTGTCGAGGGTGTCGAGTTTCTTCTCGGCGGTGCGGGCGATTTCCTCGGCACGTTGCTTGGCGATGAGAGCGCGACGACCGTCCGGGTCGTAGGACGTGCGTTTGAGGAATTCCTGATAGCCGTCCTGTTTCCAGATATCGACGTCGTGATTGTCTAGGTAGTCGCGGTAGATCTGGTACTCGTCGTCGTACTGGTTGCGTTCTTCGGGTGTGAGGTCAACCTTCAGGTGGATGGTTTCGTATTCGCTGAGGTACTCTCCGGCGAGTTCGTCGACGTTCTCCTCGTAGACGACGGGGCCAATCAGGTCTTCCAAGACGTTGTGTTCCCCATCAGTGCGTTCGTAGGTCGCAGTCAGGCCGAGCCGGTACGGGGCAATCGTCATTTCCGGGATTTGCTGGTAGGTTGGGGCCGGGAGGTGATGGACCTCGTCGACGACGAGCAGGCCGAACTGGTCGCCGTACTCGTTGATGTAGCGATACGCAGAGTCATAGGTTGTTACTGTGATGTCGGTGACGTTGTGGCTGCCGCCGCCAAGTACGCCAATCTCGTGGGGGAGTTGGTCACCGAAGGCGTTGGTGAGGGTGGCGTGCCACTGGTTCAGCAGGTCAATTGTTGGGACGACAACAAGGGTACTGACGGCAGCGTCAGCAATGGCTTGGACAGCAAGGAACGTCTTGCCACTCCCCGTCGGGAGGACAACGCTGCCACGGCGGTCGTGGTCGGTCCAAGCAGCTAACGCGGCCTGCTGGTAATCACGGGGTTCGATAGCAACAGCAGGCGTGAGATCAAGATCACGGTAGGCGCGAGCGTCATCGTGGAGGGACTCGTCGGTGTGTGAAGCCTGATTCAGCGTGGCTTGCCCATCGGGGCCCTGTGCCCATTGGCAGAGGTCTTGATAGTGGAGGGCACGCGCTCGATACTCGTCGACGCGGTCATCCCAGTCCGCGTAGGGAACTGAATTGGGCGCGTCTTCGAGCAGGAGAGTGCCATCATCGAACGCGAGACGCATTTGGGGTGTGGTACGCATTTCGCGGTACTTGTCCTTGCGGGACTACAGGTACAGTAGCATGCCATAGGGTACATTTCAGGCTCTCTTAGGGAGATACCAAGCCCGTACGTCGGTTAAGGTGGGAGATTAGTGGAACAGCAATGTCACGGCTCACGACCGCGTGAGGTGAGTAGCCGGTCGAATAGAACGAATTCCATGTGCATGAATCGAGAATGCCACGAAGAGTTCCTCATTCGGCTGAACACGCTTAATTAGACAGTGCCCCCTCGGCAAAATTCTGTTGGGGTCAGTACTACCGCATATACACATTTAGCAATTCAGCGTTCAAGAATGATCAGCACTTGCAGAAGTCAACGGGGCCAAGCAATCAAATATGCCGGTAGCGAACAGCGAGGCGACATGCTTCCTGATGACCTCTCTGTCGATCAAGACAAGTTACTGACGTGGCAGACCGAGTGCTGGCAGTGCGGTGAGCAGACGCCAATAGTCTGGCCCCGCGACGACCATCTCAACACCCCTATTGGCGGCGTGCTTGCAAAGTACGATACTCCTGTCGAACGTGTCTACAGCAACACGCTTGAAAAAGAGGTGTGGGGAAACGTCTGCCAGCACTGCGAGGCATACCAAGGAAACCACTACATGGAACAAGAGGCGGTTGCGATTGACCCGCCGTTCGTGGAGTGCCCGAATTGTGGCGAGGAACATGAGTGGCGGCCAGACGAGGGATTTGGCGCTGCTTTTGGCCAGGGCTGGGTCTCCTGTCCGGAGTATGGCGACGTGCCTGTCGGCGATCCACGCAAAAAGTGACCGAGAGATGTCCGACACAGCTTTTTATGCCCGGGGTGGCAAAGGCTACGCAACCAAGGTAGGCTAACCGCACGACGTGCCTAGTCGTCGGGGATGCCTCTGGACGGTGAAATAATTGGTTTCACCGCCGAGGATGGCTAGTCCCCGACGGCAAGAGAACCCGATCAACCATCTGGTTCTCGCGGGCCCATGACCTAATAGCTTTCGCCCTCAGCCGTGGCTCCGTGGCTCTCTTGGCCGAGAGTCACCAGCGGCTGTCCTCGAACGCGAACGGTCTCGGGTACGACGACTAACTCGGGAGTCGTCAGCACGCAACTTCCCGGACAGACGCCCTATGTCCGGACACCACACCACCTGGCTCGTCGGCTGCTCGACCTGCGACGAGCTCTGGCTCACCGCCGCCGGCCGCAAGACCACAGACTGCCCTCGCTGTCGGACCACCTACAGGACTCGCACGCTCCGGAAGTTCGCCGAGGACACGGACCGCGACGCACTCATCGAGAAGCGCACCCAGATCCTCTCCAGCCGGAGCGACCCACGTGCTCGCGACCAGTACCGCGCCACCGTTGACGACGCTCTTACCGACTACGACTCTCTCGAGGACGCCGCGCAGTCGTCGCTCATCGACGAGGCGGCAGTCCGCCGTCATATTGGCGCTGACGACGCCGCCGATCTCCGCTCCGCCAACGATGAATCGACGACGTCCTCCTCATCTTCCTCGGGGATGGAGGAACCGGAATCCGAGCACACGAACTCCTTCGACCCCCTTGGAATCCCACTCCCCGTGGCCGCCGACTCTGGAATCTCGCGTATTCCGCCAGAGCAGGACGGCCAGACGGATCTCTCGACGACGGTTGTCTATCGTGGGCTCCAACCCCAGATGCGGCGCTGGATTCCCAGCCTCCTTGAGGACCTTCTCCCGACGCTCACCGCTGCCGTCGCCCAATGGACAGTCGACCAAGATACTCTCACCCTCGAGGATGCGAATACCGAGGGTATCGCGACGGCGCTGCTCGACAAGCTTGACATCGACCCGGGGACCGTCGAAATTGATGGTGATCGCCAGGCTCCGGTCGAAGTCCGCGCGTGGGTCCGTGACCTCGTGGCGTTCACCGTACGTGCCGTCGAGGAAGACGTCACGATTAATGATGCCCCAGAGTCGCTCACGCGGATCGGCACTGGCCGTGGGTTGCTCAACGCTGGTCGTGCAGCGCTCCGAGCTGGCCCGGTTGCACTCCTCGATGTGCTTGAGGTGACGCCACAGGTCGCTGCGACGCTCAATGAGGGCGAGTGGGTTGGGACACGCAAAGAGACGCGCGCCCGGTCTCTCGGCGCGCTGGACAGCCTCTCGGACGCCCTGGACATCCAGTTGGTGTTCTCGACACCACGCATGGAGTCACTCCTCGTCGAGGACCACCCAGACTGGACGAGCCGCCATCTCAATCTTACCGAGGACGCAGATACCTCCTACCCATCTAAGACCGACACAGCTGCCGGAGAGGACGCGGCACTCGCACGAGAGGCGTGGGACATCCTTCGTGAACGCGAGTGGTCAGGCACGGGATACACGCGTATCCTCGGGAATATCCCAGCGTCTGGGGCAGCTCGTGGTGACCTCGCGGCTGACGACGATGTGAGTCTCTCCGAGGGCAGCATCTACGCGTACGTCGACGACCTCGCAGCGGCTGGGTTCGTCACTATCGACGACAGCACACGCCCCAGTAGGGTCGTCCTAACGGAGCTTGGTGCGTCTATTGCCGACTACGTCGACGCTAAGGGATCTGTGCAGAACCCCGTTCAGGCCAGTCTTACTCAGTCCCCCAACCGTGGTACAAGTGAGTGTACTCCCCAGCACCAACAAGACCCGCCCGGGGACTCCCACCGGCTGGGCGACGACCGCGTCTCTGCCGCCGAGTCGTTCCTCGCGAGGACTGGTGACGTCAGCGAGGACGGCTATACGCGGTTCCTCGGTCGATACAGCGGTGGTACTGCGCCTCGAGAGATTGAGCCGGCGACACTTCATCACCAATTACAGGCCGGTCGCTGTACGGAGGGAGTGTCAGTCGTAGAGGACGCGAACCTACAGAAATTCGATGATGGGCGTGTTTCGTACTTGTCTGGTGGGCCATCCTTCGATGACGATGTTGCAGTCGTCTTGGAGTGGGGGAATCCGCTGGGGACGTTGGCACGTCTCGTTGGAACCTTACTTGGGTCGCGGGCGTGGAGTAAGATTCTCCGTCGGAGCCGTCTGGGGAGTAGTCTCGAGAACTTGTGGGCGGGCGCGGACCAGTTCGACTCGGCGCTTGCGGACGTCGCGAAGTTCGGCGCGCAGATGGGGTGGATGAGTTCGCGTGAGGAAAGCGACTACCTGTCGTACCGGGAGCGCCTCGAGGCTGTTCGGTGTTCGCTCCTGGAGGATGTCGGACGATTCGATGAACTAGACTACGAGCAGCGGTCGGCACTGTTGTCGAAGCTGATTGGGTTGGCGACGACGGCGACGACGTTGTATCATGCTGCTGGCTATGATTTGACGGTGCATCTTCGGGTGCCGGATTCGAAGCAGTTGCGTCGCGACGATGACCGGTATGGTCGGTTCCTTGCGTTCTTCCGGTCGGTGGTGGCGAAGCAAGGCGTCTATCGTGGACCTGATGGCGTGCATTCGATTTATCGGATGCAGCGTGAACGGCGCTCGGAGAAGTTGAAGCGGCGGCTGGGATATGAGATTGACCCGGGAGATCCACGGGCGGAGCTGACGTGTTCGTGGGTAGTCGCCGTCGACGGGACAGGTGGCGAGGTCGCCAGTGATATCGAGGACGCGCTATGTGTCGAGGATCACCGGGTTCGTGAGCGGATTCAGGAGGGGGCTGAGGAGGCAGCGGTGATGGACGTGCCGGTAGTCGTAGCGAATGGAGCGGAGACGACGCGGCGTATCGTTGAGGCGTTCGCGATGAGGAAGGGGTTCAGCGCTGGGGCACGCCAGGACCTCGACCGGCTCGTGAATGTGATTCACGCCGCGCTTGGGACTCGAGATCGTGCGCCGTCGCCGTTCGATGTAGCGGCAGTAATGCAGGCGTTAGAGTCGAAAGATGAGCCATCGGACGAGTTGGATGTAGGGGCGTTAGCGAGAGGGATCGCGACGCTACCAGCGAATCGGCTGTTGCCGTCGCTATTCGACGAGGGTGAGCGGCCGAAGCTGGCGCTCCAGAAGATGGTGAGGGCACTGCTGGAGAGTGATGGGGCGGTTTCTCGTGGGGATCTCGTGGATGTGTCGTCGCAGAATTCGGTTGACCGGTATCTCCAACGGTTGCGGGCGCTGGATATCGTCGAACGGGTTGGGCCTGGGGAGTACAGGGCGTACTTGGAGCCGTGGTGGGTGTCGGGGAACGGGCAGAGCGAGCCCTACAGTGAGGCGTATGATGGAGAGATTGCAGCGACCGGGCTGGGGGATGGGCGGTGGGATGCGGTGTTGCTTGGTGCTGCTCGCGAGCTTGGAGCGGACACGGCGAGTGCGGCGTCTGTCGAGGCGTTTTCCCAGCCAGTGGTGTTCGAGGAGGTGCTTGAGGCGCATCCTGTCTTGGAGCAGTACGAGCACATTCTGCGGGTGTACGTTGACGGAGTTGAGGAGGACGACGAGGAGGTGGTGGCGAGAATCGGGTCACCACCACCCGGCGCGTCACCCGGACAGCAGACGCTTATGGGAGCGCTGGCTGGCGATTAGCTGGTTGGCGGACGTGAGTAAGACGCAGTACGAATCTGGTTGGGGGATGCGAGTAAGAGGCACAGGGATGCAACCTTTTTGACGCCCGACTGTTTCGAGGCGGATATGTCTGATACGTCTGCGATTCTCGATGCCCTCCACGGAATCGCATCACGCCTCGGTGCGGATATGAGCGAGAAAGACGTGGAGAACGCCTTCCTCAACGAGAATTTCTACACGCTCCTCGGCTACGATGGTGCGGGCCACGACCTCCGTAGCGAGTGGACACTCCCCGACGACCGCCGTCCTGATTACGTTACTCTCGACAACAACGAGTCCGTCACAGCAGTCTACGAGTTCAAGACCACAGACCGCGACCTCGGCCCCCACGAAGACCAACTGTTCCACTACGTTGATCAACTCAAAGCCGACTACGGCGTCCTCACCAACGGAGACGAACTCCGCCTCTACCGTCGTGACGGCCACTCTCGTATGGAACGGGTATTCCTCGAAGACGCGACGAAAAGTGATGCCGCCGACCTCGAAGCAGCGCTCCAGAAACCAGAGTGGGACATTACCGATCCTGAGAGCGTCACCGACTTCCTCGACCGCCTCGATGAAGTCGAACTCGACGGCGAACTCGGGCGACAAGACTTCTTTGAGACCTTCCGGTTGGAGGAGGACAGTCCATTCGCCAACCTCGTGACGGCAATGATGGACTTACTTGTAGAACTCCGCGACGAACAGGAGGCGAAGTTCGTGGAAGGTGCGTATGACTTCTGGGAGGCCAGTTACGCCAGCGAACCAGACAATACACCCGACTCGTGGGAACCGTTCATCGACGACCAGCAGTCGCTCCGCGACTTCATGTTCTGCTTGGAGTCCGGCCACGCACTCCTCGCTCGGCTCCTTTTGGCGAAGGCCACCGACGACCACGATTTCTTCCCCGACAGTACGGGTCTTCGGCGGTACTTCGATGAACTCGGCGGCTTCAGCGGCTCCATCGAGTTGGACGCCTACCCGATTGCGGCCAACGGCATGATCGAGGACATGCGTAACCACCTCGTCCAGAGCCTCTTCGAGGACGACATCTTCATCTGGTGGACAGACGGCTACGGCAAAGAAACTGCCAGCCAACACAAGAACCCATACAGCCGCTTCGAGTCTGTCGCAAAAGAGGGAAGCGACGTTAGCCGAGTCAGTCCTGCGACCCGAGAACGGTTCAGTCGCGCTATCGCTCACGTCTCGTTTGCGGTACTGAAATTCGACTTTGCGCAGGTTGAGGGCGACCCGCTGGGTAACCTTTACCAGAAGTACTTCGACCCGGATACGCGGAAGGCACTGGGGGAGTTCTACACGCCAGAGCCCGTCATCGACTACATCATGGACGGCGTCGAATACGACGTGGGCGTCTCTGAGGAGCGCATTATCGACCCGTCCTGTGGTTCCGGGACGTTCCTCGTGGAAGCCGTGAACCGTTACCTCGACGACGTGCGCCGGTATAATGACGAGCCCGATTGGTCGGAACACCTCACCGAACTCTGTACGACGCCGCATATCGTCGGGTTGGACATTCACCCGTTCGCGGTGTTGATGGCACAGATTCGCTTCATGGTCGCTATTCTCCCCGAGTACAAGGAAGCGAAACAGGAGGACGATGAGTTCACCATTCGACGGCTCCCGATTTTCCGGACGGACTCCTTGCGAAACGAGCGAGAACTGACGGGCCTCGATCTCGGTGACGACGACCAGACGCAGATGACGTTTGACTCCATCACCGAGGACAATCAAGACGTGAAGATTCCTGTGCCACTTCCCATTGAGGTCGATGAAAGCGAAGTGGCAGACTCGGAATTGGAGGATGGATTCCTCGTTCAACGGGTTCGTATGCCGAAGTACGACACGGCGAAAATGAACGCCGGCGTCCGGAACTTTGGGGAGTACTACGCCGCACTACAGGGCGTCTTGGACGTGGTAAAATTCCACATGCGGGAAGGATGGTGGGAGTACGGTGGAGGCCTCGAAGAGGGTATCCACCGTTACACAACCCGTGACTACGATGGAGTTGAGGATTTCTTCGAGCCATACGTCAACGATATTCTGGCTACGGTGCGCTACCTTCGAGAAGACCATGGCGACGGACGGCTGTTC
The DNA here is from genome assembly GCF_049705385.1 of Halobacterium sp. MBLA0001. Taxonomy (NCBI): domain Archaea; kingdom Methanobacteriati; phylum Methanobacteriota; class Halobacteria; order Halobacteriales; family Halobacteriaceae; genus Halobacterium; species Halobacterium sp. MBLA0001. The sequence continues at coordinate 9,390 of NZ_JBNAMQ010000010.1, forward strand.
AAAATGTTTGAAGATACAGTCTTGTCTTTAGTCGTGAAAAATTATATGAAGTATGATTATGTTGTGGGGAATCCGCCATGGGGAGGCATTCTGTTAGGTAGTCGGGGAGCATTAGGGAATGAGTCTCTCCGCGATCAGTTGAGAGAACAGTATGACTCTGCCTACGGGAGGTATGATATCTATGTCCCATTTATCGAACGCGGGGTTGATTGGCTACGTGAAGATGGTAATTTAGGATACATTACTCCCAACCGATTTATGAAGCGCAATTACGGGAAAGAGACTCGTCGTATCCTGTTGGAGAACACCAAGTTAGACACTATTGTTGACTTCGGGGATTATGATGAGATGTTCGATAATGCGACTAACTATCCCTGTATCCTGATTACCGAGAAAGAGAGCGTGTCTGAATCAGAGTTTGAATTCGTTACGTTCCAAGACGAAGTTCACGAGCGATCGGTTGATACGGTTATGGAACATCTTCGAGAGAGTTCTGTACCTTGGATTAAACGGCACAGGTTGAATCAGGCAAAACTAACAACAGACTCCTGGTCGCCTGCCAAGGTTCTCGCATCAGACATTGTCCAAAGTGTCAGAGATGGCCCCGGACAGCGGATTGGGGAACTGTACAACGCCAGTCAGGGATGTACAATTGGCGGGAAAGGGTGCGAAGAGATATTTGTTTTATCGGAGGAGGAGGCGGAGAACCTGAATTTGGAGGAGGACTTGTTGCAGAACGTACTGAAAGGCGGAGATATTGAGAAGTGGTCGGAACCAACACAAGACAAGGTTCTCATATATCCATACGACGACAACGGCGATGTTGTTGATCTGGAGGACTATCCAGAGACGCACACCTATCTATCTGAATACCAGAAACGGTTGGAAAGCAGAGAATTAGACGGGAAGAACATTACAGACTGGAACAAGGAATGGTACGAACTATGGCGACCCCGTGATAGGGACGTTCTCGGTAGCCAGAAAATCATCACGCCCCGTCTTTCAACAGAAAATTGCTTCGCGGTCGATCTGGAGAAGCATTTCCTGTTAGATTCGGCAGTTGGGATGATGTGTCCGGAGACACATTACGAGTATCTACTTGGATTTCTGAACTCAACTTGGAGTCAGTTGTACGTCAATAGCGAGAGCACGTACGTACAAAACCGATACTGGAACTACAGCCAAACCGTAATTGAGTCCCTTCCAATAGTGCCGCCTGAAGATGCAGTTGGCTCAGAGGCCTATGATAGTATTGAGGCGGCTGTCAAAGAACTCCTCAAATATCGAGATCTGCGGGAGCGTATTGATGGGTTCCCCACAACCTATCTTGATGATTCAATGGAGATTGATTGGGTTGATTATACTTGGCAGACAAAGCGGTCGTCGGTTGACCCGACAATTAACGAAGAGGATGGAGTAATCAGCGTAGATGCGGGACGTACTGATAGTATCCGAAATGCCTTGATTAATACGGAGACGAAGGCGGAGTATATCCGAGAAGCGGTAGAGGAAATGAACGTAGATAGTGGAGAGAGCATTTCGATTCCTATCCCTATCAGCGATACTGAGGTACAGAACGTAATGTCCGAACTGAACAATGATAAAGTCACGTTTGATACGGACGAAATAACCAACCTGGAGAACGAGATTGACGAAGCGGTCTATTCGCTTCTGGAATTAGGCCAAGATGAAAAACAGACAGTTCAGGACTGTCTTGACTTGTTCTAACTCTCAGTATCTTTATCCGGTTGCCAGAAAAAGCAACTCGAAATGACGCTTCGTGAGGAGTTATCTGAATACGCCGAACGCTCTGCGGGGCTTATTGAGGACTCCCCGCAGATGGATGAGGAGAACACCAAGCGGAAGATCATCGAACCGCTGATTGAACTCCTCGGGTGGGATATTCTCTCGTCAGACGTCGAGCTTGAGTATTCTGTCCAGATGGGGTCGGGGACGAAGAAGGTCGATTACGCGCTCAAACGGGAAGGGACGCCAGTTGTCTTCGTGGAGGCAAAGGGATGTGATACGCCCCTCGACCAAAGCCACGAGAATCAGCTGAAAAGCTATATGCGTCAGGTCGGGGTCGATTGGGGCCTCCTTACGAATGGACGGAAATTCGAGATATTCCGCCGTGACGTATCCAGCAACCGGCCTAACGAAATCTCTCTCGCGGAGTTCTCCATCGAGGATGTGCCAAACAACGAAGACCCTCTAAAGGCACTCTCGCAGGAGTATATCGACTCGGGGGAGTCACGACAGATTGCCGAGAAGATCGAAGCGGTACAGAACGCAGTCGCTTCACTTCGGGAGAACAAGGAAACCCTCGCAGAAGATGTGACGGGAGAGGTTACGGAGGTCGCTGGTAATGCTGTGTCACAGCAAGTTGAGGATGAAGCGAAAGCCTTCGTCGATGATTTGGTCGAGACGCTGGAAGAACAGGCCCACCGGACGGCAGTTGTTCAAGACCCTCCGGGAGGTGACGGATCAGAGGATGGGGAGTATGTGATTCGGCTTACTCGAAACGGGAGAAACGTCTTTCGAGTGGCTGAGGACGTCCAATCCGAGGCAGTTAGATCACTCGTGAACTACCTTATAGGAGAGGAGGGGCTTCTTAATGAGATCGACATACCCTACATTCCTGGTACAGGACAGGGAAGTCGAGCGCTTCTCAACGACGAACCTACGCATCCGAACGGTTCGGAAATGCGGGGACAACAGAGAGTGTCGGGTGGCTACTACTTACTCACGAACCTAAGCTCTGAAGACAAAAAACGATACGTATCAGAACTTCCCGAGAAGGTGGGTCTGGAGATCGAGTTCTCCGACAATTGGTGACTTGAGTCAGTTCTTCGACCGCCACAGTATCCGAGAGGGAAAACTTCCCTCCGGAAGCGCAACAGCCCGGTTGATATCCCACGGGGACGCTACATCGAGGGGTGACCTGTTGGAAAATTTTCGCCCCTCGACTGTGGGCCGGAGTCCCGCATCGCGGCTCGTCCACACCGGAGAGATGAACTTCCAGCTATTGATACCGCCCCAATCGTTAACGCCCAACAGGCCGATGGGATACCCTTCCGCTAGGCTACGTAGGGATCCGGTCGCTCACGGCGTTCCTCCTTACACTTGACCGTTTTGTACATGGGAATCTCCCCGTAGTTGAGCGCGGCCTGTCGAAGCTCCTACCGCTCGGAGACGGTGAGGTGGTCCTGCGGCTTCTGCCTGTTCCCGATGGAGAACGAGCGGTCAAGTTCCTATTCGTCTTCACCGTACTCGCTGTGCCGCCACCTAAATTATGTCAAAAATAGGTCAAATCTCCGTGTCGGCGAGCCGTCCATCGAGCGCGAATATCCGAACACCGTTGAGATACGGCTGACGACGCTGCGCATCACGGACCTCACGGAGACCGAGGCCGACCTCACCAAGGCGTTCGTTCCGGTCGCCGTCGACGACGTCCGCGAGGGCCTGGCGAGCTACACCGAAACGGTCGAGCACGCCGAGGAGCTGGAGGCGAAGATCGAGCGCACGGTCGACCTCATCGAGGAGACGTAGCCTCTGTGTCGTCGCTATTCGCCGTCGCTAGCCGGGGACCGTCTTTGTGATCTCTACAGGCGGTTCACGTTACGCTCTTCACCTGGACTGCGTGAGGACCGTAGTCCAAGCTCCCGGTTGAGTTTGCCCTTGTTGAGTCCATACTATTCCGGGATTCGTGCTCACGAGGACACTGGCATGGACCTCAACTTGTGGAAGCCCACGTATTGATCGCTCGAACACCCGAATCGCGGCTGCCGTCGTGTGAACGAGATAACGCGGTTCGTGTGCATATTCGGGAAACGGATTCTCGTCGCGTGTGACCCCGAGGGTGGGGGAGTGATGAGGAGATGTTCTTCGTGGAAGTGAACGAGGTAGTCAGGGGTTTGTGGGCCTGATATCGATGTGGGCACTCTGGTAACAGAACACGAGAGAAATGTGAGGCCCTTGTCTAATTTCTCAGTTCTAATAATCAGGGCGATACAACTATAAGAGGAAATCAAAACAGAATATCTATCCGGAGTTATCCGGGCCTATTGACACATGTTCGAATTTATTAACGACGGGGACGAGCGCGGTCAGGTGGGGATTGGGACGCTCATCGTGTTCATCGCGATGGTGCTGGTCGCCGCGATCGCTGCGGGCGTGCTCATCAACACGGCCGGCTTCCTCCAGTCTAAAAGTCAAGCGACTGGTGAGGAGGCCTCCTCACAGGTGTCGAATCGTATCAGCGTCGTCTCCGCATACGGCAACGTGAACAGGTCGGGGAGCCAGAACGTCGTTGAATTCGTCAATCTAACAGTCCGTCAAGCGGCTGGTGCTGGCAACATTAATCTCTCGAAGAGTACGATCCAGTGGATTGGGCCGGATGATGCAACAACCCTCATCTATGCACCAAAAACTAATGGCGAGACAGGAGAGTACACGCTGAACGAGAGTAGGTTTGGAACTGAACAGATCAAGGCGGATGGAGACCGATCTCGGGTTCTTGTCGATTCATCCGACCGGCTCGAAATCGTTATTTGGGCCGGTAATACGAGCGGTGGATTCACTAACGGGCTTCCGGCCGGATCTGAGGTGCAACTTACAATCACCACACAGTTTGGGTCGAAAACAAGCTACTGGGTCAACATCCCTGAGTCGCTCGAAAGCAAAACCGCTGTCAAAGTCTAGTCTACCGGACCATCGGCAAGTTCCGAGATAGGTATTAGTTATATTCTATTTCTCGTAGCGTTTCAGAGAAATTGTGCGGTGTGTTTTGGATTGGTGGCCTTAGCCACACCTGCCACAACCAACCGGCCAATTGAGCCCTTCTGGTGGTTTCTGAGTAATCGCTAGGGCGTGTCGGTCGGTTTTCCGGTGGGGGCGGTAATGTATTCTTGGAGATCTTCGATTGCAGTTTCAAGATCGTTTATCCGTCGCCTGACTTGAGTCAACTGCCGCGTATCGGTGGTTGCGTTCCGGTGGGCATCTGCTACCGCAGTGAGTCGTGTTTCGATCATCGACAGCGCTTCGTCATACGTCTCCCAGTCTGGCTTTCGGTAGAGTGTTGGATTCACATATTGCTTCGATCGCGGGTTTGGACAGTCAACACGGAGTTGGACCCCACGGAGGTCGGATTCCATGTTCATGAAACGCTTCACAATACGATCCTCTGACTCATCGTCAAACTGGGGGTCGTCCTGGACCCTCCGCTTGAGCTGTTGGACGACCTCCCAGCTGATTTCAAGGCGATCATAGTACGGATTCTCCTCTAATTCGGCTGCACTGTAGGCTGGCCGATCAACGAGCGGGTAACTATCCAAGGAGTGATTGCGGTCGTCGACGATGCGATACCAGCGTCGTCGATCGCTGAGCAACCAGACTGAGAGTTCACGCCCGTCTAGCTCGTGGGAGTCGGTCCCCGGCATAAGAAAGGGAATGAGAAGCCGTTGATCGTATTCCTCGAGGCCGGGGTCAGTGATTTTCTGGTGCGCATTCCCAGCGTCGGATTCAATATCGAGGTAGCCGGTTTTACCGACGAGCGGGTCAGGGGTGTTGACACCATCCTCGGTGATATAGAGGGGTTTGACCGGGACACTCTGGACGGTTACATCACGGATTTCGCCGCCATCAATAGCTTGAGTCTTGGTTGCTGGTTTAATGTAGAGTGAGTCGTCGTCAGGGCAGGTTGCATGGAGTACTGTGTCATCGGACTCCGGGGCGAGTGTGACTAGTGGGGATGGTGAGTCCGTGTCTGTTACCTCAGCGGTCGTGGTGACGGGGGTGTCGGACGTTGTGGGTTGCCAGCTGACGGTGAGGACTGTTTCAGGGGGAATTGTTTTGAGGAGTTCGTGGTCCCGGAGATTGGATAGGGAGTTTTCGACGCCGTCGAGTGGGGATTGGGATTGAGTGAAGGGGGTTGTCATTACGTGGGGGTTTGGACTAATTTGGTAAAAGCTTGTTTACGATTCCGTTTAGTATAATAGACGGTTCCGTTTGTTTTGTTCGACACTTCGATAAGAGTAATAATGCGGCGTAAGAGGACAGAGACAATGAGACAGCCCGGAGACTGGATGCAAAACCCCACTGACGACCGCATCCTCGAAGTTCTCGACTCCGGGCTTGAACTCGGCCCCGCCGCAATCGGCCACAACATCGACCGCTCACGATCCTGGGTAAGTCAACGCCTTAGTGTCCTCGTTGAACACGGGCTCGCAACCCAAACAACATCTGGATACTACGCAATTACTGAGGACGGACGCCGCTACCTAACCGGGGAATTCGACGCCAGCAACCTCGATAATTAGGTTCTTGATTCTCGCTTGGGTTCAATCCCATGACCGCTCAAGTTGGTCTGCTTGTAGGAAGTCCAGCAGATTTACCAAATTGGGCCTTGTTTAGACGCGTAAATTCACGGTTGTGAGTGGCTGACGCTGAGTTCGATGTTTCTGACAGCGCATTTCAGCACGAGTTCGCGGAACTGACCAAACCACGTTCGAGCGCGAACGATCTCGCCGTATTTTCGGCGTAACGCGAAAAATATGGATTCTGCGTTCGAGCGTTGATGGTAGATCGTATCATCTTGCAGAAGGTTGTTAGCGATGCCGTGCCAGCCAAATTCGCGGTGCTTGATCACCGGTTTGACGCCTTCAGCTCGTAATCTTTGGCGAAGCAGCCACCAGTCGTAGCCTTTGTCGGCTGTAAGAATGTTCAGTTTGTCGAGGTTCCGTTTGACCATCTGCCAACCGATTTTCGAATCATGCGGTTGTTTCATCGAACGTATGTGTTTACCCCGAGGTCTCGACAGCCGGCACAGCGTGAGCCCGTGAGATCATATCATTGCTGCTGACGACTCGACGAAGCTCTTCGTATGGATTGCGTCCCTGCTGGCGCCACGTCGCCAGCAGGGACAAGATCGTCTCGTGAACGAACATTCCTCGGTCATTACGGAGCGTTCCGATGATTTTCCGGAGAACCACTGGTTCACGAAGCGCGTTCTCTGCGGCATTGTTCGTCGGAGAGACCGCTGGCTCACCGACGAAGGTGAGCCAGTGGTCAAGACCTCCTTCGATCTTCCCGAGCAGTGTTGCCACTGGTCCGTCGGGTACTGACCGTTCAATCAGCGATTCAAGCTCTCTTCGCGCCACACGCTGGAGGTCTGCTCGCTCACGGACTGTCAAGTCGCTCTCCAGCCGGGCCTGGAGAGCGACGTACACCTGTCTGAGAGCGTGGTAGATCGGTTCACCTTCTGCCTGCTTTTCCGCGGCGTCTTCAGCCTCTCGAAGAATGTGCGCCCAACACCGCTGGAGGTTGCTGCTGAAAGCTGGGTACGCCGTCCACCCGTCACAGATGACCGTTCCCGCGAAGTCCTCACCGAGGACTTCCGCGGGAACATCACTTCCACGACTCTCTCTGACCGCGTATAACGTATGCTGAGCGGTCTTGAACGTCCAGATCCACGCCTGCTCACCCTCACGTTTGATACCTGTTTCGTCGATATGAACCACGTCGGCATCTTGGATCTCTTGACGGATCTGGTCGTACTCACAGCGACCGGCGCGCGCAGCGCGCTCGGTCGCGTGCCACGCGGATGCACCCGAGAGTTCGAGTCCATGCAGTTGCTCGAAGCGGTCAGCGATCTTCCGGTAGGGAAGGCGATGATCGTACCGTGACAGAGCTGATTGAGCGATGACGTTCACCCCGAACTGCCCCTCATCGGGGCAGTCGGGGTGAGCCGCAACTGTCTCTGTTCCACAGGAATCGCACTGGTAGTAGTGGCGGTTGTACCGGGTGATTTCTGGGGGCTGCGGATCAGGAATCTCCTCGACGAGTCGGGGGCTGACGCCCACCGACTCGTCGAAGTGGTCGCCACACTCAGGACAACAGTCACAGGTGACTTCGATTTCTTCGTCGGGATCAGCTGTAGAACGCCACTCCGGATCGTGACCGTCCTTTCGACCAGGAGTACCGCCATCAGTTCGGACATCGTCGTCTTCGTCGTCCTGCGAGGTCGGGGACTCATCGGTCCCCGACCGTCGCTTGCTGGGTGGAGTGTGCGGATTCTCGTATTTGCGAAGACGTGTTTCGAGTTCTTCGACCCGCTCGTCTTTCTCTTGCAACTTCTCTCGGAGCTGTGTGTTCTCTTGTTCAAGCTCTTCGACTCGTTGTTCAAGTTGCAAAAACCGGGAGAGCAACTCGTCCTTGGTGAGATCATCTCCGTTCACAGATCCCACCTTCCAGTACAGACAGCGGAGGCAACGGGATGGGCTCCGCGACGGAGCCCATCCCTGTGGATCATCACGAACCTCCGCTGCCAGCTCATACAGCCCGATTTGTGCGCCTCCTATGAGATGGTGGCGAAATCAGCTCGGGCTAAACACATACCATCGAACAATGTATATCGAGGATCACACCAGTCTTGCAATCACTGAGGAGCGTCGTTTTCACCGCCTCGAACGTGTAATTCGTGCGTTTTGCGTAGTGTTGGCTGGCAGCTATCCGGTCCATGCCGGTTGCGTCAATCGCCTGGACATCGCCGAGATCGTGCAACTCCGCCGACAACCGCAGCAGGACGCGCCAGATTCGCATTTTAAGATCCTGCTTGCGCGTACACACGGTCGTGAAATCAGGCAGTTCAGCCACCGCTAGACCGAGTTTCTCAACAATTCCATGCATCTCGTGAAGCACGTCCAGCAGCCGCCGATACGTGTGATCAAGGTACTCGCGGAGGCCGTGAATTGCCACGATCACCCAGTCTGCGTAGCCATTTTCACCTTCTTCGAACGCTGGATCCGGCTCGCCGACGACGGCTTTTTGAGCAAGCGACACAACCCGATCAGTGAAGCGGGCGAGTTTGCTGGACACAAACTCCTCTTCCCGCTTCACTTCCTAGTAAGTTAGACATTTAGCCGCTCTTACTAGCGTCTAAACACGGCCCCAAATTGACAAATAGATGGCTAGTATGGCCCAGGCCGCCAATCAAGAACTTGTTGACCTTTTCGAGGAGTTCTACCGCCGATACTACAGCGACGACGTCGCGGAGCTCGCCCGCGAGTACCCCCGCAAGTCGAAGTCCCTCGAACTGGACTGGGGTAAGCTCTACCAGATGAACCCCGACCTAGCCGACGACTACATCAACCACCCCGACCAGCTCCAGGAGGCCGCCGAGGAAGCCCTCCGGCTGTACGACCTCCCCGTCGACGTCAGCCTCGGGCGGGCCCACGTTCGGGTACACAATGTCTCTGAGACTGTCCCGATGGAGGACATCGATTCAGGAACAATCAACACGCTCGTTTCGGTGACAGGGACTGTCGACACAGCACATTCTACCCAGAGTATCGTTGAGCGTGCTGTCTTTGTCTGCCAACGCTGTGGGATGGAAACTGAGGACCCACAACCTGGACACACTGACGGAGATCTCCAGCAGCCGTATCAGTGCGAGTCCTGCGAACGTCAAGGCCCATTCAAACTCGACTCTGACCGATCCGAGTGGGTTGACCAGCAGAAATTCAAGCTCCGTGAATCCCCGATCGGGGATAAGAACGGCAAAGACATCGAGAGTATCCTCGCATTCGCCGAGGACGACATTGCAGGGACCGTTGATCCAGGCGACCAAATTACCGTAGTCGGTGTCGTCCGGATGAAAGATCCCGGTGAATACACCGCAGCCTCAATCTCGGATAAGTACATCGAGGTGAGCAGCATCGAACCTGCCGACTCTCTCGAAGAGATCGAGATTTCCACGTCAGAGGAACAGCAGATCACGGATTTGGCGAATACCAGTGATGTTATCGAGCGACTGTGTGCTTCGTTTGCGCCGTCGGTCCACGGCTACGAGGAACAGAAGTTAGCCCTTCTTCTGCAACTCTTCGGTGGTGTCGACAAGGACCTCCCAGATGGCGCTCAAATCCGGGGCGACATCCACGTCTTCCTCGTTGGAGACCCCGGCTCGGCGAAGACACGGCTACTGCAGGCGACGACGAAACTCGCGCCGAAAGCGCTCCGAACGAACGGCACGCGGACGACGAGTGCGGGGTTAACCGCAGCAGCTACACGAACGAGTGACGGGACGAGCGCGTGGGAGCTCGAGGCGGGACCTGTCGTTCTGGCTGACGAAGGCCATCTCGCAGTTGACGATCTTGATCATATGCCTGAGGAGGTGAGTGCCAACCTCTACGAGCCGATGGAAGAACAGACGGTTTCGGTCTCGAAAGGCGACGCCAACGATGTCCTCTCGGCCCGCACATCAATCACAGCGGCAGCGAACCCGAAGTACGGGCGGTTCGACCAGTACGAACCACTAGGTGAACAAATCAATCTGCCGCCCGCCCTGATGTCGCGGTTCGATCTCATCTTCACTCACATCGATAGTGTGGACGAGGCGGGTGATTCGGAGGTCGCGTCGCATATTCTCGACGTAAACCACGTCGGTGAGCTCCGGGCTCAGAATCTGTCTGCGGAGAGTGAGACGGAGGATGATCTTCGGGAGTCTGTTGAGCCGGAGATTGAGCTTTCGCTTCTCCGGAAGTATATCGCGTACGCTCGGCGGAACTGCTTCCCGACGTTGACACCAGAAGCCATTCGTTCTAGTTTAGTGGCGGCCAAAGCCGAACTCACCTCGTTCAACCTGCTCACGTAACCGATCTCTGTGTGGATTTGGATTTCGTGATGCCCACAGCAACAGTTCGTCCAAATCCGGCAGTTCGTAGCCCAACTCGACCATGAGATACAGCTGGATCAGATGAGCGTGCCGTTCAACGGCTAGCGAACAGCGACGGCGAGGGAGCCGCGACGCCGACTCGTCGGCGTCTGCGGCGGCTTCGACCTCACGCTGTCTTGCCTCAAGCGACCGTAACTCATCCACGATCACACGACTCATCATCAACGAAATTGCCGCCATGATGATCAGCGCCTCAATGATGTAGGCGTCGGTCGTGTTGATCTCGTCCAGGCCGAACCGCGACTTCAACTCCTTGAACAGCAGTTCGACCTCCCAGCGCGCCCGATAGAGCTGCGCGATATCGGGCGCGCTGTAGTCGTCGTTGCCGAGATTCGTCAGATACAGATGGTACTCTTCGGTCTCCTCGTTGCGCAGGCCGACCAGTCGAAACGTCCGGGTCGCGCTGGCGCCCGACCCTCGTTTGCGCTCGAATGAAAGCGTGATGCGGACGTCGATCTCCTGTCGCTGCAGGTCGTCGAGGACGGCCTGCAGCGACTCTCCTTCCAGCGGAATGCTGTTGCCTCGCCAAGTCCGCAGTTCTTCGACAATCTCGAAGTTCGCGTTGTCCTTGACGCGGGAGACGAACCAGCCGCCGTTCTGGTCGATACGATCGAACAACCAGAAATCGTAGAAGCCCAAATCAAGCAGGATGAGGGCGTCAGCTACCCACTCTCCGGTGGGTAGCTGACTCCGTTCGTGAGTCGTGCCGTCGGTTGTGCGGAACCGTGTTGGAAGACCTGTCGAGAGTGACTCGATGAGGTGGAGTTTCAGTTCAGCCTGGTCTTCGCCGGTTGCGGCGTAGACATCAGCGGCGTCTTGATACAGCGAAACAATAGTCGCGTCAGCAATGAGGACGTCTCGAAAGCGTTCGAGACGTCCGCTCAAGTCGGCTCGTCCAGTATCGAGATTCTCGATAGCATCATCGAGAATCTCTCGAAGGAGTGCAACGAACCCCGGTTCGAACCAGTCGTGGAACGCCGCGTAAGAGAGGTCGTCGCAGTCAGCCATCTCGACATAGCGTTCGAGAAATGCTTGCAGAGAGCGGTCTGAGCCAGCAGCGAAGCCAAACGAGAGTGTGTAAAACAGCGCAACGATGTCGAACTTCCGCTCACGCTCAACGAGATTCGTTGCGCGAGCGCGCTCGCGCAACTCATCAGAGGGAAACGCTCTTTGAATTCGGTCAACAACTACCGAGTCCGGTGGAGAGTACACACTTCCCACCGGGTTCCTCAACCGGGTAGTTGCGACGATATCTAATCAGCAGATAGCGACAGGATTCTCCACTAAACTAGAACGGATGCACCAGAAGCAAAGGAGACTATCGAGGAGTTTTACGTAGATCTGCGGTCGAACGGGGCGGACGAAGATGCTCCTGTGCCGGTTTCAGCAAGACAGCTCGAAGCGATTGTTCGGTTGGCAGAAGCCTCCGCCAGGATGCGTCTCTCCGCCACTGTTGATCAGGAGGACGCTGACCGTGTCGTTGAACTCGCCCGGAGTGCGCTTCAGGATATCGGGGTTGATCCTGAGACTGGTAGCTTCGACGCTGATGTTGTTGAGCAGGGGAAATCCGGTGAGCAGATTGAGACTGAGGACGTGATTTGTCGTATTGTCGGCCAGCTTGAAGAGGAATATGATGAGGGCGCACCAATAGAGGCAGTTGTTGATTATGCCAAGGAGGCGGGTATATCCGCTGAGAAGGCCCAGCACATCCTTGAGAAACAAAAGGAAAAGGGAGAGATGTACCAGCCCAACGCGGACCACCTGCGTTCAATCTGAAAACCCCCGTCGCAGCGGGTCATATTAGACCGAGTATGAGCTAACGGCTGTATTTGGGTTTACGTCAGGTACCTCCGTTTTCACCAACCGCGGGAATCGGGTCGTCATAGATGTCGAACTTGTAGATGCCGTTCAGGTAGGGTTCGCGGACGTCAGCGTCGTAGTTCTCGTATTTCTTTTGTTTGTAGACTTGGTCTTCGGTGTCGCCGTCGGTATTCGAGTCGCCGCGAATCCGCTTCTTTCGTACCTTGTCCGGGATTGCATCCTCGTGGAGCTCTGTATGCCCGACGCTGTGGGCGTTCGTGAAGTAGTGTCGCGCTTGGTGGAATGTCACTTTTTGGGCGGTATCCAATCCGTTATCCCAGTAGATTGAACGCCAATGCTTTGTGCGACATCGCCGACAATGAAACCGCCGCCCTGGCTTATCCGCATCTGCAAGATTCTCCTCAATAAGATCCTCGCCGCACGTGGGACACTCCTTGAGTTCCTCTTCCTTGGCGAAGTTTTGGATACTATCCACATAGTAGCTTTTAAGCCATAGTCTCTGGTGGACTGTGGATTTCGTTGCGCGGCGTGCATCAGCACACGTCGTGAAAACCGGATGGACTATGTGACCGTGCGTTGGTGGGCGGACTAAGAGCCATCCGAGTAATGCGGTCTTCAACTCGGAATCGAGCGGCAGAATTGACCCACCCTCCTCTTTGCGCTTATTACCCCGCTCGCGGACCTCACCCTCGGTTTCTGGTCCTGGTCGTTCCTCGTTTGGAATCTCCGTACCCTCATTGAACTGCTCGTAGATGAGAATTGTATCTGGCCGATCTCTGATTCGCGGATCAAGGCGGACATCGTGCTCGTCGATAACCTCCCAGAAGAGCGGATGGTCGATATGGAGACACCGCAAATCAGTATTGAGGACTTCCCCCAGCCGCGTTCCGTGTTTGAGGCCACAGAGCCAGAGGGCACGGCTGAATGGCTGCGTAAGCCAGTTCACGAAGCGTTTCATTCGCGCGAACGGAATATGTGGGCGACCCGCGTCGAAATCATGGGTCTCCCGGAACTCTGAGAGTGGACGAGTTACCGGATTTCCGGCAATCGCATTCTGTCGCTCAAGCTCGTTATAGAACTGGCTGAGGAAGCCAAGCCGATCCGCAGCAGTACGATCATTTAAATCCGGATCTTGCTTGAGGACGTTGTCGCGGAAGGATCTAACATCGTCTTCGACGGCATCTCGGACATCTCGAATATCGGCGTCTACCTGCTCGGCTATCTTCTCAGTAAGATGCTGGTCAAACCGATAGAGCACCTGCTCTATCTCGTGGAGATGCTGATCAATAATGTCTCCTCGCTTCTGTTCGATGAATTGGCTGAGTGGTCGTTTCCGCCATTCTTTTTGCGCCTGTTCGCGGCGGCGTTCGCGCACCTCCGTATTGACACGAGAATAGTTGCGCTTGCGGTTGTTCTGGTCACTCATTGGTCTTTACGTAGCCACCATCGAACGCGGGTTCGACTTGGCCCCGTTCATTTAGCTCCCGCAACGCTGTTTCGATTGCTTCCAGTTGTTCTTCCTTAGTTCCGAAGACGGCTTTTTGGAGTTCGTCCTGCTCAAGTGCTTGACTCTCGTCGGTCGGAAGATTTGCGAGAAGTTTTTCTGTAATGTCGCTGTCTGGATTCTCCAATTCGTTGTCTACCGCAGAGGATCCATCTTGGCGAATGAGGTCATTAAGTGTCTCTGTGCTGAGTTTGTCGCTGGACTGGAAGAGAAGACGACCTGCTTCGAGTCGCTGGCGCACGTACTTGCTTCGAGAGAGTCCGAGTTCATCTGCTTCGGCACTAAGTTGGTCGACATATTCGTCTGGTAGTGAGGCCACGCTTCTACCCATATCTGCTCTACCTTACCGCAATAACATAATAATTTTGTTCAAAGTAGATGGATAAACTCCTCCACCATCTATCTTTTTATATAGTATATATGTAGAGGGTTATTTAGTTTTTATCCCCCGATTGGGGTGAGAGACAAAAACTAATGGTAGAATCCGATTTTAGGTGCGAATGACGGTGTGATTAACTTTTTTACCGAGGCTTGCCCATATACTCGGTAGTCAGATGGCTGAGAAAATCGAAATCGGGCGCCAGCAACCACTCCAAATGGACTCTCGAGGTCGCGTAACAATCCCATCGAACATCCGGCAAAAACACGACATCCAGCCGGAAGACGGCAAGGAGGTCTGGATCGAAGTTGACCTCAAATGGGCGGAGGTAGAGCAAACAGATTCCAAAGACGACGCCGGTGACGCCTAGACTAGTAGACGTATTAGCTGGCGAAATGGAACCATTAGCTCCGTTATCGTGCTCATCTTGCGGTGACCATTTCGCGGACGGGGGTTCCACGACGACAATCAATTCAGATGTTCATACAAAGGGAGGATGAAGAGGATGTTTCTCGACTCATCTCCGTACAAAATATCCGTTCACCAATTACGCCCGGACCGGTCGACAGATGGACCAGCCTGTTGACGCACGCTGACTCACTAGACTCCACCGTCAGAGATGTTGTTTGTTTACGAGGATAAGCGGATGTCTGCTCTCTGCAGGCGTGTAATCGTTGACGTCTGACTCGCTGATACCCGTTCTTACCTGACGTATCCTCGTTGTTTTACTTTGGTGGCCTCCTCCTCGTCGACTCGTCGTACCATTGCTTCGTGGACCCGAGTACAGTCATTCCCAGGGCACCCTGTCACTAGATCCACTCTCATTTCATCTTCCTCGTCGTCGTAGATCCACGCAACAGTTCTGCGGCAGTTGGGGCATTTGTATTCAATCTGGAGAGGCATCGGTTGTGGTGTTTCTGAAGACGCTTGTGTGGTTATCTTCCACGCTATAGCCGGTTGGTCGCCTGTTGCGGCTGTTGCTGTACTTGATCTGTGAGCTGGCCTCCGTTGTGTTCTTGGGTATTCTGGAGAGGGTGACTTAAATTTGTGCAGTATGCACATGCATAGTCGGTTGGCTAACTCGGGTGGTGCTATGCGTATGACTGGGTACTTTGCACACGGATTTCGCACAGCCATACTACAAAGCTGATGGACGAACGCGATCTGCGGCCAGCAGACCACGCTATCCTGGATGTCTTGAGCCAAGGCCGTGCAACCAAAGGCCTCCTCGTTGATGAGACCGGCTACTCCCGTAACACCGTCTATAATCGTCTTGAAGTCCTCCAAGCAGCCGGCCACGTCCGACTCGTCCACGAACCCACTCGGTTATTCGAGCTTGTCTCAGACCCGCGAGATAGCGACTAGTTACGACGGCTTGTCGGTCACAACTCCAGGAAAAACATCTTAGAACGAGTCCTCTGACACTCCTGCTGTCGCCTGCCCGTGGACGTCTGGGTGTTGTTAGGTTCGTTTCTCACGGATGCCGTTGCGATCCCGCGTGACGGTCTCACAGCTGGGGCAGGCGCGTGGGCTTGTCACGTCGTCCGGCGTAAACACACGGGCATAGGCATCGGTGACGTGACTCCCACAGTTCTGGCACTCCGGCATACACCGCCCATTCGACGCCGCTAGTATAGGCTTTCTGTGGCCGCCCACCTGTATCGTTGCCCACTACCTCACCCAAGAATCGGTAGCCAGAGGTCGCTACCCGAATATCAACGTATTTTGGTGTGCTCAACATGACCGGCAACTATGGCGACGTGTACTGAGTGCGGTGCTGATCTCCCGCCTGATACCGAAGCTGTCTGTGACCATTTTCAGACCGAACATGGATACTTCACTGAGAGTGGCAGCGAGACCACCAACGAGTAGTTCCCACTCCAGATTCGGTATCCAGTATCGCAACGGACATGGCTGGCTGCTACACCGTTGATTCGTCCCGGAGCGCTCTTTCTCTGGTTGTCGGCTCTTGCTGGTACCCGAGTGGGGTGAGCGTTCTGCTGTACGTACCCGACAAGTATGTGGGCGCGAATTCCTGAGTTCGATTGTGGGGCGTTCGCCCGACTGTCACACGGCACGTCCACCGTGGGCTAGCCGTCAGCGCTGACGGCTACCGACGCCCGCCTCGAATACTCCAGAAATTCCCTCAACGAACTCCCGCCTCGGCGACTGTCCCCGATGTGAGGCTTCGATTCACGACCGGCTTCTTCTCGTTGCGAACCCGCCGGATACGAGTCACTGTGGAAATATACGCAGACTCACTCCAAACGAGGGGTGGGGTGGTGCTGATCTTGAGTGCTCCATTTCGCACACGGGGGGTGTGATAGTTCAATCTCTCTATTTCGCACACGGGGGGTGGTAGTCGACTGTTGTCTTGGGATTTCGAGTCGCGATTTTATAAGGAGAGTGCCGTTCGTTTGAGCGCTATTTCGCACGGGCCTCGCTGGTATTCAACGGGGAAACAGCCAGGTAAAACCCACCCAGCTAAATTGGAAATTGGTCTGCAACACAGAACTGCGCTCACTCAAAACGAGGAGTGGGGCTAGAGAGTAGCACCTGAGGGCCGTTCGAAGCAAACCGGATATATCTGGTTTAATATATAATTTCCCTCACTCAAAACGAGGGGTGGGGTGGTGTCGATCTTGAGCTCTCCATTTCGCAAGCGGGGGTGGGTGATAGAGCGACTGTTCCATTCCGCACACGGGGGGTGGTAATCTGCCACTGTCTTGTGATTTCAACCCTCGATTTTATAAGGGGATGCAGTTGGTTTGCGCGCTCCATTTCGCACGGGGGTCCCCCCGGTATTCCACCCCGCAAGGCAACTAGGCGATAGTAATCGAGCAAATACTATAGGAATACTAAAAATATAGATTAGAATAGATAACTACTTTCACTCAAAACGAGGGGTGGGGGATGTGGATACGCTCACTCCAAACGAGGGGTGGGGAGTACCTCCTGAGACCGCTCGATGTGATGTAGATACTGCAGAATTGGGGAATACTTCACATGGCTTCAGTTTAACCCTAGCAGAGGGTGTCATAGAACTCTTCTCACACCGTGATCACGGTACTTCCCGGATTGTCTCCGCGTTCGTAGTTGGTGATTGCGATGACGAGGCGAAGGCACAACGCAAGGAACACCTGCGCCCGTGCGTGGACGCGGCCTCGGGCGTGCGTTCGCCCGAGGCCGCAGTCCTTGACTGATTCGTTGGTTCGTTCAACTCCCGTACGGCGGTTGTACGTTTCATCCAACGTGGACTGCTTCAGTTGAACGTCTTCGCTGTGTTGTTCGATGCGGTCTTCGACCCTGTACTCGATATCTTTCGGGTCGTCGGTGTTTCGCGCGTTGTACGGAGCGACTGGCACGACCCCTGCGGCCAGCAGGTGGTCGTGCCAGTCGAGCGTATCGTAGGCGCTGTCACCGACCATCCACACCGGCTGTTCGACGGCGAGCGCGTCACGGGTGACGCGCATCGCCGTCTCCTCTGGTGCTTGCTTACTCTCTGTGAACTCCGCTGCGATCGGGATCTTTTGCCCGGTCGAGACAATCGTGCAACCGTAGCCGTAGTAGTACTCGTCGTCGGTTGGATCGTAGCACTTCGACGCGTCTTGATCGGCGGGCATCGCCCTCACGTCGGTTGAATCAATGCAGTAGGTCAAGTCGAGCAGGCCGCGCCGGGCGGCCTGCTCGACGAGTCGGTCGAAGACTTCGTCGACGACGTGTTCGAGGTCGGTGAGAAAGCGATCGACCGCGTCTCTTGACGGCGGTCGATCGAACCCACAGCTCAACCAGACAACTGTGTTCTGAAGCTCCCGCTCAACCGGCCGAATACCGTAGATGTCCTTGTAGTAGCAGTGGAGGAAGCCACGCATCAGCTCTGGTGGTTCGTGCTCTCGTGTTCGCCCCGTCTCCGCCGGGGCGAACACGTCGAACTCTTCGAGGAACTCGAAGGAAAGGTGCTCAAACAACGCTAACGTCTCCGTCTCCGCGACATTGAAGAACGACTCTACCGAAGGCTCATCCTGCAGGGTCGCTGAGTCCATACCACCTCAGCATTCACCCTGCTCTTTGGTGTGCTACTCGTTCTATGACACCCTCATAGCTTAGGTAAGTCGATAGGAAACAAATGACCGTATATTCCTCTTCACTATCTTCAATGCATCTCACTGGGGAAGACTTAGTGGAATTTAGGGATGTGATGGAGAAGGACAGTACGGACACTCGATTTGCTTTCACTAGAGCGTGTCATACAATAGTTCTCGACCAGGATTTTCAAATATTATCGAATGAATAAAATCTGGGCTGCGCTGTTCACTGAATCAAACGTGAGATGAAGCAGTCAAAATCACCGTGTAGAGGGTGTGAGGCTTATTTATGGCACACTGTACCGAGTGTTGGAGATATCTGTGGAGACTTCGGTGAATATTTTTGACTGGACTAGGTGGAGGAATGTATGTCAACGAAAGGAGTGGTTCTTCTCATAGTTGGGGTTCTGCTAATTGTCGTTGGTGCAAGTACAGTAGTTACGGGAATGAATAAACAGGAAGCCGCAGAAGAGTGGAAAGAAACTAAAGCACAAGAATCAGAGGTCTGCCACTATGAAACCAACGAATCAAAGCTACCAGATAATTTCTCTGAGATTAAGGAGGAGGGTAGCGAAGTTGAAATAATGGAGGCCAAGCATGAAGCACGAGAGAGAAAGTGTAGTACAATAACACCGTCAGAAAGTGAGAATCCGTATTCTGGTGGCGGAACTGACGTTGTATTGGGTGGAGTCCTCACCCTCATTGGAGGGGTCTGCGCTTATAACGGCGCACAAAACTGAAATAACCAACTACGCCTGTATGTCCTGCACAGCGGGAAGGGGACGGCGGCAACCGCCAGCTGTCCTTTCTCCTAACCCTTTTTCAGCCCTTTCCAGTTGAACCGGTTTCCTCTAACCCACTCAAAGCCTTCGATATGGTCTATAGGGGGTTCTCATAGCCCATAATATTACGGAGAATAACACTCCAATACACTCGAAATTACCCTTTGTAGTTTCTGTGAACTAGTGATTCTGTCGTGCCTATAACAATTATCCCAAGGAGAAGAATGTGGGTTGAGAGAAGCTTTAGTCTGACTTCGGGAACTAGAACTGTACCCAGCGTGTCATAGAACTCTTCACATGCAATAGTCATTTTGGGTACCTTTGCAGAGCGTTACAGTCTTAGAAGACCGTGCACCGGGTGCACGCCGCTTATAACCATGTAGAAGCCGGTTATTTATTTCGTTATACTGACTATTCTTGCTCGGCTAACACGATTCAGCGTAGCGGCTGTGATTCCTGTGGGGCCGTATATAGCAGCCTCGGCGCTGGTACCGCTACGTCCGTCGATGGCTATGTGAACTGTTGTATGACACCCTCCTAGCAGTGAACTCATGGGTGGCCCGAACGACGAGAACCCGCATCTGGTACTTCCAGGCACTCCCGAATACGACGCGCTCAGCTTTCTCGTCCGCAATCGCGGAGAGCAATTTACGCCGCCTGAGATTGCCGCCAGCACAGACATTCGTGAAGCGGACGCAGCAGACACGATGACCACCCTCTCCGAAGACGACCTCGTCGAACGGTCTCAGGGAGCCTATTACGTCCCAGTAGAGCGTGCAGAAGAGCTTCAACGGCGGCTTGAGTCGGTCGACGCCGCCGCACAGGTACATGAGAATGCGCCCGATGATGCCTATGCTGTCGACGGCTGGGAGGAGCACGTAGATTCCCTATAGTGGACACTATCCAGCTAGTGGGCTGGGTGATGATACTTCGAAGACGGTGTGGGGGTGGAGATGATACTTCGAAGACGGTGTGTAGGGGTGGGAGATGATACTTCGAAGACGGTGTGTCCTCGAGGAACGAATAATGGTTTACAGGCGCCGTAGGCCGGGTTTTCGGGGCTTGCCATCGAGGCGTTTCACTTTCTATTGAGTTGGCCGATTTGAGTACGGGGATGTCTTTGGCTGATATTCCCTCATCGGGCACTCCGGGTGGCTGACCTATATGTGGCTGTAGCCCCCCGGATCCCATAGCGGGAGCGATACACCCGCTGTCACACGCTCGCACCACGGACCTGGCCTTCTCTGTCGAAGGCTGTCCACCCCACGGTTGAGACACGAGCTATGCCCTCGCAGAATCCACGAGTTGGCGTCTGTCCCCGATGTGGCGACTCAATCCGCCACCGGCATGTCCTCGTCGAGTACGAGACCGGCGACGACGCACGGTACTGGGCGGAATGCCCGCGCTGTGGCGGCGTTGTCGATCCAAACGCATGATCCGGCGACTCACCCGTGTGTTCGGTGGGACAGATACTGACTCGATTGTCGAATGCCGGCGCTGTGGGACGACCTTGGAGTCTGCGGACGTTGAGCGCTGCGCTGAATGTGGCAGTTCCGAAATCGCAACGTATCGGCTCTGAGCTCCTCCCCTGTCGAGGGTGGTATTGGAACAGCCACGAGGAGTGGGTTCGCGAACAACCGACTTGGAACAACCGCCCAGTGAGACTGCCAATTTAGCGGGTGCCCATTACAAGCCGTATTGAATGGGACAAGAGGGCCAATAATGTGCGACAGCCGAAGACTCATACATTAGTAGAGAAGCTGTCGTCTGTGGTGTCAAACGCAGATACTAGTGCGGTTCTTAGTGATGAACGCAAGTATCGGTATCAACTTCGACGTAGTTGGGATTCCGAGAAACCCACTCTCGCCTTTATCATGCTGAACCCGAGTACTGCTGATGAGGTTGAAGACGACCCCACTATTCGACGTTGTGTCGGATACGCTGAAGACTGGGGTTACGGGGAACTTGTCGTCGGGAATCTCTACGCATATCGCACCTCCGACCCGAACGAACTTAATAAAGTTGAGAAACCAGTCGGCCCAGAGAATGACGAACATCTAGAGGATATTTCCGATAAAGCAGACAAGGTGGTGGTTGCATGGGGAGCAAACGAGGCTGTGGGAGACCGTGAGGTAGAGGTGGCAGTGGCTCTTAATTCTGAACTACATGCACTGGATACAACAAAGCATGGGCATCCGAATCACCCACTGTATCAGCCTAAGGACGTAGAGCCTGAAATCTGGGAACCCAGGGTGAGCGACGAGTAGGAGGTTGGATTCATCCCTGTTCCAAACCTAAAAAATAAGTCGAGCTGAGTCCTGTGGAGCAGAATCCCAAACCGATTACACCCAAATCACTCGCGGTAAGTGGTTCGTCTCTACTTAGCGGCTTATACTCGAATCGATTAGCCGTTGAGGGCCTCACCAGCGCCACACATTTCCACCCGCTATTTAAGTTATTTGTCCGACGAATACCCCGTATGAGCACGCTGGCGGACACGATCCATATCGAGAACGTCGTTGCATCTAGTGACATCGGCCAAGAACTTGCCCTCGATCAACTCGCAACGGATCTGCCTGGCGCCGAGTATAACCCAGAGGACTTCCCTGGGGTTGTCTACCGCCTCCAGGAGCCGAAGTCAGCCACGCTGATTTTCCGCTCGGGCAAAGTCGTCTGCACCGGCGCGAAAAGCGTCGATGACGTTCACGAAACCCTCGAGATTGTGTTTGAGGACATCCGCGAGTTAGGCATCGATGTCGACAGTAATCCGCCGATTGAGGTGCAGAATATTGTCTCCAGCGCGAGTCTCGAGCAATCGCTGAACTTGAACGCAATCGCAATCGGGCTGGGATTAGAGCAAATCGAGTACGAACCCGAGCAGTTCCCTGGCCTCGTCTACCGGCTTGACGACCCCGACGTCGTCGTTCTCCTCTTCGGCAGTGGGAAACTCGTGATTACCGGCGCAAATGAATCTGAGGACGCACAGTCCGCACTGAAACACGTCGAAGACCGCCTCACTGAACTCGGCCTGCTTGAGTGAGTCCACGGAGCTATCGAGCGACTACTACGCGAAGGGGGCAGTGTTGCTGGAGTGAGTGACACCCATCCCGGAACGCTGGAAATGGGCTGTTACTCGGTGAAGTCGACGTACTGGGTTTCCCAGTCGCGACGAGCAGTAATCTCGCGGCGGCCACGCCCGGTCAGCGTATAGGAGTTTGTACGCTTGTCGAGCTGCCCTTTCTCTACAAGGCCTTTGTCGACGAGGTCGTCGAGATTCGGGTACAGCCGCCCATGATTGATTTCTTGCTCGTAGTAGTCCTCGAGTTCGTCCTTGACTGCGAGCCCATGCGGTTGCTCAAGCCCAGCAATTACATACAAGATGTCCCGCTGGAATCCAGTTAAATCATGCATTCGTCTATTTGCCTTCTACTGGGTTGAATAAGTCCCCTCTGATATCCTAGTAGGTGTTGCAGTCCTAGGGCCGAAATCCGAGAGCGACGTCAAGATGGGAACGATGAGATCATCCGAATCGAGTAATCGGCGCGGCAATCAGAAATCGCCCGGAGTTAACCAACATTCCACTGGAAAGCGCTATTCTGTTGGTTAACAGTAGTCGCACGGCGAATCTGTCAGAGGATTACCAACGAGTATCCGTCAAGGCTTCGGTGAGGGGGAGGCCTGTACTTAGCCGGTAATTCTCAACAGAATCAGGTGGGGTCTGCGCGACGAGCCCCTAAGGGGGTATGGGTAAAACGGGCCGGCGCAAAACGCGCCGGCCCTTCCGCAACCGCGCCCGCGACGCTACCGGCTGCGTAACTGCCGGACACGCGCTCTACCCATGGACAGGTACTGGTCGACACTCCGGCCGGCTACCCTGCCGGACTCGCTTAGCCCCCGTACGAGTGTGGCTAAGGCCACCAATCCAAAACACACCGTACCGCTACGCGAGAGTCACTGTTCTGGGGACTAGCTTTACTTTGATAACTAACTAACAACTATCTAATGGAGGACGACGAATCGCATAGCGATAGTCACCCGGACGAAGATGAAACACAAGCATTCGCGCAAGCAGAGGGAGTAGAACCGGGAGCGGTAGATGTGCCGAGAGCACTCGAAGCGGTAGCTACGGCTGGTTCACTTAATATGTCGCCAGCTCTCGAAGCGGTAGCTACGGCAGGAGCGCTCGATATGTCGCCAGCTCTCGAAGCGGTAGCTACGGCAGGAGCGCTCGATATGTCGCCAGCTCTCGAAGCGGTAGCTACGGCAGGAGCGCTCGATATGTCGCCAGCTCTCGAAGCGGTAGCTACGGCAGGTTCACTTAATATGTCACCCGCTCTCGAAGCGGTAGCTACGGCTGGTTCACTTAATGTGTCACCCGCTCTCGAAGCGGTAGCTACGGCAGGAGCGCTCGATATATCGCCAGCACTCGAAGCTGTAGAAGCGGCAACAAGAGCGACTGAGGTACAGTCTGCGTTAGGTGACCTACCAGATAACTCTCCGACTGGTTCTGGCCCGGTTCAGGAAGGTCAACCAGACTGGTTGGTTCAGAATGGGATTGAGATGGGTGTCTCTTTTTCTCTCTGGGTT
The DNA here is from genome assembly GCF_049705385.1 of Halobacterium sp. MBLA0001. Lineage (NCBI taxonomy): Archaea > Methanobacteriati > Methanobacteriota > Halobacteria > Halobacteriales > Halobacteriaceae > Halobacterium > Halobacterium sp. MBLA0001. The sequence goes on from NZ_JBNAMQ010000010.1 coordinate 33,277, forward strand.
GCCGAATCTTTGGGAATTGCAGACACCAAGGAGCTTAGTAAGCACGCTTCACGGGGCAGTATTCTGTTAATAATCGCGTATCTCGGGCTTTCCCATTATGACCCCTCTCCCTCCCCGCAGCAGGTCATACCTGTAGCTATGGTTCTAAACATGTTGCTTCCTCCTGTGAAGATGAGTGAGTGAATATCGACTAGGTCCAGTACCTCACAAAGCATCCGGAGCTAACTGATGCTGGATCGTGAGTTACCGACGAACCAAAGCTGGATTTGTGTTCTGAAGATCCATTCCGACGACGAGAGACGGGAAGCCGTCGCGTCGGCGGCAATCGCCGCCGACAGCGACGGCGTTGCCACTGATCGGCAAGGCGTACTCGATTACTAGTTACCGGTGAAACCGGTCGTCCGGTGGACGATTCGCGGGGACGGACCGACGCACTGCGAGGGCCGTCCACGCTGCCCGGGTCACCATATCGATGAACTCTTCGAAGGGCCACCACCAGAGGCGACGCCCGCCTCGGCGGGGCGTCGCCACGTACTCCCAGTGCAAGAACCGCCAGACATTCTGAATCAGGAGGCTGAGAACAACGAACAACAGCCGTCTCGTGGGATCTTGCGTTGTCGTCGAGATAATCGTTGACTCGGAGAGGCGATAGCTCGCTTCGATCCCGAAGCGTTTGCTGTAGTGGGATCGAGCCTGTCGTGGCTCGTCGATGAACGGCGCGTCGACGGCGTAGCCGTGACGCGCCACCCCATGCTCATCGTATCGACCATTCTTGTAGGTACAGTCGATCATCACCGGAAATTCGACGGTCCACTCGTGTTCGCCATAGGACGTCGTGAGATCGTGAGTGATCTCACGACTCCAGCCCTGGGTGAGTTCGGTCTTGATCTTCTTGCCCCACGAAATGACCGGGACGATGTACGCGAAATTGTGCGCTTGGAGTAACGTGAGACACTTCCCGTCGTAGAAGCCGCTATCGAGATAGACCGCTTTGACGTCGAACTCGAAGCTATCGATCAGTCCAAGAAACTCGGCGAGGACATCGCTGGCGGTGTCGCCGTCGGTGAGACGGCGCACCGCCAAGGTGTATCGCTTGTTGTTCACGCGTGCGTAGAGCGTGGCGTAGGCGTGGAACGCAGTCGTTCCTGCTTTGGCCTCGTTGTAGTAGAGGCCGTCTGTCTCGTCTTCGTCACCGTAGTAGGGCCGCAGGTGGAGGTCAGCAGCGACCTCCACCTGCTCAGGGAGGGTTTCGAGAACATCCTGTTGGAGGAGCGTGTTCCCGGTAGATTCGACGGTTTCGAGGTCGAACTTGGTCCGGAGATGATGAAGAACACCGTTGCCAGAGGGAGCGTCTTCGCTCTTCTCGCAGAGGGTGGATATCGAGGTCCCGTCGGCGGTCGCGCCGACGAGGACCTCGAAGATGTCCTCTGGGTCGATTTCTGCGTTCTCACCAAGATCTAGCGTGAATGCGCTGGTGAGAACGTTGACGAGAAAGTTAAGGAGCTGGTCTTCGTGGATTTCACTGTCCGCTTGCTCTGTTTGTTTGGTCACAACTCAGCAAGCGGACTTCTCAACTAACGGCTTTGTGAAGTACTGAGGTCAAAGACAAGAACCTCTCGCCACGCTCCCTCTCGGGGTTGCGCGTCGACGTGAGCGCTCGACCCGATATGCACACGAGACCGCGATCGCTCGTGTGCATATTCGAGTCCGGTCGTGCTCGCGCACCCCTGAACCTACCTCACTCCCGATAGGAATTGTCGGATTTCACCCCAAAATCGGGGTTCCAGTCAGCCAAATCAATCGGTTATCAGGGCTCGTGTGTACGAGACGAGTATGCGAATCCGAACCGACGGAGAGTACGCGCACCGCGAGGAAACAATCGAGGCGGCCGCCGAGCGCTTCGACTGTAACAAGACGAAGGCCGTGCTCATTCGTCTTTAGCTAAGAGACAAATCGCAAGACTGCGGCGGGTTGGCCGGAGAGCTAATTTTTGGGTTGGTGAGAACGATTCCAGCGTCTAAGCGGTTCTCATCAGGAGTCGCCGATCCAGTAGATTGGCGTTCACTCGGCATTTCCGGCTTAGCTAAAGACGAATGAGGCCGTGCTTATCGCGTGCGAGGTCGCCGGTGACGTTCTCGCCGGCGTCGAAGAGGCGCTGGAGCATCCCGACCTCCCGCCGAGCGTCCGCGACGAGCTGGCCGAGACGATCTCGACGCGACGTATTGAGGTCAATATCTCCGAACCAGAGACCTCTGTTCAGGTTGAATAATTGAATTAGTTAATGTGGGTTTTAATAGGAGAACAACATTTACGCCCGATATGCCTGCTTACCAAACTCTCAATCACCATGACGAAATCTCGATTGAGGTGGTGGAGGATGATTTAGAGCCGCGCCGATCTGTCTACTTTACGGACCAATCTCCCACTTTCCAAATAAAAGTAGAGAACACCGGAGAGAAACCGATTCAGGGGAGAACCAATCTCCGTCTTTCCTTCGAGCGTTCTCCGGAAGATTATGAATCGGGCACGCACACACCAGTCGTCGTGGATTTAGAACCCGGGGAAACTCAAACAATTGACCATGAGTTAGATATGTTATCATACCAGGGAGGCGCTGCCGTCGTCGTGGATAAGTTTCGAATTAGAGACCGAGACGACCACCTCGAAATTAACAAAAAGAGCGGCAATCGTCTATTCCGTCTCTATACGTTCATGGTGTACGACCGAGAATATTACCGGTTGAATTATCTGCGGCCACGTCGAGCCCAGTACCTCTCAGCAATACTGGCTGTATTGATTATCGCCGTCGGAGTTCTTCAGATAATCGGCGTATAGGTCTGGATTGCGGTTCCAGAAAGGAGGGTTGTTGCGGGTGCAGCTGCGGAACGGTGGGGAGTGTTTTGGATTTGGGGGCTTAGCCGTACTTGCATGGGGTTCTAAGGTGGTCCGGCAGGGTAGCCGGCCGGAGCATCGTTCGTTCCCCTCCCTGCGTAGAGTGCGTGTCCGGCAGCTACGCGGCCGGTAGCGTCGCGGGCGCGGTTGCGGAAGGGCCGGCGCGTTTTGCGCCGGCCCGTTTTACCCATACCCCCTTAGGGGCACTGCCTGAGTACGATGAAACCAAGCAGGGTTTCAAACCGCGTAGGAGGAAACAGCGGAGGCTACCTCACGGGTTTCGAGTACCGCGGGTACTACAATATCGTCTATAGCGGCGGTTAAATACACGTCAGCACACCAGCGACAAATAGGCATTTGTACTTAGCATCCCTGTCTGTTCAATACTGATTAGAAACTGGCCAAGGGATGTGTGTTGAGTACGCAGCTAGGATCTAGTGACGACTTGTAGGACAAGTCGGAAGCGAACATCCGATATCTACTCCTAAAGCGCCTCGATCAGGGCGCTCCCCACACCACTAAGTGCAAGGTTATTATAGAAGTCTGCATGAGACTGGAGGCGACCGCAAAGGAAGACGAGTACAAGGTCTGGATGACCGACGCCGAACTTGACGAACTGCGGCGGGCCGCAGCAAGCCATCGCGACGACCTCGTCATCCAACTGGGCGGCTACGTCGGCCTTCGCGCCTTTGAGGTGCCCCAGATTTACCCTAAGCACGTCAAACGCACCGAGGACGGCGACCACTACCGTCTCCGCGTTCCTGAGGGGAAAGACACCACTGGGAACGGCGGAAAGCCGCGTGATGCCTACCTGCCACCTGACGTCGAGGGCGACATCCACCGCTACACGAACGCCGAGGGCATTGACCGCCACGAGTCACTCATCGATCTCTCCGAGCGCGGCGTCCGGGACGTCGTCAAGCGCACCGCCGAGCGTGCTGCTGAGGAGACCGGCGACGACGATTTCCAGTATGTGTCCAGCCACGATCTCCGGCGGCGGTTCGCCCAGCGGCTTCTCGTCGACGAACAGGTCAACCCGCGGGTCGTGATGCAGGTTGGGGGTTGGGATTCGTTCCAGGCGATCGAGCCCTACCTGAACGCTCCCACGCCCGAGGTCGTGAATGAAGCCTTCGAGGAGGCTGGCCTCGCATGACTGACGATGATGTCGATCCTGAGAACCCGCGACCCGACGGCCATTATCCGCGGTTCGCGGACAACGAATGGCACTACATCCCCGATGAGTTGGCGCAGACGATTTCGCTCGGGCCAGCTGGCGACGGTGAGGAGGGGCAGGACTGGGTGTTGACGTACACCCCCGAGCGAGAGAACGAGGAGGACCGGGAGAAGATACTGGTGCGGCTGACGCCGCGGGCGCTTCACGAGCTCTACATCGAGACGAAAGGCCTCTCGACTGACCAGCGAATGCACGGCCATAGTGCTGAGTGCGATCTCTGCGGCGAGAAAGTCGATCTCGACGAGGCGATCCCCAACCAACGTGGGAAACCCTGCCACAACCGCTGCTGGGCCGAGTATACGGGCGCACCAGACTGGTTCAGCGACTACGTGTAATGTGAGACCGGAAACCGTCGGAAGATGGTGATGAGGAACCGGGTTTGTGGTTCGCGAAGGTAGGGTTGAGAGCGGGAAAACCCGTCTCTAGAACTGGCTTATGGTGCCGCGGCGGCCGTGTCGCCAGCTTCAGGATCGAACGGGAGGTTGATGACGAGTTCGTCGAACCAGACGACCGGGCGCTTCCGCTGGCCATCTTCCTCGAAGAAGATAATGCCCAGCTGGGCAAGCCGACTGAGCTCCTCGTGGACGTTTTTCACGTCCCGGTCAACGACCCGTGCGGTTTCGTTGATGCTGGCTGGTTCTTCCTGCCGGATGGCCTCGATGAGCTCGAGAACGCGCGGAGTCAGCGTGTCCATCAAATCGTCGTAGCTGGTGAACGAGAGCGTCGGTGTCGAGTCCATCGCGTCGCCCTGTTCGAGCGCCGCGATGCTGTCGGTGACGTCGTCGTGGAACTCGCTGGACGGCGTCACGGTCACGACGAGGGTTGATTCGGCGCGAAGCTGTTCGCGCTCCATCGGGTGCAGCGGCGGCGTGGAGTCAGTCATGGGTATCACCGTGGTGTGATGGCCTCACGTGACCTCGAACTGGGATTTTGGGATTTCGCTCCAGAATCGCTCCCAGAGTTCGACCATCCCGGGGAACTCGATGATGTCTGGGTCCGAGTCTGGTGCGACGTGCAGTTCGTGTCCTTTGGTGTCTTCGTGCGAGTTGTCGTACCGGCGAATCGTCCCATCGTCAAGCGTGTGGGGTGGGTCCGGTTCCGTCGCGCCGTAGTGGAGCTTGTACGCCCACCCGGATGGGTATGCGTCGCGGTTGGTCCGCATGCAGAACACGCGGACGACGGTTCCGTCTGGGTACTTCTTCGCCTCGTTTACACCATCCAGGTCGTCGCCGGTGGGTGAGGCCATCCTCGTCTATTGGTTCGTCAGCCAATGCAATAAGGGTATTGGTGAGAAGACCAACGCAGGGGTGGTTCTTCTAGAGGGTGTTCTAAACGATTTATATGGCGTTTTTCTCTCAAACGAGGCGGACTATCCGTTCACTACACCTGCCCACTTCGCGGTGTGATTCGATTGTGATGACTGGGTCTCCATGATTGCCGGCACTAATGATCGCGGTCGTCGAATCCGCTCAAACTGGAGGGGCATCGTGAGCTGGTTGTTTTGGAAGAGTCCGTCGAGCGCGTCCGTGTTGATGCCTTCATTGATGCGCCAATCGTGCCGGCATCGTTCTACAGCACCCGTTACGAACCGCGTGAGGAGATAATATTCTAATCCGCCTAGACAGCACCAGAAGCCACGGAGACGGCGAGAACACGCGTCTGTCTGGGTTCTCCCCCGGGATTCACGTCCCGACGATGGTGCTCTACACGCCGCTACCTGGGGGTGACAGCTGGAGAACACCCTCCAAACGCGGTGTGTAAACCGCATGCTGCAATACGGAATTCGAAGCGGTGCGTCCGTTTCGACGATTCGCCGCGGCGGGCCCAAACGTCACAGTCTCGAGGAGTCGCGAACGCGTAGGTGGAAGCTACTCTGGCTCGCCGCGCTCTTCAAGGCCTTCAATGCGTTCATTGATTTCTTGGGGGTCCATGCGTGCAATGCGTTCAATGCCCAGTGCCACGACGAGGGGGTAGTAGTGCCGGGTCTTCGGCAGCTCCTCGCCGCGCTCCATCTCGAACTCGAGATCCGTCTCCTTGTACGTCGTCTTCAGGTCGTCTTTCAGAAACTCGGGGAGGTAGAAGCTCTTTGAGGTCCACTCGCTCTTCACGTTCCTCACGTGCATTGCATTCCTTGAACTCACCTCAGCCTCTGCATTCATCTTGCCTCCCTCGTTCTCTTCGTTCCCTGCATCCGATGCGTTCTCCTCATGAGGGGGCTGCTGAGCGTTCGCTGCCTGCTCTTCTTCGCCGCTTACTTCATCGGCCTCTTCGTCGTTGTCGAAGCGACGGCTGAGGCGGTCGGCGACGTCGTCACGATCTCCGTTCGGCATCAGCCCTCCACCTCCTCGAGGGTCGCAGCCACATCATCGTAGACAGTGGTCATGTCTGTCTCCTCGGCGTCCTCGCCGAAGATGGAGCCACCAGCGCCCAGCGAACGCTTGATAGCAGCCCGGTTGCGAACTTCGAAGACTGGTGCGCGGCCGTCAAACGTGTCCTCGAACCAGGCGATGGCGTCGGCTTGCTCGTTGTCCAGGGGGTAGTTGACGTTCGAGATGAGGATAGCGCGTTCCCGGATGTCGACGTCGTAGCCGCGCTCCAGGCTCTCGATCTGGTTGAGGAGGTGTTCGATGGCGAGCACCGACGAGTCGTCGGCCTCGACGGGGATGATGATGTCCTCGGCGGCCAGCAGGACGTTGTCGTTGATCGGGCCCAGGCTGGGTGGGGCGTCGATGAGGACGTAGTCGTAGTCCTGGAGCTGGTCGAGGACGTCACCGAAGCGTTGGCGTGGCCGGCGGCCGGAGGCGATGAGGTCCTGCTCGAGTTGGAACATGTCGATGTTCGCGGGGAGGACGTCGAACTCCGCGTGGGCGACGACGAGGTCCGCAGCGTCGTGGTCGTGGGGCGTCTTGATGGCGTCGTAGAGGCTCGGCGGGTCGCTTTGGTAGGCCTCGCGGAAGCCGAGGGTGTTGGTGAGGTAGCCCTGAGGATCGGCGTCGATCGCGAGCACTTGGTGGCCTCGATGGGCGAGTGCCCCGGCAATGTTGATGGTGTTTGTGGTCTTGCCCACGCCGCCTTTCTGTTGGCTGATAGCGAAAGATTTCATTGGGTGCTGTGCGTGCAATGCATGCACTGCGTGAAAAGCTTACGTCAGACACGCAGAATACCTAACCAACACGCCGCCACCTCTGGGGCGAGTTGTTGGTTAAGACTCACCGCGGTGAACTCCGCTATCAGAGTGTACTGTGGTCGAACCTCTCAGAAGGACCATTCTGATAGGGTGGTAGGATAGCTGCTGAAACGAACAATTCGCCAGTATTGACGTTCTAAACGGTGGTTTTCGGGACGCTTTCTTGGTACAGCAGGCCGGAAACGGGGCTGTAGAACTACTCGCCGCCGTGGGTGACCGCTTCGCCGCTTGAGGATGAGCCGTCGACGTCGCGACGGACGTCGTAGTCGTCGGAGTCGCCGCCGAGGTTCTCCGCGAGATCTTCGTGCAGTTGGTCGCGCTGCTCGTCCATCTCCTCGTGGAGTTCATCGAACTCCTCGTCGGTCACTGGGCCCTGATTTCGTGCCATTCCTCGAACCTCGTGCCGTAGCGCTCGGGCTGCATTGGTATCTGGTCTTTGGCGTACGTGAGCGCCTCACTCGGCTGCATTGGCGGGAAGAGTTCTTCTGACCGATACTCAGTACATCACAAAGCCGGTTAGTTAGAACGTCTGCTTGCTGATGGTGTGTTCAAGACCAAGCAAGCAGACAGTGAAATCCACGAAGACCAGCTCCTTAACTTTCTCGTCAACACGCTCAGCGATGAAATTGATCTTGACCTCGGCGCTACTGCTGAAATCGAAGCTGAGGACATCTACGAGGTCCTCGTCGGCGCATGCGCCGACGGGACATCGGTCTCTACGCTGTGCAACTCCAGTGAAGACTCCCCATCGGCGAACACGATTCTCTATCATCTACGGACGAAGTTCGAGCCCGAACGGCTCGAACGAGTCGCTAACACGCTTCTTCGACGAGACATCGTTGAGCTGCTTCCCGAGCAGGTGGAGGTCTGCGCAGACCTCCACCTGCGACCCTACTACGGTGATGAAGACGACACAGACGCTCTCTACCACTCGGAAGCGAAGCGTGGAACCACCGCATTCCACGCCTACGCCACACTCTACGCGCGTGTGAAGAACAAACGCTACACGCTGGCGGTGCGCCGTCTCGAAGACGGCGACACCGCCAGCAGTGTCCTCGCTGAGTTCCTCGGTGTCCTCGACGGCCTTGACACCGACGTCAAGGCCGTCTATCTTGATCGCGGATTCTACGACAGCAAGTGTCTCACGCTGTTACAGACGCACAACTACGCCTATGTGGTTCCGATCATCCGGTGGGGTGAAGCGATTCAGCAGGAACTCTCGGAAGGATGGAGTCGCATTATTCAACACAACCTGACAGGGAAACTCGACGGTCACAGCTGGACCGTCGAGTTTCCCGTCTACATCGACTGTACATACCTGAATGGACGGTACGACGAGAACGGCGTGGCGCGTCACGGCTACGCCGCTGACGCGCCGTTCATCGAGACACCACGCCAGGCTCGATACCACTACAGCAAACGCTTCGGTATCGAATCGAGCTATCGGTTGTCCGAGCAAGCGATAGCGACGACAACGACACGAGACGCGACGGTGAGACTGCTGTACGTCGTAGTGAGTCTGCTGCTACAGAATGTTTGGCGGTATCTCCACTATGAATACGTGGCGACGCCGCGCCGAGGCGGGCGTCGCCTGTGGTGGTGGCCGTACAAGGAGTTCGTGAATATGGTTCGACGGGCTGCGTGGACGGCCCTCGCGGTGCGTCGGGCCGTCCCCGCGAACCGACCACCTGACGACCGATTCCACCGCTAACCACTGACCGGGACAGCCCCCGCACTGAGTGGCGACGCTGTCGCGTCGGCGGCTGAGCGCCGCCGACAGCGACAGCTTCCCGTCGATCTGTGAGGAGATCGCGGTCGGTCACTGCACTCCGCAACAGAAATCAGACCTCAGACTGACTCAACTGAGGACGCTTTGTGAGGTACTGATACTTCTCTTCGTCTCGGTAGACGTCTAGGTAGACGCCCTTTTCGGCGACGTCGTAGCCATGCTCACGCTCCGGGTCATGGTCCGATCGAACGACTATTGCCCACTCGCCGCCCTCGAATTGGACGACAAACAGGGTTAGGTGGCCACTGGAGTGGCTGTACCCCATTCACCGGAAACCGTTCGAACGGTGGTCTTGGGGGCGTTGTGTTCCGAAGCTCTATGTTTCGCGTCTCTGAACTACAGCGTATGCACGATTTGACGGGGTTTCAGCGTGATTTACTGTATGTCATTGCAGGGTTAGACGAGCCACACGGGCTTGCTGTGAAGGCTGAGATGGAGGAGTACTACACCTCCGAGATTCACCACGGCCGGCTCTACCCGAACCTCGATACACTCGTTGACAAGGGCTTGGTTGAGAAAGGCAAGTTAGACCAGCGCACAAACTCCTATGCGCTCACTCGGCGTGGACAGCGAGAGATTGCTGCTCGCCGCGAGTGGGAGCACCAATACGTGACACTCGACGAGTAGCTGCTCTCAGGGGTTGTCCTGTTTGACCGCGTGGACGGCCCTCGCGGTGTTTCGAACCGTTCCCGCGAACCGACCACTTGGCGACCGGTTCAGCGGTAACAGCGGCCGAGCAAGTGGCTTTGTAAGTGGCAACGCTGCGTCGGCGGCTGATCGCCGTCGACAGCGACAGCCAGTGTCTTCGACCAGCGTTCCTCACCCGCTACCGACGACTCATCGCAACAGATCAGGTGACTCAGGTCAGGCTAACTGGCGACGCTTTGTGAGGTACTGAAGGTTACTTGGAGCGGAACGCTGCCACCCGTTCTTCGGTAGCCGCACACTTTTTATGCGATAGTGCGTACACTAATTTGGTATGTCGCGGTCAAAACTCATCGCAAGTGTCGCCATTGTTGCTATCATTGTTATTTTTCTCCGTCGTCGTGGAGATGGAGAAACGGAATCCGATAACTGATTCGACTGTACTGAGCGATCCAGGAGGACAAAAATGGGTGTGCGAACTGTTCTATGACACCCTGAGGGGGTGTAATACTGCCGTCGTTACGTCTGTAGCACGGCCCCAGACCAACCTTTAGGGCCGTATCGGACAATCGCTACGTATGCCCTTCAGCGTCACCTGGAATACGCTCTTGGAGAGACTCGATGCCCTTCACGAGGAGGCAACGCTCATCACCCCACTCTCCAACAATCGCATTCGCATCACCGACGTCCAAGACCAACGCGTCATCATCCAGTTCCGTGACCGTGACATTGACCAGACGCGTCCACTCCAGCGCGACCAGTTTGAAACGCTCTACCGGCGCATCACCGAGGAGTCAGGCGAGTTCAATCTTGATCGACTACCACCTGACGCTGACCCATATCCCGCCGTCTTGACCATCCACCCGCAGTTTGAACTCGATGCAGACGCTGGAGTCATCACTCAAACTGAGGGAGAAACGTCAACGCAACTGCGTGACAGCGATCCAGCCACCGACGTCGACGACCGCACTGAACCAGACCTAGACGTGTATGCGGACGCGCTCTTGGTTGTTGATGCGCTCGAACGCCACGAGGTGGCCGACCTCTCCGAGCTGGAGACGGACGCGCTGGGTACCCTCTATACGCTCCTCTCAGATCTTCAGCGGGATGCCAACGACCTTCGGAAGGATGTTGCCGACGTGTTGTTGAGCCGGCTGCACCACGACCGGCCAGTGAGCGCGCCGTTCGGCTCCGTTCAGCGGACCACGCGCCAGACCCGGTCGCTCAAAGACGACGAGACGGTGCTGGCAGCATTCGAAGACGCGGGGATCGACCGAGATCGCGTGCTTGGCGTCGACCGAAACAAAGTCGACGACGCGCTGGAGGTAACCGACCTCTCCGAATCGGACGTATACGACATTGAGGAAAGTGAGTATGTGCGGAAAGCCGAGGTTGACGAGGAACGCAAGGAAACGCGTCTCCAAGGGCTCAAGGATCAACTTGCCGCCACCGAGGGCGACGAAACGGATGCCCTCCAAGAGGAAATCAGCGCACTCGAAGACCGCATCGATTCTCTCACCAGCTTCCAAACTGGAACTGACCTCCAAGAATGACCACCTACCAGTTCCGAGTCAAATTCGAATACGCTCCGACTGAACTGTGGCGTGACATCATCGTCGGGGCCGACCGCACCCTCGACGAGTTCCAAACGGTACTGAATCGCGCGGTCGGTCTCGACCAAGACCACCTCTGGTTTGTCGGCACTGACCAAGACTACTGGGACAGCGACGTGCAGTACAAGTGCCCCAGTGAATTCGAGCAATCATCGGATGGGTTGGTGCGCGGTGGCGAGGAGTACGATGCTGGCGAGACGACAGTCGGCCAGATGGCTCGTCGGTTAGACCTTGATGAGCATGACCGTCTCTGCTACCTCTTCGACTACGGCGATGAGTGGCGCTTCTATGCAATTCTGAAAGAGATTACCGAAGACGAACCGAGTGACACCGAACCGGCAGTTGTCAACCGGAAGGGAGACCCCGTCGATCAGTACGCGCCACCGGACGAACGGCTGTAACCGAGTGCTCGCGGCCCGTCGCGCTCTTACTGCGGCAT
>NZ_JBNAMQ010000011.1:0-840 GCF_049705385.1 Halobacterium sp. MBLA0001
TCGACCGGATCGCATGGTCCTCGGCTACCTCGACGACATCATAGACGTGGATACCAGACTTGAACCACAGCAGACGGTCACTCGCTCCTTCGAAGTCGTCCGCCGAACAGTCCAGTCGTTCTGAGACCGCTACAAGCAGATGGTCAACGTCTGCATCACGCAGCTTCGCCAGCTTCTTTTCAAGATATTCGGGCGTCCAGAACCCCACGATTTCGAGAATCGCTCGTCGGCCATCGGGGTGTTCAAGCGCGAAGTCTGGAATCATCACCTCCGCACCCAGGTCTAGCACGTCGTCTTCTCGGAGTAATTCCCAGTCGGTGTTCGCCCGGTTCCACTTCTGGGCGAGCGTTCGTTCGACGTCGCTGTCAAAGTCACTCTGAGCGGTGTAGTGTGACGAGAGGCCCTCGGTATGGTCGAGGTCAAATGACAACGTCTCTCCCCTCTGGCTGTCTTCGTCGTTGAGAATTTCGGCGTGCATCTCCCAGCGGTCACATAACGGGAGCGCCGGGAGAAAGTTCGACATCCGAATCCCGTACTTCCGTGACTGTGAGAACAGCGACGCAGGCCCATCCAATACTGCCTCATACCCATCGGCGGCGTCCGTCGTTGATACCCGGTTGCCGTCCGTGTCGATGGGATAGATACGGTGCATCAGCCCGAACAGTTTTACATAGCTGAACGCGGTGCCGAAGTGGTCCCAGACTCGGATCCGCATCTGGGTTGCGTCGTACAGTACTGCTTGCGCCAACGCGAGATTATACCGGGTGAGGAGCCACTCCACTGTGATGGTGTCCTCGGCGTACGTCTGCTCGCTATCACCCGTCAATCGCGTCGTCGCTG
>NZ_JBNAMQ010000012.1:0-4239 GCF_049705385.1 Halobacterium sp. MBLA0001
AGCATGCCATAGGGTACATTTCAGGCTCTCTTAGGGAGATACCAAGCCCGTACGTCGGTTAAGGTGGGAGATTAGTGGAACAGCAATGTCACGGCTCACGACCGCGTGAGGTGAGTAGCCGGTCGAATAGAACGAATTCCATGTGCATGAATCGAGAATGCCACGAAGAGTTCCTCATTCGGCTGAACACGCTTAATTAGACAGTGCCCCCTCGGCAAAATTCTGTTGGGGTCAGTACTACCGCATATACACATTTAGCAATTCAGCGTTCAAGAATGATCAGCACTTGCAGAAGTCAACGGGGCCAAGCAATCAAATATGCCGGTAGCGAACAGCGAGGCGACATGCTTCCTGATGACCTCTCTGTCGATCAAGACAAGTTACTGACGTGGCAGACCGAGTGCTGGCAGTGCGGTGAACAGACGCCAATAGTCTGGCCCCGCGACGACCATCTCAACACCCCTATTGGCGGCGTGCTTGCAAAGTACGATACTCCTGTCGAACGTGTCTACAGCAACACGCTTGAAAAAGAGGTGTGGGGAAACGTCTGCCAGCACTGCGAGGCATACCAAGGAAACCACTACATGGAACAAGAGGCGGTTGCGATTGACCCGCCGTTCGTGGAGTGCCCGAATTGTGGCGAGGAACATGAGTGGCGGCCAGACGAGGGATTTGGCGCTGCTTTTGGCCAGGGCTGGGTCTCCTGTCCGGAGTATGGCGACGTGCCTGTCGGCGATCCACGCAAAAAGTGACCGAGAGATGTCCGACACAGCTTTTTATGCCCGGGGTGGCAAAGGCTACGCAACCAAGGTAGGATAACCGCACGACGTGCCTAGTCGTCGGGGATGCCTCTGGACGGTGAAATAATTGGTTTCACCGCCGAGGATGGCTAGTCCCCGACGGCAAGAGAACCCGATCAACCATCTGGTTCTCGCGGGCCCATGACCTAATAGCTTTCGCCCTCAGCCGTGGCTCCGTGGCTCTCTTGGCCGAGAGTCACCAGCGGCTGTCCTCGAACGCGAACGGTCTCGGGTACGACGACTAACTCGGGAGTCGTCAGCACGCAACTTCCCGGACAGACGCCCTATGTCCGGACACCACACCACCTGGCTCGTCGGCTGCTCGACCTGCGACGAGCTCTGGCTCACCGCCGCCGGCCGCAAGACCACAGACTGCCCTCGCTGTCGGACCACCTACAGGACTCGCACGCTCCGGAAGTTCGCCGAGGACACGGACCGCGACGCACTCATCGAGAAGCGCACCCAGATCCTCTCCAGCCGGAGCGACCCACGTGCTCGCGACCAGTACCGCGCCACCGTTGACGACGCTCTTACCGACTACGACTCTCTCGAGGACGCCGCGCAGTCGTCGCTCATCGACGAGGCGGCAGTCCTCCGCCACATCGGCGCTGACAACGCCGCCGATCACCTCTACACCAACGATGAATCGACGACGTCCTCCTCATCTTCCTCGGGGATGGAGGAACCGGAATCCGAGCACACGAACTCCTTCGATCCCCTTGGAATCCCGCTTCCCGTGGCCGCCGACTCTGGAATTTCGCGTATTCCGCCAGAGCAGGACGGCCAGACGGATCTCTCGACGACGGTCGTCTATCGTGGGCTCCAACCCCAGATGCGGCGCTGGATTCCCAGCCTCCTTGAGGACCTTCTCCCGACGCTCACCGCTGCTGTCGCCCAATGGACAGTTGACCAAGACAGTCTCACCCTTGAGGATGCGAATACCGAGGGTATCGCGACGGCGCTGCTCGACAAGCTTGACATCGACCCGGGGACTGTCGAAATTGATGGTGATCGCCAAGCTCCGGTCGAAGTCCGCGCATGGGTCCGTGACCTCGTGGCGTTCACCGTACGTGCCATCGAGGAAGACGTCACCATTAACGAGGCTCCAGAGTCGCTCACGCGGATCGGCACTGGCCGTGGGTTGCTCAACGCAGGCCGTGCAGCGCTCCGAGCTGGCCCGGTTGCACTCCTTGATGTGCTTGAGGTGACGCCACAGGTCGCTGCGACGCTCAATGAGGGCGAGTGGGTTGGGACACGCAAAGAGACGCGCGCCCGGTCTCTCGGCGCGCTGGACAGCCTCTCGGACGCCCTGGACATCCAGTTGGTGTTCTCGACACCACGCATGGAGTCACTCCTCGTCGAGGACCACCCTGACTGGACGAGCCGCCATCTCAATCTTACCGAGGACGCAGATACCTCCTACCCATCTAAGACCGACACAGCTGCCGGAGAGGACGCGGCACTCGCACGAGAGGCGTGGGACATCCTTCGTGAACGCGAGTGGTCAGGCACGGGATACACGCGTATCCTCGGGAATATCCCAGCGTCTGGGGCAGCTCGTGGTGACCTCGCGGCTGACGACGATGTGAGTCTCTCCGAGGGCAGCATCTACGCGTACGTCGACGACCTCGCAGCGGCTGGGTTCGTCACTATCGACGACAGCACACGCCCCAGTAGGGTCGTCCTAACGGAGCTTGGTGCGTCTATTGCCGACTACGTCGACGCTAAGGGATCTGTGCAGAACCCCGTTCAGGCCAGTCTTACTCAGTCCCCCAACCGTGGTACAAGTGAGTGTACTCCCCAGCACCAACAAGACCCGCCCGGGGACTCCCACCGGCTGGGCGACGACCGCGTCTCTGCCGCCGAGTCGTTCCTCGCGAGGACTGGTGACGTCAGCGAGGACGGCTATACGCGGTTCCTCGGTCGATACAGCGGTGGTACTGCGCCTCGAGAGATTGAGCCGGCGACACTTCATCACCAATTACAGGCCGGTCGCTGTACGGAGGGAGTGTCAGTCGTAGAGGACGCGAACCTACAGAAATTCGATGATGGGCGTGTTTCGTACTTGTCTGGTGGGCCATCCTTCGATGACGATGTTGCAGTCGTCTTGGAGTGGGGGAATCCGCTGGGGACGTTGGCACGTCTCGTTGGAACCTTACTTGGGTCGCGGGCGTGGAGTAAGATTCTCCGTCGGAGCCGTCTGGGGAGTAGTCTCGAGAACTTGTGGGCGGGCGCGGACCAGTTCGACTCGGCGCTTGCGGACGTCGCGAAGTTCGGCGCGCAGATGGGGTGGATGAGTTCGCGTGAGGAAAGCGACTACCTGTCGTACCGGGAGCGCCTCGAGGCTGTTCGGTGTTCGCTCCTGGAGGATGTCGGACGATTCGATGAACTAGACTACGAGCAGCGGTCGGCACTGTTGTCGAAGCTGATTGGGTTGGCGACGACGGCGACGACGTTGTATCATGCTGCTGGCTATGATTTGACGGTGCATCTTCGGGTGCCGGATTCGAAGCAGTTGCGTCGCGACGATGACCGGTATGGTCGGTTCCTTGCGTTCTTCCGGTCGGTGGTGGCGAAGCAAGGCGTCTATCGTGGACCTGATGGCGTGCATTCGATTTATCGGATGCAGCGTGAACGGCGCTCGGAGAAGTTGAAGCGGCGGCTGGGATATGAGATTGACCCGGGAGATCCACGGGCGGAGCTGACGTGTTCGTGGGTAGTCGCCGTCGACGGGACAGGTGGCGAGGTCGCCAGTGATATCGAGGACGCGCTATGTGTCGAGGATCACCGGGTTCGTGAGCGGATTCAGGAGGGGGCTGAGGAGGCAGCGGTGATGGACGTGCCGGTAGTCGTAGCGAATGGAGCGGAGACGACGCGGCGTATCGTTGAGGCGTTCGCGATGAGGAAGGGGTTCAGCGCTGGGGCACGCCAGGACCTCGACCGGCTCGTGAATGTGATTCACGCCGCGCTTGGGACTCGAGATCGTGCGCCGTCGCCGTTCGATGTAGCGGCAGTAATGCAGGCGTTAGAGTCGAAAGATGAGCCATCGGACGAGTTGGATGTAGGGGCGTTAGCGAGAGGGATCGCGACGCTACCAGCGAATCGGCTGTTGCCGTCGCTATTCGACGAGGGTGAGCGGCCGAAGCTGGCGCTCCAGAAGATGGTGAGGGCACTGCTGGAGAGTGATGGGGCGGTTTCTCGTGGGGATCTCGTGGATGTGTCGTCGCAGAATTCGGTTGACCGGTATCTCCAACGGTTGCGGGCGCTGGATATCGTCGAACGGGTTGGGCCTGGGGAGTACAGGGCGTACTTGGAGCCGTGGTGGGTGTCGGGGAACGGGCAGAGCGAGCCCTACAGTGAGGCGTATGATGGAGAGATTGCAGCGACCGGGCTGGGGGATGGGCGGTGGGATGCGGTGTTGCTTGGTGCTGCTCGCGAG
>NZ_JBNAMQ010000013.1:0-44006 GCF_049705385.1 Halobacterium sp. MBLA0001
ATGCTGTGAGTATTAGCTAAAGACGAATGACTTGTGAAGACGCTGGAGCTGAAACTCGTCGATCCGAACACCCACAAACGACGGAAGCTCCGCGAGACACGGGACGCCTACCAACAAGCGCTCCAAGCAGCCTTCGACGCTGGATGCACGACACAGACTGAAGCAAACGACGTGGTAGTGGACTACGAACTCTCAGGGTACGCGAAAAACGCCCTCAAGAAATACGTCCCACAGCTAACCACAACCGACGAAGCGGAAGAACTCCACGACGACCACCCCGTCAAATTCACGAACGAAGGGCTACGGCTTGGTCACAAGCCCGAGAACGCTATCGAGTGGTACGTCAAAATTCCCCACCACGACGACTACCACCTCTGGCTCCCAGCGCAGCCAAATCCCGACCAGCGGGACTGGCTGGAGGCGTTGAACGCTAGTGACGGCGAGATGGGTGAGAGCCGGCTCGTCGAGCGGGACGGAGCGTGGTATTTGCACGTCAGCGTAACCCGCAACGTGGAGGAACAATCTGAGGCGTCCGCCGAGGAACGGACGCCGATCGGAGTGGACATCGGGGACGCGTCGCTCGTCACGGTGTGTCACCGCGACGAAGCCGGGTCTCCGACCCGCCCCGAACTATGGGCTGACGAGGGCAAGACCGTTCGTCGGCTCCGCAAAACCTACTTCACCGCCACACGGCGCCTCCAGACGCGTGGCAGCGAGCGTATCGCCGAATCCTACGGTGACGATTTGTGGGCCCAGATAGACGATATACTCCACACCGTCACCCGCGAAGTCATCCAGTACGCCGAATCCATCCAGAACCCTGTGCTTGTACTAGAAGACCTGACGTACATTCGGGAGTCCATGGACTACGGCGAGTACATGAATCGGCGTCTTCACGGCTGGGGGTTCGCCAAACTCCACGCCCAAATCCAGTACAAAGCCCTCGAGAAAGGCATCCCTGTCGAGGTGGTAAATCCCCGCAATACCTCCAAGGAGTGCCACGCTTGTAGTGAAGTTGGGTACCGTCCCCGGCAGGCGACGTTCAAGTGTACAAACGACGACTGTTGGATCGGTGAGTACCAAGCCGACGTGAATGGAGCGATAAATATTGCAGATCGCTACCGCAGTGGAGAGAGCCACCCAAGAAAAGACACGAGTGGCGATGACTCGGCTGCGGATGGGGCCTCGTTGACCGGGCCACAAGACACCCAGGCCGATGCTGACACACAGCAGGAGACGCGTGGAACGGATGCGTCTTGAAACCACAAGGCCGCGCTCGGCCTGAAATCCCATGGTGGGATTCCCGCGTCTTCAGGCGCGGGAGGAGGTCAAGTGGTCTGTGCGGAACGCGATCACGAGTTCGACGTGGCGATGCTTCGGGACGCATCAATAGCGGCGACCTGTACTCGCTGTAGGTATCCTAGAGAGACGATACAGAGTGGTTCTCACAGGAAACTATTCTGTTCTAGCGGGAATTGCTGAAACGGTGGTGGGTGTTTGTCTGGTTGTGTCCTTGTTGGTTGGTTATCGTCGTTGGTTGAGTTGGTGGAAGTCGATGTCGGCGAATCGTGTGGTGTCGTTGAGGACTTCGACGGCGATGTCGGTGTCAACTTGGAGTTGGTATTCCCATGCGGGTCCGCCGATTGAGCCAGCGGTTACTTTTTCACCATCTGCGATGCCTTGCATGTCGAGTTCTCGGAGGTGGTCTTTGAATCGTCGCTGGCCGAGTTTGTCAGCGTCCGTTTTTGTGGCGATTTGCTTGTAGACGCCGTAGATGGGGTTGGCTCTGACGGGGGTGTCTCCAGCGAAATCAAGGACGGTGAGTGCTGCGAGTGCGAGGTGGGCTTGGGTCGTCATCTCGCGCATCGCTTCAACGACGGTTTCTCGTTCGACGAGGGCTTGGGCTTTGCGAGCATGTTTCTCGCGGACTTGCGTTTCGTTGTGTTTGTCCGCAAGTTCGCTTGCCTTCCGGAGGTATTTGATTGCTTGTCGTGCATCGCCTGTGTCTTGTGCGGAGAGGGCGGCGATCAGTGGGATGACGTCGTCGGTGAGGACATCGCTTTGGAATCGGTGTTTGCGTCCGGATTCATCGACGGTGACGACGGTTCCAGAATCAGCTGTCGTGGCGCTGTCTTCGAGTGGGATTAGTTCAGTGTCGCGGAAGGCTTTGGTTGCTCGGCGGTAGAGGATTTGTTGGAGTTGGGTTGCGTCGTAGGGGGCGAAGAGTACAGAGTCGTCGTATAGTGAGCTTTTGACTTTCGGGCTGAGTGTATCGCGCCATTGCAGGTCGTTGCTGATGCCGATGATGCTGGGGAAGACGTGGTCGTCGACGTAGCCTTGTGCGCGTGCTCGTGGGAGGCTGTAGAGGATTCGGTCGTCATCGCTGAGTGTGTCGATTTCGTCGAGGACGATGATGATTGTCCCGCCGATGTCGTCCATCGCTTCGAACATCATGTCCATGACGACGTCGGTTGCGTGGCCGGTTGGGCGGCTGTCTTCGGTTAGTTCTTGGTAGATTCGGGCGGCTGCTTTGTAGGATGTTGAGAGGTCGTGTGATTCGCAGGAGATGTAGCAGGTTGTGAGATCGAGGTGTTCGGATTCTTGTTCGGCGTGTTGCTGGAGTTCAGCTAGTTTTGCTTTTGCTGCTGCTGTTTTTCCTTGTCCGGCTTTGCCGTGGAGGAAGACGTTGTTTGCTCCGACACCGCGTGCTGCGGGGGCGAGGGACATGTGGAGGTCTTCGATTTCACGTTCGCGTTCGGGCAGTTCGTCTGGGCGGTGCTCCTCTCGGAGAACGGCTTCCTGCTGGAAGATAGGTGAAGAGTCCGAGAATTGTGTCATACCTCAGTTGTACTGCTTTCGATTCATAAAACCCCCGTTTCGGGAATGTCTAATACGTCCTCAATCTGGGGATGACACCCACCACCGTTTCAGGAATTCCTCGAATACACCCCCACCACCGTTTCAGGAAAACACGAAGCAAAGATACCGCTAGCAAACTCCCGGCCTATTCTACATCCTCATCTAGAAGACCGCTCCTACAGACCACACGAAGAAACCAACTTACAAAAATATAAAGCTAATCCATTTCAGAATTAGTTTTATATTCTATTACTAGGAGAATATACTACAATTCAGGGGGCGAGACAACGCTAATACTACCTGCTTCCGGCCACCAAATTGCTGAAACGGTGGTGGGTGGGTGGCCATTAGGAAAACATCGACATCCTCTCTATCTCCCACCAAATACGGTGTCGAGGCTGGAATCAGGCGTACCTCAACTGACCATCTCTCAGATCATCCGTCCGTAGTACGGTTCTCAGCCCCATCTTGTGGAGTTCCTCGCAAGGGCGTACTTAGTTCGGAATTGCTGAAACGGTGGTGGGTGTCCGATACCTACCCTACTACAATTTTGCTAGATCGAAAGTGAGCTGGTTGGGGCTAGTATCGTAGACGTTCTTGATTCCAGTTCGCGGTTCGAAGCCGTTGCGGATATCGTTGAGTTCGCCGCAGAACGGGATGGGGGCGGGTGTTCCGGTGTTTTGGGTCTTTGATTTAGGACCGGGGGTTGTCTCGATAGCTCCGGAAACAGTGGTGTGGGAGTCCGGAAGCTTCGGAAGTGGTGGTGTGGTCGGAGCTTTTTTCGTTAGCATAATATACTAACTAGTGTGGCGAACGCCATCAAGAAGTCTGGCGACGGACTAGCTCTCCAAATCACTCGGTCAGCACGAGCAGCAACACTCGTTGACGAAGACGACGATAATACTGCAACTCGACTAGCCAGGACACGAATTCATGCCTTTAACGGCCTTCTCGTCGCCGTTGACGTTGGTCGTGTTCCTGATGGTTACGAAGCGGAACTTGTCGCGACGGCTGCTGCCGACACCAACACTGCGTATCGAGCGGTCACAGCACACGTCCAAATCGCCGGGAACGGCTATCAACTGCAACTTCCGAATGCTGTTGATGCAGGTCTCCACGAAGGGGACACCCCAAGGATCACGACCGCACCAGGCGTCCTCCTTATCGCGCACAACGAGACGGATACCGAGACAAATTCGGTTCGCGTTGGGAAGGATCTCGCCACGAGACGTCGAGAACAACACACCGAGGCAAGTCGATAGCTTCGGAAATGGTGGTGGGTGGGTTCGTAGTCGATGAGCTGTTAGCGTGTGGCGACGGCGCTGAGGAAGAAGGCGTTGAAGACGGTTTGGATGCCGATGACGATGGCGGTGAACGCGATGACGTCGCCGGTGACCATGGGGAGTTGGGTGAAGCCGGTGTTGGCCCACTGGTAGACGAGCCAGCCGGCGTACGCGGCGCCGCTGAGAGCGACGATGGTCCCGATTGACGCCATTTGTTCGAGGTTCATGCGGTCGACGAGTGCGTCTGTGACTGGGTCGTCGGGGCGTTGAATCGGGTCGCTGGCAACCGTCGCGAAGACGCCGAGGCTGGCGACCTGGTAGCCGACGAGCACCAAGAGTGAACCTGCAATTGCGGAGTGGATGCCGAATGTTGCGCCGTTAATGGAGATGCCACTGAAGGCGGCCAGCAGTACCATCGCCCCAAGGATTCCCATGCCGGTGCCGGGGATGGAGAAGAGATAGCCCGGGGCGTTCAGGAGCATGAAGCGGACGTGGCGCCAGCCGTCGCGAAAGCTCTCCAGGGTGGCTTCACCTTCCCGTTCATGGTACGTAATCGGGATCTCTTCAATCGTCAAATCACGGGCGCCCGCGTCCATGATCATCTCGGAGGCGAACTCCATGCCCGTCGTCTCGAGGTCGAGGTCGTCGAGCATGTCCGCGCGGAAGGCGCGGAAGCCGGAGTGGGCGTCGCTGACGCCGGCTCCGTAGAAGGCGTTCAAGAACTTCGTCAGGAGCGGATTCCCAATATACTGGTGGAGGGCGGGCATTGCACCGTCTTTGATTTCACCGTTCAGACGACTGCCCATGACCATGTCGGCGTCGCCGCGCGCGACTGGTTCGAGCAGTTTGGGGAATTGCTCGAAGTCGTAGGTGGTGTCGGCGTCACCGATGATGATGTAGTCACCGCGGCAGCGTTCGAAGGCGTAGCGGTAGGCGTATCCGTAGCCGGCTTCGTCGGGTTCGACGACGATGGCGCCGAGTTCGCGCGCGATTTTGGGTGTGCGGTCGGTTGAGTCGTCGCTAATGAGGACTTCTGTCTGGTAGCCTGATTCTCGAACGGCGTTTTTCACGCGGTCGATGCATTCTCGGATGCCTGCTTCTTCGTTCATCGTCGGCATCACGACGCTCACTGTCGGTGCGATGTCGCTGTCGGGGCCGATGAGAATACTGTCCGGGCCGGTCGTGTTAGCCTGGTCGGTTTGCTGGACTGGTGTCGGTTGCTGGTCGTCGTCGTTGTGGACTTCCCTTGATGCCATTTGTTAGTCGTCGCCTCCGGCTGTAGAGCGAGACTCTGTATGCGGGTCGAAAAGCTGTTTGCCGCACTCTACGCAGACGTAGGTGTCGTCGGTTGTTTCGGCGGCGGGCGCGTTACACTGGATGCATTTCACTCGTGCGCTCCGCACCCCCCTCGGATAGCGGTCCATTACCAGTACCAATACGAGAATCCCTTAAAGATGTTTCTCCACCGATATTTCGAAATAATAGGTTCCTATCTTGACTCAGCAAGAGAATCCCGCCGTTTACGGCGGGCGTGAATCGCGTAAGCCCGGTGCCACAGTCCACACAGGTCTGCCGGACTGAATACCAACGCACAAGAGTTATTGGAATTGGGTGTCTCATATTTTGTGAGGCCAAATGGAGTATCATCTGCAATCCGGGTCGCACACGGTCTACGCGCTCCAATACCACTTCGTGACCGTCACGAAGTACCGCGCCGACATCCTTACCGATGAACGGCTGGAGCGCGTCGCCGAAGTCACTCACGAGATTGCAGACGACTTCGAAGCCGACATCAAGAACGTGGACGGCGGCACTGACCACGTTCACATCCTGTTCACGACCAAACCCACCACCGACCTCACGAAGTTCATCAACTCGCTCAAGGGAGTTACCTCGCGTCGGATTCGGCAGGAGTACCCCGAGGTGAAAGACCGTCTCGAAGATGCGTTCTGGCAACCGGGATACTTCCTCGCCACGACCGGCCAAGTGAGCATCGACGTGCTGATGGAGTACGTGAACGACCAGTAGCGATGTCCACGACCGTCACGAAGACGTTGCAGGCGACGTTCGCGCCACCCACCACGCACAAGCAGACGAAACTCAACGACCTGCTCGAAACCTACCGTGACGGTCTGCAAGAGGCGTTCGACTCCGGGGCGAGTACCATGTCGTCGGTGAGCGACATCGTGACGCCATACGACCTGCCGTATCAGGCGAAGGCTGCCCTCTGCAACTACGTCCCGAAACTCCGCAAGACGTACAACGCGCAGGAGTTGGACGACGAACACCCGATACGATTCACCAACCAAGCCGCGAAGTTCGACCACTCCGAAGAACGTGACTACGAGTTCACGTGGTGGGTTCCGCGTCCCGGTCGGGGGACGAACTTCTGGATACCGCTCCGCATCAACCCAGAACAGGAAGACCTCTGGCACGACCTCGTATCGGAGGACGCGAAGGCGGGAGAGATACGGCTTCAACAGCACCGACAGAACTGGGTACTGCACGTCACCGTCGAGTACCCGGTCGAAGAACCAGCGACGGACGGTGACGCCACGCACATCGGCTTAGACATCGGAGAAACCGCCCTCATCACGGGCTGTGCCCTCAAGGACGGTTCTCCGACTGACCCGTTCGTGTGTAGCGGAAGCAGAGCGAAGCATCTCCGCAAAGAGATGCACACGACCCTGAAACGACTCCAAGAGCGTGACGCATCCGAGTGGCGGATGGACGAACGATTCAACCACTACCAGAACGCGCTCACCGACATCGTGGAGAAGGCGTCTCGGCAAGCCGTCGAGTACGCCAAGCAGTTTGAAAACCCGGTGTTGGTGATGGAGGACTTGACGTACATCCGCGAACGTCTTGACTACGGGAAGTATATGAACCGTCGCCTTCACTCGTGGGCGTTCGCCCGACTGCAAGGGCGCATCGAGGACAAGGCGACGGAAGCAGGTATCCCGGTCGAGTACGTGAATCCGGCGTACACCTCGCAGACGTGCCACTTGTGCCACCGTATCGGTCGGCGGGACTCCCAAGCCGAGTTCCGGTGTCCGCACGACGACTGCCACGTGTCGACGTTTCAGGCCGACATCAACGCTGCCGCGAATATCGCACGACGGGTTGACCCGTGGGGAGAGAGCGTCCCGCTTGACAAGGCGGAACGCGATGACTCGCCTCGAGATGGGAGCGGTTGTGACACCGCCACGACTCACCGTGAGAAGAGCGTTCCAGCGCAGATGACGCTCACGGCGTTTCGAGAGTCGAAACCCTCTGCCAGCGACGACTAACTGGTATTCCCCATGCGTGGGAAGCCTCGCCGTTTACGGCGCGGAGGATGTCACGGGGGTTCTAGTAGGATGTGTCGCCGAGGGGGCCCGGGTCGGGGGAACCGGGTGTCGGTGGTGACAGGCAACACCGCCTGATAAGGGGTGGGGGGTCAGGGGCGTCGTTTCGGCGACACATTATGTGTGTGACCACTCAGCATACCTAAAAATTCCTATTCGTCAGCCGGTGGGGTCGAGACTAGACCTCGCGTTGTTCGTCGTGTCGTATTGTTGGCTCGTCTTCCAGCAAGATTCTGGTCGCGTCGCAAAGCGGTCTAGAGTTTGCCTCTGGTGCTCTCAACTGAGAGGTCACAGCTCATTGCTGTTTTGGTCGATCGCTGGAGCAATTCGTCGAGGAACGACTGGTAGTACTCTGGGTCGGCGTACTTCACCAGCCGAAGCTGGAGTATCGCCTCTAATCCCTCCGTTGTCCAGCGCATCCACTGGTTCTTACAGCGCTTGCTGACTTCCCCCATCAGCCGTTCGACGGGGTTCGAGGTCCACGGCACCTCGAACCCCTCGGCAGCCTGCTCGGCAAACGTCACGATCGACGGCAGCCACCGCCGAAGATACCCCGCAGCCTTCTCTGACCCGTACTGATCCAACTGCCAGGCTGTCTTTTCGATACGCTCGGTCGTTCGCGCGATCCGTTCGCGGATCGCCGCGAACTCCTCGTTTGGACGGTGCTTGGCGACCGAATTCTTCAGATGGAACACCTCGTCGATCACCTCCGAGACGATCTCGTTCCGTCGATCCAAGGAGAACACGCCGTCGTCCCAGAGGTTGTAGTCCAGCGTTCGGCCGACGTGGACGAGATCGAGTTGGTGATCGCTGTATTCGTCGGTAAAGGCCGTAACGATGCCGTCATCAGCGTCACTGACGACCGTCGCGTCGTCAGTGACTGCGTCGATATCATCGAGATCGGCTGCTGTTTCGTCCCAGTCAGCGTTCACCGAGAGATCCAGTAGAGAGCGTGATTCCTCAGCGGTGTCTTCGCCGAGCGTGGCTTGGACGGAGTGGTACGTGCGGTCGTCGTCTTGGCTGTGACACTTCGTGCCGTCAGGAATAACGGCGTCAGCGTCTGTGTCAGCGACACAGTCTGGAAGGAACTGCTTGAGCTTGCTGCCGTATTCTCTGGCGCGGCGGTTAATCGTGGTCGGCGACGGCATCTTCGAGAGGATGCCGTCGCCGTGGTCAGCAGCATCACGGTAGCTGAGCGAGGTGGCGAGATCGACGCTCTTGGCCGCAATGTCCTGCTGATAGCGGTTTTGCCCGTCGAAGCTGAGAACATCTTCGACGGGGCGGAAGTAGCTGGATTCGTCGTGGTCAGCGGCGGTATCTTCGACGTAGTGAAGGTCGAATTCGTGTTCACCGGCGGTTGTGACGGCTGTGCGGGTGTCGGTACCGGCGCGTTGGAATCGCTGATCACCATTGCCGTGAGCGTGTTTCTCGCCACAGAGCGCCTCGACGCGAGCCGCGTCGAGGCTCTCGACGAGTCCTTCGAGAAGAACTGATTCAACGTTCTGGTCAGTGATGAACTCGGCAAGCGTGGCCAGCGGTATCGTTTTGTCGTCGTCGATGCTAACGGTCAACCGCACGTCGATTGTGGCGTGCATGGGACACCTCTTGGGTGGACACCAGAGGCGTCCCGTTCCTCACGGGAGCCAGTTGCTACTGAACTCTAGACCGCTTTGCGACACGACCAAGATTCTGCGCATCTGCTTACGGTTGGGTGGATTGTATTCTGGTCGTCCCCGGCTAATACTGTGGGGGGTTTCTAGCAATACTGTTGTAGCTCTTCTAACTGATATTGTTCTGGTATGTTTTGGATGGTGGCCAGAATGTTGAAAACCCCGGGAGGGGCTGTATACCGGGTCAAGACGGCCAGAAGCTCCTTTCCGTGCGAGCCCCACATTGCTATTGATGACTGACAAGACCATTTCGATCACCCGGCGGCGGGCACTCATCGCGCTGGGCACAATCGGCGCCGGCGGTGCAGCTGCGGGCGCTGGCACATTCGCAGCCTTCTCCGACACCGCGTCGACAACGGGTGACCTCTCTGCCGGCACCCTCGACATCAGCTCAGACACCGACCTGTCGTTCAACACCGCCGAAGACATCGTTCCCGGTGACAGTGGCTCAGCATCAGTCACCCTAACTAAATCCGGGGATGTCGCCGGTAACCTCTCGATCGAAGTGACGGGTATCGAGAGTAGTAATGGTGATTCAGGTGATGGTAGCCTCGATGAGCAAATCGAGCTGCAACTCTGGATCGACGCAAGTGGCGGGGGAGGCGACAGTGTCGACACGAATGACGTCGGCCTCAACAGTGATTCAACATTTACCGACGTAGGCTCCAAAGGAACCGCCGACTTCGCCTCGAATTTCAGCAGTGCAACGTGGGACGCGCCTGATTCTGGCGAGCCGTCGTACTTTCGAGACTTTAGTGGTGGTGTTGATTTCGTCGTTGAGTACGAGTTCGTCGATGACAGTGACAGTTCCGTGAGTTTCGATAACGACGATGTCCAGGGTCATGATCTCACCGTTGACTTCCAGTTCACGCTGACTCAGCAGCAATAACGGCCTTTGGGTGATGAGCATGGAGTTGTCCCGTCGCAAGCTACTCGCTGAGATTGCTGCAGTTGGCAGTCTCAGCTCTATCGCTGTGCGGGGCACACAAGCACGGTTCCAAGACGACGTCAGCGAAAGCGCGTCCCTGCAAGCAGGCACGTGGGGGTTGAATGGTGCTGTTGCATTCATCCAAGGTGAGACCCTCACCACGGCCCGACATCACGAACCGGCGGAAACATACGGGGTGACCGACGCCGCGGTTCTTGGCGCTGGCCGCCCCGCATTCGGCCACACCTACGTCATCCCATACATCACGAGTGGGGGCAACCTCGAACTCGTCACGCATGACGGGACACAACACTCACTCGCTGCGGGCGGGACCTCGCTGCCCACACAGAAAACCTTCCCCGCAGTCGGCACCTGGAATGGCGACGAAGACGTCTTCTACACGGCATCAAGCACTATCTACCGCATCTCACCCAGTGATTCAGAGCCAACAGTTGTGAAGGACCTGGGAGGGCTGAATGGCGCGAAAGGCGTGCTCGGCGTCAGCGATATCGACGAAGATGACACCGATGAGTTAGTGTATATCGGTGGGTCGGGGAGTATTCGATACCTCAACCCCGCGAAAGCAGACGACCCGAAAATCAAGGGGACGAACGCGAACAACCAGTATGGGGTTGGCGCACCGTTCCAAACCGACAACGGCCCACGCATCCCATATGTTGATGGGAGTGGCAACCCCGGATTCGTTGATGTCAACGGGAACTTCACCCAACTTGCAACCGGTGGTGTTGCAGGGAAAACTGCCCTCGCCGCCAGCGACGTCGACAACGACGACACTCCTGAACTGGTCTTCACCAACTCTAATGGTGAGCTCCATTACCTTGATGACCTCACCCAGCAAACAACTCCACAGCCAGTCTACGATAGCACCGGCAGCCAAATCACAGGAATCGACACGAACGCCGGCATCCTCGGATAACCACCCTAGATGAACCGTCCATCACTGCAAACCGCTGGGAAGACAACCGCGACACTCGCTGTCGTCGCCGTGCTCCTCACGACGGTGCTCGTGGCCATCCCCGGTGTGATCGGTGCTGACGCAAGCTACGTCGTCCTCTCAAATAGCATGGAGCCAGCGCTCGAAACTGGCGACGTTGTTATCGTCCAAGCAGTCGCCCCAGGAGCCATCGAGGTCGGCGACGTTATCACCTACCAGCGCCCGCCGGACGCCGACGGCGGCCCGAACCGAGTGTCACACCGCGTCATCGACGTCCACGAAGCCGACGGTGAACTCACGTACCAGACGAAAGGCGACGCAAACGACGCCCCTGACCCCTACCAAGTGCATGAATCTGATCTGACCGGCCGCATCTGGTTCACCATCCCCTACATCGGGTACCTCATCCGATTCATCGGCACCACAGCCGGCATCCTCACTTTCGTCGTCCTCCCCGGCATTCTACTAGTTGTCACGGAACTCTACAGCGTCTACCAGGATGCAACCACCCAACCCCAAGATGAGGCCGGATAGCCACCATGTCCACACCTAGTAGTCGACTCCCCCACGGACCGCCGTGGAAACTCCTCCTCGCAATCGCGGTATTCGCCCTCTGCTTTACTGCCGCCTTTTTCACCCCTGGTCTGCTCACCTCCCCGGCAACGTCTGGCCCCCAACCAGCGCCGCCGCCGGCAGAACCCCCACCAGTCACAGCTACCCCACCCAACGGAACCCAAACACCAACCACGACACAGCCACCACAAACAACGACACAACCAGCCGTAGACCCAACACTCACCATGTCAGGCACGCAGTCCCTGACCGTTCACTCCCCAACCGGAGACGTAGAGGCACTCCGCGGTGATTTGAATGGGACACTCACGTGGGACGCCCAGACAGTAGATGCCGCGACAATCGTGGTTCAATCGTGGGTGCCTGGTGACGGCTGGACACAAACCCACCGTATGCACACAAACCAGACGGCTCCAGTCGTTCTTGCGGACGTCCTCAAACCGCCAGTTGTGTACGCGAATCACTCACGAACCGGGGCATTCGAGAACCCGACTGATGGCACCACCAAAACACGGCAGGGCGCGATTGCAGTTACCACGGTGTTGTTCACGAACGCCGAAGAACAAACGCGGCTCACGGAGACGATGAACTACACCGTCTCCGTGACGAACGTCGACCAATCCGGCGACGACAGTAGTCCGGACAACGTTGCCCTCCAATTCGGGACGGAGACTACCAGCGATCCAGCAGATGGGGGAACGCCGCCACTGGTGAATGCAACCCAGGTTGTCCCGGGCGCCCAGTACGCGAGTACAGCCACCCTCAGTAATCCCGGATCGGACTCGGGCACGGTATATTTCAACGTTAGCTATCAGTCATTCGAAAACGGAATTGCGAACGAAGCCGAAGCACGCGTTGACGCAACTGGCGGCGACCCCGGCCGTGGCAACGGCGAACTCCACCAAGCCGTTGAACTCCGCATCGCACGCGTCAACGCAGATGGCACCCTCACCTACGTCCTCGGGAATACGTCCACGTACCGTGATCTCACAGCTATCTCCCAGCAATCAGTCCCCCTCACAGAACTCTCGGCAGACGAAACCACCGACCTCCGCGTCGAATACCGGATTGAACCAACCGCCGGCAACGAAATCCAAAGCGACACTATCTCTCTCGACTTCCACTTCCTCATCCAATCCTAACGCGACGATCGAGACACACTCCTCCCGCGTTCCACGTGGCCGGTGGTCTTTTTGCCGGCGGCCCGTGTTCCCGTAGCTATGTCGATGGCTTTGACGCATTTCGCTGTCGGCGGCACACTCACAGCCGTCGTGGCGCTGTATCTATTACCACCCACGAAGTACGCACGCACGCTGGTACTCTTTGGTGGCGGCTGGGGGATGATTCCGGACATCCACTGGGTGACACCGGTCTATGCAGCTGAACTCAAAGCCCTCCATTCGTCGGTGTTTGCGAACGTCTTCTGGCTGCACGAAACACTCGACGTCCTCGACCCCATGGATTCACGCGTCGTTGGAGCGCTCGCACTCGCCGTCTTCTTGGTAACCGTCAGTCTCAGTGACCACTGGTCGTACACTACTCGCGAACGCGCCGTTAATACTTCAGATACGACGTGGCCGATTGAACAACTTCGATCACTCTCGACGATCACGTGTCTCGCCGGTGTTCTCGCCGTCCTCGTTGGTTGTAGTTACCTCCTTGCCGCCGTCTTTCATCCTGGGGTAGGGTCTTTCCAAGGGCTGTATCTCGGCGTTGGCATGGCGCTCCTTGGTAGTGGCATTCTCGGCGTTGTTGGACGCTTAACCGTCAACGAATGGATGACGCAGCATGTTCCACGGAGCGTACGTCACATCATCTGGGCAAGCGTTAGTACTGGCAGCGCACTCCTTGGGGGTGTCCTCCTCGTCATGCCCCTCCGTGTCGGAGTTGACGCTCAAGCAGTCACATTCGCGGGTGTCGGCAGTCTCCTCCTCGTCTCCTCACTGTTTCTCGCCCAACTCCGATTACAGGATTAGAATTCTTCGAGAGGGCCTTCGACTGTGACTAGTTATGACGGAATGCAAATACGGCCGCAGTAAGCATCGCAACGAGTGCAGCGCTCACTCCGAAGCCTGGTACGGATGATCCCGTGCTGTTCTCTTCGGAGGTTGCGGCCGTAGTGGTGTTTGATGCTGGCGTAATCACGCTTGACTCTGTCGTCGTTAGCTCGGTCGAGGTTCCGGTAGTCGTTTTAGAGTCGGTTTCCGTCGTTGTGGCGGGAGATGACGTTGTGGCTGTGGACGTGTGTTCCGACGTGGTCGCCGTTGTTTGGCTGACACCACCGCCGCCACCACCGCCGCCGCCACCACCGCCATTAGTCTGGGCTTCCTCGACTGTTAGTGTAGCTGTGTCTGAGATGCCGATGATTTCATTCTGACCTTGAGGCGCGCTTTCTTCACTGTAGACGACAGCTTGGACCTGGTATTCGCCTGTCTCAAGGTCCCCCACATCGAGTTCGCTTACGTACGAGTCGTCTGTTTCTGTTGTGTCTAATCGCTTTGTTGTGTCGTCGTCGAATACGGCGATTTCAACGTTTTCAACGGACTTTCCAGAGACCAGCTCCGTTATTGAGGTGGAGAGTTCGATTGTATCGTCTGTCTGTGCTGTCTCCGGGCTCGAGATAGTCACTTCGTAGGCTGGAATGACGAGTGGCAGCGGTGCTTGATCGCGATTGATGGTAATCACGTAACTGCCGGTGTCAAATTCACTCGTATCAAATGACACCTCTCCACTCTCATCACTGTCAACGAATTCGTCAGTGTACACCTTTCGTTCGCCATTATTGTTCTGGTAAATGTAGACGCGGTAACTCTCTCCGTCCGGGCCATCTGTTTGCACCTGTAGTGTCTCGCCCTGATCCACCCTGGCAATAGAACTAACCGTGTACGATTCTCCCTCGACAGTAGCCGTCCGTTCCGGGATATCCATGCTCCCGGGGACAGTAGTCGTATACGATGACTGGGCTGTTGTGACCATTGCAACGCCAGCGGTACTAATTAGGAGAACACAACAGAACGCAACGACAATCCGTTTCATAACTGCAAGCATTCCCAGTAGCGCGGAAATACTTTTTGTTTGACTTCACTTATTGATCTAGTGGCATATCTGGGCCGTTTCACTCAAATAGTTGGAAGCACAAGAATTATGATTGCTCGTTGACGACCTAACTGCATATGTCGTATCCCCGCGTCAACCGTGCAGCCCTACTCCTAATGGTTGCGGTACTGGTGGTCGCACCAATGACCATGGCCGTAGGCGCTGTAACTACAAGCACAACCCAGTCCAACAACACATATAACGTGGCGGATAACCGCACGTACAACGTCACAGACAGTATCACCATCTGGGATCGTTCCCCATTCTCATTCGAGCTTGCCACGGAAGATGCTACCAAGACAATCCAAGGTGGTTCGACGGTCGTTAACCTGACCGAGGGGCCAGGGGAAGTCCCGCTTGAGGACACCGGTGTGAGTGTTTACCCGACGGGCGAGCCGGTCACGACCGTCTTTGAAAACCAGACGAACGTTCCCACGAGTAATTTTGATGGGAACGACACGCAGGTCGTGATTGCGCGTCTGGACTCGGATACACCTGCGACCACTAGCCTGGGAATGGTCTCATCCTCGGGAAGTAATGTAACTGAACTCTTCACTGCCGGGAACGCGAATCAGAACGCCACTTTCTGGGTTGAAAATAGCACCGAACAGATTGATGGCGGGAGTGTTCAAACGGATGTGTCCTTCTCTCAATCCGGGGCGTATGCATTATTCCTCGCAACGGGAGATTCATTTAGCGCACCAGAGGATGGTGGGAATCTCTCTGTCAACGGAGAGTCGACGATTGTTGGCATGACTAATGCGGTGGTTGAGGATGAACCCGCGCCCCTTACCGACGTGAGTGAGCCAGTCGTCCCTGGCGATAATGCTACATTCACTGTTGACCCCGGCGAAGGCACCACAACAAACGTCTCCGTCCTCTTGTATAACCCCAGCACGGTTGAAGACTCGCGGACTGAGTTCGTCGCTGGGGAATCGATTGATTCGTCGTTGGACCCAAACGACCTCACAATCCGACATTCGATTGCGAATGTGAGCGGCGTCGCTGAATTTGACGGCCCTACGCCAATTCTTGGTACCGAGTTTAATGACCAGGAATACTCCGGGACGGTATCTGTCGTGGGAGTGCTTGAACGGGCGTTTGAGGAAGCGAACGCCCGCCAGGACGACCGGACCGATGGTGAACTCACAATTCCAGATACGGAAGTCATCAAGAAGGACGATGCGGGAATTGCCTATGAAAACACGCTTGATGCGTCTGCCGTCTCTAAGACCAACATCAGTGGTTCCACGCCCATTAATGTGCAGACCTTCGAGAATCAGTACATCACAAAGCCGCTTAGTTAGAACGTCTGCTTGCTGAAGGTGTGTCTACGACCCAGCAAGCAGACAGTGAGATTCACGAGGACCAGCTCCTTAACTTCCTCGTCAACTGCCTTGACGAGGAAGTTTCTCTCAACCTCGCCAACAACGCTGAAATCGGTGCAGAGGACATCTACGAGGTCCTCGTCGGCGCGACCGCCGACGGGACCTCGATCTCGACGCTGTGCAACTCCAGTGAAGACTCGCCATCGGCGAACACAGTTCTCTATCATCTACGGACGAAGTTCGAGCCCGAACGGCTCGAACGAGTCGCTAACACGCTTCTTCGCCGAGACATCGTCGAACTGCTTCCCGAGCAGGTGGAGGTCTGCGCAGACCTCCACCTGCGGCCCTACTACGGTGATGAAGACGACACGGAGAACCTCTATCACTCGGAAGCCAAGCGTGGAACCACCGCATTCCACGCCTACGCCACACTCTACGCGCGTGTGAAGAACAAACGCTACACGCTGGCGGTGCGCCGTCTCGAAGACGGCGACACCGCCAGCAGCGTCCTCGCTGAGTTCCTTGGTGTACTCGACGGCCTTAACACCGAGGTCAAGGCCGTCTACCTTGATCGCGGATTCTACGACAGCAAGTGTCTCACGCTGCTTCAGGCGCACAACTACGCCTACGTGGTCCCAATCATTCAGTGGGGTGAGGCGATTCAGCAGGAACTCTCGGAAGGATGGAGTCGCATTATTCAACACAACCTGACAGGGAAACTCGACGGTCACAGCTGGACCGTCGAGTTTCCCGTCTACATCGACTGTACGTACCTGAACGGACGATATGACGAGAACGGTGTAGCGCGTCACGGCTACGCCGCTGACGCGCCGTTCATCGAGACGCCACGCGAAGCGCGATACCACTACAGCAAACGCTTCGGTATCGAATCGAGCTATCGCTTGTCCGAGCAAGCGATAGCGACGACAACGACACGAGACGCGACGGTGAGACTGCTGTACGTCGTAGTGAGTCTGCTGCTACAGAATGTTTGGCGGTATCTCCACTACGAATACGTGGCGACGCCGCGCCGAGGCGGGCGTCGCCTCTGGTGGTGGCCGTACAAGGAGTTCGTGAATATGGTTCGACGGGCTGCGTGGACGGCCCTTGCGGTGCGTCGGGCCGTCCCCGCGAACCGACCACCTGACGACCGATTCCACCGCTAACCACTGACCGGGACAGCCCCCGCACTGAGTGGCGACGCTGTCGCGTCGGCGGCTAAGCGCCGCCGACAGCGACAGCTTCCCGTCGATCTGTGAGGAGATCGCGGTCGGTCACTGCACTCCGCAACAGAAATCAGACCTCAGACTGACTCAACTGAGGACGCTTTGTGAGGTACTGAGAATTGGTCGACAGGAGATTACAAGTATCTCGTTGTAACTGGCAGTCCCTCTAGTGACTTGCAGACTGCTACCGACGAAATCACACTCAGTTCCCCCGACGAAGACGAAGAAAATGAAACGGAAGAACCATCCATCGGTGATGGGGCGAATGGAACAATTAACGCCAGTGACGGCCGGATAAATGTCTCCCTTACAGAGACGGCCCCCGGGCAGGAAGTTCGCATCCGTGCCCCAGTAGACCAGAATGCGCTCAACCAGAATGGCCATGCCCTGAGTGGCATGCGCATGCGATTCACCAGTAACGCTACGGGCACAATTAACACCTCTCCAACAACAACGCCGGATGCGCCTCCTGTCTCGTCAGATGGCGATCTCGGATACTTCGAAATCAATCACACCATCCCGGACTCGGCTGTTGATAACGTCACCTTCGAGTTCTCGGTGAGCAAGCAGCGGCTCGACAACCAGGGCATCAACGCGAATGACGTTGTGTTGCATCGCTACGTAAGCGGCAGTTGGACCGAGCTTTCGACTCGCCAAATTGGCGAAACCCCGAACGCCTTCGAGTTCGAAGCTGACTCACCTGGCCTGTCACTGTTCGCAATTAGTACTGCACAGCAAAGCGGCGGTGGTGGCGGTGGTGGCGGTGGCGTCGGTGGTGGCGGTGGCGGCGGTGGCGGTGGTTTCGTCGGTGGGAGTGGAACGCCGAGCTTCAATGTCACGTCTGCGAGCGTCACGCCAACTACCATTACCGCCGGTGAATCCGTTAATGTGACCGCCACAATCGAGAACGAAGGCACGTCCGGTAACTTCAGTGCTGAACTCCAGATCGATGGCTCTACGGTTAACACGAAAACGATTGAAATCGGCGAGAACGAGGAAGAGACCGTCGAATTCATGCAGACGTTCGATGAGGCCGGCGACTATTCAGTCAGCGTGAGCGATTACGACGCTGGCACAGTGAGTGTCACCGAGCAAGCCACCACGACGACGACGACACCGACGACGTCTCC
Organism: Halobacterium sp. MBLA0001; assembly: GCF_049705385.1. Taxonomy (NCBI): domain Archaea; kingdom Methanobacteriati; phylum Methanobacteriota; class Halobacteria; order Halobacteriales; family Halobacteriaceae; genus Halobacterium; species Halobacterium sp. MBLA0001. Next base: position 18,396 of record NZ_JBNAMQ010000013.1, read on the forward strand.
GCCTCCGACGCAAACCACGACGGCACCACCGAGTGGCGGTAGCGATGGGACGAACCCGCTTGTCTGGGTTGGACTCCTCATCGTCATCGCTGTGCTCGTGGCTGGTATCTACCTCTACCAAACGGGATACTTCGGGGGTGGCGACTAACACTTCCTACCCGTCTCTTTGCTCACGAAGGCATTACGACAGTATATTGAATCGATACAGTAATACTTCGCCGTAGTAACGATTGGTACACCTCGAACGAAATGGCCCAACCATCTCCTGATGACCCAGTTGTCCGTTGTCGTAACGTCACGCGCTCCTATACGCGCGGACAACAGCGCTCGCGGTGGCTGAACCGAACGCATCGCAGCGAGCAGCCAACGGTCACGGCGCTTGAGGACGTGAGCTTGGAAGTCTCTCCAGGGGAGATTCTCGGCATCAAGGGACCAAGCGGTAGTGGGAAGTCAACACTCCTACATCTCCTCGGTGCGCTTGACACCCCAACCAGTGGGACAATCTCGATTACGGGTCAGTCGATATCCGACCTCTCCCAGAACCAGCGGGCGCGACTCCGCCTTGATTCAATCGGGATTGTCTTCCAGCGGTTCCACTTACTGTCTGCACTTCCGGCAGTCTCGAATGTTGCACTCCCGCTCGTCGAGCGGGGGGTATCGAAATCCAAGCGGCGGAACCGCGCAAGCGAGGCCCTCCACCGGGTAGGGCTCGGTGAACGCCAATCTCATACGCCGGGTGAGCTCAGTGGCGGTGAACAACAACGTGTCGCTATCGCTCGCGCACTCGTCACCAGCCCCGACGTGCTTATTGCAGACGAGCCGACTGGCGAACTTGACACAGCCACTGGTGACCGCATTCTCACGCTCTTCGAGGATGCCGCCGATGATGACACGGCGATTGTAATCGCGTCGCACGACGACCCAACGCTAGCCATCGCCGATCGCGTCGTCAACCTTCGCGACGGCAACCGAATCGATGCGTAATCCGTTCACGCGACTCCGAGCGCTCCTCGGACTCGGTGGTCGCCTCGTCATCCAACGACTCCGCCACACCGCTCCACGTCGAACCACCGTCACCATCCTCGGGATCGCGTTTGCGGTTGCACTATGTGTGACCGTAAGTGGGGTTAGTGTCGCCGTCGCCAACCAAGGATCCGTCGTCGGCTCAAACGTCGATTACTGGGTTGTTCCAGAAGGCGAATCAAGCTCAACGCTGCCGGTGTCCGTGGGCGGCCCCCAGTTTGGTGACGTACACGCGACCTCGAATCAGCTTACAGATCGCGACGATGTCACCTACGCTTCGCCAGTATCCTTACGACTGCTAAGAGCGACAGCCGACAATACCACCGAATACGTTCTCATCGCCGGTGTCGTTGCCCACCCTGGCTTAACAGTCGCCGGTGTCAACACAAGCGCGCTCACACCGGGCGATCCCTACTACGGTAACGGCACCTACAACGGTTCTCGGACTGGTGAACTTGTCCTCTCGTCGGGGGCAAGTGAACTACTAAACACCACCGAATCAGACACCGTGCTTCTCCCAAACCAGACCGCAGCCGAACACCAGCAGTTTACCGTCTCGGAAGTCACAACTGGAGGTCAGTCCGGACTTGGTTCGATACCGGTCGGCGTTGTTCACCTCTCCGAACTCCAAGCACTGACCGGCGGCACGACAAGCGATACGGCCGACCAGTTGCTCGTCTCAACAAACTCTGCTGACGTCCGAGAAGACCTGACAGGCCTGTACGATCACTCGCGAGTAATTACGCGATCTGGGTCCGGACTCACAACTGTCGCGAACTCCGATCTCGCGCTTGCGCTGGCTGGCGCCGGTCTCCTCATCTCGCTCATCGTCGGTGTCCTATTTGTCGCGACGACGATGGGCTTGGAGGTGACAACTGACCGGCGCCTCTGGGCGACACTCACCGCAATCGGCTACAGCCCACGTAGCCGCATGCTCCTGTTGTTCCTCCAGACATGCCTGCTTGCACTAACCGGTGGCGTACTCGGCGCGCTCTTCGGACGGATCGGCGTGTTCGCTGCAAACGTCGGCATCAGTGCCATCCTGGATGGGACTGTTGTCGCCGTCTATCCCCTAGAGTTCGTCCCGTACGCACTTGGAATCGCGCTCTGTATCGCCGTGCTCACCACGCCGTACTTGCTCTGGCTGACCAGCCGGGGCTCAGTCACTGAAACCCTCTCAAGCTAACCATACCATGCCTGGACAACGCCTCCGCGCAGTACTCGGCCTTGCGGCCTCACGACTCCGCCACGACCGCACTCGCACCCTTCTCGCAGTGCTTGGCGTGACACTCGCCGTCATCTCTACAACACTTCTGGGCAGCCTCGGAATCGGTGTCGTTGATACTGGCCAGCAGAAATTCGACGCTGCTGACCGCGATCTCTGGATTTCTGGTGGTCCAACCCGGATCTCACCTGGTTCACTTGGCGGGTTTCAGGGCGGCATTGTTGACGCCCATGCGGTCAGTCAGAATCTCGGCCAACGTGAGACTATCAGAACCGCCGCGCCACTGTTATTCCAAACAGTATACGTCGGCTCCTCACCGGACTCACTCGAAACCGTCGCCGCAGTCGGCGTCACTGGTGATGGCGGGTTTAATATCGCGTCTGGTGGAGGATTTGGGCGGGACACCGGCTTCTACAACGACGGCGCGTATAATGGAACACCAAATCAGAATTTGGTTCTCGGTACGCAACTCCAATCCCAAGTTGAAGCCGGTGTCGGCGACCAACTCCATATCGGCGGAACGATTGTTGATGCCCGCCAAACCACCTACAACGTCACCGGAACAACCCCAACATTCTCGAAATTCCTCGGCACCTCGACCGTCGTCGTCCCGCTTGCCGAACTCCAAGCGATGACGGGGAAATCATACACCGACCAAGCATCGCTCATTACGGTCGATGTCGCTGATAATGCAGATGTTACTGCTGTGGCCGACCGGCTTGAATCCGAGTACCCACAGTACACGGTTCGGACGAACTCCGAACAACTCCAAGCGGTTGTCGGCGAACGCATCCTCATTGTTGCAGCCGGCGGGGTACTTGTTGCCCTTGCCGTGCTTGCGGGAATCGCACTCACTGTGAATCTCCTCGCGTTGCTCGTGTTCCAAGAGCAGGACGCACTTGCAGCGCTCCGTGCAGTTGGTGTCTCTCGTTCAGTCGTTGTTGGACTCGTTGCTACCCAAGGACTATGTTATGGCATTCTCGGTGCTATCACCGGCGTCCTCATTACGTACCCTGCAGCAGCCATACTAAACCGCATTGCCCGGGAGCTCGTCGGTTTCGAGGGACTAGTACAAATTACGCCACGTGTTCTCGCTGCAGGCGCTATAATTGCAATCATCGCAGGACTCAGTAGCGCGATTGTCGCCGGCTGGCGCGCAGCCAACGTCTCCCCACTCGCTATGCTCAACCGGTAGCAACGAGCGAGGAAGCAATACCGCACATTCTCGAATACGTCTTTGCCCCCCTTCCATGGCTGTAGCCGGTATTCTTCCGAGATGAGTATGGCACTGTTTAGATAATACTGATAGAGGTAAAATTATTGAAATCTCGAATATGGCGAGTTAGAGCCGCTTCAGGCTGATTTTTACTGTTGCTGGAAGGAGTGTTTGACTCAGCGTTGAGTTTGAGCTATTTTGCTTGCTGATTCGAAATCAGTACAAAAGCAGGGGTGAACGGGCAATATTACATGCTTATCTGAACACTGCCGATGTATCATGGCTGTCTCATCGCTTTACTGCAACCGATGAATAGGAAGCTTCGCTGCTCTCACCGAAAAGAACTACTCGGGATTCGAGACGTTAATCCAGAGGTGTGTCTCACGGTACGCATTCTCCACGGTGGTCTCCGCAGGTGGCGTGTCCTTGTATAATAGGAACGCCAGTCGGAGCCGTGTCCCCGCACGGTCGGGCGTAATATTGATCTGCCGGTGGTGAGTGTCGCCTGCTGCGACCTGCGTCTGGAAACGCTCAAGCTCGGTTTCGTCGAGGACCGTCGTTGAGTTATTCTCTACTTGAACGTCCTGAAGTTCAACCACTAGTGAGTACTCGACATCCTGATGTTCGTGGTTTCCGATTCCCACGATCACTGGCCGTGTTTCATCCACCTCGAACTTGGTGGGGTAGTCGTCAGCAACGAGTGTCCCGTTTTCCTGTTCTGTGAGAAGATAGTGTTCGGTGAATGCTTCACCCTGTTTTGGTACTGTAACCGCGTACGCGACACTTGAGACGGCAAGCAAGATGCTGATGACCATGAGTACGTTTAATGCGCCATCAAACCGCGAATCCGGGCTCGTTAATTCTGCTCGTGCGGTCTGCAGCCAGTCCTTGTAGAGAACACTGAATTGGTCGTCTGGAGCGAGTTGCCAGCGACGATGTGCTGCGATCGCTGTCATCGCAATTGTAAATCCAGAAATCGCGACCAGTATTGGGGCAAGACGAATGCCGAATGGCGTAAAATTCAGAATCAGGCCGAGTAATGGGACAACAGCAATACTCAACCCGAACGATAACGCCACTCGTTCAATCCCGTCAATACCCTCCTTCTCGCCTGTTTCGGCGGCCTCGTCCGCCGTCGCCTCCTTATCATCTGTGCTGGCTGGTGGGTCGCCGGCTTCAGGGAACAGTGCGGCAACCAGCGCGTAGCCAGGGAGGAACAGCACAAACGGCAACCCGAAGACGACACGGAGCGGTGTCTCTCGAATTCCAGGCGTGATGACCGCAAGGAGTGTGATGGCTGTCAGCAGTACAACGGCTGTGAGGTCCGCTGGGAGACGGCGAAGCCGACCTGGTACTAACAGCCACCAATCAGAGCCACCGGCCATGCTTACTGTTCGCTCCGGGATGGTGCCGGATTCAGGTTACGGTTTGCCGTCCACTCTTTGAGGTGCGTTTCTGCGTCGGTGACGAGTTCCGCAACGTATTCTTTAGATGGGGGATTGTCTGCGAACTGAACTGCTTCATACGCTTCCGTTACCTCGCGGAGAGTTTCATGAGCGGCTGGCGAGAGATCGAGGTCACTACTGGCTGTTTTGAAAAATCCCCAGTGAGTCTGTGACGTCTCAGTGCCGGGGGCATACACAGTCCGAACGGTCCCGTAGAGGGCTCGGATAGCCTGCTCAACGTTGTCGTCTTCGATGGCTACGGTGGCACGCTCAAGCTGGTCGTCCCATGTTGAGGTCGGGGCTGCTTGGATTGTATGCAGTTCGGATTCGGTGGACGTTGTGGATGCGTCAGCTGTGGTCTCCGCGGTCGACTCGTCGTTGTCGGATCGACGGCGAACGAATGCATATGCGAGCCCAACTAGCCCAAGGAAACCGCCTCCAGCAAGCCCATGTGAGCGTGGGATGCCAGTTCCGAAGAGGCCGCCTGACTGTGAGAGCGTGACGGTTGCTGTGGCCTGCGTCGACGCGAGGTTCGTTTGCTGGCCATCGAATGTAGCTACAATCTCGATATTTGCGTGTTTCATGTCGGCATCCGATAGGGGGAGTGTCGCAGAGATATTCCCAGAACCATTCGTTTCTACTGACTGGACGACCTCACCATTTCGGCGAAGGGTGACTGGCTGGTTGCGGATTGCTTGGCCGTCTGTTGTTTGGAGGTGTCCCTGCACCTGAACTTCTGTGCTGTTGTGTGTTGCGAACAGTGTAAGTTCGGTTGGTGTTTCCGCTACGGTTACCGTTGTCTGATTCTCGGCCGGAGCCAGCGCCGTCTCCGTTTCGCCAACGGCGACAACAAGCGCCTGGTTTCCAGCGGCAACCTCTAACGGGAGTGGTGCCGAGGTGTTGTACCTCCCAGAGTCATTGGTTCGTGTCTGCGCGAGGTTCACGCCCGCAACTTGGAGTTGCACTGTCGTATTCGGAACAGACTGATTCTCAACGGTCACCTGTCCGGTGACTTGGACTGAGCGATCATACTGGACCGTAGTGGGTGCCGTCCCAAGTTGAATCGAGGGGATGTCCTGTGTGATGTTCGTTTGAATGGTGGAATTCGAACCCAGATACGGTCCACTGGGGTATGGAACGTACGTTACGTTCGCTGTGAGTTGCCCTGTTGGTGCTTCCGTTGGTCGGTAGGGGATCGTAAATGAGCCATTTGCTGTCACTGGCCCTTGGAACGTCTGATTGGGGGTCTGGACTTGTATTGTTCCGTTGAGCGGCGTCGTCCCATTTGTCGCGACTTGACCGGTAATCTGGATTGGGTTAGAAAATGAACCCTGAGCGTCGGCTGACGCGGTCATCCGGGTCGGTGTGAATTCTCCGGTGACAATAGAGTTGGTTTGCTGGGAAACGTTTTTCGTCGTGTTATTGATTGATTGTAGCTCGTTTTGATACGACACCCCAGAGCTTCCGGAGATATTCTGATAGTGAGTCGCTAGGACGTCACTAGCTTCGGCAAGCTCTGATGATAGCGATCGTAGATTTCGCGCTAGCCGGCGTGCTCGCTCGCCATTCCCATTCTCGCGTGCACTCTGGTATTCTTCGTAGGTCCCCCAGTAGTTCTGTAGCGACTGTGCGTACCTTGACTGCGTTTGTGCGGTCTTATTGAACTGCTCAGCCTGTTCGTTGACACTGCCCCCGTCACCGTTGTTTCCGCCAGTTCCGGCGCCACCGGTACCGCCGCTCACCTCGACGTATTTCGAGAGTGTCCCACTATACTGCTCACCGAGAGCGTCTTGAGCGTCCTCGTATTGACCTTGGCTGATCTGAATTGAGCTACCGGCTAACTGCTCGCTCAACTGCGACGACAGGTACTCCCGGAGGGCTTCGGAATTTCCGCCCTCATTTACTTGATTTGGGTTTTCTTGCTGTGGAGGTGACGTCGAATTGTTCGCCGGTGCGTCCTCTTGGAAGACGCTTCCCGTTCTGACAGTCTCGACACTGTCGGAGGCCGCGAGTGCGCCGCCAGCAGGCACTACGGCTATTCCGACGAGTAAGAGGGCGACCACAACGGTACTTCGGACGCCGAACCGAGACACATTCTCCGGGTGGCAACCTGCGAATAAATCCTTTCCGCTTGTTGTTTCTTCCACATTTCCCACTCACTTCTGGAAACACGGGTTCCAGACAGTCTACCCTAATGCTCGTTTGTCTGTGCTTCAAGCGTGGTGAATCTCGTGCTGGACCGGGCTGTTTCAATACATTAAACTATCCAGGATTGATTCGATTTGCTGATGGAACCAACGCGGCGCTTCTGGGTGGCTGGAGTTCTCGCCACGGGAGGCGCCGTGTTGGCTATCCTTTTCGGGGATGTCTACTGGCTTGGCATCCCGCTTGGGGTTACCGTCTGGATCCTCGCGGACCAACTCGTGTTCACCACTACACTCACTCACGCCACCCAAACCCCACCTCTTCACCAAACCCTCACCCAGAATACCGTTCTCGTTGACGAACCCACAACACTCAACATCGAAGTTACCGCGTCAGCCACCAAGCTCGCAGCGCTTGACGCTGAATTCAGCATCGCTGACCATCCCGCTATAACCGTCGAAGGAACGCAAACGCACACATTTGAGGACGCGTCACCGGCGCTCACAATCCCACTTCAGGTTGATGTTGCTGGTAGTTATACGATTGCGGCACCGACAGTTACCGTCACAAGCCACCAAGGTCTATTCTCGGAGACGCTACAGCTTGGCAATCAGTGCTCGTTGACGGGCAATCCACGCGTCCCCCGGGATATTCATATTGGAACGGGTGGCGAGCGTATCGCTGTTGCGGCTGGCGAACACGACGCTGCACAGGGCAGCGGTCGCTTTGAGCCGGGTGAGCTCCGCGAATATCTTCCCGGCGACCCAACCAATCGGATCGACTGGAAGGCGACAGCGCGACTTGGCGAACCCCATATTCGTGAGGTTGAAACGGAAAGCACCCGTCGAACACACCTATTCGTTGATCGGCGCACCCCTATGGATGCAGGGCCGGATGGACTCACGAAACTGGCTCACGCTCGAGAAACTGCAATTTGGCTCACCGAACATATCACAAATCTCGGTGATCCGCTTGCACTCACCATCGTCGGCGATGACGACGCCGTCGGTTCTCAAACAACGGAGGCATCGACAGCCCAGTATCAACGCATTCGCCGCCAACTCCGCGACCTCAGTGCTGGCACGCCAACCGCCGCTGGGTCCCCACAGTCGACGCGGTCGGCAACACGGTCCAGTCAAGAGGCACGCGATGTTGCGGATTCGCTGACTGATGACAGTGTGTTCTCGCGGACACTCCAGCCATATTTCCAGCACGTGGACGCCTACATCGACCGCGTGACAGCGGACCCGCTGTTCCAGAGCGTTCAGAAACGACTCGCCAACGACGGCGGGGATTCATGGCTCATCATTATCACGGATGACACGAATCGCGTGGAACTCCTTGAAACGACGCGAATGGCTGCCGGGGTAGACACACACGTCTCGGTGTTTGTACTGCCGTCCGTGCTCTTCGACGAGCAAGTATTTACGAACCTTGAGGAAGCTTACGCGGAGTATCGTGACTTTGAGGAGTTCCGCCAGCAACTCGCAGCCATCCCAAATACAAGCGCCTTCGAAGTTGGGCCCCACGACCGCCTCGCCGCGCTGCTTGAGGCAGCCCCCTCCCAGGAGGTACAGCTATGATTCTGGATGCATGGGATCGACCGCAGCGACTCGCCGGCGGCATTGCGATGCTTCTCGCCGCTGGGTTATTGGGGAACCTCGGTGGAGTGGCTGGCGTACTCTTTGGTGGTGCCGCAATCGGGGCGTGGCTTGTTGGCCCGCCCGTGTTTGCGTTCGTCATTTCGCAAGCCGGCGTTGCCGCCATCTCACCCGTCCAGTTCTCGATACCAATCGCCGGCATGGAACTCGCGTTATTAGTCGTGCTTTTGAGTGATTCGACAGTCCCGTGGACGGCAACATCTCGTGGCGGTGCCGCGCTATGTGCAATTCTCGGTGGCGCACTCATCTGGGTTGGCCAGCACCTCCCAACATGGCAGCTTGCACTGGCCGTGCTTGCCGTTGCAACGCTTTGCATCTATGGCGTGCATCGCTATGAACTCCTCACGACGAACCAACTGAACCATGAGTAGCAGCCAGCAATCCAACGACCACGAGTCACCACCCGCGGAATTGAACGCGGACGAAATACGCACCCAACTTGCCGTCCTCCGAGAGGAAAACGAACGACTCCGAGAAGAGTACGCCCGAGCACAACAGACAACGTATCGGAAGACAGCACTCGCACTGACTGCCGTTGGTATCAGCGCGATCGCTGCTGGAATGCTGCTCAGCGGTATTCGTGATGTGTTGTTCGTGATTGGCGCAATCGGTGTGTTTGGCGGCATCCTCACCTGGTACTTAACGCCGGAACGCGTCCTGACTGTCAGCGTCAGCGACAGTCTCTACACCGCACTTGCTGCGAATGGCGAGCGGCTTCGAGATGAACTCGGCCTACAAACCACACCAGTCTACGTCCCGAGCGCAGACGGTGTTCGCCTGTTCTTCCCCCAGCAATCGGAATTCACCCTCCCAGACACCCTCACAACAGTATTTCTGACCGAGGACGCCAATCGAGGTGTGTCGTTGACGCCATCCGGACAGGCCCTACTCGAGGACCTTGAGCGCACTCAACCAACCACATCCGCGGATTCCCTCCACGCGACAGCCACCCAGCTTGGCGATGCACTCGTCGAACAATTCGAAATCGCAGACGCCGTATCTGTCGGCGACAGCGACGACAACGACCAACTCGTCGTCACCATTGACGGCGCAGCATTCGGCCCGGTAACATCCCTTGACCACCCCGCGGTTTCGGTGCTTGCCTGTGGTCTCGCCACAGCCCACGAGGCACCACTTGCTGTCCAACCAATCGATGAGACAACCGTAGCCTTCGAACTCGACGTCCCCCCACTCCCGTGAACCAGAACCCAAACACAGCCACCTGGAACGCACCCATTCGGACACCACCGGATTATTGCACCCACCCTCAAATTCAGTGGCGTGCGTCCCGTATATCCAAGGACTGGAGTGTGCTTGAGTGGTGCTTGCTGTCCAATCAAACAGGCCGACAGTGAGGGGGTTGTAATGTGGCCGTGGGGCCATCTCGCCGTTGGCTACCTCTGCTATGTCGCGTGGACGCGTATTCGTGGAACTAACCAGCGTCCGCTAGCCGTCTTTGCCGTTGTATTCGGCAGCCAGTTCCCCGATCTCATCGATAAACCACTCGCGTGGACCGTCCCGATATTGCCATCTGGACGGTCGCTCGTTCATTCCTTGCTAACTGCGACATGCATTCTTGTCGTCGGCTATCGGGCGAGTCAACGATTCAATCGGACGGATGTCTTTGCTGCCTTCGCCATCGGCTACCTCACGCATATCATCGGCGACCTAGGTCCACGAGTTATTGGTGGGCTTCTCACCGGGGATTTCACGCAACTCAAATGGACGACATACCTGCTCTGGCCACTGCTGCCAGCGCCACCGTATCCCAACGACGACTCATTCCTCGCGCACTTTACAGCGTTTACCATCGATCCATTTGTCGCGGTACAATTCGTGCTGTTTGGTATCGCAGTTGTCGTCTGGCTGTGGACCGCAATGACGCCAAGTATTCGCTATCTCCAGTCCCGGCTTCCATGACGAAAGCGTTCTTTTCTCGTCGTTCGGAACTCCTCGCACGTTAGACTGAGAGCAAATACATGCGAAGCGTGCAGTCTTCGACCAATAGTTTGGGTCAAAGAGGAGGCCCCGACAAGCCAACGGCTTCAGCTGTTGGTTGCCGAGGATGGCGCTTCTGCCTCAAGCTGGCTTGGCGTGGGGACATCCTCTAGGGCGTCCGCAAGCACATCCTCAACTGAATAGTCACTGAGGCTCGCGTCGGTACTCAAAACAAGCCGATGGCTGAGAATCGGTTCAACGAGTGCAGTGATATCATCGGGGATGACGTAGTCGCGGCCGTGGATTGCAGCACGAGCTTTTCCAGCGTCGAGGAAGGCGAGACTTGCACGTGGTGAGGCCCCTGCGTCAACGTAGGTACTCTCGCGGACGGCTGCGACAACATCAAGGAGGTAATCTTTGACTGGGTCTGCAACGTGGACTTCGCGGACGGCCTCCCGGAGGTCAAGTATCTCACTTGGTGACAGCACTTGTGAGATGGCTTCGGGGCCCAGTGTTGCGTTGTTATCGAATCGGTCGATGATTGTGCGTTCGTCGGCTCGCTCTGGGATTTCGACGGTGAGTTTGAATTGGAACCGGTCGCGTTGTGCTTCTGGTAACTCGAAGGTCCCCTCCATCTCAATTGGATTCTGGGTTGCAATCACCATGAACGGCTGCGGGAGCGCCAGTGTCTCGCCCTCAATTGTGACGTTGCCTTCTTCCATCGCTTCGAGCAACGCTGACTGTGTTTTCGGCGTTGCCCGATTGATTTCGTCGGCAACGACGAGATTCGAGAAAACGGGGCCGCGCTCCAACTCGAATTCGCCCGTTGACTCCCGGTAGACGTGCGTTCCGGTGATGTCGGCAGGGCGAATGTCCGGTGTCATCTGGATGCGAGTGAACTCCATCCCGATTGCGCGTGCAAAGACGTTTGCAGCGGTTGTTTTCGCGACGCCTGGGACACCCTCAACCAGTACGTGCCCGCCGGTTAATAGTGAGATTGTGAAGCGTTCGATGAGTTCGTCGTTGCCGACGAGGACCGTTGAAATCTCGTCGCGAATGTCAGTATAGGCCGATGCCGGGTCAGTCATTCCTTACCTTCATTCGATTCGTCGGACATAATACCTCTTGCGACACGTTCAACGCGGCCGTCATCCCATTCGGGATGCCGGGCCGTAATCCGTGCCGTGATCTCGGCGTGTGATAACCCAGCCTCCGTAAGATCGGCTTCTGCGCTCGAACCACGCCGCCAGAGAGCTAGCCCTCCGCCCTTCCACGCTGTGGCACCGATCCCAGCGAGAACCGTGATTACCAGGAACTGCAACAGCGGTGAATCTGCGATTGATAATACGATTCCAACAGCGAGTGGAATGCCAGTTCGATGAGAGTAATCAAAGACAACGGTATCGGCGTCCGCGGCGAGATTCTTCGCGAAGCGACGATTATCAGGGGCGTCAAGCATCGAGTTGATGAAGATGCTGGGGTCGCTCACAAGAATAACCTCGCCGCTGCCATAGGATTCGCGGACGACAATCGAACGCTCACTCAGTGATTCATTCGCATCTAATGATCCGTTCTGGTTTGCGTCAAGATACGCGAATTCGGACGTTGTAGCGAGTGTTGTGCTATTTGGGCCGGGTGTTAGTGTCGTTCCGTGATTGAGTGTGAGCCGAGAAACGTTCTCCAGCAGTGGGGTACTGGAGATGTTTGTAGCCACAGGTAGGTCTGGGCCACGGAAGTAGTGTCGTTCGTCGCGAACCAGTTGCTGATTAAACCGTGTCTCTACGCCAAGCTGGGCGAGTAGTGGATTCGTGTGGCTGTCGAAGTCAGAGGCAACAACGACAGTTCCGCCCTGTGAGAGAAATGAGGCAATCCGTTCGTCATCAGTCCCAGCGTATGAGGTGGTTGGTGAGATGATGAACGCCGTAGTCGTATTCGGTGACTGCTGGGTGTATGCGACTGTTGACTGTTCAATTTCGACCGAAGCGTTGGCTGCTGCCACGTCCCGGAGTTCACTGGTGCCATCCCAACCGGGATTGTACGTATCGAATGCTGTCGATGATGTACTGAGTCCAACCCCACCGGCGGTAACGATCGTGACAACCAAGACAGCGAGCAAGATCCGAGGATACGTAATCTCATAGCCACGTACGCGCATCATATCACACCCGGCGGAAGGATCGCGAGAATACGGCGAATAACAATACTCCCGAATACGATCAACCCGATCAGAATCAACCAGCGCAGCCGTTGGCGCCACGCTGGCTGCACGTTCAACGGCGCAGTTAATTCAACGACGACGAGGAATCCGATTAGCGAAACAACAAACACCAACTCGTAGCTGAACGCGTCGAGGACAACTAATACCAGCACACTCGCAAGTATCCACGCAAGCGTAGCATGCACGAAGCGTGTGCGACGACGCGTCGCCATTACCCCGTAGTTACCGACCGGGTGATTAGCCTGTTTTGGTTCACCGACTTGGGAAGGCTGATTCTCTGCCCCACCGTGAATGGAAAACCCTGACTGCGCGAAAACGAGGGGCGATCAGAGTTCGTCGGGCTCCGTTTCGTTTTCTTCGTCTTCCTGTTCCTCGTCTCTCATCCAGAACAGCAGAGGAATTGGCAGTGAACGCGGGATGAACGCGAGACCCTTGAAGTAGTAGAGCGGGATGCCAAGAAAACCGATCACGCCGAGGGTGAAGGCGAAAACCCAGCTAATATGCACAGTGATGAGCAACTGCTCTCCACCGCCACCAATCCCACCCTCGTCAGGGTGTGGGACTTCCGTAGCGGTCTCACTCGAACCAGTGGGTGATTGATTATATGCGGGGAAGGCGCAATACCACGGCGTTCAGGCCGTGGATACGCGCCGTCACTCAAGGACACAATCCACCGACAAATTGCGGAGCCAAGTTTCCAATCCATACGTTGAAGTGCCAAGAACCGCTACATGGCGGTAAGGTCAGGTCGGAACGGAGCGGATTCCGAACGACCTTCGGAGGCGGCCAGCCCGCCACTTAATGAGACAGTATCCGAAACACCGATGCGGTGAACGCGAATCCTCGAAGGATTCGTCTTGTGCCCGTCGGTCAAGCAAGCCCACGATACCTCCGAGTCCGGCGACGTGTCAGCGATTCCCTGCTGGCAAAAACAACAGGTGGGAGTCAACGACGCTGAGGATAGGAGTAACAGCCGCTTGGCACGGCTAGCCAGCCACCGACCACGACGACTGGGTTAGATGCGGACTCCCGTAAAGTGGCGGCATCCATGGTTGCGAACCTGAAACTCCCACCGCTCGGGATTCCTCCGCCTTCAGGCGGAGGAGGATGTCAATGCTTGGTGAACTATTGGTGTCCGTACTCCTCGTCCGGTCAGCAGTCGTTGAGGTTTGAGTGGGTGTGCGCGGGGCCGTGGTTGTATTGGAGGGAGACTGCGTCGTTGTCCGTGTAGTGCTGGTTGCTGCTGTTGTGGTTGGTGTCGCTGTCGTACTGGAAGCAGTTGTGGTCGGCGTCGAGTCCTCATCATCATCATCATCGTCGTCGTCGGGTGTTGCTGGTGGCTGTTGGGTTGATTGCTCAGTCACTGTCACTGAGGTTGTATCCGTGTTCGTGTTCCCTGCAGCATCCACCACGGTGAGTGCCACAGTATGGGTGCCAGTCTCGTCGAACGTGTACGTTACATTCTGGACGTTCGTCGTCGTGGTTGTCGTCTTTTGGACTCGGGCTGTGGTCCTGGAGTACAGCCGTAGCGGTGCGGTGGCTTGTCGCTCGAGAAGTGACGTGTTCCCCGCGATGGTCTCGCTGTCGACTTGCCATGCTGCGTCGACGATCTGTGTCTCGTCGTCGGTGGTGGTGAGTGCAGTAAGGCGAGTGGAGGATCCCCTGGTGATAGTGTCCTCAACAGTGATATTCGCAACTGGTGGGTCCGTATCAACAAGCACGGTATTGGATGTCGCCATTCGTCTTTAGTTAAGACTCACACCTCGGTTGTGTAGCGGTAGCGAGCGTCTCTTGTAAGATCGGTCGTTGCTTGTGGATCTTCTGTGCGTCCTCGATCAGCCGCTCCAACAGCGGCGGTGGCGAATAACCGAGGTGCTCACCGAGTTCGTGGAGGATGAGCTGGGCGTGCGACCGGAAGGTCGCCGCCCAGCGTTCCGGTGGAAACACGAGCTCATCATCCGCCTGCTCGGTGACCAGATCCAACAGATCACGGCTCACAAGCAGTGACAGCAACGCTGCGTACAGCAAGATCTTCACCACGTGCTCGTTGCTCGTGTCGAACTCGTCCAGGTCGTACTGCGTCTTCAACTCACGGAACAGCAACTCCACTTCCCACCGACACCGGTAGATCTGCGCTAAATCCGCCGGAAAGAACTCCTCTCGCGACAGATTTGTCACGTATAGATGGTAGTCGTCGGCGTCCTCGTCGCGGACGCCGACGACGCGGAACCGCTTCGTATCCAGCGACCGCGTCCCGTTGTACGGCCCGCGCTTGAACTCGACTTCGACTTCCACATCGATGTACGTCCGGTCGAGATCGTCGAGCACATCACGGAGTTGCTTGCCCTCCAAGGGAATGGCGCGGCCGCGCCATTCCCGTAATTCATCCGTAATCACCGGATTCGCGTTCTGTTTCAGCCGGCTCACGAAGGAGCCGCCGTTCTCGTCGATCCGCGCAAACCGTCGGTACTTGAAGTACGCGAGGTCGAACAATACGAGGCGGTTCTCAAGCCACGACCCTGTCTTGAACAGCGTGCTGTCGTGTGCTTTCTCGTCGGTAACGTCGATCCGTTCAATCGTCTGTTCAGTGGCATTGTGGAGCAGGTGGAGCTTCGCTCCAGCCTGCTCCTCGTGGCGGGCTTCGAACTGATCAGCGAGAAACTCGTGTAACCGCAACACCGTTCCATCAGCGATCATTACATCACTGAATCGGTCGATGTCAACGTCAACAGTGTCGGGAACAGCGACCTCGTCGAGACCGTGCTCGACGAGGTCGCGGAAGTACTCCGCGAGCGTCGGCGTCAACCGCTGATAGAACCCACCCGGTGAGATCGGCTCGTCAGCTGTGGAGTTGTAGCTGCGTCGAAACCCTGCGAGTGTTCGGCGTTCGCCTGCGGCGAAGCCGAACACGAATGCCCAGACGAAGACGGGAATCTGGAGCTTGCGGTCGCGTTCGACCACGCCGAGTTCCTCGGCGTGCTCTTCGAGGAACTCGGAGGGAAACAGTGTAGTGAGCCGACGCATAATCCGTGATGAGGAGGTTTCGTTGTGCACACTCGACACCTCCTCATTCCTTCCGAAAAGTAGCCTCGATAAGCCGCCACTGTCACGCGGTTCGTCTCCTAACTAAAGACGGATGGAAGAACCACACGCCGTGCACTTGGGTGCGAGTATCGAGGAGAGTACTCCTGCAAACGTGACTGTCGTCAACTGGAACGAGACCTCGCTTTCAGCGAACGAAACCGTCCAATCAGTCGTCGAAACCGCAGTCAAAACGAACGCGACAGATGAGACGATCTCCCTCGAAATGTACCGGTCACTTCGAGACCAATTCCGCGAGCTCCCACATCAAATAACCCAATCAGACTACGTGACGGAGCCAACCGTATCCGTCTACGTCAGGCATAATACCACTATTATTCAGATCCAGCTTGAGCCAATCATATACGGCTAAGGTAGATTCTGGAATCAGGAACAGGAGTGCATAGGATGGTTCGGCTCCAAGTTCGCATATCTACTCCCTAGGGAATTCGCCTAGTTCGAGAATGAAAATAACCACTCTGTAAACAGTTCTTTGGCACCCTCAACTAGAGCCCTCCCAGTCGAGGGTGAGTTCGGTGAGACTGTCAAACCTGCAACTCCCACCGCTCGGGGATTCCTCCGCGTGAACGTGGAGGATGTCAATCGAGGGCTCGCTATCGCTGGAGCTCTATCGGATATGTTTTGTGCCCTCTCGAAAGACGATGATATGGAGAGTAATGTATACTACACGAATGCGAGTGGCGGTCGCAGCCGCCCTCGTTGCCCTCACGCTGACTGCCGGCTGTATCGGCGGGCTATCCACTGATAGCTCTGTCAACGCCGCCGCAGTCGGAGACGCAGTCGAACAGCGATACGCCGCCCTTGACGGCTACGACGCCACGGTCTCCCGTACAGTTGAAGTCGGTGACGCAACTACGGAGACCCGCGCGGACGTCACCGTCCACGGCGATCAACGAGATGTTATGTACACGGCTGGCCCGAACGCTGGTGAAACAGTTACTAGCGCAGCCGATAGTGGCCCGGTCTTCACCACGGGACCAAGCAATACTGGCGCGGTTGCGCCGGCTAGTTATGGGGCACTTGCGGAAACACTCGTCCGAACAAGTAACGTCTCCGTCGATCGAGTAACCAGCTATGGCGGCCACCAGACCGCTGTTGTTGAACTCACGCCGGTGGCGAACGCAACGGCGAAAGGGACGGCGAACGTGACACGCACCGTCTGGGTGGATCTGAACCGTAAGATTCCCCTGAAGGTCGTCACGTCCTGGACGGCCGCCGACGGGCAGCCGGCGACCGTTACCGTCTCATACGACGACGTCGATCTCCACGAAGATAATGCATCGAATACTGCTGAGGTGGCGATGTGACGGCCCTTGATGGCTCTACTCGCCAACTCACGCTCGTTCTCATCGTTGTTGGTCTCCTCGTCGGCGTTGCGGTCGCGCCCCAGGCGTGGGATCGTGCGACCGAGCCCGACGGCACGGTTGCGGTTGTGGAGCTTCACGGCTCTATCACGGGTGACTCCGCGACCGCAGTCATCGACGACCTCCGGGACGCCCGGCAGAACGACTCCATCCGCGCGGTCGTTCTTGATGTGAACAGTCCTGGTGGGACGGCGTCGGCGAGCGAGCAGCTCTATCTCGCGGTGAAGCGCACGGCGGGTGAGATGCCTGTCGTTGCGAGCGTCACCGGCACTGCGGCCTCTGGGTCGTACTACGCTGCCGCGCCCGCTGATGACATCTACGTTACGCCCGCCTCTGTTGTCGGGAGCATCGGCGTGCGCGCCACCCTGCCCTCGGCAAGCATTCCTGAGGGGCAAGTCGTCACTGGTCCGGACAAAGTCGGTGGGTCGACGCCTGATGAAGTCCGCCAGCGCGTCGAGACGCTGCGGCGCGCGTTCGTCGGCTCCGTGTTCGCCGAGCGCGGCGACCGTATCGAACTCACACGCGAGGAGGTCTCGCACGCGAAGGTGTACGCGGGCGCCAGCGGCGTGGAGAACGGCCTCGCGGACGAAATCGGCGGCGTTGACACGGCTATCGAGGCCGCTGCTGACGACGCCGGCCTTAGCAACTACGACGTGGCGCGCATGGAAGCGCCGCAGCCGTCGGTACTCGCCCAGCTTGGGCTTTCCGCAGACACCACTAGCGACGCGACCACCGAGCAGACCTTCGACTATCGCGGCGTCGACACCGTCCAATATCTCATGCTGCATGGAACCATCACAACCGACACAGCTCGTAACGCAACGGAGGTGACCGCGAATGCAACCGCGTAAGGTTGCCCGCGCCATCGGCGTCATCGCCGTCGTCGCTGCAGTCGTCGTCGCCGCGGCATTCGCCGGCGGTCTCGTGTTGGGCTCACCCACGCAGGGTGACGCACCCGACGCGCCGGCCTACGACACGAACGAACTGGTCGCCGAGCCCATCGAAGACGATGGGAGCGTCACCGCACCTGCAGATGGCGAGTCGAAGACTGTCGTGGTGGACATGAGCCACGGCAACGGCGTCAGCGAGAACGCCATCCAGCCGCTCGTCGACGCGCTCGTCGCCGCGGGCCACGAGGTTCGAATGTATGCCGGCGGGTCGTCGAGCAGTATCGGCGCTCAGCCCGGCGCGGCGTTCAACGAGACGCTGCGCGGCGCGGACGCACTTGTCGCTGCCAGCCCCGCGACGACGTACTCGTCGAACGAAGTGGCAGGCGTCGAAGCGTTCGCTGACGCCGGCGGTCGCGTGCTGCTCGCGGCTGAGCCGCCGACGACCACGAGCACGACGTCGACCGTCTCGATACCCGGCTTGACGTCGAGCGGGACGGTGTCCGCTGCCGGGCAGCCGACGAACCTTGCAGCCGCGTTCGGCGTGTCGTTCGGGAACGGTTACCTCTACGACATGGCCGAGAACGCGAACAACTTCCAGTCCGTGTACGCGGGCGGTGACAGCGGCGTCGCCGACGGCGTCGAGGATGCAGTCCTCACCGACGCCACGCCCGTGACAACTGGCGGGGACGCCTCGCCGGTGCTCACTGCCAGCGACGTCTCGCTGTCCTCAACACGCGAGGAAGCGTCGTATAGTGTCGCTGCGCGCAACGGGAACGTGCTCGCCGTCGGGGACACTGACTTCCTGACGTCGACGAGCGCGACGACCGGCGACAACGACGTGTTGTTGAGCAACGTTGCCGCGTTCCTCGTCGAGGGTGACAAGCAATCCGGCATCCCCGCTAGCAGTCAATCCGGTGGGCAATCATCCGGCACAGGCACGACACCCGTGATGGCTACCTGATCGGGGATCCAGCTCTGCATCGGGCACCTGGCACGTTGCTCGCCCCAATCGGTACCCATACGCACCGATCGAGATTTGCGTAGTGTACGCTTCGAACTTCCCGAGCAAACGGTTGCAGTCCGAATTCCACGAGGGACGGATACGTAGCGCAGTCCACCCAGTCACTCTAGCAACGAAAACGGTGGGCTAAGGCCACCAATCCAAAACACTACCCACAACTCAGCACAGCGCAGCAGAAACCCACCTTAACGCAGAAATTCCTCAGCAGTTCTAGTGAGATAGGCGCGAAGTAGAGATGCTTATCGCACGGTTTCAAATGCCAATAGTTGTAAATCGTTCTCTGGGATAGTTTCCGCTGTCCGTAGGGTGTTCACGACCTATGTATACGGGAGATGACGTCGAATTCGGTGGTATTTGGGAGGGGCTGAGTACCCTCCTCGTCTCGGTGCTTGCATTAGGCGTGTTCGTGGTCGCGTCGGACCCAATCAACATTGGTGGCGTTGTAGCGAGTGTCGCCCTTGCCGTATTTGGGCTTACGCAGCTCCTTGCGCCCCGAGTGTTACCGTGGTATACGAGTCTCTCGCCTCGCTGGACTGGCCTGTTCTGGATACTCGTTGGAATCGGTCTCGCCATGTTGGGTGTCGTCGCCTCGACTACGATTGGCACATTCAGTGGCGGTCTGATACTCGGGATTCTATTCGTTCTCTACGGGTGTCTCACCGCACTTGACCGATAAACACATCTCTTGTACTTACCGAAAATATGAACCACATCGAGGCGGGTTCTCACCAGCGAATTCGGAGTGAAACAGCTGCTCAGTCGGTGTGCGAGTGTATCGAACAGTTCAGTCTGTCGGGACATTTAAAATGTGAGCAATTGTGCATTAGACCATGACTTCTGGTGCAGTTGACGCAGAAGATTCCCCCTCCGTCCGGGTCCTGTCCCCGGTGAATGTTGGACTTGTTCTGATTGGTATTGTGTACGCTGTGTTGACGCTTGCTGATGTCATCGATTATCCGTGGCTCTCAGTCGTGTTAATCCTCGTGGGTGGCGGGGTCGTCACATATAGAGCATACCGACGGGAGTCGTGAGAGATACACGCCCTGTACTTACCGACCGACGCTCGAATCTAGTAGCCGTTGAGAGTTTCAACAGAGCCCCAAATTTCCACCCGCCGTACTTTAAGTGAGTTGTCCGACGAATACTCTGTATGAGCACGCTCGCGGACACAATCCAAATCGAGAACGTCGTTGCGTCCAGTGATCTCGGCCAAGAACTCGCCCTCGACCAACTCGCCACAGACCTTCCCGGCGCCGAGTACAACCCCGAGGACTTTCCTGGAATCGTCTACCGCCTCCAGGAGCCGAAGTCAGCCACGCTGATTTTCCGCTCGGGGAAAGTCGTCTGTACCGGCGCGAAAAGCGTCGATGACGTTCACGAAGCTCTCGGCATCGTTTTCGATGACATCCGCGAGTTAGGGATCGATGTCTCGAGTAATCCGCCGATTGAGGTGCAGAATATCGTCTCCAGTGCCGATCTCAAGCAATCGTTGAACTTGAACGCAATCGCAATCGGGCTCGGCCTAGAGCAAATCGAGTATGAACCCGAACAATTCCCTGGCCTCGTCTACCGCCTCGATGAACCCGATGTCGTCGTTCTCTTGTTTGGCAGTGGGAAACTCGTCATTACCGGCGCAAATGAATCTGAGGACGCCCAGCACGCGCTGGCACACGTCAAAGACCGCCTCACTGAACTCGGCTTGCTTAAGTAATCCCCCGTTTATAGAACGACTACCACGCGAAAGGAGCTGTGTTGCTGGGGCGAGTGGCATCCACCTGTCCCTGATCGCTGGGAACGGGGGTGTTACTCGCTGACGTCGACGTACTGGGATTCCCAGTCACGACGAGCAGCAATTTCACGGCGGCCACGCTGTGTGAGCGTGTACACGTTCGTGCGCTTGTCGAGTTGTCCCTTCTCGACGAGGCCTTTGTCGACAAGGTCGTCGAGATTCGGATAGAGTCGGCCGTGGTTAATCTCCTGTTCGTAGTAGTCCTCGAGTTCATCCTTGACTGCGAGTCCATGTGGTTCGTCGAGCCCGGCGATCACGTACAAGATGTCCCGCTGGAATCCAGTTAAATCGTGCATTCGTCTATTTCTCTTCTTTTCGTGGGTGGATTAAGTGTTCTCTGGTGCTCGGAGGGGAATATTCGAGACTATTTGGCGGGAATTCCGCGTGAGGATTTCGAACCTTTATCTGGTGGGCGGGCGAAACCTGCGATGGAATGTCTGACCTGATCGTCAAAGCAGCCGTAAAGGACGAACTTTCGGAGCACAACGTCTCGGCCGATTTCTACGACGCCCTCAACGAGGAAGTCGCTGAACTGCTCAATGACGCCGCCGACCGTGCCGAAGCGAACAACCGGAAGACGGTCCAGCCCCGCGACCTGTAGGCCTGCGTAACGCAGCCAACCCCGCCACTCGAACCTAGCTTTTTGAGGTTCCTGTACAGAAGGGAGGAAACGAAGATTGCGGACGCACCGGATACCGAACGGCAGGCGGTCGAACCCGATGCGAGAGGCCCTCAGCGTGTCACAGTAGGGTGGGTCGGTCACTATGAAGTGTGGAGCGAACGCCTTCAGTCGGTGGGGTGTAGTGCGAACGCGCGCTGTTGCACTTCTAGTGGGTGGATGCTACGCGGAAGACGCCGTCGTCGCGGCCAGCGTAATAGAGTGCGGTCCCGCGGATTGCGGGGGCACTCGTGAGTGCTGGTTGGACGTCAAGCGCGTGCGACCAGTGTACCGCACCGGTTGCGGCGTCGAGTGCGTACAGTGCCTGGTCGCATAGCACGTATCGGACGTCACCGGCGATGACTGGGGGACGCGATCTAGGGCCAGATGGTGCATTGAGCGTTCGCCGCCATCCAACCGACCCGTCTGCCGTGTCGAACGCCGCAAGTTTACCGTCCGGCGACTGGACATGGAGGTTGCCGTCCGCGACAGCGACATACGCGCTGCCGTCCTCTGGTAGCGGGACCGATGCCGTCCATTGTGTCGTGCCATCATCGAGGGAGAGTGCGTAGACGGCGCCCTGGTGCGCGGCGTAGTACAGATTCCGATCGTCGACAGTAAGGGTGGTGTGACTTTGGGGGAGGTCGTCTCGCCGCCAGTTTTCTTCGCCCGTCGCTGGATCGAGTGCTGCGACGCCAGCGTCCTCGTGGTTCGCCCCAACAACCGTGTAGGCGACCCCGTCACGGGCGGCAAGTGCAGTGCCCGAGCCTCCAGCATCATATTGCCAGCGCTCCTTGCCGGTCGCGGGGTTGCGGCCATACACCGTCTCACCGCTATCATCGAGAAGCGTGTCCTCGGCGAGCACGGGAGCGTTCGTAGTGGATCCATAGCCACCTACGTTCGTTCGCCAGCATAGCGCGCCATCACGTGCGTCGTATGCTGCAAGGAATTCTGCAGTCGAGACGAACATTGCGTTGCCGGCGAGCGTCGGCGTCGACTTTCCCGCCGAATACTCAACTGTCCACGACGCATTCGAGTCACCCAGCTCAAAGCCTCGATACGCACCTGCATCTCCATTCCCGTCGCTATAGCCAACGAATCCACGGCCATCAGCGAGCGCAACCGACGTGGCGAGTTTTGTATCACCAGCTGCGACGCCTTCACTAGTCGCCTCATTTGATGGGCCATGATCGGTCGTGGCCCCGGTATTCGCGAAGTCGTGCTGGTAGGTTGGCCACGCGCCGGTGACGGGGCCGACAGGTGCGTCCTGCTTGTGGTCGCGTGTACTACGGCCGGCGACGCGGCCGAGACAGCCCGTGAGAGAGGTGACACCAGCTGCCCCGGCAGCAACAAGTACATCACGACGTGTCTGTCCGCTGGAGGGCATATACATTCATGGCGATGGATTCGGCCAGTAAGTAGTCTTCTATTGCACGGAGTGGCGGCTTACTCGCAGAGGAATCCGTTCGACATGGAAGTGGACCATAGGATAGCGGTACAAATCTCTATGGTGACTGAGTCAACTGCCACGGGCACGGTGGCCCGTGGCTTGTCAGTGGACTCACCGCGTCATACCCGAAGGGGTTTCGGGCGTTCACGGGTCGGCATCCCTGACCTTGGGGGCCGGTTGACTGCGGCCCGTGGCCGGCGACAACTGTGGGCCGCCGACCACTACAAGACTAGTGGGATGGCATTCACTAAAAGACTGGTATGATGCAGCGAGTGTCGGCTTCCTCCCCGCCCACGGTGGGGAGGGGAATCCGCCTTGGTTTTCTTGAGGGTGTCATAGAAGAGTTCTCATGGTTTGCTGAATCAGCTCTAACGAATTGAAAGCGCCGTACACTTGGTGCACGCTGTTTTTAGCTTGTCGTAGCTATGGCGAAAGAGAAGTTCGGAGTCGCTGTTGACGAGGAAATCGTGCGAGAAGTGGACGAACTGGTCGCTGAGTGTGACGATCTCGGAGTCAGCCGCTCCGAGATCGTCGAGGCCATCCTCACAGCGTTCGTTCAATCCGAGTCAAACCACGCTGCGCGAGTGAGAGAGATCATAATTCGGAAACGAAAGGGTACTCTCTAAGCATCTTAACATACCGTGCACCAAGTGCACGACTTTCTAAGCTAGTAACGCTCTATAACAGTTAGAAACTCTACTATAGTGTGTGAAGACTTCTATGACACCCTCTTTCTTTTGAAATCGAGGAGCGATTCATCCCCCACCCTACTCGCTCCCATTCGGTCGATCCTTGAGGGTGGGGGCTTCTCGTCCAATCTGCTATACGCCGTGTTTTGATCGAGTTGCGAGCGAAAAAACGCGCCTAATTCAATATTTTGAATTGGCGTTCAAAACAGTAATGGTGGTGGAGATCCAAATACGTGTATGAGCGACTCAGGAACCATGGATCACACGGCAAAGGTCGCCCGGATTCGAGAGGTTGCGATGACGGTTCGTGAACCAAAAAATGCGGGGGAAATAGCTGAGGCTGCTGGTGTTGCCCGAAACACGGCCGAGAAGTATCTCACGCAACTGGTCGAAGCAGATAAACTCGCGACGATCCAGCGTGGTCGCGAGACCTGCTACTATCCAGATCCAGTCACCCAGTATTTCGATCAGATCCGTGACCTCGTCAACGACCATCGAAAAGACGAACTCACGGCTGAATTAGATGCGATCCGGGACGATATCGACGAGTGGAAAGAGGAGTACGATGTGGAGTCTGCCGACGAACTTCGGGCGACCGTCGGTGGTGATATCCCGGCATCCGAACGCCGACAGCGGCGCCACGACGCAGAGGATTGGGACTACTATGAGCACCAGGCGATGCTCATCAAACAAGCAATTCAGCTCTATGATACGATCGAGGCGACCCGCGAGAGTCGTATCGCCTCCGCCAACTGACTCGGTGACAGAAATGGGAAATCCACCGATTTCTGGAGACACGCATCTCCACCGATACGAGGTCCACAAACGAGTTGCAAATCGACTTCAACGGGAAGCTGGTGTGACGACCGTGGAAGCCAACCCAAGTCCGATGCGTCCAGTTCGTCTCGCGGCGACCCTCGATCGCGCGGTCTTTTTTGACCAGAACACGGACGCTGGCGACGCGACGCTTGAATTCGAGTGGCGCCCTCATTCCACACGGGATGAGTTCCGCATCCAGTATAATGAACTGAGGACGCCGTGGTCATGTGGCTGGCATCAGGACGAAACCCACGAGAAACTTGGACCGAGCATCCGTCTTTAGCTAAGCCAGAAACCACGTGACAGCAGCGGCTTATCGAGGCTACTTTTCGGAAGGAGTGAGGAGGAGAAGTCTGTGCACAACCCTCGCTCCTCAACGAGAATCATGCGTCGGCTCACTACTCTCTTTCCCTCTGAGCTCCTCGAAGAGCACGCCGAGGAACTCGGCGTGGTCGAACGAGAGGGCAAGCTTCAGATTCCTGTCCTCGTGTGGGCGCTCGTGTTCGGCTTCGCCGCAGGCGAGAGCCGAACACTCGCCGGGTTCAGACGCTGCTACAACTCCACAGCTGATGAAACGATCTCTCCCGGTGGATTCCATCAGCGGTTGACGCCGACGTTGGCAGAGTATCTCCGCGACCTCGTCGAGCGCGGCCTCGACGAGGTCGCTGTCCCCAACGCTGTTGACGCTGATATCGACCGATTCAGAGACGTGATGATCGCTGATGGAACGGTGTTGCGGTTGCACGAGTTCCTCTCTGATGAGTTCCAAGCCCGTCATGAGGAGCAGGCTGGAGCGAAGCTCCACCTGCTCCACAACGCTACCGACAAGATGATTGAACGACTCGACGTGACGGACGAGAAAACGCACGACAGCACGCTGTTCAAAACGGGTTCGTGGCTGCAAGGACGGCTTGTTCTACTCGATTTAGCGTACTTCAAGTACCGCCGGTTCGCGTTA
>NZ_JBNAMQ010000002.1:0-70496 GCF_049705385.1 Halobacterium sp. MBLA0001
ATTTTGCCTCACCGACGAGGAGTGTCGCTCCATTCGTCGGCGCAACGATGTCGATCTCGCTTCCGCTCCCATCCCACCAGTTCCCGGGCTCCTCTACGAAACGATACTCGTCACCGAATGCGTATAAGACAGCACGCTGGCATAACTGTTCGAACGTCCCACTGACGAAGTCTGGCAGTTCTGGGTCGATGAGGTCGATATAAGCGTCCTCACCATATACCTCGTACCGCGCTGTCCGCCCATAGACGAATCTGAACCAGAACCGGAATAATGGATCTGTAATCGTATACCGGCCTTTCCGGCTTCGATCTGGGTCGACGGTGACCGGGTAGTCTCGTTCAATAATGCGCAAGTCATTCAGTCGGTTGAGATAATAGCCGACACTACTATTACTGATTCCGGCACCCTGGGCGACTTCGTTCTTGACTCGGTTTCCTTCCGCAAGCGACTTTAATATCGCAAAATACCGGTCAACTTCGTCCAGTTCTCGGTGGAGCACGTTTTCAGGCTCCTCGTGGAGCCCTCCATCACGCCGTAACAGCGTTCTCGTGACGTTCTCCTCAAGTGTCTCGTGATCTTCGACGGCTCGCAAATACTCTGGCGTCCCGCCGAAGACACCGTAGGTCATCACCTGTTCAACGGGGGAATAATCAGCGAAAAACGACATCGCCGCCTCAAAGTGAAGTGGGCCAACTTCGATTTCCCCGTTCGGGTTCTTGGCGACGCGACCGTACAACGGCGCTGTTCCTTCAAGCGCATACTCATGCATCATTCCGATAGCGGACCCGGTCAGCACGAAGGTCGTTGCAGTTTTCTCAGCGGTATGGTCCCAGACGCGCTGCAAGATCGATGGGAGTGCGTCCGTTTGCTCAACAAGATACGGAAACTCGTCGACGATGATGACTGCATCCTGCTCGGCAAGAAATTCGAAGAGCGGTTCCCACTCTTCACGGATCCGCGTGATCCCTGGATACACCTCGGCAGCGTCGTTGATGAACGAGGAAATCTGCTGGTCTGCAGTCCCTCTAGTCGCCTGGTAGTAGACGGCGTCGTTGCGGTCTCGGATCGACTCGATTGCGAGCGTCGTTTTCCCCATTCGCCGTCGTCCCCAAACTACCGCCAGTGCTGCCGTATCGCTCTCGTAGAGTTTCTCGAGGCGTTTCAGTTCCCGTTTCCGGTTTACAAATCCAGTCATGGTGCTCACTTTGAGGGGGGCACGTAAAACTGTTCCTCTAAAGGAGTTTGAACTAACTTAGTTTAGACTAACGTATCTTCGGCACCCATAAACGAGTTCTTGATGCTGTAGTATTCCAATATCAGTTAGTTATCGGGGTCAAGCCCGCGTCCTTCCATAATTAACTCTCCGAGGCGCTCGGGATTCTCGATAGCCATTCGATAGAGCGCATCATGGATTTCGCGCGTCTCAACATTCTTGACGCCTCGTGTGACGAGAAACGGCTGCACCTCGGCCGTATCAATCTGCTGGAATTTTTCGAGAATATCCTCGCGCGGGTACGTTGAATACTGACGAACGTCTTCCGTTCCAAATGGTGGCTCTTCCTTCGGATCCACCACTTCCTCGCTAGTGGTGTCCTCTACTGACGGTTCTGTCTGCTCCACGTCTTCGACTGACTCCTGGTCGGCCGGATCGTCGTCTGCATCTTCTGCGCTTTCCCCAAGGTCAAATCCACTCATGCCTGAATCCCTCCATTCTCGACGATATCAGCAAGCGTTTCGAAATGTGCTAACTGCGCGTTCTCTGGGTTGTACGCTGTCAGCGGCTGGCGTTCCTCGTAGGCGTCCCCGAACTCGCCGGAATGCCGAATCCCTGGCTTGAGATGGAGATCACCGTTATCGATCTGTTCCCACTGGTCGGGCGTAATTCGTGCGAACGGCGGGATGTGTTCGTCCAGAACTGTCTCAACGTCGACGCCGTCATGAAGTTCGGGCTGGCTGCCCGTCCAGTCGGCACGGCGGCCAGCTTCAAGGTAGGCAGCAAAGGTAGGGTCAGTGTTCATCGCCTCAAGCAGGTTGCGATCCTTCGTCCGCTGGTCGATTCGCTGTGAGAGATTGTTCGGTATAGTCGCTAGAATCTCGAAATCGAAGGCTTGCCGAATATCCATCACGAGCTTCTTTGAGGTTTCTCGCAGGCCGTTCAACGCTTCTGGAGCCGGCATAAGCGGGAGAATCGCATTTGGTGCGCCGACGACAGCGTTGTTTACGAGCTTGTTTCGCGAACCCGGGACGTCAAAGAGGATATAATCGTAGTCATTTCCAAGCAATGGGTCGACGAGCTCGTTTTTGAGTTTCATATCGCTCGCGAACACGTCGTCGCGGGCGAGATCGTCATTGACGCGTTCAAGGTTAAGTGCGGGAACGAAGTCGAAGCCGTAACCAGGATGCTTGATTATTTGTTGAGGGTCGGTTTCATTGAGGAGGACGTCTCCGAGGTCGGCTTTATCTTCGTCTTCGCGCGTATAGTAGCCAAGTCCGGTGGAGAGGTGGCCTGCTGGGTCAAGGTCTGCGACGAGGACGTTGTGACCTCGGTTGCCGAGAACGCCGCCAAGCGTGTTCGCACAGATTGATTTGCCGAATCCACCTTTGAGCATCGCAAATGATACGGCGCGTGGTGTTGGCCCGTTCATCGTGATAATTTCTATAATTCACACCATCTTAAAACCTTGCGCGACCTTGAGAGATTGTATAATTTCTATAAAGTATAAGATGTAGAGGAGAGATGTGGATGTTGAATCCAGTATATGCATTTCGGGAATTTTGTAAACCATGCAGATTTTAGAATTTTTGTAGTTTCCAAGATTTTCAAAAATTATAGGAATTTCTAAGATGCTACGATGATTAGAGCGGAAGATGGTGGCTCACAGAAGACCGATATATCGGACAAGGGTTGCCTGATACGAGGGAGTGAGGTACCACGGGTGGGGTGGGCCGTGGCTTCGCCGTAGTCTCTGGCACGAGGGCGCGACACAGGCCCGGCGCACCGCGTCGTATCCCGGAATGGGGTGCGCGGGTTTTGCGAGGCTGATAACGTGGGTTCCATCTCACAGCATCCGTTCTAGTTTAGTGGAGAAATACCACGCTATCTGCTGATTGGAGACCGTCGCAACTACCTGTCTGAGAAACCCGGTGGGAGTTATGCCCTACTCACCACCGGATTCGGTGATTGTTGAGCGGATTCAAAGAGCGTTTCCCTCTGACGAGTTGCGCGAGCGCGCTCGCGCAACGAGTCTCGTTGAACGTGAGCGGAAGTTCGACATCGTTGCACTGTTCTACACGCTCTCGTTCGGTTTCGCTGCTGGATCAGACCGCTCTCTCCAGGCGTTTCTCGAACGCTACGTCGAAATGGCTGACTGCGACGAACTCTCTTATGCGGCGTTCCACGACTGGTTCGAACCAGGATTTGTCGCCTTGCTTCGAGAGATTCTCGATGACGCCATCGAGAATCTCGACACCGGACGAGCCGACTTGAACGGGCGTCTCGAACGCTTTCGAGACGTCCTCATTGCCGACGCAACCATCGTTTCGCTGTACCAAGACGCCGCTGATATCTACACAGCAACCGGCGACGATCAAGCCGAGCTGAAACTCCACCTCACCGAATCTCTCTCAACTGGCCTTCCGACACGATTCCGCACAACCGACGGAACAACTCACGAACGGAGTCAGCTACCCACCGGCGAGTGGGTAGCTGACGCCCTCATCCTCCTTGATTTAGGCTTCTACGATTTCTGGTTGTTCGACCGAATCGACCAGAACGGCGGCTGGTTCGTCTCGCGTGTCAAGGACAACGCGAACTTCGAGATCGTCGAAGAACTGCGAACGTGGCGGGGCAACAGTATCCCGCTGGAAGGAGAGTCGCTGCAGGCCGTCCTTGACGACCTGCAGCGACAGGAAATCGACATCCGCATCACGCTCTCATTCGAGCGCAAACGAGGGTCGGGCGCCAGCGCGACCCGGACGTTCCGGTTGGTCGGCCTACGTAACGAGGAGAGCGAAGAGTACCATCTCTACTTGACGAATCTCGGTAAAGACGACTATAGCGCGCCCGATATCGCGCAGCTCTATCGGGCGCGCTGGGAGGTCGAACTGCTGTTCAAGGAGTTGAAGTCGCGGTTCGGCTTGGACGAAATCAACACGACCGACGCCTACATCATCGAGGCGCTGATCATCATGGCGGCGATTTCGTTGATGATGAGTCGTGTAATCGTAGATGAGTTGCGGACGCTCGAAGCAAGACAGCAAGAGGCCGAAGCCGCCGCAGACGCCGACTCGTCGGCGTCGCGGCTCCCTCGCCGTCGCTGTTCGCTAGCCGTCGAACGCCACGCTCATCTGATCCAACTGTATCTCATGATCGAGTTAGGCTACGAACTGCCGGATTTGGACGACCTGTTGCTGTGGGCGTCACAAAATCCAAATCCACACAGAGATCGGTTACGTGAACGGGTTGAACGAGGTGAGTTCGGCTTTGACCGCCACTAAACTAGAACGAATGCATCTCACAGTAGGGCGTCCAGATAGTTGAAAACAGGGACGCAGCCGAGCCCACGCGCTTCACCCCCGCCCCACCGTGGGCGGGGAACTCCCGCTGTCTCTCCTTCAGATTAAGTATAGTGCCCAAACCCGTCTTACTAACTCAGCTTTGCACGTTAGCGTCGGCGGTTGAGTGAACGAAGAGGTGGTCGATCTCTTCCATGAGGTCATCGACGCCACGATCATCGTTGTCTCGAACCCACGAGAGGAGATTGTACACGGTTTCTTTCAGGGAGTGTTCGAGGTTCGCTCGAAGCGATTAGTAGTTCACAGAAGTTTTGGGTACTCCACGTGCCAGAGATAAGGTAGAAATCCGTTCTTCGACTGAGTCCTCATCCCGGTTCACCCAGAAGTTTCGTTGATCACTAGACGCTTTCGAGCGAACCGTCCCCAAGGCGCTCGACTCAGGATCAAGACGAACGAGACTGTAGGCAGCCATCAGAAGGTGCCAGTGCATAGTGGTTCACAGAAGATTTAGGTGTATTCTGAGTTGGTAGGGCAATGACAGGACGAGAGAAAGAGATCGTCCGTCACCTCAGTGAGGACGATCTCGACCGCTTGCTCACACAGACAGATGACGAGAAGGTGAGTAAGCGACTCATCTTCATCAAACGGCTGTACAAGGGCGCATCACTCGAAGATGCAGCCGACGATGTCGGGATGTCCCAATCAACCGGGAGTCGCTGGGCCAGGCTCTGGAATAAGGGCGGTCTCGGACTTCTGACCCCGAGCTTCGGGGGCGGGCGGCCCCCGAAGCTCGACGAGGAACAACGAGAGCGGCTCCTTGACCTGCTCGAAGAGGGCGAACCCTGGAAGAAGCAGGAGATTCAGCACCTCATCAACGAAGAGTTCGATGTCGAGTACCATCCGAACTATCTGCCGCGACTCCTGTCTGATCTCGGCCTCTCGTACGCGATTCCGCGTACCGAGAGGCCAGACCGGCCAGAGAACGCCGACGAAATCCTCGACGAACGCGTTGCCGACGCGTTCGCCGAGGATGAGAAAAACGAGCCCCACAACAAACAGCCAGAAGACGACGAAGATGAAGACTGGACGGTTGATGACGATATCCGGACAGATGGCGGCACGACAGTCGGTTTCTTCGATATCTCGCATCCGCAACCGTGGGACAATTCTCAGCGGCTCTACACAGTGAACGAGCCGACGATTACCCGGCCGCTGGTGAAAATCGATACACCAGCGGCCGGGTTCTATGCGCTCAACGGCGAGAGTGTTCTCCAATTCCCGCCGAATCAGGAGAAAGAGCAGATCTGTGCGTGTCTCGAAGCGATCCGCGAGCAGAATCCGGGCGAGCGGATTCTGCTCGTCTTGGATAACTTCTCGTCACACATCTGTGCGTACACGCGCAAACGCGCCCACGAACTCGGGATCGACCTCATCTTTCTGCCTGTGGGCTCGCCGCATCTCAACCCGATTGAACCCGTCTGGAAGAGTCTCAAATGGGAGTCTTCGCCCCTGATCGTGGAGGGCGCGGCCGAATACCGCGCCCTCCTCGATGAGATCTTCACGAAGCTGACCGACCAGCTGAGTTTCGCAGGCTCGTGGATCGAAAATCACCTCGACGGATTCATTCAGAAGTTGCGTTAGTCACTACGACTGGCACCTTCATCGGTCTGCATCTCGCAGTCTCCTAGGCCGAGATCCTGCTTCGAGTCCTCGAAGAACGTCTCGATGCGCCATCGCATTCCGTAGGAGCGAATCACGTGCTCGGTCGGGGCGTCGATTTTGTTCGTAGCGAGGTACTTGACCGGGTTCTCTTCGTCTTCGTCGGTCTCCTTCTCGGCGATGACCAGCTTCACGTCTCCCAGCTGGGAGACGGGAAGCTTCTTCGTCCAGATGTGGTAGGTGTCGTCATCGACATCGCGCTCAACCGTGTCGATGCGCTCTGCAAGCGCATCGACGCGGATCTCTTCGCCACCATAGGTCACCTGTCGATTGCTCCGGAGCGGGCCGATCCAGTCCTTGTCGTAGGATTCGATGTGTTCGGGAAGGCCAGAGTCGTGAGCGAACCACGAGTCGAAGAGGTAGGTGTCCGCAGGCACACCTACCTCTTCTTCGAGTTCGGTAACGATCTCTCGGGCTAGATCGTATTTGGTATCGTGGTCATCGTCCTCGTCGTCTTGCTGTTCGTAGAGGCGGAAAGTGAGCGGATAGGCGGTTTTGTCGTCAGCGTAGAACGCGTAGATGAGGTCTTGGCCCCAGACAGTGTCGCCTTCAGCGTGATCGTAGAAGCGGCCGACGCCGGGGACTTCGTCCCCGGCTTTCTCGGTGATGGTGTCGTCGAGGATGATGTAGCCATCCTGTGACCAGCGCGTTTCACCGTGTTTCTGAAGCTCTTCGAGGCGTTCGTGGTTGAACTCCTGTTCGTCCCAGTCGTACTCGGTGAGGAACTTGTTGAGAGCGCGTTTCCCCTGAGCTGGAAGGACTTCGCGTGCGATACCCGCCACGGTCTTGTTGCTGGCCGCAACAAGACCGGTGGCGTAGGTTTTCGCATGATGACGTTGTGCTGGTGACAGCGACTCGAACTCGTCGAACACGCGCGTACACGACAAGAAGTCCGTAATCGGCATCATCCGTCCTTGCCACCGCCTACGTCACGCTCCTACTTCAACGTGCAAAGCTGAGTTACTAAGTAGAACTCAATCCTACACAGTAATACTATATGTGAGGGGAGCTTACAGACTCATATGAGCGATTCAGAATCGGTCACAACTACAGTTACAGCTGGCCCCCCGAAATACCAGGTGACAATTCCAAAGGAAGTGCGCCAAGGTCTGGACTTAGAAGGGGAAAGAGCCCTACTCGAAATTAATGTTAGTCTTGTAAAGATCCTTGACGAGAAAGGAGGTGGCAAGTAGAACTGTCACTAACCACGGTGAAGAACCAGGGGCGGGCCAACGCCCCCAGAATTGGACTCCCAGTGGGCCAGGGTGTCCGTGATCAGTTCTTCGCCACCGAGCGCATTAGGAGTTTCGTCCCCCGACGCGACTCGGAAGTAAATCCTCGTGGAAAGACTGATCTGAAGTCTACAAACACTGGAAACCCCACCCCATTACACAATCATTTAAGTCGGTCCGACTCACAAGACGAAGCAACAGCTAGGAAAACGCAACTCACCAGAAGAAGCGGGTGCCTGAACACCTCCTGCTTCTTCCCGAACCGGCTTAAGCGTTTGCCTTCGGAGAGCCGCTGCTCTGTCCCTCTCGCCACTAAGCCGGCAGGTCGAGCTTGTCCCAGCTACCCAGAGAGATGCACATCCAAAACCAGGACCACCGCGATAGAAAGCGTCCCCAGTAACTCCACCACTACGCTATAGTCATGACTCACAAGCACAGTTTCAAACGACAATCCGGGTCCGATGCTACCAGGCCTCGCCCCGGATGTCGTTTTGCAGTATCGCTGAAGCGGACCAGCGGAGCCGGCCCTCAACACGGATGGAGCGGTATTATCAGCACGCTCCTATCCACAATGTGGACGCGAGGGGTCAAATTGGTTTCGGGACCCTCGCATTCTGCCGGCTTCCACGCAGTCCGCATCTCTCCACGGACTGCATGCACACGCCTAATCAACAACAGGGAATCCGGAAGATCGTTCCAGAAGGGAACCTCTCTACTGCTGGAATTACCATCACCGAGGTCACCCCACAGGTGACGGAGTGGATGCCTGACCTCCTCGAGGAATCTGCTGCTCACGGAGTGTTCAGTCGGTTCGAGAATTCATCCGCGCAAGAAGACCCCGGAGTCCTCGCGCACGCACGATACAACACCGTCCTATCGCCGTCTTCAGAGAGGAAACCCTGGGGTTCGACCATCAAGAGATGGCGCTCCACAACGGATATTTGGAGTGATGCAGAGGCTGAAGCGGTTGAATACGTAGAATCACTTGTCGAGTTCGCAGTCAAATATTCTGACGTTGACGAAGATGATCTCGACGAACTTTCGGAGTATCACCAGCAGCGGTGCAAATCGCTTAAACAGACTCTCACTACGATCAGTACCGGACGTGGCCCTCTCAACGCTGGCCTTGAAACCTTTACCAAGGGACCCGTACGACTCCACGATGAGCTCGATGACGCACCGCAACCGATCACGCTTGTCCTTGATGGCGAGTCGTGGTCAAAACTCGACGATAGAGGAACAGGTATCCGAGCACTTGCAGCTATCGCCGTGCTCGGCTCCACCTTCGACGTCCGCCTGGTTATTTCACCAGCGTTAGACGCCGCGATTGAGCGACGGTATCCAGACTGGTATCACGCCCATCTCCGTCTTACTGAAACCCGTGAGACCTCCTCTGTAGAATCAGCGGGTGGCGACAGACAACCATCGGCGGAGCAGCTCGAGGAAGCATGGGAAGCAATACAGACCTTACCAGAAGAATCGGGGAGACTCCGTCTGCTTGGGAACCTCCCTATAGAGGGATCTCGAGACTATCGTGATCTCAAGCAGGATGATGAAATCAACGTGGAAGCAGGGACTGTCGGCCGTTACATCCTCGATCTGGAAGAATTAGGGCTTGTGGATATCGACCGTCGTGGGCAATACAACAGTGCGTCCCTCACCGGCTTAGGACAGGTTGCTGTTGAGCAGTATGTCACCACGGACTACCGGGTGATCCACCCGGCCCAATCGACGTTGGAAACGCATCTTACGCCGACCCCTCAGCCCCAAGCAAGTACAGTGTATCCCGCGCAGATGAACACGAGGGAGGGGAATCAACCTGGGACAGCGGAGGATTGGATAGCTGCGACAGGCAGTCCTAGTGAGGGTGCTGACTACGTTCAATGGCTCGATGGGCCGTCTGGTGTTCTCGACGCTTGGGGGATGCATCAACGGTATCTTGCTGGACGTCGAGATCGGGGTGTCACCCTAGTTGATGACCAGATCGAGCGTTTTGAGGATGGTCGCGTGTCGTACCTCAGTTGCTTCGATGATGATCTCTTCGTGGCCACTCAGTGGGGTGGCCCCCTCCCTACCCTGGGACGTCTTGCGGGAACCTTACTCAGCGACAAGGCACTAAGCAAGGTTCTCACACCATCACGCCTCGGTTCCGAGTTCGAAGAAATCGATAACTCGGTTGTTGAGAAACTCGATAGAGAAGCCGGAGAAATCATCCGCTGGGGACATCAGATCGGATGGTTCGGTGAAGACGAAGAAGACTATGACGGCTGGCGTGACCGCATTGGAACCGTCCGCAGTCTGTGTTTGAAACAGGTTGGTGAACTCACGAACAGCGACGACATCGAAGCTCGAACTGAATTAATCCGTGATCTGCACGGTCTCATTGCCTCAGCGACACAGCTGTACTACGCAGCCGGTGTCGATGTCACAATCAACATCCGAGTCCCTGACACGGGAATGCTCATCAGTGATGAGCGTCGTCTCAATGACTTCCTCGACTTCGCTCGTTACACCGTTCCAAAACAGTCCGTGTATGGGATTCACTCCGGGTACAGAATGCTCCTGGAGGACCGCCCGGACAAACTGAAACGTCGTCTTCCGTACGACGTGGACGATGCTGACTCGACGATGCACCTGACGGCGTCGTGGGTTTTCTCAGGACCGACGATGACCGATCTTCACGGCGACATCGAGCGTGCCATCGATCAAGAGGCGAACGAACTCCGTGAAGCGATTGCGAACGGACGAGAGTCAGCACCAGTAATGGAGATTCCCGTACGGCTTGGGAATTCCTATTCCGCGGTCCGTGATCTTGTCGAGGAATACGCTTCGGCGAAGAGCTACCAGGTGGCTCACAAAGGGGATATTCACGAAGGGAAACAGGATCTCGAACGGCTCGTCAGATTGTTCCTCCGTGTCCTTGGAACGGAAGATCGCCCACACCGGGCGTGTCCTCATGACGTGGCTGAGGCCATGCTCCACATTGCCCAATCCACCCAGAGTTACGATTTCCTCACTGTCCGAGACATCTCATACGGACTGTCGAATCTCCCCACGAAACGTCTCTTGCCCGAACTCCCTCCAACGGCGACTAAACTCCTCAAAACACTGCTTGACGCTGATGACCCGATGGGTCGGTCTGAGATCATTGACACCGCCGAGATTTCCGAAAGTAGCTACGACCGCTACATCAACGAACTCTCCGCTTGGGACATTATCGAACCACGCGAAATCGAGGGACGCCGCCGGTGGGAGGCACACTTAGAGCCGTGGTGGACACCGCAGAGTGATCGGGACGAACCCTTTGCCGACCCTGACCCAGACACGGGCATCCTTCATGCTGAATTCCCACGTGATGTCGCCAGTGCAGTAATGTGCCACCTCATCACCCATTACGACTTACCTGCCCTCGAAACAACGTACATCGAGGGAATCCAACCGGGAGATGATCTTCAATCTCTCTTCGATAGTCATGATCGGCTCAGACGATGGTGGCCATTCCTTTGGGGTGCGTTCGCCGGTTCGGACGAGCTTGATCAAGGGCCGGCTGGCATACGTGTCTCGGACTTGACCGTGGTCCGTCTCGGTCACCAACCAAGACCTGACACGTCGCAATCCAGCCTCCAGGATGATCTAGAACAAACTACCCCAGAGAACCGGCCTGGCCAGACATCCCCGGGATTGGACTAATGATTGCGGTTCATACCGTCGGTTAGCGCGGACGAACGTCTCTCCCTCGGAACCACATCTCCATGCCGGTGTCGCCGAGTTCCACGAGGTACTCCACGCTATCGATAGCCCTGCCGGTCTCCTTCGCAGCGTCATCAGTTCGGACCTGTCGGACAACTCCTTCACGTCCGTGGTATGGTTCGTGGTCGAGGTCAGTGGTGTCTGGGATATCGATGCGGACTCGGTCGCCGGGTTCGAACCGCATCCTCTACGTACGAACCTTCGCTTCTAGGACGTTCTCTGGTGTTTCAGCCCGTTCCTCGATTACCTCTCGGTGTTCGTCACTAAACCCATACAGGTCGTACACCGCGCCATTAAGCGTTTCTTCCAGCGCTGCTGCTTCCTCCACGGCGTCCTCCCGCAACTGCTGCGATTCACGGAACTCATCGATAACCGTCAATAACCCATCCTCGGTCTTTGGCACGTCCATCGACCGAAGATCGGAGATCAACTCCACCTCGAACGCTTGCAGCAGCGCCGCGAATGCATCTGCCGCCGCTTCAGACACGAACGATACCTCATTTTGCACGTTCAACCGAATGGTTGCCCCGTCAATCGCCGGCGAGACCTCACCACTTTCGTCCCCGAGATCCATCGCGTCGATGTATCCTGCGAACGATAGGCTAGAGGTTTCCACACCAGATACACGCTCGTACAGTAATTCGGGGTTTTCCGAGAGATTTCTCGCTTCTTGCACGTCTTTTGCCAGAGTACGGAGTTGGTTCGCCGTCTCACGTACGATCTGCACCGACTCCTCGTCTTTCTTTTCACTTTCAGGATCAGGAATCGGTATCTCCATCAGATAGCTGGTAATGTACCGTAAGTAGTCACCTCCGTACTGTGGTGCTGTCCGTCGCATGTAGAACTGTACGGCGTTGCTGTTGAGCACTCCGACAAGGTAGTCCCCCGGGAGTTCATCACTGAACATGACGTAAGTGCTGTTGAGCGAGTAGAACTCCCCGTTCTCATCGTGGAAGAAGTTGTTGTAGTAGCAGATGTCCGGAGTGATTACCTTCTCGGTGTCAAACACACCGGGGCGGTATTCTGCGAGTTCGTACCACTCGCGGCGGTTATCAGTGACGCAGTACCGCTCTTCGAGCGCATCGCGGTTATCCTGAAGGTACTCTCTCGCGCCCGGGAGTTCCTCAAGATTCGTTTCAGGCGTGGTGTAGAGGATATACTTGTCGAGTGCTTGCGTATACCACCGCGTTACGTCTCGTCCACCGAGCGTCGGGTGAACGACCTCGTCCTCAATATCGTATTCATCGATGGTCGCTTGATCGAGAACGAAGATGTCGTTCGCGCCAGTTTGAACTCCGTTATTCGCTACTGCACCGTCGTACTCACCGAACTCTCTCGCGTCTCCCTCCATCGATTCGAGGATTTCGTGTTCGTCCTTGGGTACGAACTGCCATTCATCGGCGTCAAGCAACATCGAGGCGTTGATCGGGTAGACCTGCAGCGGCGGCTGGTCTAAATCTGCGCTCGGGGCAATCCCTTGTAGGCGGTCGAGCACTTCCTCCTCACCCGGAGGTTTCGCTCCTGGTTCGTCGGGCACACTCGCCCTGATGATCTCAGCTATTTTCCCACCCTCTTTCTCGCGTTCTTGGGCTGGGGTGAGATCCTCATCCGCGCTCGTGAGAGCGGTTTGCGTTATCTCTGGGAGTCGCTCAGTGACGCTGGCATAGGTGAATGAGTAGTCCTTCGGGAGTCGGTAGTCGCTGCGCAAACTGGACCCTTGGTCCTTTGAGATGCGCTTTCCAGTGAGAATCATCGGGTAAGCGAGCACGCCCTCGAACACGCTCACATCACCGAAGTTGATGATCTCCTGCAATTCGTAGTGCTGCAGGATGTAGTCCTGAATCTTCGCTCCGTATCGGTTCTCAGTAAACTTGTTCGAGACGATGAACCCCAGTTTCCCATCTTCCGCCAGCCATTCCGCCGCGCGCTCGATGAACAGGATATAGATGTCGTAGTTATAGTGCGCAGTATCG
This sequence comes from Halobacterium sp. MBLA0001, assembly GCF_049705385.1. NCBI lineage: Archaea > Methanobacteriati > Methanobacteriota > Halobacteria > Halobacteriales > Halobacteriaceae > Halobacterium > Halobacterium sp. MBLA0001. The sequence goes on from NZ_JBNAMQ010000002.1 coordinate 13,190, forward strand.
TAGTCGTCGTATTCCTCTCGTGCTGGACCTTTCGGGAGGTTCTGAATACGAACGTACGGTGGGTTCCCGACTACGAATCCGTAGTCCTCTCGCTCCTTAATTTGTGAGGCGCGCCGGCGTTCTTCGCGGTACTGGCGTTGAATCGCTGAACTCTGTAGCGTCGCTAAACTCTCTTTTGCCTCATCCCGTAGGCTGTCGGTACGGTAGATCTGGAATCTGTCGAGGGTGTAGTCCGGGTCCTCGTCCTTGACGTCCTTGTACAGGTCGATGACCTGGAACAGGAGATTGAGTTCTGCAATGTGACAGGCGAACGGGTTCAGATCGAGACCGTGGATGCGCTGTTGAACGATTTCGATTGCGTCACGCGGTGGTACCCCTTTCTGGTCGAGCCTGTCGAGTAGTCGGCCGGCAGCTCGAACGAGGAATGTTCCGGACCCGCATGCGGGGTCTATGAGGTCGTACTCTTCGCGTTCGAGTTGCTTGTCAGCGGTGTACCCGACGCTGTCGAGAATCAGGTCAACAACAGCAGTTGGGGTGTAGAACTCGCCGAGTGCTTTCCGCTCCTCTGGTGGAAGGTGTTCTTGATATAGGTGGCCGAGAACGTCCCTATCCACGTTCTCGAAGTTATAGTGATTCAGGTGCCAGAGGGTACGCTGAAGCACGTCATCGAGGTTACTGCTGAACTCAGACTGTATCCCCCAGTCGAACAGGCGACGGGAGTAGAGATAGTCATAGACCTCGCTGAGTTCTTCGCTAGCGGTTTCGAACAGGTCGATGTAGTCGCGCGAAACGTATCGAGAGAAGTCGTCCCAGAAGTCGAAGTAACGGTGTACACCGCCGTTCGAAACCATAGCGTTGACGAGGTCTTTGTCCTCGGCGATTCGGATGAGGAGAATTTTGTTGAGCTGAACGTACACCGATTCGCGGCAGAACACCTCTTTGTTCTCGGCATCATCGTTGTCCTGGCGGTTCGAGAGCTGCACCCACGTCTCGTAGTCCGAGTGGAAGCGTTGGTAGACCTCGTACTCGTCTTCGAGCTCTGCGAGCTTGGTACGGAGCGTCGCTACTTCCGAGTCGTCGTGATCGAACTCTTCCAGTTGCTCAATCTGGTTTTCTAAGTCGCGGCGTTCACGTTCGAATTCCTCGTAGCGTTCTTCGAATTCGTCAAACGCAGAGAGCGTGTACGGGAGAAGGTAGTCTTCGAGACAGAGTCGGAGGGAATCGATGAGGTTGTCGAACCCGGTGTCGGTATCGACATCCTGTCTGCTGTTGAGCGTGAAGTTCTCGTATCGTTCAGGGTTAGTAACTTCCTCGCGTCGGAGCTGGTAGAGCTGCTTGATCTCTTGGCGCTCATCGAGCGTGAGTTCGCTGTTGATGGCGCTCCCGCTTGCTCGGTTGCAGATTCCTTCGAAGGGTACGTCGGCGACTTTGCGCGCGGAGACACCGTGGTGTGTGACGGCGTTTTCGTTACCAGCATCACACCGTTCGTATACTATGAACTGGTCGATGTTCGTGGAGATAAGGTAGCGGGCGTAGGGTGTTTCTGAGGCGTAGCGGAAGACCTGGTCGATGCCGTTCTCGACATCAACATCGCGGCGTTTTCCTTCGACAATGATGGCTGGGTTCCTATCGTCGTCGTAGAATCGAACATCGTTCCAATCGTCTTCTTGAGTGTAGTCGCTTTTCTCCCAATCGAGTGCGTTTATGAAGAGGTGGTCCACGAGCCGAGGCATTAGGTCGTGTTCGGCTCGTTCCCCATCTTGAATCTCGTCGTAGAGGTCAAGGAATTCATTGACGACGGTGTCAACGAATTCATCTTGACCAACGGCGGGTGTAGGTGGGGCGTCTGCCATATTCAGATATCGGTGATTCAGTCTACCCGTACTTAAAACATCTTAGTGGCATTAATCACCGCCTTACATCTGAATCAAATCACTATTAACATTCTAACGTCGGCTGTGGGATCTGCGGGGGAGCGGTGTTGCTAAGTGAGTCTACTGATTTTTCAGAGAATAGAATATGACGGAGCTTATCGAGGACCTTCCGGGTGATTGGGAACGAGACCGTGTCTCAGAGGATCCGAATCCGACCTACACCTACCGCCACCAGTATTTGGACGTCGAGGTCAGCGTGCTTGCGATGGACGCTGAGGAGATCGACTCTGAACTGGATGCGGAATACAGCTACAGTATTAGTCTTCGGTGGGCAGCTGATGTGGTCGGCGTGGTTGAGGACTTCTTCGATGGCCCAGGAGACATCACAACCCGTGGTGACGCCAGGGACTGGACACTAGCGTTACTGACGCAGATCGAACAACAATTCGAACCCGGAGATACAGACTACGTTTCCCGGGCTATGAGAGCCACAATGGGTCAGCAGACGACTGGAGGATCATCTAGTCGGATCTCCGATGCTGAGACCTGCCCTGCCTGTGATGCGCCCTTCTTCCAATTCCGCGGGATGGATACCTACGAGCAGGCTCAGAATCACTTTGCCTATATGGATGATGAAGAGCACGAGGGCTGGGATGTTTCGCTCGAAGAGCGACCGTAGTCACGCGTTTGATTAGCACTTTGTACTATCTCACCAACTACTCGCCGCTGATCAGTTTTACCGTGGTAGGATGACCTATATGGGGTTGCCCGTTCTTGTTCCGAGTAGAGGGTGGTTCACTCCCTCTGTCACACGCTCCCGAATAACCTGGCTTTCACCGTAGAAGGCTGTACTCCCCTTTGGAACACGCCACACTATGAGTTCCCAGAATCCTCGACTTGGAGGGTGTCCACGCTGCGGTGAAGAGATCCAACACCACCACGTCTTGATTGAGTACGAGACGGGGGACGAACCACGATACTGGGCAGAGTGTCCAGGCTGCGGCGACGTTGTCGATCCCGACGTATGATACGTCTCTTCAAATACGTGCTCCGCTCGGAAGATGCCCATGAGTCCGTGGTGGAATGCAGGCGGTGTGGCGCAAATCTGGAGTCAGCGGACGTGGATCACTGTCCCGCGTGCGGCAGTTCCGAGGTAGCGAGTTATCGGTTGTGATCCGGTACGCCATCGGGAAATCGCTGCTGGACCTTTCGCTGTCGCTGAAAACGAGCCGTACGCACCAACGCAGTCATTCCTGGGATGTTGTGCGGAACGTCGTTCCCGAGTCGAAGCTCGTGAGGTCGTCAATCCGGGCCTCTAACTCCTCGATCTCCTGCTGAAGTTCTTCGGTGTGCTCATCCGTGGCAGCAAGCTGGTCTTTCAGCCCTTGCAGCCGGGATTGCTTCGTTTCCTCGTCTACCTCAGCTTTCCGGACGTATTCACTCTCTGTGATGTCGTACACGTCCGATTCAGCGAGTTCGGTTACTTCCAGTGCTTCATCAACCTTACTGGAATCCACGGTCGTCACACGCTCTCGGTCAATCCCTGCCTCTTCTAATACGCTGAGTACCTCTTCGTCGTCTTTGAGCGAGCGATTCCGGCGTGACGTGCGCTGTACTGAGCCGTATTGGCCGCTGACTGGCTGGTCATGATGGAGTCGGTCAAGCAGTACGGCACGTACCTCTTGCCGGAGATCGTTCGCATTCCGCTGGACATCTGACAGCAACGTGTAGAGGTTCACCAGCGCGGGCGTCTCTGTCTCTTCGAGGTCGGTCGGATCGTGGCGTTCGAGCGCGTCAATCAGCAGGAGAGCGTCGGCGTAGACTGGAATATCTGGTTCTTCTCGGTCGGACGTTTCACTAGCCACCTCGTGAGCGTCAACAAGCGGGGAGCTCGTTGGCGTCTCCGTCTCTGTCAGCGTCCCGGCTCGGTCATCGAGTTCGAACCTGGGATGGAGACTCAGTACAGTCGCGTATGGTTCGGCGTCTGCTGGCAGTCGGTCCAACTCGAAGCCAGCGTGGGCGTCTTGTACACGCTGGAATAGTGTTTCAAACTGGTCGCGCTGGAGTGGAGTGGTTCCGTCGTCATCTCGATACGTGATGAGGATCCGGTGTTCCTGCACATCGGTCAGACGAAAAGATTTGCGCGATAGTGGCGTGAGAAGTGTCGCATCAGACGGTAACTCCTCAGCGTGATCGAGAAGCGTGTGCCAACTTGCGCTGAACGGCATACGTTGTCTTCATCAGCACAGGCCAAAAGCCTCTGGGCACCTACCGCACTTTGCTCTCTCTTCACCGTATCTGGTTCCGCTGCTTGATATCAGGCTCGTTTCACTCGCTGTATTGGGTCACGATGTTTTCCAGCGGTTCGCGTATTTCTCCCTCACCTTCGACCATCCCTGTTGGGGAGATGCGATACTGCTCGCCCATCTTCTCGACGAGTAACGACCCGTCGTCAGCTTGCTCGATGTCCCAGTCGGCGTCAGCAAGTCGAGCGCGCAGTGCCTCTCTGTCCACTGTCGTGTCCGCACGGAGTGTTGCAGCCTCCTCATCACTCAGTGTCGAGAGCCGCGACTTCGGGAACGTATAGAGCGTCACGTCGTGAGCGTGCGCTCCCTCCGCAAGGTCTTCTGGCGCAGCGTCCGTCCAGTCAGACCAGTGGGCGTCAAGTCCTGATTCAACGAAGGCAACGACCACCGCAGGCTCGTCAGCATCGTAGTCTGGGTTATCATCGGCGACCGTTCGCTCTCCCTCTCCAACCGGAATCGCGTCAATCGAGGCGTCAGGCCGATCCACGACGATCGCCACGTCTGGGTCGTCATCGTCAGTATCAATCACGTACTCCCCACGTTCCATAGTCGGTTGTTCAGCACCGCCGTATAAGGACTCTTTGAGAGTCTGTCACTCGCTGGTTGTCTCTGTGAGGGCACCCTGGCTGTCACTCTGCGCTGGTGATTCGTCGTCACGAGGAGTGGTGTCTACTGTCCCGGTGTCGCCTTGTGGTATCGTGTCGATCGTTTCGAACCGTGTCAGTGCCTCAGTGAGGTCTGTTGCGGCAGCGTCGATGTCGTGGAGCGTTTCAACTGTTTCGGTGAGCGTCTCGATGGCTGTTTGCGTCTCGGTGATGTACTCATCGTCGAAGGCGTCGGCGCGCTGTCCGAGTACGAACGCTTTCTGTGCGTCTTCCAGTGCTGTCTCTATCTCTTCGGTATCAAGTGTCGAGGCCAGCGCGTTCAGAATCGCATCAAGGTCGTCTTCGTCAGTCGTGAGCACCGTGTCGGTATCAGGAACTGCGTCGCGTGCACGAGCGAGTGCGTCGTCTACCTCGGCTTGCATCTCCTGGGTGGCTTCCTCAAACAGGTCATCCTCATCGAAGGTAGTCTGCGCCATACGTGTGTCTCTGTAATGGCTGAGCTATGAACCTGGCTGTTCGGAGGAGAACGATCCAGCTGAGCCAGTGTGCTCTATACCTATGCCGACTTGTGCCGACTTATCATAGAAGTCGTCACTAGCAAACCGCAGATACCCCCTGAAATGGCCTAATCGGCCGATCACACACCACCGTTTCTGATGCTCGACAGATATATGGTGCAAGGTTGTTTTAGAAGTACCTATGCGACTGGAGGCGACCGCGAAAGCGGACGAATACAAGGTCTGGATGACCGACGCCGAACTCGACGAACTCCGCCGAACGGCGGCGAACCATCGCGACGATCTCATCATCCAGCTCGGTGGCTACGTCGGCCTCCGAGCCTTCGAAATCCCCCAGATCCGCCCGGAGCACGTGAAACGCACACCCGACGGCGACCACTACCGGCTCCGGGTGCCAGAGGGCAAGGACACGACTGGGAACGGCGGGAAGCCACGCGACGCCTATCTCCCGGCCGACGTCGAGGGTGATATCCATCGCTACCAGAATGCCGAAGATATAGCGCCAGACGATTTATTGATCGATCTCACCGAGCGGGGCGTCCGCGACGTCGTGAAGCGTACCGCCGAGCGTGCAGCCGCCGAAACCGGCGACGACGACTACCAGTACGTGAGTTCGCACGACCTCCGCCGACGCTTCGCCCAGCGACTCCTCGTCGACCGCCAGATGAATCCTCGCGTCGTGATGGCCGTCGGCGGCTGGGACTCCTTCCAGGCTATCGAACCGTACCTCAACGCCCCAACCGCCGACGTCGTCAACGACGCCTTCGAGGAGGCCGGGCTCGCATGACCGAAGACGACGTCGACCCCGAGAACCCGCGACCGAACGGGCACTATCCCCGGTTTAGAGATAACGAGTGGCATTACGTTCCGGAGGACCTCGCACAGACGATCTCGCTGGGGCCGGGCGGCGACGGTGAAGAGGGCCAAGACTGGGTGCTCACGTACACGCCGGAGCAGCGAGATGAAGATGATCGCGAGAAAGTCCTCGTCCGGCTGACGCCACGCGCGCTCCACGAACTCTACATCGAGACGAAGGACCTCGACGTCGAAACCCGGCAGATGGGCCACCGCGCAGAGTGTGACCTCTGTGGCGAGATGGTCGATTTCGAGCGGGCAATTCCGAACGGCACTGGCGACCCGTGCCATCGTCGCTGCTGGGCCGACGCCTACGGCGCACCCGAGTGGTTTACTGACCACGCGTAGCGAGAATGGGCGAAAATGCGAGATAGGACGGCGAGGGAACCGGTTTCCGGGACGTAAGGGTGAGGTTCAAGCCGGGAAGATGGGGTTGTGGTGAGTGAACAACGCTGGTATCCGCCTTCTGCGATTATCCCGAATCCTTACTTTCCAACCATTCTGTGACTTCTGTGACGTCCATTTTCTCCAAGCGTTCCAAGCCGAGTTCGACGATCAGCGGGTAGAAGTGGCACATCTTCTTGAGTTCACATTAGGTGGTTCACCGATCACGCGTAGCGAAAATCGGTGAAATGCGGAATTGGCCGGCTCATCCACCAGGCTTTGCACCAGCTCGAGGCGGGGCACCGTGAAGATGTACTGGAGTCGGCTGGCGTCTATCGAGCCCCCATTTGCTGAATGTATCTTGCAGAAGAACCAGAGAGGGGCTTCGCACTAAGGAGAGAAGGACTAGCAAGAATAGCAGTGAGAGACTGTTATGAGATATCTCCTTGACGGTGAACGTGGTCTTCTATACACCTGAGTGAGTACGGGGAGTCAACTAATGACGACTAACGATGATGAGACGCTCCGACTTCTTTGTATGGGAGACAACCACGGGGATGTCGACTCACTGGAGCGGGTCGTCGACGGTACTGAAGGCGAGGAATTCGACTTCGTAATTCACGTCGGCGATATCACGAACGCATGGTTTGATGGCGTTGACGAGGGGCGGGAACAGCTCGATGCGGTCACGCCGTATTTCGAGACTCTCCGTGAGCGGGGAGAGCTCCTCTACATCTGGGGGAATCGGGACGGGGCAATCGGCCCGGAACAGCCGTTCCAAGACTACGACCTTCCAGGGACGTTCATCCCCGAAGATGACAGTATCACCGTTGCTGGAGAGACGTTCACGCAGAATCCCGAACTAGTTGAAGACGAGACAATCCTCGTGAATCACTACTGGCACCCCGAACTGCTAGAACACTTCGCGGGGAAGGCATACTTCTCTGGTCATATACACACCGGTCGCTACAAGAACAAGGCTCTCAATACCGCATTCCTCTACCGAACGGCAGACCATGGTGCAGACGCGCTTCTCGGCGCGTACTTCATCGTTGAGATCGCCCCTAACGGAACGTGGAAGGTCGATTTCCGAAACATCGGGCAGGTTCGAAAAGGAATCTGTCCCAAACACCAGGCGCTCGGTGTGCAGTTCGTCCCCGACTACTGGCGAAACGACTGTCAGTTCTGCTACGACGAAGACGAGTTCTACAGTGAGGTCGTCCGCACAGTGCTCTACGGACTGGGAACGATACAAGAGGAAGCCGAGACTGACGAAGTGGTCGAATCTGCAGCCGCAACGTTCGGGGCTACTCCACCGTCTTTCGAATCGAAGCTGCGAGAGTTTCTCGAAGAGCAGGCAGAAGATCATTCATAGCGGCCACTATGGGACGAGAACCAGAATCTATGCCGGTTCTGCCCGGAACCGAGTGATCGGGACGTCGGTGACGTCGTCGTAGTCATCGTCGGCACCGACCAGGAGCATCCCGTCGACGTGCGCTGCGGTCCCGAGTGCGAAGGCATCACCGAGTGCTGGCGAGTAGCGGAACTTGAAATCGGCGGCGGCGGACCACGTCTGTTCGGTGTCGACCCTGCGGATACCACTCTCCTCGAGGACGTCGACGACAGCATCAGCGCGTTCCTCGCCGTCAATCGCCCGGACGATGTAGTGGACCTCGGCGAGATTGATCGCCGAGATGTAGCCGTCTGCTGCGCCTTCAACGGCGTCGACGTACGTTTCGACGGTGTCGCTCCCTGGTTCGTTGCAGAAATAGGCGATGAGTGGTTCGGCGTCGAAGACGATCGTTTCGGGAATCTCAGCCCCGTCCGTCATGCGTCAGCCTCGTCGTCACCGGCGTAGCGCTGCCGCAACTCCTCTTCACTAGCCTTGTCCTGCTCGCGTTCCTCCCGCAGGCGTTCGACTGCTGAACGACCCTGCTCGTCGGTTTTCCCTTCCAAGACTCCACGCAGGTCTGTGACCGAGTGGATGGGACGGACGACGATTTCGCCCTCCTCGGTGCGAACGAACTTCACGCGGCCGGGTGTGTCGATGTCGAGTTCCTTCCGGAACTCTTTGGGAATGGTCGCTTGGCCGCGCGACGATACAGACACTACTTTTTCAGACTCTGCTTTACTCATACTCTCTCAATTCATTACTTCGTCCCAGTCATACATAAGAGTGTCGTGGGAGAGTAATCGGAATCACTCTATACTGAATCCTCTCCTTCCAACCGTTCTGTGACTTCTGTGACTTCCATTTCCTCCAATCGTTCTAGACCGAGTTCGACGATCAGCGGGTAGAAGTGCCGTGTCTTCTTGAGATTTACCTCGGCGTCAGCCTCCGAAAGCGAGAGATCCAGTCGTTTGAACGCAGTCGTGAGATTACTATCGAGGCCGTCATCGAGGTAGAAACTCCGCACATTCCATTCCTTCTTGATGTTCTGTGCTCTCTGTGAAGCCTGTGACTTCCTCTCGGCCCCTGATTGACTAGAATTCATGTCGTTCTGTGACTTCTCAGAAATGGTCTCGTTCTCGTCGTCCTGGTCGTCGTCAAACCGACGGCTCAGACGATCGTCGATTTCGTCACTCATCGGCCACCTCCGCAGCTATCTGCGCATACACGTCGGTCATATCGACTTCCTCGGCGTCTTCGGCGAACACCGAACCCTGGTCTTTCACTGCCCGCTTGATTGCTGCCCGGCTTCGAACGGTCCACACTGCGACGCGTCCTTCGAAGCGCTCGTTGAACCAGTCGATGGCCGCCTGCTGTTCATTGTCCAGGGGATAGGCCACGTTCGAAACAATGAGACCGAGGACATCGACGTGCGTGTCGTAGTTATCCTCGAGCGTGTCCAGCTGGCGGAGTAGATGGTTGAGCGCGAGCTGGGAACTTTCGTCGGCTTCGACCGGGACGAGCAGTTCCTCGGTGGCAAGAACGACGTTATCATTCAGTGGGCCGAGCGACGGCGGCGCATCGATCAGGACGACGTCCCACGCGGTCGCGTTCTCCAGGACCGTCTTCAACCGCAGCCGGGGACGCATCCCGCTCGCGATGAGATCCTGCTCAAGATGAAACATATCGATGTTGGCCGGAAGGAGATCGAACTCCTCGTGAGCGACAACGAGATCGTCGACGTCGTGGTCGGCGGGCGACTGAAGCGCATCGTATAGCGACGGTGGGTCCGAAGTGTACTCGTCTTCGAACCCAAGCCGATGCGTGAGGTATCCCTGAGGGTCCATATCGACGGCGAGAACGTCTACACCATCGGCAGCGAGCCCGCCAGCGACGTTGATTGTATTCGTGGTTTTACTCACGCCTCCCTTCTGATTCGTGATCCCGATTCTCCGAGTCATAGCTTCCATCCGTTCTGTGCTTTCTGTGACTTCAAATAACTACGTCAGACGCGTTTCGGTCTCTTGCCGTCTGAGTTACCCCACAGATTGATACTCAAAGCGAGACGTGGGGTAACTATGGACGGATCCTTAGAGCCGCCCACAACAGAACCGCAAGCGCCAGAGCTACCGAACTATATTCTCGAACCACTGGACAAGCAGTCGCCCGATCGACTCGATGCGATTGCAACGTATGCCACGAAGCTGGCGGCTTGGAAACACGCCGAACGCGAGCGTATGGCTGATCAAAACCAGGAAGAGGAATCGATCAGCGAGGCCCAACAGAACGAGCTCGAGGAACGAGACGTCTCGACTGATCCAGCAAACTACGATGATGTCCCAGCTGGTGGAGCCTACATCACGATTAAAGAGACAAAGCCGGGCTATCACTACTTTTACTGGCAATGGCGTGACGGCGACTCCTGGAAAAACGAGTATATCGCACCGGTGAACGCGAACCAAGAGTCTTGATTGCTCCAGATATCCTCGAATGGTTCTCCCTGTAGTTACCCCACGCATTCAATCATAGATCGCTGGCGTGGGGTAACGTTGAGCAGGAGAGAATATAGCGACTGCTTTGCTGATTGGTACGTGTTTACCCCGAGGTCTCGACAGCCGGCACAGCGTGAGCCCGTGAGAGCATCTCATTGCTGCTGACGACTCGACGAAGCTCTTCGTATGGATTGCGTCCCTGCTGGCGCCACGTCGCCAGCAGGGACAAGACCGTCTCGTGAACGAACATTCCTCGGTCATTGCGGAGCGTTCCGATGATTTTCCGGAGAACTACTGGCTCACGAAGCGCGTTCTCTGCGGCATTGTTTGTCGGAGAGACCGCTGGCTCACCGACGAAGGTGAGCCAGTGGTCAAGACCTCCTTCGATCTTCCCGAGCAGTGTTGCCACTGGTCCGTCGGGTACTGACCGTTCAATCAGCGATTCAAGCTCTCTTCGCGCCACACGCTGGAGGTCTGCTCTCTCACGAGGACTTGGGTCGCTCTCCAGCCGGGCCTGGAGAGCGACGTACACCTGTCTGAGAGCGTGGTAGATCGGTTCACCTTCTGCCTGCTTTTCGGCGGCGTCTTCAGCCTCTCGAAGAATATGCGCCCAACACCGCTGGAGGTTGCTGCTGAAAGCTGGGTACGCCGTCCACCCGTCACAGATGACCGTTCCCGCGAAGTCCTCGCCGAGGACTTCCGCGGGAACATCACTCCCGCGACTCTCTCTCACCGCGTATAACGTATGCTGAGCGGTCTTGAACGTCCAAATCCACGCCTGCTCACCGTCACGTTTGATGCCTGTTTCGTCGATGTGGACCACGTCGGCATCTTGGATCTCTCGACGGATCTGCTCGTACTCACAGCGACCGGCGCGCGCAGCGCGCTCGGTCGCGTGCCACGCGGATGCACCCGAGAGTTCGAGTTCATGCAGTTGCTCGAAGCGGTCAGCGATTTTCCGGTAGGGAAGGCGGTGATCGTACCGTGACAGAGCTGATTGAGCGATGACGTTCACCCCGAACTGCCCCTCATCGGGGCAGTCGGGGTGAGCCGCAACTGTCTCTGTTCCACAGGAATCGCACTGGTAGTAGTGGCGGTTGTACCGGGTGATTTCTGGGGGCTGCGGATCAGGGATCTCCTCGACGAGTCGGGGGCTGACGCCCACCGACTCGTCGAAGTGGTCGCCACACTCAGGACAACAGTCACAGGTGACTTCGATTTCTTCGTCGGGATCAGTTGTAGAACGCCACTCCGGGTCGTGACCGTCTTTTCGTCCGGGGGTGCCGCCGTCAGTTCGGACATCGTCGTCTTCGTCGTCTTGAGAGGTCGGGGACTCGTCAGTCCCCGACCGTCGCTTACTAGGCGGTGTATGTGGATTCTCGTATTTGCGAAGACGTGTTTCGAGTTCTTCGATTCGTTCGTCCTTCTGCTCGAGTTTCTCCTCCAACTCGTCGATTCGCTCTTCCATTTGGAGAAACCGTGAGAGAAGTTCGTCTTTGCTGAGGTCATCCCTATCCACTATGACCACCTCAGCGTTACCTCAGCAGGGTCACCGGGATGGTTTCCGAGCGGAGACCATCCCTGAAGAAGTTCAATTAGCCCTTGCTGAGGGTGCATATCTCCCCGATTGGTCGCCTGCTACGAGACAGTGCCGAAATTCACTGGGGCTAAACACGTACGCTGATTGTATTGCTCCCCCTCCCCCCATTTGCGGAATGTATCTTGAGAAAGGGTCGGGGACATCCTAACATCGAGAATGACCAAAATGTCGAGATCAACTGTTAGAAGACGTTTAGAGGAGATAAAGACGAAGAACAGTTCCGAAGCCATTCCTCTTCATATAGAAATTATATCTTTCTTTCCATTACGCTCTTGCTGTATTACGGATACTGTTACTAGCCCCTTTACATAAAACCTTCTATCTACAAACCTAATTGCAGATATTCACCAAATCAGCTATCTCAAAGTCTATAAGCGCGATTTTCCCGGTTTTAGTGATTCTTGTCGTGATTCTCCTCTCAACCCCACCCGCCTTTTCGTGAGATACAATCAGTAAATGGGGGGAGAGGGTGGGTTGCGACTGTTCGCTTGGGAAGATTCCAGTTCTCAACAGCCGCTCTGGGCTGTTACGGCTGGTCTATTGAATATTTCCTCGATGGGTGATGCGAGAACGACCTCGATGTCTCTGAGAATACCCTCCGACTTCCTCTGCTGTGGCGAGATACAATCAGCAAATGGGGGGATGACGTCTGTCAGACGTTCGTCGATGATGCTCGGACCCCAGATCGAGAGAATACATTCTGCACATGGGGCCTCTCACAGTATACAATCAGCAAACGGGGGGTGGCCACGTACCGCCTCGACCAGTCTCATCTTTTAAACAGTGAAGAATCTTGCCCCAAAGGGCAGGCGTGAATCGCGTCACTCGACTACGAAACCGCCGTTAATCGGCGGAACTGGATTCCATACGTTCGTCGATACACTCTCTGACGAGGCTCGACAGGTTGATATGATTCTCCCGGATCCATTCGTCTTGCTCTTCCCGGATTGTAACGTTTCTTCGGTTCACAGACGGTTCTACAGCATCGGAACCAAAAAGTGTGTAGGATGTGTATCGTGTGGTATGGCAGGGGAGGTGACGAAAACTCTCGAGGCGACACTTGCCCCACCGACGGAGGGGAAGGCGGTACGTCTCCGTCGCCTTCTCTCCACCTACCGCGAGGCGTTGCACGATGCGTTCGACTCCGGTGCGGATACGATGAACGGCGTGTCCGACGTAGTAACGCCGTTCGACCTGCCTTACCAGGCGAAGGCTGCACTGTGCAGCTACGTCCCGAAGCTCCGAAAAACGTACAACGCCAGCGAGTTAGACGACGAACACCCGATCCGGCTCACAAATCAAGCCGCGAAGTTCGACCGCGATGAATCTCGCCACCACGAGATTTGCTGGAACGTGCCCCTGCCGGGCTACGGGACGAACTTCTGGATTCCGCTGCGAATCAACCCCGAGCAAGAATCGTTGTGGCACGATCTCCTCAACGAGGGTGCCAAGGCCGGACAGATCCGGCTCCAGCAGAACCGGAGTAGCTGGGTGTTGCACATTACCGTCACGTACTCGGTCGAAGAACCCGAGATGGACGGTGACGAGACGTACATCGGGTTCGATATCGGCGAATCTACGTTGATTACGGGCTGTGCCCTCAAGCGGAACACGCCGACGAAGCCGATGCTCGAGAGTGGCAGTCGTGCTCGAGCACTTCGCAAAGAGATGTTCACGACACTCCGGCGGCTCCAAGAGCGCGACGCTGCCGAGTGGCGGATCGGTGAACGATTCAACCACTATCAGAACGCGCTGACAGATATCGTCGAGAAGGCGTCTCGAAAAGCCGTCGAGTACGCCCGACAGTTCGACGATCCCGTGATTGTGATGGAGGACTTGTCCTTCATCCGCGAGAACTTGGACTACGGGGAGTACATGAACCGACGCCTTCACGCATGGGCGTTCGCTCGGCTTCAAGGCCGGGTCGAAGATAAGGCCACCGAGGCCGGTGTCCCGGTCGAGTACGTGAACCCGCGCTATACAAGCCAGACGTGCCATGAATGCGGACACATTGGATCTCGTAATTCACAAGCGGAGTTCGAGTGTACGAACGACGACTGTCACGTAACTGAGTTCCAAGCAGACATCAACGCGGCGGCGAATATCGCCAGTCGCGTAGATCCGTGGGGAGAGAGCGTTCCTTGGGAACCGGAACGCGATGACTCGCCTCGGAACGGGAGCGCCTGTGACAGCGCCACAGTCTACCGGGAGACGAGCGAGAAATACTCGCAGATGACGCTCGCGGCCTACTCGGGCTGAAACCTACGGCACAGCCGGAATCCCACTGTCGTGGGAAGCCCCGCCGTTTACGGCGGAGAGGATGTCACGTGCTATTGAATTCGTCGAGCTGGGATTCCACGACAAGCTGGAGGGAATCCTGTTCGATCTCAGTTATCCGGCTGTCCCGCTCAATCGTCTCTTCGACAGTCTCGGGATCGATAGCGAAGGCGTACTCGTTGTGAACACCACGTCCGCGCCCGCGGCCGCTCCGATCCTTCGAGATGATGTTGTACGACGCTAATTCCTTTGCATACCGTCGGAAGGAATCGTCCGATTTCGTGACCGCATCGATGCTCTCGGTCACGTAGCTGTAGACCTCATAGGCGACTGGACCGGGGATCGAATCGAGTGAACGAGTCGCGTGAACAGCGACCGACGTCAAGGCGTACAGAGTGTATTTTTTCTGCGCGGAGAGCCCGTTGATCGTCTTCTGTGCTTGGTCGACGTCGAGTTTCCCCTGTGCAGTTCGAACATGGCGCTCCTCGACGGTCCCGCTTCCTTCGCGGTCGGCCATCTCACCTGCCTTTCTGAGCAAGTCGATTGCCTTCCGAGCGTCACCCTCGTCTTGAGCAGCGAACGCGGCGGCAAGCGGTATCACATCGCCGGAGAGTACGCCATCACGGAACGCATCTTCTCGATGCTCGAGGATGGCTCGAATCTGGGTGGCGTCGTAGTCGGGGAACACGACGTTATCTGGATTGAACGAACTGGCTGTCCGCCCATCCAATTTCTGTATCAACTGGGTGTCGTTGGTGAGTGCAGCGACTGCTGACCGGCCTTCGATGTCGCCCTCGGCGGTAGCGCGTGAGAGTTGATAGAGCAGTCGAGAGTAATCCGGCTCGTCGTCGTTGCTATTCCCGGTGAGATAGTCGATCTCGTCCAGGATGAATAGGATCGCCTCGAAGCGTTCATTGACGATCTCGTAGAGGCGGTCGTACTTGTCTGAGGTTGCCGTTCCCTGTTTTTTGATGCCGACCTCAGCACCGGTCTTCTCAGACACGTCCTGCAGCATCGCGTAGACGGCTTTATCCTCGGAGCTGATCCGCTGGCAGTTGATGCGAATGACGCCGAAGTCGACACCGCGATTCTCACAGAGCGTCGCGACCTCCTCGGCAGTCGCGTTGATGATGAGGGATTTGCCCGTTCCAGAGGGGCCGAATTGGAGAATATTGTCTTGCCGCCCTCCCTTCACTGCGGGGAGGAGTAGTTCGATGATCCGATCTAGCTGCTCGTCGCGACCAACGATGCGATTGGCGTCAATGATCGTATCCGGGTGAACGAGGTCCTTATTGGCAAACACTGACGTCGTCGAATCCTTCTCGTTCAGTTGGCTCTCGACGCGATCCCGAATCGTCTCATTCAATCCGCTAGTACTGCTCCCCTCTTCTGTGTCCGAATCAGGGTCAGTCTCGGCAGATCCATAATCTGATTCCGTAGCAGTCTCACTGTCAGCACCAGATTCGCCGTCTACATCGGGTATTGCACTGTCGTCAGTGATTTCCGCTTGGTCTGGAGTGCTATCCTTCTGCGGCCGGGTCATGAGTCGGACATTTCACCCGAGGGTAAAAGTCGTTGTGTATGCTGAATCTAAATTGCCAGTCCTGGCACTGTACACTCGAAATACCCATCTACTGCACAAATCCGTCTATCCACCGTTTGCAGGTTGTAACGGCTAACGGCGGGTGTCAGTTGCTGAATAGCGTCCTCAGATTTTCTGAGACGTATTAACCAACACGAGTTCTCATTTGCCGCCGAGTGTTGGTTAAGATAGCTGTCTCGGGCCGATCATGGCTGGAAAGACGATGAGATCTACGAGTGCGCATTGAACCGCTACCGCATCACGAATGCCCCCGTCGCTCCGCTCGGGGGCGTGCGCTCGGCTCCGTCAGTCGGGACCCGTGTGAGGGTCCCATCCTTCGGTCGCCTCGCTTGTGGTGGCTGTTAAGCCTCTGTAAGGGTGTCATAGAAGTCTTCTCATAGTGTTGATTACATCCACTTCTACGGTGAATTGGCCGATAAGTAGGTCTGCGAACTTAACAATACGAGTGAGGGTGTCATAGAACTCTTCTCACACTGTGATGATCGTACTTCCCGGATTGTCTCCACGTTCGTAGTTGGTGATAGCGACGACGAGGCGAAGGCACAGGGCAACAAACACCTGCGCCCGTGCGTGGACGCGGCCTCGGGCGTGCGTTCGCCCGAGGCCGCAGTCCTTCACTGATTCGTTGGTTCGTTCGACTCCAGTACGGCGGTTGTACGTCTCATCCAACGTGGACTGCTTCAGCTGCACGTCCTCGCCGTGTTCGGTGATGCGGTCTTCGACCCTGTACTCGATGTCTTTCGGGTCGTCAGTGTTTCGCGCGTTGTACGGCGCGACTGGCACGACCCCTGCGGCCAGCAGGTGGTCGTGCCAGTCGAGCGTGTCGTAGGCGCTGTCACCGACCATCCAGATCGGCTTGGCGACGGCGAGCGCGTCACGCGTGACGCGCATCGCCGTCTCCTCTGGCGCTTGTTTACTCTCTGTGAACTCCGCCGCGATTGGGATCTTTTGCCCGGTCGAGACGATCGTACAGCCGTAGCCGTAGTAGTACTCGTCGTCGGTTGGATCGTAGCACTTCGACGCGTCTTGATCGGCAGGCATCGCCCTCACGTCCGTTGAATCGATACAGTAGGTCAAGTCGAGCAGGCCGCGGACGGCGGCCTGCTCGACGAGTCGGTCAAAGACTTCGTCGACGACGTGTTCGAGGTCGGTGAGAAAGCGATCGACCGCGTCTCTCGACGGCGGTCGATCGAAGCCACAGCTCAGCCAGACAACCGTGTTCCGAAGCTCTCGTTCAACTGGACGAATTCCATAGATGTCCTTGTAGTAGCAGTGGAGGAAGCCACGCATCAGCTCTGGTGGTTCGTGCTCTCGTGTTCGCCCCGTCTGCGCCGGGGCGAACACGTCGAACTCTTCGAGAAACTCGAAGGAGAGGTGCTCAAACAGCGCTAGCGTCTCGGTCTCCGCGACATTGAAGAACGTCTCTACCGAAGGATCATCTTGCAGGGTCGCTGAGGCCATACCATCTCAGCATTCACCCTGCTCTTTGGTGTGGTAATCGTTCTATGACACCCTCATACGAGTGACAAAGACTATTCAAGTATTCTCCCAACAGTGACGTATGATTGAGCGGCAGGAACGGAACATACGACGAGATGGAGCCCTCTTTCTACTCGGCTTCATGGGCATAATTCTCGTTGAAGTCATGGCACCATCAGGGCCGGTCGGAAGTGATGAGACAGCAGTTCACGGCCTTCTCTTCGGTTGCTCAATCGGAATAATGCTTTCCGGTATTTTTCGTGCTACCAGTAAACAAGCCCTTTACTCAACGCTCGCATTGGGGATCGGTTTTGCCCTTGGTGCTGTTATCGACATATTCTGAGCCGGGTCGATAGAACCAGCGGTAAGTAGTTCACCTGTACTTATCGAATCAGGGTACTCACATAGGTTGTGTGAGAGCCGTTCTATGACACCCTCTCAAACTAGGTAGCAAGGCGGATTCCCCGCCCCACCGTGGGCGGGGAGGAAGCCGACGCCCGCTGCCACAAACCTACCAACTATTAAGTACCTTTACTCTCTATTGAAACTCGTGGCAGACGACTACCTGAGACGCACCGCAATCACTCGCCCCATCCTCACCCACGAGCAGAAGCAACTGCTTGATGCCACTATCAACGAGTGGCAAACTGCCTGCAACACCAGCAGCCAGATCGGATGGGAACACGGTGAAACGCGGAAGACGTACCTCCAAGACCTCGCCTACGGCGATGTGCGAGAGGAAACGCGTCTCGGGAGTCAGCACGCAATCCTCGCCACCCACCAAGCCGCAGCCGCACTCTCCGGCGTCGAAGAAATCAAAGAACTGGACGAGGAGTACAAGACATCACGTCCGGAGTTCACCGCCGAGACAGTGAAATACGACACCCGGACGATGACGATATTCGACGACGGAACAGTCTCACTTTCCACGGTCGACGACCGTATTCGGTGTGATCTTGCGTTGCCGGACGACGAAGGTGGCTACCAACACCAGTACCTCAACGATGAGGACTGGGAGGTCACCGAATCCACGCTTTCTCGGCGTGATGGCGACTACTACCTGCATCTCGGCTTTCGCAAACCGAAGCCCGAGAAACAGGTCGAACAACAGGGCGACGACGAGGACAGGACAGTTCTCGGCGTTGACCTCGGTATCGTCAACATTGCCACCACCAGTACGGCGTACTTCGCGTCCGGCAGGGAACTTCGACACCGCCATCGGGAATTCGAGCGGATACGTGGCAACCTCCAGCAGACTGTACACAATCCGCACACCGCACGATTCAGCAGATGAGCGGTAGGGAGTCCCGATACGTCCGTGATGTCCTGCACCGCGTGGCCAACGACATCATCGAAGAAGCACTGGAGCATAACTGCGAGTACATCACCTTTGAGAACCTGAGACACATCAGGGAACGTGCGCCGCCGGTGAAAGAGTTCCACCAGTGGGCGCACCGCCAGCTCGTTGACCTCGTGGAGTACAAGGCTGACGCGGAAGGCATCTGTGTGGAGTACGTTGATCCGGAGAACACGAGTCGGCGGTGTCCCGAGTGTGGACACACTAGCGAAGGCAATCGCGTCAGGCAGGCGGAGTTCGAGTGCGAGAAGTGTGGTGCGACAGCGAATGCGGACTATGTTGGAGCGAAGAATGTTAGGTGGCGGTATATCCGTCGGAGCCTACAGTCGTCGCGGCGGACGGGCGACGGTCAACTCGCCCTGAAGTCAGGAACCGTGACGCCGAACCGGGGATTCGTCCCGTCCGACTAACTGTCGGCAGAGGCCGAGTTCACTGACAAGCCCCGCGCCACCGTGCGTGGAGCAGTTGACTGAAGCCATAAATCAGGGTGTTAAGGAGTACTTGATTCTTGGAATCCAATAGGATGTGTCGAGTCATGGAGTCAGTGAATCAATGAATCAGTGAATCCAAGAGATAGGGATTCAATGAATTACCTACTCCGAGAAGCACAGAGTCACTCATTCAGTAACTGCCAGTTGCAACCACCATTCCACGAGGACCCAGCAAAGCGGGGATTCCAGGATGTGTTGAGTCAATGAATCAGTGATTCTTTGATTCCCACCAAATACATCACCAAAACCGCCTGTTAGCGGTTTATACCCTGAATACGGACCTTTAGAATTTCTAGAGCGGGATTCGATGTCTGGCGTAGATTTATGAATCAGTGAATCAATGATCGAACTATGACCGAGTCACCTCGTGGCTGGGGCGTCACACCATCGACTGGTATCCCCACGATCGCCTTCGGCAATCAGAAAGGCGGGACTGGGAAAACAACGGCGACGATAAACAGCGCCGCAGCACTGGCCTCTCGAGACCACGATGTCCTCGCGATCGATATGGATCCACAGGCCGATATGACGAAGGGGCTGGGATTGGGGCCAGGCGATGATAACGATCCGTCAAGCCCGAAGAACGACCTTCCAAATACGCTCGCGACCGATGACGCAAATGTTCTCGACGTCCTCGTCGACAATCCGCGCACGGACGACACGACTCTTTCAGAAATTATGATCCATAGCGACGATTACGAACACCTGAATTTCGATCTCGTACCGAGCCACAAAGACATGGGGCTTGCCCGGGATTGGATGGACGACGCAGGCGCTCGTCTTTCGTTGAAAGTGGCTCTCGAGGAGCTGGTGGACGACGGCTACGACTACGATTTTATCTTGATCGACTGCCCGCCAGATCTCTCGGTTCTGACGGATGCAGCGTTTATCGCGGCGCAGAACGTGTTCCTGGCCGCACAAACCCAAGCCACATCACGAGATGCCCTAGACGATCTCTGGGATCAGCTGGAATCCATCGAAGACAACCAACAGATCGAGATTGCAATCGTGGGACTACTGGCAAACATGTATAGAGACGATGGTCAGTCACAGAAGTTCCTAGAGGCATTTGACGAGTCATATGCATCACTAGCGCCGATTTTCAAACTTCCAATGCGGGTAGCGATACAGCGCGCGTGGGACAACGGCTGCGATATTTTCGAATGGGAGGACGCGAACGATCAGCAAGTTGAGCGCGATCTTTTCTTGGAGGTTGCTGAAACAATGGAACGGGCGTTCGACAAAACGCAGGTGGAGGTGTAAGTATGCCCCGAGGAATGGACGAGCGATTTGAGGACCCATCAGAGGAAGCAGAAGACGAAGAAGCCGCCGGCAGCGACGAGACAGCAGAGGCGACATCGGAAACAGAGAGACAAGACCGTGAACCTGGAGCCGCCACAGAAGAGCAATCAGGTCAGGGGAAGGGTGCTGGCTCGGCGGATACTAAGTCTCCCACTGAGGAGGCAACAGAAACGGATGATGAACCATTGAACATCCGCGAGGACTGGGACTCAGCCACAATATACGTTGAACCGGAACAGAGCGAGGATATCGAGGTCACATTCACGCGGCTGAAGAAACAGTTGAAGCGAGAGGACGTCACGCTCGAGAAGAACAAGCACTTCTACCGGGGGATTTTCGAAGTGGCGTTCGGCGAGCACCGCGAAGAGACGAAGGAAAAGATCCGCGAACTAGCAAAAGAAGACAGTGATCAATGAATCACTGAGTCTTGGATTCAACGAAAGGAAATCAACGTTGTGATTCCTGATCTACGGGAGTGAAAGTTACTGTCTGGTTCAGCACTCCTCAGCTGGCGTTCGTCCGTTGAGAGCGTGATTCGGCTGCGTGGTTGTAGTGATGTCTGAACCGCGTAGCAACCGTCTCGCGCTGGATAGATATTGCCTGCCATGAAATCTACAGCATCAGTTAATATGACGACCGGGGCGAGAAGGACATCTACTGTGACCTCCTCGAAGAGCAGAGCCTCTCATTTAATGTTTTGAATAAGTATGGAGCTGGCCTCGTACAACAAGGCGTATCGACCCTGCCTTTTATTTAAATGGGGAAAGACCCCACAGGCTACAGGTTTAGAGTTTCAGTGAGTGGCTCAGGGTCCCCAAAGCAGACGGTCGGAGAATCATGTCGTACTGAACACCAAGATCTCCTCGGTGCGTTAACGAACGAAAGCCGGTGGAGCAAGGAGGCGGATCTTGGCGTCGGCAATCAAGTCGTTGCCTCCACGCACGAGAGTCGAACAGTTTTGGAACTCATCCAGAATGCGCGGGACGCGATTCGCGACGGACACGACGATGACGGACGAGTGGCTGTTATCGTCGGCCCAGAATCCTTACTCATCGCGAACACTGGTCGGCCGTTTGAACTCCACGATGATGATGTGTTCGAGGCGGTCACTGGACTCGGTCGATCGGAGAAACTCGATAACAGCGACTCGATCGGTGAGAAAGGGGTTGGTCTCAAATCGTTACTCCAGCTGAGTGAGCGGTTTTCCGTCCATTCGGTCGTCGATGACGATCAGCTCTCGGCACAGTTCTCTCGCTATCGCGCGGGCCAGATGCTGTTAGCAGGGTACGACCATTACCTCAAGACAAATCTCAGAAATGAACTCGATGTCGAGAGTTCCGTCATCGAGTCGTATCAGTCTATTCTCGACGAAATCCTAGATGAAGAAGCATGGTCGAGACTCCCATCAACGCCGGATATCGACACCATCGCTGAGCGGGAGTCGACCGAGGAGCAGGCACCGCCAGCGCCAAGCGAATTCCTCACCGATTTGCCTCGACTCTCTTTATTCCGGTACCCATTCCTCATCAGTACCGACCGCGAGGAGTCGGATGCAACAGGCCGGCTCGTTGACGCTCTCCTCAAGACAGGTCAATCCTCTTCATCAACCGCAACGCCGGACAATGAATGGCTCGAGGACCATGCCGACACTTACCAGACAGTCGTCCGGCTTGATTATGATGACCCGGAATGGACCGGGTTGCTCGATTCTGTTCAAAACGCACTCGCCGAAAGTGGTCGCGATATCGTCGACGCCTTTGAGACTAACCGGCGAAGCGCAAACGTTGGCGGACTGTCCAGCGACAAGACACCCCAAGCGCAATTCTGGGATGAGTGTACCGACCTCTCTGCGTCAACGCTGGTTCTCCTTGGAGAACTCGACGAAGTCGATTTCCTCAAACTCGAGGGCGACGACACCGAGGAAACCGGTTCTCTTGAGATTAGCGACCGCCGGGAGGTGACTATCGAGACCAACAGTGCCCACCAGTCTTCCATCGGCGACGATCCCGAACTCTCCCGAATTCCGCATACAGTCACGGAAGAAACGACCACTACTGCCGGCACGACCAGCCACGAGCGAGAGTTCCTTCGATACTCACAGACACTGACCCCAGAGGTCCATCAGTGGTTGACGGATGAGGACCGCGACATCGACGCCGAATCGGCAACGATAGATATCCTGCTGGAACAGCCGCGCCCCGAGGCAGCCGATTGGGAACCAACGCCAGAACCTCTCCACCTTTACTACCCGATTTCGGATGCTTCGACGCCGTTCCCGTTCGTAATTCATGCTCCCTTCGAGGTGAGTTTCGATCGCCAACATCTCGCGACTGCTGAAAAAAACCAGACGCTCCTCAAGGAGCTCCCGACGCTCATCGCGACCGTAAGCGAAGACCTCATCCAAAGCAACGAGGCAACTCACGCTCCACCGTCGGGATATCGATCGTGGATGCCGTGGCTTGTTGCCCCCGTCGACGTCGCCGAGACTGACGCCGAGACATCGCTCGCAAATGGAATCGCTGACACCCTCAGTCGACTCCAAGACACCGCGATCGTCCCGACTGACTCCCAGGAACCGTTGCAGCCGACGGCGACACTGCTCGACCCGACGCGGTTGGAAGCCTTCGAGGCATTGCGTGGGCGGGATGCCGCGCCGCCGATCCCTGCTACAGAAGTCATCGCGAATGGGAAAGCGTGGAAAGCCGACCTCCCCGAATCGGGGCCGAGTGACCAATCCCAGTTCAACGGGTTCCTTTCCCAGATCGGGTTGACCACGATTATCGAGACGATTGCAGCAGATGCATCGGAGGATGACCTCGTGACGGTCCTCTGTGACTTCTGGAAACGAGCCAGTACAACCACACCGGATGGTGGGTTCGATGCGTGGCATGTGACTGTCGAGCAGCCAACCCACGCAGAGCTGTACTTCGAGGCCATAGCGGAGGCGCTAGCCGGCCACGGCGCAGATGCGGATGACGACGATGAAAACGATGCAGAAGTCGATGCAGCGACCCGCCTCGGTAGACATGGTGTCCCCCTATTGCCGGCAGAGAAACACAAGGAAGGCACATCGACGACTGAATCGGAGGAGGCAACCGTAACCAGATTAGTTCGCGCGAGGCCTAGCGAGGGGCAATCCGATGATGGATCCCGCCAACGGAGTGAACGCATCGTCTTCCGCCGCCAGGAGCCCGGTGAGTCACAACAATCCATGGCGGAACTCCCCACTCCACCCCAACAATTACCGGTCTATATCATTCCGTATCAAAACGAGTGGGTCGGCCCGCTCAAGCGGCATAACCGACGCTGGGGAACCCGAGAGCTGGAAGGACAAGCAGCTTTCTATCGCCGTGTCGGCGCCGAAGCGGGTGGGTTCTCGGGCGGCGAAAATGGCGACCCAGACGTCGTCGGCTACCTAGCCGATCTATACAAGCAATCCACAGCCGGACAAACTGCCGAGTGGGTGACCCCCCAGCCGTTCCACAACAAGCAGTTCGACGACGTCGAGGAAGTCTTCGCGTATGATACACTCACCGGTACCCCAACGGACTACGATGCGTTTCTCGAGCGACGATACATGCAGACGATCCCGCTTCCGACCGACGACGGCAACCAACTCCCAGCCGAGCGACTGGTGTTCGGCCCCGAATGGGCGGAGAGATTCAGCGCCGTTGCGGATTCGCTCGCAAGTGAAAATGGCGTCGAGTATCCATTTTCCGGGACTGATGATGGTGAGGCCGAGCCGGCCGCGAAGTTCCGACGATGGGCCGCAGCAATCGAGTGCCGCCAGGACTTCGAACCCACGGACACCCCAACCCTCGCGCCGCCCAGTGACGAGCAGTGGGAGGCCATCCATGCACAGATGGACCTCTCAGAGGCAGAACGCAAGCGGTGGGAACTCTACTTCTTGTTGCATCTGGGCGTCCAGGTCGGCCCCCACATCGATTGGGGATGGCTCTTCCCTGGCCGAGGCACCGACGACCGTCGTACGGGCGCGCTATCACTCTCGGAAGTGCAGTCCCTCGCGGATGCCGATCCCGAGTTCGAAGCCAATCCACCGATTTCCCCACCCGAAGACCTGCTGGAGCGGTACCAAACGATTAGTTGGCGCTCAGAACACCATCCAGCGTTCAGTGCCGGCCACTCGGGTAGCTGTCAAAAAGATTGGTTAGACTGCGATATTGAGGAGTGGGAGTACAACAAGGACTTGGCGATCCCAACGTGGTGGCATCTCACGGAACTCAATCCAGACGCTGACCGGGGTCATCGGGAGGCAGTTCGGGATGCGACGGCGCTTATCTGGCCAGAACTCACGGCGACCATCACAGACACTGCTTGGTACTGTGACGGTACGCATTACAGTCACCAACCGAATACACACGACGCCACGATTCCAGCGCTCGGGGTCGTCCAACTACAGGATGCGGCACTCTGGCCGGTCACGGAACCAGATACAGATGACGATCCTGCGGAACCGCCCGGTGGGTTGATGCCAGAGGACCTCCACACAGCAAGGCCACTGATCACCGCCGATGAGCAACGCGGTGCGGCCAGCTATCTGCCACGACTCGATCTCGACGAAATTATCGCAAGCATCGAGTCGCGGTTCGATTCGGATGGAGAACTGCCGAACGTCGACATTGCATCGCTGCCGACAATGCTTGGTGCACGGCCGCTTGATGGACTAACCCCGGCCCAAGCGGCCGATCGACTCAACGAGTTCTTAACCAGCCGTGCGGTTGCCGATACACATCGCACATACGACCACCAAGCGCTTTCGGCGATGGAATCCACATGGGATTCCCAGTCGAATACAGTGCCCACCTATGGATTGTTACGGCGGCTCACGGCGACCTCGCAAGTCAGTCGAAAACTCACTGATGAGGAACCCAAGCGCCAGTGGATTCGTCGAGATATCTGGCATACTGGCGTTCGACTCCCGGTCCGATGGGCCGACGACTCGCTCATCCTCCACGTTGAGGAGGACATCCCACAAGTCGAGGAGCCTGAGCTACGAATCTACACGCAGCAAATCCCACAGCATGCACGCGAGCAGTTCGCCAATGACGAGTCCATTGCGATCGTCGAACGGCCCAGTCGAGAGGCACGAGCCATTGCATACCTGCTCGGGGGTGCCCCCGATGGGCCAATACCTCCGTTTGGAATTCAAACAGAGACGGAACAACCGGACCTCGGAGTTCCCGAAGACGAGTCCGAGCCAACAGCGCAAGAACAAGATGCGATAGAGGATCTCAAATCCACACTGAAGCCCCGGATAATCTATCTGCTAGCCGCATACGATGCAGATGTATCTGAGCCCGACCATAGATCGGTCTACAACCAGCTTAATGCGATCATCAACAATCCAATCGGGATTATCGAGAACCCAGAAGGTACGAGTTCGAGACGATCAACGCAGTGGTCACCGCCAACCACTGCTGAGGAAAAGCCTAATCAGATCGCTATCTATCGGAGCGCAATCGACGAGCACAGTGACGATTCGACAGAGATCCCGCTATACCTCGTAGCAGATGGCCTTGCCCAAGTTATCGACCAATATTCGCTTAGGGATGTCTTCGAGAACATCCTCATCAAGCCAGATTACGCACTTGATTACGATTACGCCGAACAGAAAGAGAATGTCCGCAAAGAACTCTCTGAGCTCCGAGAACAGCGATTCAAGCTGGTTCAAGCGGCACTAAGAACACTGCTTTCGAACATCGACGAGACGGCAAGCCCACCGGAGTTGCATATCGATCCGGACGACGATGTCGAACCCACGTTGGAGAAAATGGCGAACGCACCGAACGAGACGGAGGACACTGTCGTCAATGCGTGGGTGGAGGCATTCACGACTGCGGGGCTTGCCGAACCGGTCACCCGGCATTGTATTGCGGCCGCAGCGACGGAGGAGTTCTACGCACGACTCCAATATATTGCTACAGCACTCCAGAACGCCTCAGAGCTTCATCACGATGACTTAAGAGGCCACCAAGTTTGGGATGAACTCGATTCGTGGCCGACCGACAGCGACGTCGAGCCCCTCCGAAAGTACCTCACTGCCGTCGCCAAAATTGACGCCTTCTGGGCGACGTACACAGATAGCGAATCAGATGTAGAAACCGCCTTCGCCCTGGCCGTCGAAACAGCTGCCAACCCAACAGCGCCACCGGCGCCACTGACACCAGTCATAGAGGGCATTCCCGCAGGCGACCGCGTGGCGACAGCGCTCAGGGACCGCTTGCTGATCGAACTCCCAAAACAAAGTGACGGGCCCATTCCCGAGTCCATTATAACGACCGTCGCCGAGTGGCACGCAACCCGCCACGAAACGTTCGCCGCCTCACTAAGTGAGGACGATGACACCAGCAAGCTCCTCAAGGCGTTCACAACGGCGCTCGAGAACCCCACCGAGTCGCTCGCGACTGTTATTGACGCACTGAACGGGTATCGTGAGGACACTGGTGGCGGTGGCGGCACTACGAGCCACGCCAAGCGACGGGAGCTCACCATGCAGTGGGTGTCAGCGTCGGATGCCGAGCTGGATGACGCGGTTAACTCATCTCTCACACTGGAGGATGCACCTGAAGATGGGGGCGCTCCCAGTATTGGATCGACTTCATCTAGCACCCCGACATCAAATGCAGAGATTGCTGATGACCGAGGGCGTGAAGCCGAACTGCTGTGTCTGGCGCGTACGTGGAACCAGTTCCGGACGCAAGACCAATCAACACGAGAGCGAATCCTCAAGGAACTCACTCGATGGCGGAGCGCCGATATCTGGCGAATGAAACCGGTTGAAGCCATCGCCGATATCGAGGCAGATGAGCCAGCAATCGTGGGCGAACGGCCGGAAGTGGTCCTTCGACAGGCAACAATCCCAGATGAATCAGCGTATCGGACTGCATTCCGCCTGTTGTTCGACGTCTCTGACGAGCGTGGGCCCGGATTCGATTATATCGACCCTTTCGCCGGCATGGACGAAAAAGCGAACTCTGACTGGCGTCCGGAACATATGAGACGGGTCGAAGTCAAGGCCGTTACACCGGATCGAGCGACTAATGGCCGCGTCAAATTGACCGGAAACGAATTCCGGATGGCCCGCCGGCGAGGTCCCGAACCATTGGCGGGTGAGTTACCGAAGCAAATCCGTGAATCAACAGACCGCTACCTGCTCCGCTTAGTGAGTCTCCCGCGTGCGTGGCGCAGTAACAGTGCGAATGGCATCACAGTTAGAGACATTCAGGACTTCATTGACTACGGGAAATTTGAAGAGGATGATGAACCCCTCTGGGAGAAGCTGCGGGGTGGAGAGTTCTACGTGAGCTTTGGATCTGGGGACTGACATCCCCCTCGATACATTCGGCGACTCGTCTACAATCCAACCCCTCACCCACACCACTACACGTTCGGCGCTATCGACAGAGTTCCTTTCTCAGCCGCCATTCACTCAATAGATCGAGTTCGTGCGTGTCTGTCAAAGGTGACTCAAGACATCCTCCTGGAAGCAGACGGATTCAGCCGAGATTTGGAATACACGGTCGTCGACCAACTACCCCACATACTCGCTGAGCAGGGTAATTAAGGAACTGATAGGTCGTGTTTTGTTGAGCGTGAAAGTGTACCAGTACTTTGGAAAGGTCGCCGCGACAACGACTTCAAGATCAGAGGCATCGAAGTCTGGCAGCGCTCAACCCCACCCTTCGTCAAGGACGTCCAGCGAGACTGTCTTGACCGGCTCGATGCCACGCGGTCACCGGACGCGGTGCTCGGACGGCTGGAACGAGCAATCGACGAACTGCAGGCGGGCAACGTAGCAGTAGAGCGGCTCGTCGAGCGAACCGTGTCTCGAAGCCGTTGGAAGGCTACTCACAGAATACCCAGAACGTGGCCGCCTTGAAGCGAGCGCGCGAGCAGGAACTGGCAGTCCAGCCGGGCCAGGATATCGAGTACGTAGTCGTCGACGACGAGAAATCCTCGCGAGATCGGGTCGCCCTCGCCCACGAGGAGATCGAGACCTACGACGCCTCGTACTACGAGACGCAGCTGGTCAGAGCCGTCGAGAGCGTGTCTTCACCGCTCGGGTGGGGTCGGACAGACATTCGACGGAGACTCGCACAGACACGAGAGCTGGAGCTGACGGAGTTTACAGCAGCCCGGAACGGATGAGTAGTCTCAAATCTCTTCTGAGGTGAGCAAAATCACAAGTGGGCGACGAGGTCGATCCCATTCACACTCCGGGGGGTCCTGCTCTCTGGAACACCCCCCAGAGTGTGAATGGAGGCAAATCAATCACACCGAGGGTGGACAACCTATATGTGAATGGGGCGAATTGGTCCGCTCATGCCAAACAACGATTCCACACAAACCACCGTCGACGAGATATTAAATGTCGACGAGGGGGATAGCGAAGATGAATCGGATATTTTTGAGAAACCGTGGTTGCTCGAGATCGATAACGTTCCTGACGCCAATCGAATTGTCGGACGAGACGACCATATCACGTTCTTGGCCAAGAATCTCCGAAAAATGCGGACAAATAGCGTCCCGGATAACGTCCTGGAGTGGGGCGAAACCGGGACGGGGAAGACACTAGTTGCAAGACACGTCTGCGAGCGGCTTGAAGCAGCAACTGCAGGAACGGACTCCCCCATCGTTACTGCCTACATTAACCCAGACCCCATCTCTACGTATACCTCCACCTTCCGAAAGATTGCAGAGCAGGTGAACGCGAAAGCAGAGAATCCGCTTGATGTCCCCTATCAGGGCCTCTCAGCCGAGCATTATCGGGATCAGAAATTGTGGCCCGTTGTTCAGCGGGAGTTTTCTGGCGGTCTTGTCGTCATTATCGATGAAATCGACAAGCACGGAGAAGTGAATGAAGTCCTCTACACGCTATCACGGTCACAATCAAAAGACGACGTTGACTTCCCAGTCCTTACAATCGGGATTTCGAACGACATCGAATTCAAAGGAGAAATCGAGTCACGGGTTCAATCGACTCTCCAGCCAGAACACCGAACGTTCACACCGTACGAAGAAGACCAGCTCATTGCAATCCTCGAAAATCGACGGGACGCATTTTACGACGGTGTCCTCGATGACGAGGTGATTCCAACCACGGCTGAACTCGCAGCTGAAGAACACGGTGACGCTCGACGGGCAGTCCGATTGTTCCGGAATGCGGGCGAGATCGCCGACGAAGAAGGCGACGATATCGTGACCGCGAATCACGTTCTCGAAGCTGACGAACTCGTCGAAGTTGAACTCTTTATGGAGATGGTGAAAGGGACTCCGTTGTCCGGGAAATTACTCCTGTTTGCTCTCACGCGTCTTGACCGGAATAACCCGGAAAAAGAATGGTTCCGGACGTCAGAGATTCACGAGGTTTACCAAACAGTAGCACGGGACGTCGAAGTAGAGCCCAAGGGGTACAATCGTGCGCTTGAGCTTCTGAACAAGCACGTGACGACAGGAGTTCTCGAATCGAAAAAGAAGGAAGGCGGAGATCAGGGGAAGTTCAGGTCGTATTCCCTCCAAGGAGATGTTGAGAGTACGCGAACTGGACTGATCAACTCAACGCCGGAACTCCAGACGTTGATGGGATGGTGACACCCCCACCCCTCGGTGTGAATGGTCCCCCATAGGATACGACGGTTGTAGAGATAGAGCGGCAGTCGGGGAAGCAGGCTCGTTCGTCTGAAGAACCTAGTACGGCACGGAGAGCGGCTTACACGTTCTGCCACGGTAGCTGACCCAAACCGCTACTGCACCGCACCGCAGTTGTAGTTATCTTTATTATACTACAGTCTAAACAGTCCTCCGAGTAGATGTATTCTGAAAGGCGAGGCCTTATGCCGAAGCCGAAGGTTCGCCACTGAGGCGAGAACCCTCCCTACGGCGTGAGGACTTTTGCTGTTAATGCCTTCTTAATCGCGGTACCCTGGGTGGTGGACCATTCACACTGAGGGGTGTGGGGGTAAACGAGGCGTAATCTATCCGCGTGTTGCTCTGTCTTCTCTCGGCGTGAAGTCTCGTTAGAGATCGGCGGTTGGTAGCCCATTCACACCGAGGGGTGTCGGGTAAACCGATCCCATTCACACTCTGGGGGTGTGTCATCTGCTACGCTCCGAATCACGTTGAAACGAACATCAGGATACAGTTCCATCTCGTCTACTCGTCGGGATTCACCGGCCCGTTGTACTTCGACGTCACCGAATCGCCTTCCCGCCACTGCCAGTAGTAGTAGCGGTTGTCGTTGATCTCCTTGATCGTGATCGTCGCTTTCGCCGGCACGTCGTCTGGGAGGTCATCGGGGCGCTCCTCGACGTCGGCGTCGTCCGCTTCCTCCTCGAGACGAGCTTCACGCTCCTTGTGTTCGGCCAACGCCTCGGCGTAGCTGGCAGCGTCCCGAAGATGCTCCGGTGTGGCTTCATTGAGGGCGTCGACGATCTCCGTCGGGAGGTTCGCCGGTGGGGTCGGGGGTTCGTCGGACATCGACTCTCTCCGTGTTAACCAACACGACCCACGAATCCATAGTTTTGTTGGTTAAGACGATGGGCTCTTATGTAGAAACACGGAAAAAGGCCGTCTACGTGTAGTGGCTTCACACTGCACGACTTAGTTAGCGTTCAAATCGCCAGAAGATAGCAGAATTAATTCCGGTTAAATCGTCTTTCCACAGCTGTACGGAACAACCAACGCGTTAACTGCTTTGTTCCAGTACGGATGCGATGACGAGTTACTCAGGGTTGTTGTGTAGGCCCCACACCCCAGATTTCCGGAGTTAGCAGAGACATTAATGTGCCATCCTATACGAACGCTACAGTACCAACTTAGATGTCGTATCTATTCGGTTATACCTGCAATACGGTTTTGGTTATACATAACATATCATAAACCTACCGGTGATTCCAGCTCTTTCTCAGATACTCTCTACCGCGATAACTCCGGAAATCTGGGGTGAGTATGTAGCATCTCCGGAAACAGCGGAAACGTCGATCCCATAGGTTTACAGGATCCCGAAATAACCTAGTACACATGTCCGACCGGCTCTTCGAACGGGGAAACACCCCATTTGCAGACCGCGACGCCCTATCTGACCACTATACCCCAGACGACCTCGTCGGCCGAGACGCCGAAATTAAGCAATACACGAATTATCTCGAACCCGCTGTCTGGGGCGAAGACCCAAACAACATCTTTGTCTACGGGAAAACCGGCGTTGGCAAAACCGCCACTACGCGATACCTCCTCGATAACCTCGAACGTGATACCGCCGAATACGATGACACCAATATTTCCAGTCTTCACATCAACTGTGACGGCCTCTCAACGTCCTATCGTGTCGCCATCACAATCACCAACGAGCTCCGGGAACCCCACAACCAGATCTCTGAATCCGGTCACTCCACGAGTGAAGTCTACAACCGTATGTGGGAAGCTATTGACAACCTCGCCTATGACCCCGACAAACCCGACCGCACAAACATCGTCCTTCTTGTTCTCGACGAAGTCGACCACACAGAAACCGGCGAAGACTCGATCCTCTACCAACTCTCTCGCGCCGGAGAAAACAATACACTTGAGCACGCCCGTATCGGCGTCATCGGCATCAGCAATGATCTTACATTCGCCAGTAGCCTCTCGCCGAAAGTCGAATCTAGCCTCTGCCAGAAGAAACTCTTCTTCGATACCTACGACGCAAATGAACTCCAAGAGGTCCTCCGACAACGCGCTGAAATCGCCTTCAAGGACGACGCACTCCGTGACGGCGTCATCCCGCACTGTGCGGCATACGGCCGCCGGCAGTCCGGGGACGCCCGCGAAGCACTTGACTTGCTCCGAGCCGCAGGCGATATAGCACGCAACGAAGGGCTCGAAACCGTTCGCGAAGAACACGTTGAACAGGGTATTGATCGCGTCCAGCGGGAAGAGGTTATTGAGGGAATCCGGACGCTCCACGAACACAGCCAGTACTGCATATACGCACTTGCGACGCTAGAAGCAGAGGGGGCGACACCATCTCGTACGCGTGGTGTCTATGAGCGGTATGAACTCGTTTGCCAGCTTGCTGGTGTTGACTCCCTTACCAGCCGCCGTGTTCGTGATTTTCTCCGCGAGCTATCGATGCTTGGCGCAGTTGAGACCCACGACCAAAACAAGGGGAAAGGTGGCGGCCAATTCTATGAATTCGAACTCGCCCATCCTTTGGAAACGATGGTGACCGCTCTTGATGATATGATCGAAGATGTTGGGATGCACTCTTCTATTGAAGAGTACACCTAATCCTGCACCCCACGTTTCCGGAGAAAGTTCTGGGATAGTATCCGTCTAACTCCGGAAATATGGGGTGGTACAGTCAAGCTTCTTCGGGACGGAGAGCGTTCTCGTATTTGACCATCTTCTCGGGCTTGTTGGAGATGGTGTCGTAGATCTGCTGGAGTGTCTCCTCTGCGGCGAGGGGGTTGTGGTCGTTGAGGAATGCCCGTCCCTTCTCGGTGAGTCCGTAGAACTTCCAGAGGTAGCCCTGCCGGCGCCGGTCATCGTCCAGGACGACTTCTTTGACGATGCCGACGTCGATGAGTTTCTGGATGTGCTTGTAGACGGTCGCGTCGCTCACGCTGGAGTTGTGCTCCTCGAGCTCGTACATCGAGGGGAGCTGCTTGGGATGCTGGAGGATGTTGTTGATGAGGGAATTGAGGCACCAGTTCTAGGGTGTGTTAACCAACAGAATCGCGCTTTTACGCCTATATTGTTGGTTAATATTCGAAACGGTGATCGCGGTCGGATTGGTCCACATCTGCCGCGGGGAAGTCCAGCTGGTGATTTCCTAGGGTGAGAGAATTCTATGGTTCAGTGGGAAATGGTGAAGCGGTGTATCGCCGGTGGTCCTCCACGGGGATGGAGGGCGAAGGGTGGTGACAGGTAATCTGGCGGCAGCGGTCTCAATTCTGGCGCCAACTCGGCGATACACACGGTAGTGACCACTCTCGTTATGTGTATTCTCTGAATACTCTAATATTTTCCACAGCCATCCCCACTCGCCTTCGCTATCCCCGATGGGGCTACTCGCGGCAATTTTCGGCACCTACAGCACCCGAACCATCCGAACCGACCCCCGTGAATCGCCCCCGGAGACAAGCCCCTCGACACTCAGCTTCCGCCGCCCGTAGACCATGTAACTGACGTGAGTTTCACTCAGGCGCAACGACGTCCTCGCAGCTGGGGCACTCCGCCCAAAGACCGTTCTCGCCGTCGCTTGTCTCGTATTCAACGAGCAACCACGCTTGGGTAATTTGGTCGCCACAGTCCGGACATCGACCAAGCACTGGCGTGTTTGTGGTCATGGAACGGGGTGGGCGGAGCGTGTGACTCGTCCGTCCATCTCGATGTTTGATTGCGTATCCCTAATGGTTGCGACTGTTCCAGCGGCTAGCAGACCGAATTATGGGCGATTACGTGCGGCCAATACGTCTACATACCTTCCTTTGAATTGCCTATGGACGATGGGGTTCGGACACTCCTCGCTCGCCTCCGTGCAATCAACAACGCTGACAGCATCGTTGAGTGCCGGCACTGCGGGACGACTGTCACGCCCGAGACCGATGAGTGTCCAGCGTGCGGCAGGCGTGCGTTTGCTCAGTATGACATCTCGTAGGATGTGCGCTGTGTATGGAGTCGATTCGGTGAAACGCATCCCCTGCAGACGATTCCACCGAGGCGGGGAAGGACCAATCGGGATGCGTTATCGGACGATGAGAACATGCGCAAGCAACCGGTTTTGATGTAGTAATTCGTTTTTAGAGCGCCTGTATCTCGATTAAACGATGTTTTAGGTGTATTTTGCGAGCCTTTATCTGATGGTGGCATTCAATATCGAATAAGTAAGCCCCGGTAGCATGGAGAAGCCATCTGTCGCATGCGGCAGGTGGAAGATATCAAAGGTTGTAACCCATGTAGGTCGCCTAACAAGCGATCAGGCCGTCATCGTGGTTCGGACTGTCCGCTCTACTGGGGAGCGGACGCCCGAATTCCGATCGGCTGCCAACGGAATCTGGAGTACATGGTTCACTCGGGATCGCCAACTGCGAGGCTCCGAGGTGGATGCCGGCGGAGAAATTCCGTCGATAGTGAGCAACACTGGAGCTACCACCCCAGCCGTGAGACTGCCGATTTCTATCGTTTTTCTGGCAACGGGAGGAATTTAGAATGGGTGTTTGGTCTGCTATAGTAATCACAGTCAGCAGTGAAGGGCTTGGATAAGAGCTGATGTCCGTAATGAAATCGTTTAGAGAGATTGAGAAGGGTCGGTTCGAGACGGGAAGTTTGTAACTCCCGAGTGGGGTGAGGTGGGATTGAAAAGGGATGTGACGGCCACGACCCAGCACGGTGTTGTCCTGGCGTGGTCGCCCCATCACCTCCCGCCTCTGAATCACATGCAATATCTTCCCCAGTGGCAACACACCGCCACCAAGTTGTATCAACTCCTGACCCAGCCCGTACTGTTTCGAGGGCCACGATGACGCGGCGGACGCGTCCCGAACAGGGACAGACTACGCGCGAAGCACTCGAGATGCACCTCGCACAAGCACTCACTCGCTGTGAGTCAGCCGTCGTCCGTGCGCATCTGGAGGCCGCATTGCGGCAGTGTCGTGACCTCCCGCCGACGCCGCTCGTCGAGTGCCCGGTCTGTGGACGAGTCGGATTGCCAGAGCGAATCCAAGCACACGACTGCTCAGGGACCACTCGAGATTAATAACGACAATAGTAGACACTTATTGATGAAATCTCGGATTCACTCAGTGACGAGGGGTTCGGTGTTTTCCACGGGCGGGAGAACGGCCAGCTCGCATTGAACTCGACGGTGTCCAAGCAGTACTTCAAGGGGAAGGAGGCTGTCATCCTGGCGTACAACGAGGACGACAACGAGATCGCAATCATCCCGCTGGACGAAGACTACGACCGGACGAACGTCTACTCGCTCCAGTGGGACGATGACCGCGGCTCCATGTCAGTAAGCGGGTTCCTCAAGCAGAACAACATCAAGCCAGACCAGACGATTCGGTATCCACCGGAGTGGGACGAAGACATCGGCAGCGAACAGGTTCCAGGTGCGCTCGTCATTGACCTCGACCAAGAGGGTGAGGTCTCTCCGACAGCGAACGACGGGGCGGACGAGGAAGCTGACGGAGCGGAAGCGTAACCAGAGTCGTTGCACTGGCTCCACAGTTCGGCCAGCATCTGCTCGAACTCCGTGGACGCGAAGCTCAACGACACTCCACAGCAGGCATTCTTTTCGGACACACCAGGATCTCGGGTGCCGGTAGCCACCGCACCGCCATAGCTGTCAACCCGGCCTCGATACGCGACCGCTGGTTCCTCCCACCCCCGGCGTTTTCGCAATCTTCGCAGAATCTACCCGTGATTCGCTCGCAGTCTTCGCAGATTATGTTCGTAACGGTTGGGAAACGCCTCCGCGTCGGCATACACACGACAAACCTCGGGGGTCGCGTCGATACCACGTAACTGCTGGTGCGATCCCCGAGTGAGCATGAGACTGAACCAGTACCAGCCGTCGCTCAAGCTCCAAACCTCCCGAATAACACCACCAGTATCACTATTCTTATACTACCGGCGGCGAGAACAGACTCTAATTACCAGACGGCAGCCGAATCATCGGAACGCCTCATTAGATGTGTAATTACCGGACGCACCCCCAGTTTGGATGGTCTCTCATTACACTCGAAGCCCGATCGGTGACTGCCCCGAGCCAAGCCGTAATTACAGGACGGCGTCCGATTTGCGTCCGTTCCTCATCAAACCGCTAATTACACGACGGGATGCGGATTACGGGGGTTCGTGATTACCGAGATTTTCGGCGTTAACCCGCGACGACAACAGCTGTAATTACAGGACGGCGGTAGGATTGGCACACCCACTCATTACATGGCTAATTACGGGACGGCAGCGGGGTTCGAGGTGGTCGTAATAACCCATCAACCAGCGGCTCAGAACACCCCTAATTACCAGACGGCAAGCGAATCCGACCCACCCATATTATCTTATGCGTTTGAGCCTACATTTCCACTAATTACGGTACGGCGGTAGGATTAACGGGGGAAGTCATAACTCTGAAGGGGTCGAAATCGGGCGTCGATGTTCAGCCACGCTCTCAGATTGCTCCATAGGGCCTATACAGTCCTCTCGTTCCCTTGTCGATGACCAGCCGAAATTACACAATTAGGGTTCAGGGGAGTTGAAGTTCCAGTGGGTAGTCGCGTGGCGGATGATTCAGGCAGAGCCGAGGTGTAGGCGGGGGTGAGGGGTGGAGTGGGAGCGGAGGCGATGGAGGTACTACCAGATTGTTGATAGTGGAGGGAACCCTGGGGGAGCGCATGGGTGGAGGCGGGGTAGAGGCGCGGCGAGGCAGGGGGAGACTGGAGGCGTCGACGGCGACGTGGTCTGGACGGGCTCGGGTGAGGGGGACTGGCGAGGGGCTGAGTTGAGAAGACAGCGAGGAGCGAGGAGGCGGCTGGCGGCTTCGGTGGACGACGTCTGGTGAGCGCAGCGGCGGGGGAGATCGTCTGGTGAGGGGTGGGGCTACGGGAGTCGTCTGACGAGGACCGAACAGCGAGGGTGGATGGCTGGCGAGCGAGTCGGCGAGGTCGTGGGTCGGTCGTGGCTCGGCATGGGCGGGGGGCTGGTTGGGGTCGCGCGGCGGCAGCGATTCGGGGAGTGGTCTGGACTCGGCAGGATGGGGAGTCAACATCGCGGCGAACGGCGACGGAGAACAGCTGGGGTTCGGGGCGACGAGAGAGGGGGCGACGGCGACAGCATATGCCGGGGGCGACGTCGCGTAGCGAGAGGGAGGGGGCGGTGTCTCGAGAGACGATGGGTTCTGGGGCGGGGCGAGAACAGCGGAAGCACTGGGGTCCGGGGGCGGCGGCGACAGCGACAGCGACGACGTCGGCGTCGACGACGAGGGCGATGGCGAGGAGCAGGAGCGAGGGTGGGGGATTGGGCGGGAGCGAGAGCGACGACGACAACGACGGCGACGGAGACGGCAGCGGTTGGTGGTGGGGCGGGGAGCGGAGGACGGCAACGACGGCGACAGCAGACAGCGACAGCAGGAGGGACAGCTCTCGACGGGCGACGGCACTAGACGTCGGCGCGGCGGACCCCTTCTCTGACTCGGGAGAAGGGGAGCGAGAAGGATAGTGGGTGGGGGTTGGTGTAGAGAGCGGAGGGATAGTCTCCCCGCGTTGCCGTGGGCGGGCTGATCAGGGCGGAGCCGAGGAGTCGGACAGGACGGGGCCAGGAGACGGGCGCGGCGGCGGGGAGTAGCCGGGGTCGACAAACAACAACTGGAACAAGACTGGGTCGGCAGACAAAATGAGGGAGCCTCGACTCAGCGAACGGGATTGTCAACCCAGGTCCCACGGCCAAGTCAGGCACGTGGCTAATACGTGTGGCCTCGGCTCAGGCGCTTTTGCTCGCCGGGGACACTGATTTGGATGGTCTGTGTTCTCCATATCGTTTACAACGCTCTGCGGACCGAGACAACAGCAAGGCCTCGGTCCAATGTGATGATTACAGGGGGCCGAATCGGGGGACGCTCGTGATGACTTTGACGATATTCCGGTACGACTCTGTAGAGGCGTTAGACGTCTATCGTGGTTGTCCTGGTCTCTGAGTTGGTGCGACTGAAGAGTGGACAGACGAAATCTGTGATCCTCGTTCAACCAGCAGTCCCTCATCGGAGTTTTCAGTGGTATCAGAGATCACGGGTTCATGGCTAGCGCGCCCAGCCTCGGTTGAGTGGAAGTCACGGTCACGGTAGTTCTGTCTATTGGTGAATCATTCAGAGAAATGCGGATTAACGTTGAATTGTGGGCTCCTATAACCCTCTACCTCCCTTTCTAACTACCTATTAGATGCGACTCTCGGACCGCAATATCTAATAACTAATTAGTCATTAGTTCATAGTGAGGACGTTATCGTATGGACTTGAATGAGACAGACCAGCTGATTTTAGCGAAGCTCAGAGAGGGCAGGTGTACCCCGCGGTATTTAGCAGATGAACTCACCCGAAACAAATCGTATGTAAGTCAGCGGTTACGGCATCTCCAAGATGAAGGATACGTTGATCGCGTCCATCGAGGATTGTACCGACTTACCGCTGTTGACCCATCTCACGTTTCCGCCGATGAGCTAGTAGAATCGTGTGAGCCAGAGGAGTTAGTTTCCCCGTGTGAAGATTCCAGTCAATACGATTCCACAGCGAATGAAGTCCCGTCTGAGATATCCTCACTACGTATCGAATTCGGCACTGACGATATTGCGAGCGTGGCCTCACGTGTCTGTCAATCCGGGACGGACGAAGAGCAACTGGCCCTGGAGTCACTCATTCACGATATCCTGTGGGTACTCATTCAAGATGGGGAGCTACCGGGGAAGGCCCTTCGGACCAAAATAAAGCAGCTGAACGATCTCGACGTCGTTGATTTCAGGGATATCCACCAGTACAAGGTTGCAATCACGAACAGACTCACAGACCACCCTCAGATTAGCGTGCGACGTAATTCACGATCGAGAGACGTGGTCTATACTGGCGAATCACCTGTGGTCCGTTTGTAACGTCTTTGGTGCTGTGAGCGACGCGGTTTCTCGCCGGACAGGATGTTGACTGTCAGGAAGGTTTCGAATTAATAGTCATAGTGGCATGATTCAAATCGTAATGGGATGAGTCGAGTCTGTATTGGGTATTTGGTATTGTTGTCTAAGAAACCTAATTGCCGGGGATTTCATACCGCAAGGGGTGGATAATTAGGGAGAATATTTCTGTGTATTAATCTATTATAGCAATATCTCTTGTAGGGAACAGTCCAATTTCAATAGATAAAACACAACGAGACTCGCAACCCCCCACGAAGTACCGCGGGAGTGGGGGCTGTGAGAGACTTGTTTTTAACTACCGGAGGTAGTGGAGTGTGAATTAATAGGTCGATAACACTACAAGGAGATTCTTGCGGTACAGGCGTTCAAAGACGCAAATACGCGATCCAGGGTTTGTGACAGCGATATAAAAGTCACAATCGCTCTTACACAGAACTAGCACGATTCTCGCGCAATCCCCCGGCGCAGGCACGCCGGAGGAATCGTGCTGCCACACCGATGACAGCAAGCCAAATTACCAGGGTCAACAGTGATAACTCTGTCTCACAGAGCGCCACTCTTGAACACGACCCACTGACACACCATGCCGTACAATTCGCACGCCAGCGAACTGACACAGCCGACGACGACAGCAGTCCCACAGGTACCCAGCTGCGCGAACCGATACCGCAGTATCTACCATGGCACCTACACGACCTCGACGAACACCGCCCCGACGACACCTCGTCGAGAACTCGTCAGGCGCATCGACGAACCACACCTATTGCGGGGGCGGTCTGAATGGACGATACAACCGGCGACACGGCGTCGCTCGCCATCCCGATGGATCCCGACGTCGCGTTCAACGCAATCTCGAATAGTCGTCGGCGCCGCGTCTTGTTATCGTTGTCACGCACCCACGGCGAGCTCACCGCTAACGAACTCGCCTTCGAAATCGCGGCCATCGAAAATTCAGTCGACCCCAGCAAAGTCGGCAGTGACGAGCGGACGTCCGTCTACATCACGCTTACCCAATCACATCTTGGGACGCTCGCTGAGTGCGGTGCCATCGACTATGATGGCCGTTCGAAGACTGCAACTGCAACGGATGCAACCGAGCCGCTCGCCGAATACATCCGCCGACTCCAAACAGCGTGCTACAAGCCAGAATCAGAGGAAACCACATGACGGACAGCCACCAGCCAGCACTCGCGGCGCTTCGAGACATCGACGCTCGCTTCCACCGGCAGCTGGAGGCGGTCGCCACCGCTGACGAGACAGCAGCTACACCAGTCAGAGATCCAGTTGCCACGTTGCGGCGCGCCCGCGCTCAGATCGACGCTGCACTACTCAAACACCAGCAACAAACCGACGACGAGACACTCCCAGACGGTGGAACGTGCGTCATCCAGTGGAACCCGCCCGGTACACCACCCCGACGGCTCGTCCTCGATCCCAAAGACGGCGACAGCTGGACTCGCCGTGAACTCGAATGGACAGGAGACGGCTGGCGTGTCTGTAGTCGTGACACCGTCGACGACGTTGCGATACGCGCCCCGGCGGAACCACGCTACCCGAATCCCGTGGACCCGCCGACGATCAACACGCTGCTCGAGTGGATTCGAGGCAGCTGGACGAATCCGGATCCAGACGTCCTCGTCTTCGATGCAACGGCAACCACCGAACAGGGCGTCCTCGTAGCTGTCGACGGTGAACTCCGCTACCGAGAAGCCGACAGCCACCGATGGGTTACAGTCACCGACGAAAACGAACTCTACCACCATCTCCAACAGCAAGGCCAACCCACGCTCACGTCGCTTGCAGAGACGCCGCTGACGCGACAGCACTTCACACCAAGCCCACTCACACGATGACATCGGATGAATCCCCACTCCCAGACGGGTACAACGAACACCTGCGCGGGCTCACGGAAGCGATCGAGTCCGTTCGTGACACCCTCAAAACCGACCATACGCTCACCACTGACCAGCAGATGTTCGCCCGCCGACTCCTGTACTTAGCGAACGAGCCAATCAAGGAGGCCAAATCTCTCCTCCCCGAGCCCAACCAAGCTGATGCAGCGACGGACGAACGGTCCTCGAGTTCGGCAAGCGACTACATGGAGTTGGTCACCCAGATCGAACAGGAGTTGTGCTGGCTGATTCGATCACTGCAAGCAACGCAACCCGCAGCCCATCACTACGACGAACCACCCGCTGAGAAGTTCACAACAGCCCTTGAGTACGCTACCGCACTCAGAGACATCCTCCCATCAGTCCCAGAAGACAGCCCAGTACTTGCCGACCAAGCGGACCTCAGTCTCAAGGAGGTCGACCCACACGTTGGCGGGCGTGGTGATAGTGACGGCCGGTGGCTCGAGTACCAACTAGAGCGAGCACTAGGACGGTGGGGATACCGTGCAGATACCCGCCAACACCTCTTCAGCCTCGAGGTCGACATCGTCGCCACGCGGAGGGAGAAACAACAGGAGCCAAGCGACTGGATCGTCGCCCAATGTAAGGACTGGACGAGCGATCCGATCACGCCAGCAGTCCTCTTCCGGTTGTGTACCGTGGCGTTCGCGTGCCGAGCGATGCCAGTACTCTGCCACACAACCGAACTAACGCCGCGAGCCGAACAACTCGCCCGTGAATTCGAAGTGCGAGTCCTCGATCTAACCGATCTCGAACGTGCTGAGTTGCCTACCCCACAGGTTGCCAGGCCAACGGCAGAATTCCGGGAATGGCAGCCACAGTACCGCGCTCGCGACGACCGAGGTTCACTCCCGTTGATGTTCTACAACGAGCCCGGGAAACGATTCAGCTACGTCCCAGGATTCACCCCCGTGGGCAAAGACGCCGACTACGAACCAATCGAGAGTGATCGGGATGACGATACGCACCCCGCTGCCGATCATTAAACTGGCCCCGAGCAAACCGAGTTCCTAACCCGCTAGATTCGGAAATCCGCCTACCGAACGCTTCGATTTCTGGAGAGGGAACCACGTTGTCGATTCAACATGGGTTAGGACATATGGAGTCTCCCTAATGCGGTCGCTCAGGACGAACTCGACTGAAATGTGGTGTGAAAGAGCGATGACTTGGTGAATGGTCCAAAGATGAGTATAGGATGTATATTTCACACCCCGGCCAGTAGTGTATTGGCACGGGGTTCGTTACAATTACAGCAGTTTCAGACAGGGTTTGCTGTAGTGAAGCAGGGGCTAGTACACTTGGATGATGGCCAGCCGCGAAATCCTGTTCACATGACCTAAGACTGAATTTACACATCCATCCGGTCCAATACCCGCTCCGAAAACCGTAATGGCAACCAGTAACACTTGACATCCTCCTCCGCGTAAACGCGGAGGAATCCCGAGCGGTGGGAGTTTCAGGTTTGCAGTCCAATCACCGGACTACCAGCCCTTTCGGGCACGGGTAGGCCCACGGTATCGGACTGGTGGACTGCTGGCCATGCCAAGTGGCCATTCGTCTTTAGTTAAGAGCGAAACCGCCACATGGCGTAGGGCTGAACAGTGAAGAGAAGATTTCTATTCGCCCAAGACCAATCCGATATTAATTTAGCTAGGTCGTGGTTTTGAATGACGCTCTAAGAAGTTCGTGCACTCGGTGCACGAACTTCTCTACGAGTTAGAGCGTTTTCTGTTGCGGATAATCAGCTCTCGCGTCTGTTTGATTTGGTCTTCATCGTTCTGAAAATATGCTGTGAGGATGGCTTCAACGATCTCGGAGCGGCTTGCTCCGAGATCTGAACACTCATCGACGAGTGAATCGAGTTCATCAACGAGTTCAGTTCGGATGGAGACGCCCATTTTGGTTCGAGCCATAGTCTTAGACGCTCTTAGAAATACGTGCACCGGGTGCACGGTAAGATTATCGTCTTATTTCGATTTAGGTTAAAATATTATCAAAAGAGATCTCAGCCGCGTCTTGCACAGCGAAGAGATCCTACCGCTGTCACGCGATTTCTTAACTAAAGACGAATGGCCCGGGAGTTCCTGACGTCGTCAGTCCCGGGCTTGAACGCGAGCCCGAGGACGGCGACGCGTTTGTTCCTGACGTCGACGTGGTCGTCCATGAACGAGAGGAGTCGCTTCGGTTGCTCGTCGTTCACCTCCGTCGCGGCGTCGAGCATGCGCGGTTCGTAGTCGTGCTGACGGGCCGCTGCGCGGATCGCGGCGGTGTCCTTGGGGAAGCAGCTGCCGCCCCACCCGAGCCCGCTGCGGAGGAACTGTGCGCCGATACGGTCGTCGAGGCCGATCGCGTCGGCGACCTCGTAAGCGTCGACGCCGATCTCCTTGCAGATGTTCCCGATGTCGTTGATGAGGGAGACTTTGGCCGCGAGGAATGCGTTGTTCGCGTACTTGATCATCTCCGCCGTCCGGGTGTCGGTTTCGACTACTGGGGCGTCGGTCTGGTCGATGAGCGGGTCGAACACGTCGTGCATGTCCGCGAGTGCGCGGTCGGCGTCGGCACCGAGGACGACCTTGTCCGGGTCGAGGAAGTCGTGGACAGCTGTTCCTTCTCGGAGGAACTCGGGGTTCATGCCGACGCCGAAGTCCTCGCCAGCGGTTTGCTTGGTTTCTCTCTCGAGGATGGGAGTGATTTCG
Organism: Halobacterium sp. MBLA0001; assembly: GCF_049705385.1. Taxonomy (NCBI): domain Archaea; kingdom Methanobacteriati; phylum Methanobacteriota; class Halobacteria; order Halobacteriales; family Halobacteriaceae; genus Halobacterium; species Halobacterium sp. MBLA0001. The sequence goes on from NZ_JBNAMQ010000002.1 coordinate 57,010, forward strand.
TCCTCAGTGGAGCCGGGTACGACCGTGCTCTTCACAACGACAGTGTGCCAGTCGTCCTTGTCGGCGAGGGTTTCGCCCAGTTGGGCGGCGCCGGCCTCCATGATCGAGAGGTCGATACTGCCGTCATCGTTTTGCGGCGTCGGGAGACAGAGGAAGGTCGCGCCGGTGTCGAGGAGCTCGGCGTAGTCGGTGGTGGCGCGGAGGCGGTTTGTGCTGTTGGAGCCGGCGTGTTTCTCGAGGAGTTCCGGGAGGCCACCCTCGTGGATGGGTGCTTCGCCGGCGTTGATGGCGTCGACGATGTCCTGGTCGATGTCGATGTTAACGACGTCGTGGCCGAGATCCGCGTAGCAGGCCGCGATTGTGGTGCCGACGTAGCCGCTGCCGACGACGGAGAGATGCATTGAGCGTTGGTTCGTCGGTCGGTTATTCAGGTTTTGGTTTACGAACGAGCATATTCAAATCCCTGAATAGAGTTTCCTTATCGGCGGCAACTCATTCGGGGGCTTGGGAGAGGGATTGCAGGGAGAAGTGTTCGTCCCTTACGAACTCAGAACAAGGGGCTCGTACCAGTCGCGGTTCTGCTGATACCAGCTGATGAACTCTTTCACGCCTTCCCTGATGTCACGACTCGGTTCGTAGCCGATGAGCTCGTTTGCTTTCGAGATGTCTGCGTGCGTGTGTTCGGCATCACTGTCGTGGCGGTCTGCAAACTCGATCTCGAGCGTTGGGTCGATCTCGTCACGGACTGCCTTCGCGAGCGTGAGGATGTCGATGTTGTCCGTCGACCCGATGTTCATGATTTCGCCGTCCGAACTATCGTCAGTGAGGAGTTTCCGGTTGGCGTCGACGACATCGTCGATATAGGTGAAGTCCCGTGTTTGCGACCCGTCACCGTAAACGACTGGCGATTTCCCGTTGATACACCGGGAGACGAAATTGGAGATCGCCATGTTGGGCCGCATCCGGGGTCCGTACACGGTGAAGTACCGAAGTGAGACTGTGGGGAGGTCGTGGACCTCATTGTAGATTCGCGTGTAGTGTTCAGCAGCGAGTTTGGACGCGCCGTACGGAGAGACAGGCTCGTTTGGGTGGTCTTCGTCATAGGGGAGGTACTCCGGTTTCCCGTACACGGAGGAAGAAGAGGCGTTGACGAAACGCTCAATACCGTGTTCCCGGATTGCTTCGAGGAGGTTGAGCGTGCCAGTTACGTTGTAGTCGTTGACCTTCTTGGGCTCCTCCACGCTCGTTCGTACCCCTGCCTGGGCGGCCTGGTGGAAGATCACGTCCGCATTGGCGACGAGGTCGTCGACGAGTTCTGCGTCGGTTACGCTCCCTTCGACGAGTTCGTAGCTTCCGTCGCTTTGTGATGCTGCTTCTCTTGCGATTTCGACGTTGTGTCTCTTCAGCCCAGTATCGTAGTACGGCTCGAAATTGTCCAGAACGGTAACGTCGTGTCCGTCTTCGGCGACGGATTCGGCGATGTGGCCGCCGATGAATCCGGCGCCGCCTGTAACCAGAATGTGCATACAATAGCCCTACAGAAGCGACCTAAAGAGGTTGTCGTCTCACTTTCACGAATTTGGAGCGCCCATCTAGTTGATAGAGTGAAAAGACATATTGCTCTGTGTCAGAATAGCGTTGATAGTCATGAAAGCCGTCGTACTTGCTGCCGGCGAGGGGACGCGCCTGCGTCCGCTCACGGAGGACAAACCGAAGGGGATGGTCGAGGTCGACGGGAAGCCGATTTTGACTCACTGTTTCGAACAGATGGAAGAGCTCGGTGCCGACGAACTCGTGGTTGTTGTCGGCTACATGAAGGAGAACATCATCGAACACTACGGTGACGAGTTCGAAGGCGTGCCGATTACGTATGCACACCAGCGCGAGCAGAAGGGGCTTGCCCATGCGCTGTTGACTGTCGAGGAGCACATCGACGACGACTTCATGCTGATTCTCGGGGACAACATCTTCCAGGCGAATCTGGAGGACGTGGTTCGTCGTCAGCAGGAGGAACGGGCAGATGCAGCGTTCCTCGTGGAGGAAGTGGATTTGGACGAAGCGAGTCGGTACGGGGTGTGTGATACGAACAAGTACGGCGAGATTACTGACGTGGTGGAGAAGCCAGAAGATCCGCCGTCGAACCTGGTAATGACTGGGTTCTACACGTTCAGTCCGGCCATCTTCCACGCGTGTCACCTCGTGCAGCCGTCTAACAGGGGCGAGTACGAGATTTCAGAGGCGATTGACTTGCTGATACAGAGTGGGCGGACGATTGATGCGATTGGGTTGGAAGGATGGCGAATTGACGTTGGGTATCCCGAGGATCGGGACGAGGCAGAGGAGCGGTTACAGGGGAAGGAATTGGAAGCGTAACTTGGGCAAAATAGGAAATAGTGAGGGTGTCATAGAATTCTTCTTACACTGTGATGATCGTGCTTCCCGGATTGTCCCCGCGTTCATAGTTCTTAATAGTGACGACAAGGCGAAGGATGAAACACGTTCGCCCGTGCGTGGACATGGCCTATTGCTTCAGCTGGACGTCCTTACTATGCTTTTCGATGCGATCTTCGATCCTGTACTCAATATCTTTCGGTTCACCAAGGTTCCGTGCGTTGTACGAGGCGACTGGCACGACTCTGCAGCCAGCGGTGGTCGAACACCTCGTCAATGAATCACACTTTTTAACTGGGTTTTTATATCCACGTGTCATCGTAGCTAATAAGTGAGATTCATGAGAAGTATGTTCCAACATAGTATGTCGGCTGTCGATAACATAATTATATTATCAGTAGATGCCCTACGAGCTGATCATCTGGGCTGCTATGGGTATTCTCGGGATACATCGCCAAATATCGATAAGCTTGCTAAAGATAATGCGCAGTTCATAAATGCCTATAGTGCTAGTTCACACACTCGTGAAGCGGTTCCCTCCCTGCTAACTGGAGAATATCCTGATGAAGCCGTTAGCGAAAGTTACCATTTAAATACGACAACAATCGCCGAACACCTTCAGGATGAGGGCTATCAAACCGGTGGCTTCCATTCAAACCCGTATGTATCGCGCGCCTACGGGTTTAATAATGGATTTGATAAATTTTATGACGATCTTCATCTAGCACAAAATAAATTGATAGCACTTGCACAGCGTGCATTAGATAAACTTCGAAATAGGCACTACGCTCGTGCATCGGAAATTAACAAAAAATCGTTAGACTGGTTAGATTCACTTGATTCCGATCAACCGTTCTTTCTCTGGAACCACTATATGGATCCACACGGACCATATGAGCCAATCGAAGAATACCGCAAACAGTTCCATGACGAGTCTGTGTCGGATAGGAAGGCTCAGAAATTGTATAAACAGGCAATCAAGAATCCGGAATCGGTAACAGATAAAGAGCAAGAAAAATTGCTCAACTTATACGATGCTGAAATTCAGTATACTGATAACTATATTGAGAAGTTCTTTGATAAACTTGAAGATCGAGGACTAATTTCTGAATCTCTCATCATTCTCACATCGGATCATGGCGATCTATTCGGTGAACACGGGTACTATGAACATCCTCGTTATCCCTTCAAAGAGTTGGTTCATATCCCACTTATTATTATACATCCATCATACACAGATCTGAGGGTAGAAACGCCTGTTAGTAGTATTGACATTGTTTCGTCTGTGCTCAATCAGTACACTGGAACTGAACCTGCGATACCTGGACATCGGCTTCTTCCAGCGAATCCATCTCCAGATCAAGAAATTAAGCGCGATATAGTTTATGCGCAAGCATCAACGACTGACAACGGAACACTATATAGACGATTTGCTGCTTTTAATCAAGACAATTGGAAGATGGTAGAATACGAGCTAGTTGAAGAGGAGGTCGTTGCTTCACCGCCAGAACCAGAAACCAGTCTTGAGCGACAACTCATTGACCACGCTGAGAAGAGGATCGGTAGGAAACAACTGACGGATGAGAAGAATGACAGTGCGGCTGAAGAAGTAAATGATCGACTTGAAGCGCTCGGGTATAAAGAATGACGAGCTATATCCTTGAGCAACTGAGTGGGAATGTACTGCTTGTGGGTGGATATGGAGTTGGTAATGTTGGCGACGAAGCGATACTAACCGGACTGCTAAAAGATTCATCCAATAATATAGACGAAATTACAGTTGTTACACATGATGAAAGGGAAACGGAAGCCCTGCACAGAGGCGAACCACCAGAAACCACCACTCTGAACGCCATCGAGCCATCTCCAGCCAAGTTAGGTAAAGAACTATTCAGGAATGATCACTTCGTATTCGGTGGTGGTGGACTCTTCTCCCACTATATGGGTCCTTACGCCAAAAAAATCCCTTACTATGCTATGGCAGCAAAAACACTTGGAAAATCTATCCACTGGACTGCCATCGGAGTTTACTCATCTACTCCAGAGATAACCAAGAAGGCACTCAAATTCGCGATGAATCAGTCCGATACTGTGTCAGTTCGGGATCCGATTAGCAAAGCAGTCTTATCTGATACTGGAGTTTGTCAAGTAACTCTGGTTGACGATCCAGCAACAAAACTACAGCCAGATCGCAAGTGGGGTGAAAAATCACTTTACGACCATGGGATTGATCCGGAGGAGGACATTTTTGCAATCGCTGCACGGAGAGTTAAGGATAAAGATTTGAATGAACAACTGTGGCGGACTTACAGATATATTTCGCATAAGGCCAAAGATCTTGGCTACAAAGTTGTATTCATTCCATTTTGTCGACATTCATATGAATCTTTGGGTATGGACCACAGGACCTGTGAATCTCTATCGAGTAGCGTCGGTGATGCTCCAGTTATCTCATATAACCATCCAAATGAAGCACTCAGTATAGTTTCGGCAATGGATGGTATTTTGGCAACAAGACTTCACTCGATGATTTTTGCCTATGTTAGTAGTACCCCATTTGTCGCGATTGAATATGCTGATAAAGTAACATCTCTTCTTAAACACTATGGAAAAGAAACCCATGGTGTACCGCTTAAAGATGCCAATAGTACTGTAGTAGAAGAGACAGTTGATGATCTGATATTCTGAACGAGATATTATCTGATTCCCTACTAATTGAAAAAACTGCACTCAGTTTCTTTCTCTATTCCCCTCCGGAGTTATATAATTCAATGGCATGTGAAATGGGTTTCAGTGATGGATTCTCTTCTTATTATTTTTATTATTTTTGAATATTATCTCGATCCCGGCAGATTTGGGCTACGTGAAGACTATGTATCGAATACAGTCACCTTGGTCGAGCAGGACAACGACGATGCCACTGTGGCCATCCATGACGCAATTGACCGTGCGCAGGGTAGCATGACCGTCGTTCCGCCTTCTGACAAGGATTATCTCCTTTCAAATCAGCCGCAAGTCCCCGACAACACCAAACTCTACATTTGTGCTGGACCGACTATCCGCGTCGAGAACAATTTCGTTCCGTCGCAGATCACCACTCTCAACGACCAAGATCTCGGTCGCGTCGCAAAGCGGTCTAGAGTTTGCCTCTGGTGCTCTCAATTGAGAGGTCACAGCTCATTGCTGTTTTGGTCGATCGCTGGAGCAGTTCGTCAAGGAACGACTGGTAGCGCTCTGGATCGGCGTACTTCACGAGCCGAAGCTGGAGTATCGCCTCTAACCCCTCAGTCGTCCAGCGCATCCACTGGTTCTTGCAGCGCTTGCTGACTTCGCCCATCAGCCGTTCGACGGGGTTCGAGGTCCACGGCACCTCGAACCCCTCGACGGCCTGCTCGGCAAATGTCACGATTGACGGCAGCCACCGCCGAAGATACCCCGCTGCCTTCTCTGAGCCGTACTGGTCTAACTGCCAGGCTGCATTCGTCTTTAGCTAAGACTCACACCTCGGTTGCGTAGCGGTAGCGAGCGTCTCCTGTAAGACCGGACGTTGCTGGTGAATCTTCTGAGCATCCTCGATCAGCCGCTCCAGCAACGGCGGTGGTGAGTAACCGAGATACTCACCGAGTTCGTGGAGGATGAGCTGGGCGTGCGACCGGAAGGTCGCCGCCCAGCGTTCTGGCGGAAACACGATCTCGTCATCAGCCTGCTCGGTCACCAGATCCAACAGCTCACGACTCACCAGCAGCGACAGCAACGCCGCATACAGCAGAATTCTCACGATATCCGGGTCGCTTGTGTCGAACTCGTCCAACTCGTACTGCGTCTTCAGTTCACGAAACAGCGTTTCTACCTCCCACCGACACCGATACAGCGTTGCTAAATCCTCCGGGAAGAACTCCTCTCGCGATAGATTCGTGATATACAGATGGTAGTCGTCGGCGTCCTTGTCACGGACGCCGACGACGCGGAACCGCTTCGTGTCCAGCGACCGCGTTCCTTCGTACTGGCCTCGCTTGAACTCCGCTTCGACCTCAACGTCGATGTACTTCCGAGAGAGATCATCGACCACATCGTGGATCTGCTTGCCCTCTAAGGGAATGGCGCGCCCGCGCCATTCCCGTAATTCCTCCGTTATCACCGGATTCGCGTTCTGCTTCAGCCGACTCACGAAGTAGCCGTCGTTCTCGTCGATTAACGCGAACCGGCGGTACTTGAAGTACGCTAGATCGAACAGAACGAGCCGTCCTTGGAGCCACGAACCCGTCTTGAACAGCGTGCTGTCGTGCGCTTTTTCGTCGGTCACGTCGAGTCGTTCAATCGTCTGCTCGGTGGCGTTGTGGAGCAGGTGGAGCTTCGCTCCAGCCTGCTCCTCGTGACGGGCTTGGAACTCATCAGAGAGGAATTCGTGCAACCGCAACACCGTTCCATCAGCGATCATCACGTCTCTGAATCGGTCGATATCAGCGTCAACAGCGTTGGGAACAGCGACCTCGTCGAGACCACGCTCGACGAGGTCGCGGAGATACTCTGCCAACGTCGGCGTCAACCGCTGATGGAATCCACCGGGAGAGATCGTTTCATCAGCTGTGGAGTTGTAGCAGCGTCTGAACCCGGCGAGTGTTCGGCTCTCGCCTGCGGCGAAGCCGAACACGAGCGCCCACACGAGGACGGGAATCTGAAGCTTGCCCTCTCGCTCAACCACGCCGAGTTCCTCGGCGTGCTCTTCGAGGAACTCGGAGGGAAACAGTGTAGTGAGCCGACGCATGATTCTCGTTGAGGAGCGAGGGTTGTGCACAGACTTCTCCTCCTCATTCCTCTCGAAAAGTAGCCTCGATAAGCCGTCGCTGTCACGCGGTTCTCGTCTTAGCTAAAGACGGATGCTGCCAGGCTGTCTTCTCGATACGCTCGGTCGTTCGCGCGATCCGTTCGCGGATCGCCGCGAACTCCTCGTCTGGACGGTGTTTGGCGACCGAATTCTTTAGATGGAACACTTCGTCGATCACTTCCGAGACGATCTCGTTCCGCCGATCCAAGGAGAACACGCTGTCGTCCCAGAGGTTGTAGTCGAGCGTCCGACCGACGTGGACGAGATCGAGTTGGTGATTGCGATTTTCGTCGGTAAAGGCCGTGACGATGCCCTCTTCAGCGTCACTGACGACCGTCGCGTCGTCAGTGACTGCGTCGATGTCATCGAGGTCGGCTGCTGTCTCGTCCCAATCAGCGTTGACCGAGAGATCCAGCAGGGAGCGTGACTCTTCGGCAGTGTCTTCGCCGAGCGTGGCCTGGACGGAGTGGTACGCGCGGTCGTCGTCTTGGCTGTGACACTTCGTGCCGTCAGGAATAACGGCGTCAGCGTCAGTATCAGCGACACAGTCTGGAAGGAACTGCTTGAGTTTGCTGCCGTACTCTTTGGCGCGACGATTGATCGTGGTCGGCGACGGCATCTCCGAGAGGATGCCGTCGCCGTGGTCAGCAGCGTCACGATAGCTGAGCGATGTGGCGAGATCGACGCTTTTGGCGGCGATGTCCTGCTGATAACGGTTTTGCCCGTCGAAGCTGAGAACATCTTCGACGGGCCGGAAGTAGCTGGATTCGTCGTGGTCAGCTGCGGTATCTTCAACGTAGTGAAGGTCGAAGTCATGTTCACCGGCGGTTGTGACGGCTGTGCGAGTATCGGTACCAGCTCGTTGGAAGCGACGGTCACCGTTGCCAGTAGCGTGTTTCTCACCACAGAGCGCCTCGACGCGGCTCGCGTCGAGGCTTTCGACCATCGATTCGAGCAGTACAGATTCGAGGTTCTGCTCGGTAACGAACTCGGCGAGCGTGGCGAGCGGTACTGTTTTGTCCTCGTCGATGCTTATCGTGAACCGCACGTCGATTGTGGCGTGCATGGGACACCTCTTGGGTGGACACCAGAGGCGTCCCGTTCCTCACGGGAGTCAGTTGCTACTGAACTCTAGAGGACTTTGCGACACGACCAAGATCTCTATGCGCTCATCACAAACGCAGACCACAGAGACGGCGACGATACGTCGTTATCGGCAGGAGGGTCATGATGGAGGGGACGACGAAAGACAATACTGTCTCTTGGTCGCTGGCGTTGCTTCACAAGTGTACAAACTCCCAGATTGGGAATGGATCAGACGGCAAGCACGAACTCGACCACGTTCACCACGGCATCAACGTGGGAAGCGAGCGGTATTTCGCAGCTCTCCTCACCGAGAGTGAGGGTTCGGATATTGATAGTATCAACATTACCACACTACCGATGACACTCTCGGCATCCGTCGCTCGTGTGTCAACTGTCGGATTTGCAATTGGCGCGCACGAACCCTCCGCAGGACACGTGCTCAGGCGGCCCACGATGCTGTCCTTGGATCGGCAGGGAATGAGCAAGAGGGCATCGTCACATAGAACGGTCATGGCACGATACTGACCTGACGCAATGGACTAACACTGCTGCTTCCCTCCATTCGACAAAGAGAACAATGAGGAACATCGGTTGCAAGAACGTTAATCAGGGCAGTCCTCATCGGCAACTCTTCACGATCGAGCGTTCACGGGTCTCAGGGTCGGCCGTGAACGGAAGAATACGTATTTGGGGGTCGCACGGCGACGGGACTGGGCTTACTGATATGTCTGCCTCTGACTTCAATTTCGAGATCATGAGGTCTGAAGAAGACACCGCAGGAGTTCAACTCAGAGCCAGCACCATGGATCTCGCAAACATCGTCGTGGATGGGGATCGTCTCGTCGGGGCTGATGTAAACCAAACCAACGGCGTCGACATCAAGCCGAACTCAGGCCAGAGCATCGAAGACGTAACCGTAAATGTCGACTACATCGGAGGGTTTGGCGCAGCGGGTGCTCTCTATGACTTCGACGGCTCGACGGAGGACGTAGACGTTCGATTCAGCGACATTGTCGAGTGTGGATGGGAGTCTACGTGACCGACCAGGTGAGGGGGGTGGACGACTTCCATATTCACGGCGGCAAGATCGAGTCCACACGCAATAACCGCGGTAGATCGCGAGGATCCTGTGGCGTCCAACTCAGCGACGTAAGCGATTCGTCGGTAATCGGTGGGCGTACGGACGTGGTCGACACAGCGTTCCAAGAGGGAGGGATGCCGATTGCAATAACGGCCGTGAGATCGAGACTGAAGCAGTCCAGACATCTGGAACCAATACCCAAGCTGCAGCCAACACTCCGTCTGTTGCATAGAAACAACAACATCTTTGTTAGTCATGGGACTACTGCGGGTAAATGAAAATAGGGCGAACTACATCAATAGTTTTTCTCACTCGGACACTGTCAGCGGTATTATCTTTCATCGGTGTCGCATTCTTTGCAAGAGAAATTGGTGCTGCCGCGCTTGGAATCTTCTTCTTGTTTAGAGCGTCAGTAAGTTTCCTTGGAATTCCAGCAGACTTCGGGCTGCGCATTGCTGTTGAGAGACGGATTAGTGTAAATAACCGTCCTGCAACGGTTTTTTCTACTTCTGCATTACTCAAATTGGCTAGCGTAACTGTGATTAGCTTGTTTATTGTTGCTTTCCGCGGATATTTAACGCAATATATCGGGGCTGATCTAGTCATCCTACTTATACTAGCACTTCTATTTGATCAGCTGTCGGATCTAACTCTTGTCGTACTACGGGGAGAGCATCGTGTCGCTGAATCAGCTGTTGTTGGATTCATATATCGAGTTACTTGGATTGCTGCTGGGACCATTGCAGTGACACAGGGACACGGCGCTACAGGCCTAGCAAGTTCGTTGGTCCTCGGCTATGTCGTCAGGCTAACTCTTGGACTAATTATTCAGGATACTGGATTCGCTTTCCCAAGTTTAGAAATCATTCCTTCCTTGTTACGATATGCTAGCTATAGTAGTATCTCCGTGGTTGGCGGGACAATCCATAACACAATGGATCTCATGATCCTTGGATTCTTCTACGCATCTAGCATGGTTGGAATATATGAAACAGCTTGGCAAATTGGAGGTCCTGTTTTAATACTAACTAAGGCCATCGGTAGCACGATTTTCCCTCAGATCAGCTCTTGGGACGCGTCTGAGTCCTACGAAAAGATCGAAGACCTCATCTCCAAAGTTATCACTCCTTCTCTTAGTGTCGTTATTCCGGCTGTATTTGGAACTGTACTTCTTTCTCGCGAGATACTTGGGGTAATCTATGGTCCAGGATTTATTGCGGGATGGGATGCACTGATAATAATTATCGCAGGTCAAGTTCCTCGCACGATTCGCCATATTGTGGGCCGAACTCTCTTTGCTATGGATAAACCTCGATACGTTGCTATCGGTGGTGTAGTAGATATCTCCCTGAACCTAGTTCTCAATCTAATATTCATCTATTACTTCGGGTTGGTCGGAGCCGCCCTCGGGACAATGTTATCGATGAGTGCAGGCATGATTGTTCGAATATATTTCCTTAAACAATTCGTCTCTCCCCATGTCCCCTATGATGAACTCGCTTGGTGTACAATCTCATCTGTTATTATGGCACTCGTAGTTTATGCTTTGGAGACATTTGTGGGTATAGATTCAGTTGTTGAACTCTTCTTTGTGATTGGAGTTGGAGTCGCTGTTTATTTCCTAGCACTATTTTCATCAACCACATTCCAAAAGAGGTATATTCCCAATAAAGTGCTATAGGACCCCTGACTGCGAAATATGTTGACAATCTATTCTGAGCAGTGTACAATACAGAATTATAATTAAAGGTTAATATGATGTTGGCCAGTAGCGTCCTTTATGTCGATGCTCACACAGGCATATTCAACCTTTAAAGAGACTCACCTTGTACATCTGCTTTCGGCAGGATTCTCTGAGGTCTCACCAAAGATAAGCAAAATCCTCTATCTATTAGATAAAGAATATTCTACTGCCCCGGGTTTTCCTATGCCCATATCTAGACGTCTCTGGCTCTGGAGACACGGTTTCCTCAGTCGATCTGGAGCAATCTTCAACTTAACCGATGATAATATCGGCGAATATGTATCAAATTATGAACAAAGAATGAAACTCAGTCAAATAAATGACAACAATAGAGCGATACTAGAGAATAAAATCGTATTTCATCGAATTCTCTCTGATATCAGCCCATATGCCCCACCTGATCTCGCCGTGATCAAAAACAACGCTTTATATCCTCTCTCAACTGGTGAGCGTCAAGATCCCGTGGACTGGGTGCTGTCAACTCTCCAGAATGATAAGGAGTTGATATTAAAACCAACGACAACCAGCAGTGGGAAGGGAATTTTAAAATTAGTAAATACTGAAAAGTCGTTCACTGTTAATTCAGAGTATAAACGAAAGTCTGAAATTTCCCAGATCATTGAGGAACTTGATGAGTATTTAGTCTCACGTGCTGTTCAGCAACGTGAGTATGCAAATACAATTTTCCCAGATAGTGTTAATACAATTCGTGTGATAACCATGCTAGACCCCGAAACGGGAGAAGCTTTCTCCCCCGCAGCAGTTCATCGGTTTGGCTCAACTGAGTCAGCTCCAACAGATAACTGGGGGCAAGGTGGATACTGTGCTGAAGTTGATCAAGATACTGGTGAACTTAGCAAAGCCACAACTGTTCCCGACGGATCAGTGCAAAGCTGGTACTCAAAACATCCAGATACTGGAGCTCAAATCGAGGGGGCCAGTATCCCAGAATGGGAGACGGTCTTTCAAGAAGTGCTTTCACTTGCAGAGCGTATCCCCTATGTTCCTTACGTAGGGTGGGATATTGTTTTGACTGATGGGGCCTTCGTAATTCTTGAGGGCAATGCACTTCCTGGCATTGAAACACTACAATCCCACAGCTCACTGAAATCCTCCCAAAGGGTACGTAATTTCTACCAACATCATTGCTGAATATGACAGGCATAGACGATAATGAATTAGAAGAAAAGATGAACCAGGGATTCCCGATTCTTCTGGCTGCATTTAGTCTGATATGATGAACTACATTCCCGCAGATTAGACGAGAGATCCATCACCACGATAAGTCTGGAAGACGCTAATAAAGGAAAACGAAGCTGAGTACGAAGCCTGCCGACAATAAAACTCTCCTACCGGTCGTTACGTAACGTACCAAACTCGGCACTGACCTCCTTCACGGGCCATCGAGAACACGCGGCCATGTCGAAAAGCGTCCGTGTTCCGGAACCCGTTCACAAGAAAGCCTAGAAGGTTCAGGAGATGCACGACTAAGCGAGGCGATCTGCCACATGTGCCGCGAAGGTGGCTCCGACGTATAGCAACGCACAGTTACATTTCTATAACGGTAGTACAAAGTCCAAATCCGCCAATACTCAGTACCTCACAAAGCTCGCAAGTTGAAGGAGTCCGCTTGCTGAGTTGTGTCCAAGCAAGCGGACAATGAAATCCACGAGGACCAGCTCCTTAACTTCCTCGTCAACTGCCTTGACGAGGAAGTTTCTCTGAATCTCGCCAACAACGCTGAAATCAATGCAGAGGACATCTACGAGGTCCTCGTCGGCGCAACCGCCGACGGGACCTCGATCTCGACGCTGTGCAACTCCAGTGAAGACTCGCTATCGGCGAACACGATTCTCTATCATCTACGGACGAAGTTCGAGCCGGAACGGCTCGAACGCGTCGCTAACACGCTTCTTCGCCGAGACATCGTTGAGCTGCTTCCCGAGCAGGTGGAGGTCTGCGCAGACCTCCACCTGCGGCCCTACTACGGTGATGAAGACGACACGGAGAACCTCTATCACTCGGAAGCCAAGCGTGGAACCACCGCATTCCACGCCTACGCCACACTCTACGCGCGTGTGAAGAACAAACGCTACACGCTGGCGGTGCGCCGTCTCGAAGACGGCGACACCGCCAGCAGCGTCCTCGCTGAGTTCCTCGGTGTCCTCGACGGCCTTGACACCGAGGTCAAGGCCGTCTACCTTGATCGCGGATTCTACGACAGCAAGTGTCTCACGCTGCTTCAGGCGCACAACTACGCCTACGTAGTCCCGATCATTCAGTGGGGAAAGACGATTCAGCAGGAACTCTCGGAAGGGTGGAGTCCGCGTCATCCAACACGATCTGACAGGGAAACTCGA
>NZ_JBNAMQ010000003.1:0-7747 GCF_049705385.1 Halobacterium sp. MBLA0001
GATTTGCAAATACGCGCCCCAAATATTTTGAGACTAGATTTAGCGAGATCCATTAGATGCTATCGAATCTGTATTGGGACTCCAAAAAGTATAGTGACTCGCGAATCATAAGGAGGGAACAAAGTAGTAGAGCCTCTCCTCTCAACATCGATTTCAATAAAATCCAATCATCAGTTTAAAGCAGTTCTTCCGTAACTCTATAAGCATAATGTCAGATATTGCTATGCTCTATCACGGACACGCGGAAGAATTACACCCCGCACATCGGGGTTTTGCTGAATCGTACGTGTTTACCCCGAGGTCTCGACAGCCGGCACAGCGTGAGCCCGTGAGAGCATCTCATTGCTGCTGACGACTCGACGAAGCTCTTCGTATGGATTGCGTCCCTGCTGGCGCCACGTCGCCAGCAGGGACAAGACCGTCTCGTGAACGAACATTCCTCGGTCATTGCGGAGCGTTCCGATGATTTTCCGGAGAACTACTGGCTCACGAAGCGCGTTCTCTGCGGCATTGTTTGTCGGAGAGACCGCTGGCTCACCGACGAAGGTGAGCCAGTGGTCAAGACCTCCTTCGATCTTCCCGAGCAGTGTTGCCACTGGTCCGTCGGGTACTGACCGTTCAATCAGCGATTCAAGCTCTCTTCGCGCCACACGCTGGAGGTCTGCTCTCTCACGAGGACTTGGGTCGCTCTCCAGCCGGGCCTGGAGAGCGACGTACACCTGTCTGAGAGCGTGGTAGATCGGTTCACCTTCTGCCTGCTTTTCGGCGGCGTCTTCAGCCTCTCGAAGAATATGCGCCCAACACCGCTGGAGGTTGCTGCTGAAAGCTGGGTACGCCGTCCACCCGTCACAGATGACCGTTCCCGCGAAGTCCTCGCCGAGGACTTCCGCGGGAACATCACTCCCGCGACTCTCTCTCACCGCGTATAACGTATGCTGAGCGGTCTTGAACGTCCAAATCCACGCCTGCTCACCGTCACGTTTGATGCCTGTTTCGTCGATGTGGACCACGTCGGCATCTTGGATCTCTCGACGGATCTGCTCGTACTCACAGCGACCGGCGCGCGCAGCGCGCTCGGTCGCGTGCCACGCGGATGCACCCGAGAGTTCGAGTTCATGCAGTTGCTCGAAGCGGTCAGCGATTTTCCGGTAGGGAAGGCGGTGATCGTACCGTGACAGAGCTGATTGAGCGATGACGTTCACCCCGAACTGCCCCTCATCGGGGCAGTCGGGGTGAGCCGCAACTGTCTCTGTTCCACAGGAATCGCACTGGTAGTAGTGGCGGTTGTACCGGGTGATTTCTGGGGGCTGCGGATCAGGGATCTCCTCGACGAGTCGGGGGCTGACGCCCACCGACTCGTCGAAGTGGTCGCCACACTCAGGACAACAGTCACAGGTGACTTCGATTTCTTCGTCGGGATCAGTTGTAGAACGCCACTCCGGGTCGTGACCGTCTTTTCGTCCGGGGGTGCCGCCGTCAGTTCGGACATCGTCGTCTTCGTCGTCTTGAGAGGTCGGGGACTCGTCAGTCCCCGACCGTCGCTTACTAGGCGGTGTATGTGGATTCTCGTATTTGCGAAGACGTGTTTCGAGTTCTTCGATTCGTTCGTCCTTCTGCTCGAGTTTCTCCTCCAACTCGTCGATTCGCTCTTCCATTTGGAGAAACCGTGAGAGAAGTTCGTCTTTGCTGAGGTCATCCCTATCCACTATGACCACCTCAGCGTTACCTCAGCAGGGTCACCGGGATGGTTTCCGAGCGGAGACCATCCCTGAAGAAGTTCAATTAGCCCTTGCTGAGGGTGCATATCTCCCCGATTGGTCGCCTGCTACGAGACAGTGCCGAAATTCACTGGGGCTAAACACGTACGCTGAATCTATTGACGCGGATATTGTGAGTGTCTCTAGTACTGGCCCCCATACCGCAAAATCGTTCTATCAAGAATTCGCACGGGGCTACTCAATTGGGAAGTACGATACGGTTATCGCAGAAGGCTCTCGACCCCTGTACACGGGGTTAATCCACAGGCTGATTTATGGGTCTAACCTCGTCTATCTGTGTGCCGATCATCGACTGTACGAACTCTGGAATAGTTCTGTTAATGTTGACTCTGCGTATGATTTCTTCAAATACGTACTCGGGGAATACGGGAAGCCAGTAGTTCGTACCATCGCACAGCGTGGCGTTGACGGTATTATCGCTGTCTCCGAGTTTGTCAAAGAGTATTTACGTCCGATCTTCGGAGATGCTGTCCCGATTCGAGTCGCTCACCCATACATTCAGCCCGACCTGTACGATAGGCTCAGTAGTATTGAGCCCAATTTTGGTCAAAAGAAAGCTGTCACAGTTGGGCGGCCAACATACTACAAAGGTGTGGATCTACTTGTGGATGCGTGGCCAGCAGTCCGAGAACAACATCCGAGTGCGGAACTACATATTGTCGGGAAAGGTCATCCCGAATCTTTTGCAGAGACCGCTGGTGTGACTGTCCGCGGCTTCGTCGAGGATCTTGTAGAGGTATACGCGAACGCGGAATTGTATGTACAGCCGTCTCGGATTGAACCTTTTGGTGTTGCAGTTCTTGAAGCTCTCAGGGCCGGCGTTCCTCCAGTGGTGACTGAATCGACAGGATCGCGCTCTGAGATCAAAGAGATCAATGATCGATTGATCGCATCAACCACAACTGATGGGCTAAGAAAGGTAATTAACTGGTATTTCGACTGTTCACGGGCGAAAAAAGAAGGGCTATCTTCGGCTAGCAAAAGACGAGGAGAGAAGTTTGAGTCTGAGTTCCGCAAGAAGTTGTTCCGGCAGGAATTACAATCCTCAGTACCTCACAAAGCATCCGGAGCTAACTGATGCTGGATCGTGAGTTACCGACGAACCAAAGCTGGATTTGTGTTCTGAAGATCCATTCCGACGACGAGAGACGGGAAGCCGTCGCGTCGGCGGCAATCGCCGCCGACAGCGACGGCGTTGCCACTGATCGGCAAGGCGTACTCGATTACTAGTTACCGGTGAAACCGGTCGTCCGGTGGACGATTCGCGGGGACGGACCGACGCACTGCGAGGGCCGTCCACGCTGCCCGGGTCACCATATCGATGAACTCTTCGAAGGGCCACCACCAGAGGCGACGCCCGCCTCGGCGGGGCGTCGCCACGTACTCCCAGTGCAAGAACCGCCAGACATTCTGAATCAGGAGGCTGAGAACAACGAACAACAGCCGTCTCGTGGGATCTTGCGTTGTCGTCGAGATAATCGTTGACTCGGAGAGGCGATAGCTCGCTTCGATCCCGAAGCGTTTGCTGTAGTGGGATCGAGCCTGTCGTGGCTCGTCGATGAACGGCGCGTCGACGGCGTAGCCGTGACGCGCCACCCCATGCTCATCGTATCGACCATTCTTGTAGGTACAGTCGATCATCACCGGAAATTCGACGGTCCACTCGTGTTCGCCATAGGACGTCGTGAGATCGTGAGTGATCTCACGACTCCAGCCCTGGGTGAGTTCGGTCTTGATCTTCTTGCCCCACGAAATGACCGGGACGATGTACGCGAAATTGTGCGCTTGGAGTAACGTGAGACACTTCCCGTCGTAGAAGCCGCTATCGAGATAGACCGCTTTGACGTCGAACTCGAAGCTATCGATCAGTCCAAGAAACTCGGCGAGGACATCGCTGGCGGTGTCGCCGTCGGTGAGACGGCGCACCGCCAAGGTGTATCGCTTGTTGTTCACGCGTGCGTAGAGCGTGGCGTAGGCGTGGAACGCAGTCGTTCCTGCTTTGGCCTCGTTGTAGTAGAGGCCGTCTGTCTCGTCTTCGTCACCGTAGTAGGGCCGCAGGTGGAGGTCAGCAGCGACCTCCACCTGCTCAGGGAGGGTTTCGAGAACATCCTGTTGGAGGAGCGTGTTCCCGGTAGATTCGACGGTTTCGAGGTCGAACTTGGTCCGGAGATGATGAAGAACACCGTTGCCAGAGGGAGCGTCTTCGCTCTTCTCGCAGAGGGTGGATATCGAGGTCCCGTCGGCGGTCGCGCCGACGAGGACCTCGAAGATGTCCTCTGGGTCGATTTCTGCGTTCTCACCAAGATCTAGCGTGAATGCGCTGGTGAGAACGTTGACGAGAAAGTTAAGGAGCTGGTCTTCGTGGATTTCACTGTCCGCTTGCTCTGTTTGTTTGGTCACAACTCAGCAAGCGGACTTCTCAACTAACGGCTTTGTGAAGTACTGAGTGTTGAATGCTTCAGCACAGGCTGATTGTTGTCAATCCAGCTTCTACCAAATCGACATCTTCGAGAACTTCAGTAGCGACATCAACCAACTCGCCAGCTTCAATATGCGAATACTGTTCCCGACCATCTCCTCTGAATTGTCGAGATATCGGGCAGCCACAGTGTACCCAAATGCCCTGACGAGGACCTCTTCCATTCCCCCGCCGACAGCCGTGTGGTGAGAGGTAGTCGGCTCTGTTGAAACCCTTCTACACTGACATCCAGAGAGGCGTTCTTCTGACCGTTCACAAGCAAAGCGGCCGGAACTCGCGTCTATATGCAATCGCAAGACGGTAAGAGGGTTTCAACAAGGCCAGGTAGTCGTGTTTCGGATAGTCGATGTCGATCTCGGCAGCCTCTGAGAGTCGCTGGGGAATCGACCGTGCACTGTCCGTCGTGATCGACGGCGGCCGAATGTCCTCATCGGAGGCTCACTCACGAGACGCACCCCTGCGGTCATCCGCGTCGCTGAGAACGCGATTGAATTATGCGTCGATCTTCGACTGATGTACTGTCTCTAGATGGTTACGTCCCTCAATCTCCGTCTGCTGGGGCCTCAGTGGTGACCTTGTTGAGGTCAACTCTAGAGTCCGTGAGAGTCGTCTCACGCCACGTCCCGCGTCGATACCATGCGAAGGCGATGATTGCCCCCGCGACGTTCGAGATGGCGAACGACAGCCAGATGCCGGGTTCTCCGAGCGGTCCGGCAGCGACCCACGCAATCGGGAAGCGGATGACACCGAGCATCAGCACGGAGATGGCTGCGGCTGTGAGCGTCTTTCCAGCACCCCGGAAGCTGCCCTGTTACCATCAGCTGTCCGTACCACCTGTCGGGGGATTCGTACAATACTTCCCGGACGAACGGTAGATTGGCCTCGTCCGCGTCACTGAGCACCTGCTCAAGGTGGCACTCGATCTGTGCGGAGTGGACAGATGCCGAGTCAGCCATTGGTATCAGTCATCACCTGCTGTTGCTTCAACACTTGTTTCGTCGATGTCGACTTTTGATTCGGTCAGGTCGCTCCTGCGCCACGTGCCGCGCTGGTACCACGCGTAGGCGATGATTGCTCCGGCGATGTTCGAGACCGCGAACGACAGCCAGACACCCGTTTCTCCGAGCGGGCCTGCGGTGATCCACGCGACCGGGAAGCGAATGACACCGAGCGTCAGCACGGAGATCGCCGCCGCAGTGAGCGTTTTCCCAGCCCCCCGGAAACTGCCTGTGTACGCCCGCATAATGCCCATAAACCCGAACGTCAGTGCGACGTACCGAATGAACTCCGCTCCGATCTCAATTACCTGGCCGGCGTTCGCCTGGTCTGCACCGACGAACACCGAGACGATGGGTTCAGGGAACAGGAAGGCAGCGATTCCCGCGACCGTGAGGAGCCCGAAGAGAACTTTCGCCGCCAGCCCCGCCGCCTGCGCGGCTCGGTCCGGTTTGTCGGCCCCGATGTTCTGGCCGGTCATCGTTTCGACACCGCGGGCGACGGCGAGGGCGGGGAGGAAGGCAACTGAGAAGACACGCGTGCCGATGCCGTACGCGGCGACGACTGTGTCCGGAAACATCGCAACGATGACCAGCAGGAGGTTCATCGACAACGCTCGGCCAGTCCCTTCGATGGACGCGGGGAGGCCGATGCGAACGAGCCGGCGGAGATACGAGAGGTCCGGGACCATATCTCGGAGGTGGATCTGGACGCCTCGGTTACCGCGGAACATGATCGCCAGGCCGACGACCAGTGCGAGCGCACGCGAGAACACGGTGGCGATGGCCGCGCCCTGAATACCGAATTCCGGGAACGCGATAGTCCCGACGAGCGGCGCGTTCTCGACGACTGTCCACCCGAAGATCAGGAACGGGTCGATGATGATATTGAGTACGACCGACCCAAACATGACGAGCATCGGGGTGATAGTGTCGCCATATCCGCGCATGAGTGCGACGAAGACGGCAAACCCGAACATGAACACGAGCCCGAGCGAAATGACTTCCATGTAACTCGTCGCCAGCGGCAACACGTCTTGCGACGCGCCCATCAGGCCAAGGAACGTGTCGACACCGAAGTACCCGACGCTGCCGAGAAGGATTGATGCGATGACGGCGAATGTTACGGTTTGGGAGGCGGCGTACTCGGCTTCACGTTCCTCATCCGCACCGGTGAATTGTGCGACGAGGACGCTGCCGGCGACTGAAATCCCCATCCCGAGCGAGATGAGCAGGAATACCATCGGGAACGCGAAGCTGATCGCGGCGAGCGCGTCCGTACTGTACTGGCCGAGCCAGAACGTGTCGGCGAGGTTGTACGCGGTCTGGAAGAGGTTCGTGACGACGATCGGCATCGACAGGAAGAACAGTGGCTTCCCGATGCCGCCCGACGTGAGGTCGAACTCTTCGGGGCCTTTGAAGAGTGAACTGAGACGGCGTAACAGCCCCATTACTGTGCGACCTCCGCTTGCTCGTCGGCGAGCAGCTGTCGTTCGATGTATCTGGTCATCGTGTCGTAGAGTTGGTCAGAGGAGGGGTTGATGGCGACGTGGCGAGTGTGTGCGCCGGTGATCGTCGTTGCGAGGTATTCTGCATCGTGGACTGGATTGATATTATCGTCGAATTCGCCGGTGTCCACGCCAGATGCGAGTATTTCTCGCAACTGTTCGATCAGGAACTCGTCGAAGTCGGTGAGGCGTTCCTGGAGAGTCGAATTGTACGGGGCTTGTGCTGTCAGTTCGAGCATCGCGGTTCGGAATGCTCTCAGCGACGAGTCGGCGTCGGTCGTGAGTAAAACCTGGAGGAGCGCTTCAAGCTGTTCACGCGGCGTGTCACCGTCGTGTGAGTTCACGCGGTCGGTGAACCGCTCGTACAGTTCGTCGAGGAAGGCAACGAACAACTGGTCTTTGGAATCGTAGTGATAGTGGATCGATCCCTTGCTCGTGTCTGCTTCAGTAGCGATATCCTGCAGGTACAGCCACGGAACGTGACGATTCGTATTCACACGACGGCGCCGGGGTACTTATAAATGTTCCGGCGGTGGTCGATTAGATATCGTCACGCTGCGTTACAGCACTCGTCGCCGTCTGGTGATTCGCTAGATATATCTGTAGGGCGGCGGGGTGATAAATGTACGGGATTAGTCAAATAATGATATAATTACGGATGGGTGGGAGCGGATTTATGCGAGCTTCAGAACTGGTCGAAACGACAGTTACCAGGTGAGGCCTTCGTAGACGATTCCGTCTCTGCGATCGATCGCGCGGCGGCCATCGACGATAACGGGCGTAGCCATGGCGTCGAACTCCTCGTCGAGCGCGGTGATTTCCTCCCAGTCGGTGACGACTAGGGCGGCTGAGACGCCATCGAGTGCGGCTGCAGGGCTTTCTACGTACTGGATGTCGGGGAAGTGCTCGCGCATGTTCTCGGCAGCGATGGGGTCGTAGGCGACGATCTCGGCGCCGCGCTGTAGCAGCCCCTCGATGATGGGGATA
>NZ_JBNAMQ010000005.1:0-62771 GCF_049705385.1 Halobacterium sp. MBLA0001
TCCCCCAAGCGTCGAGAACACCAGACGGCCCATCGAGCCATTGAACGTAGTCAGCACCCTCACTAGGACTGCCTGTCGCAGCTATCCAATCCTCCGCTGTCCCAGGTTGATTCCCCTCCCTCGTGTTCATCTGCGCGGGATACACTGTACTTGCTTGGGGCTGAGGGGTCGGCGTAAGATGCGTTTCCAACGTCGATTGGGCCGGGTGGATCACCCGGTAGTCCGTGGTGACATACTGCTCAACAGCAACCTGTCCTAAGCCGGTGAGGGACGCACTGTTGTATTGCCCACGACGGTCGATATCCACAAGCCCTAATTCTTCCAGATCGAGGATGTAACGGCCGACAGTCCCTGCTTCCACGTTGATTTCATCATCCTGCTTGAGATCACGATAGTCTCGAGATCCCTCTATAGGGAGGTTCCCAAGCAGACGGAGTCTCCCCGATTCTTCTGGTAAGGTCTGTATTGCTTCCCATGCTTCCTCGAGCTGCTCCGCCGATGGTTGTCTGTCGCCACCCGCTGATTCTACAGAGGAGGTCTCACGGGTTTCAGTAAGACGGAGATGGGCGTGATACCAGTCTGGATACCGTCGCTCAATCGCGGCGTCTAACGCTGGTGAAATAACCAGGCGGACGTCGAAGGTGGAGCCGAGCACGGCGATAGCTGCAAGTGCTCGGATACCTGTTCCTCTATCGTCGAGTTTTGACCACGACTCGCCATCAAGGACAAGCGTGATCGGTTGCGGTGCGTCATCGAGCTCATCGTGGAGTCGTACGGGTCCCTTGGTAAAGGTTTCAAGGCCAGCGTTGAGAGGGCCACGTCCGGTACTGATCGTAGTGAGAGTCTGTTTAAGCGATTTGCACCGCTGCTGGTGATACTCCGAAAGTTCGTCGAGATCATCTTCGTCAACGTCAGAATATTTGACTGCGAACTCGACAAGTGATTCTACGTATTCAACCGCTTCAGCCTCTGCATCACTCCAAATATCCGTTGTGGAGCACCATTCTTGATGGTCGAACCCCAGGGTTTTCTCTTGAAGACGGCGATAGACGGTGTTGTATCGTGCGTGCGTGAGGACTTCTGGGTCTTCTTGCCGGATGAATTTTCGAACCGATTGAATACTCCGTGGCAGTAGTTCCTCAAGAAGGTCAGGCATCCATTCTGTTACCCGTGGGGAGACCTCGGTGATGGTAATTCCAGCAGTAGAGAGGTTCCCTTCTGGAACGATCTTCCGGATTCCCTGTTGTTGATTAGGCGTGTGCATGCAGTCCGTGGAGAGATGCGGACTGCGTGGAAGCCGGCAAATGCGAGGGTCCCGAAACCAATTTGACCCCTCGCGTCCACATTGTGGATAGGAGCGTGCTGATAATACCGCTCCATCCGTGTTGAGGGCCGGCTCCGCTGGTCCGCTTCAGCGATACTGCAAAACGACATCCGGGGCGAGGCCTGGTAGCATCGGACCCGGATTGTCGTTTGAATCTGTACCTGTGAGTCATCGGTCTGGAGTAGCGTCAGCTACTCGCGGTCACCTCGGTCTTGGTGTGTCTGTGTGGTTTGCATCGCTGTCACCGCCTGTTGAGGACATTTCATTTGGCAGCGCAGCGGCTCCTCGTGGGGGTAACGCTTAAGCCCACGGACGAAGAAGGCCCAGGTAGCCAACCAGAGGACACGAGAGGTTCGTGTCCGGGGCCTTCTTTAGGCTTCCACCGCCGACCAGTGATTACTCTGTCCTGCCTTGGCCCCTTGTTTTCACGGATGCAACTTAAAGGTAACAGTCGGTGTCTGACGATCCCTCACAGTGTAGAGCCACCAAATTTCGATGATGTGTTTCCCATTCGTCAAATATTCTGCTCAACTCTATGGTTCCAGACACGACCCTTTCCGAGGAAATCTGGCCGTTCTTAATGGATGCCGACCGTACCGAGAGCCCTGTCGTCGTTCATTGTTCGGCTGGCATGGGTCGTACCGGGCAGATCTTAGTTCTGTGGCTGGTTGAACGTCGCGGGTTCTCCCTAGCGGAAGCACTACAGATTGTCCGGCAAACCGGCCGTAGGCCACTTGAAGCCGCCTCAAGAGCGGATTTACGAAATCGACTAAGCGCTCTGGAATAGCCACTCCCACAACAGTGCTCATCCAGCACTAGTAATTACTCAGCTTCGAATATTGAGGAGCCGACATATTAGGTTCGCGAACGGGTGCGAGAGATGTTCTTCCGGTGGATTGTAGCATTCGGCGAGACAGCACGTTGGCCTCTATTAAGGCGACTGACCGACCGTTCGGCGTCGATGAAACTCAGATAGTTTCACTTTCACCTCACTCTGAATAGGGTTATGGATTGTCAGTTCCTTCGACAGGATACGAGATGCTCATCCGTTCTAGTTTAGCAGAGTGTACCGTCGTCTGATTAGATATCGTTGTAACTACCAGTCAGAGAAATCCGGTGGATAGTGTGACTTACTCCCCACCGGATTCAGTGATTGTTGATCGGATTCAAAGAGCGTTTCCCTCCGATGAGTTGCGCGAGCGCGCTCGCGCAACGAATCTCGTCGAGCGTGAACGGAAATTCGACGCTGTTGCGCTGTTCTACACGCTTTCACTTGGCTTCGCTGCTGGGTCAGACCGATCTGTACAGGCTTTTCTCGAACGATTCGTCGAAATGTCCGACTGCGATGAACTCTCCTATGCAACCTTCCACGGGTGGTTCTCTCCACCGTTCGTTGCACTCCTTCGAGAGATTCTCGATGATGCCATCGAGAATCTCGATACCAGAAATGCCGACCTTAGCGGACGTCTCGAACGCTTTCGAGACGTCCTCATTGCCGATGGGAGCATTGTTTCTCTCTATCAAGACGCCGCGGATGTGTACGCTGCGACCGGTGACGATCAGGCCGGTCTGAAACTTCACCTAACAGAATCACTCTCAACTGGCCTTCCAACACGGTACCGAACAACTGACGCTAAAACCCAAGAACGGAGCCAGCTACCCACCGGCGAGTGGGTAGCTGGCGCACTTGTCTTGCTCGATCTCGGTTTCTACGACTTCTGGTTGTTCGACCGCATCGACCAGAATAACGGCTGGTTCGTCTCCCGTGTGAAAGACGACGCAAACTTCGACATCGTCGAAGAGCTCCGGACGTGGCGGGGGAACAGTATCCCGCTCGAAGGAGAGTCGCTGCAGGACGTCCTTGACGACCTGCAGCGACAGGAAATCGATGTTCGCATCACCCTCTCGTTCGAGCGAAAGCGAGGGTCGTGCACCAGCACGACCCGAACGTTCCGACTGGTCGGTGTTTGGAACGAGGATACTGAAGAGTACCATCTCTATTTGACAAATCTCTCGAAAGACGACTATAGTGCGCCCGATATCGCACAGCTCTATCGGGCGCGCTGGGAAATAGAATTATTGTTCAAAGAACTGAAATCACGCTTCGGACTTGACGAAATCAACACGACCGATCCGTACATCATCGAAGCTCTGGTCATCATGGCCGCAATCTCACTGCTGATGAGCCGTGTTATCGTCGATGAACTCCGGAAACTGGACGTGAAACAACGGGAAAGCGCCGACGACGCCACAGCGTCGTCGCCGCAACTTCCTCGTCGACGATGTTCTCACGCTGTCGAACGCCATTCACACCTGATTCAGTTGTACGTGATGCTCGATTTAGGGTACGAACTTCCGGATTTAGATGAGTTGTTGCTGTGGGCTTCACGTGATCCAAATCCGCATCGACCGCGGTTACGTGAGCAGGTTGAGTCAGGCGAGTTCTGGTAACGAACTCGCCTGACGACCGGGGAAGCACCTGTGTCGATAGCGGCAGCGCTGGAACGGCGACGCACTCACGGCTGTGAGTGCGCCGCCTCGAAGGTATCACACAACAAATCAGCGACTGCCTGCTCCAGCGAACCCAGTCTCCTGAGCTAATCCGCCTCAATTCGGTATAGTCTCCGCTGAGATCCTGCTTCACTCCGTCACTAAACTAGAACAGATGGGTGGTTGGAGAGTTACTCGCGTTGACGATGCCCGCGCTGGGGTTCGACCGCGACCAGCTCGCGCCGAACTACCAGTATCGGACCGAGGACTTCTATCGGCTGCTCGCCCACATCGCCCTGGAGGACTGCTACGCGGCGAACGGGGCGAAGTTGCTACGATGGCAGACGGATGATGCTGTCGCGGTCCCGCCGCCGGCTACACTGCGGAGCTACGCCCGTGAGTACGAGGTTGAGGAGCTGGAAGCGAAGTTCATACGGGGCACCTGTCGGCTCCTGGAGCGCGAAGAACTACTACCGGAGGAACCGGTGCACCTCGCTTACGACATCACCGACGTCCCCTGGTACGGCGACGACCATGAGTGGACGAGTGGGGGACGCCAGTCTTCGAACACGACGAGTTACTGGAAATACGCTGTACTCTCGGTTGCGGCCCCTAATCGGCGGTACGTACTGGGGGCGACCCCGATTAAGAAAGAAAACGAGACGGCGGACGCGCTGCGGCGGCTGATTCGTCGCGTCAGCACGTACGCCGACTTCGAGCTGGGACACGTCTACTGTGACCGGGGGATGTACCGGGGGGACGTGGTGACAACGTGCCGCGAGGAAGGGATTGACTTCCTGATTCAGGCGAAGGATACGGGTGCCCCTGGCGAGCTACTGGAAGGACTCGATGACGACGAACCCGACGGCGAGAACGGGGTTCGATTCGCTGGATTCACCGGCAGAGACCAGGTGAACGTGTTTGCGCACCCCATTCATGAGGGGGAGATCGGGAGTGAGGCACGCGAGAAAGAGCACGTCGCATGGATTACGGATTACGACGTTGAGGACGTCCCCGACGAGAAACTGCGGAAGTACGCGTACCAGTTCCGGGATCGATGGCAGGTTGAGACGGCGATTCGCCAGCTGAAACACGACTTCCAGGGGCGTTGTGGATCGAGCAAGCGCGCGGTGCGGACGTTCTACTTCGGCGCGGCTCAGATGTTCTATAACTACTGGACAGCACTCAAATACGAACTCCCATACCACTTCGGTGGTCGGGAGAACTTCCAACTCACCGCGACAGACGTGCTTCACGCGATTCGGGAGGCCGACGTTGAGCGTGCGCGCACCGGTACGAAGAGAATCATCTGACAAACGCGGCAGACAACATCAGACCTAGTGTGCAACAGACCTCGGTAAAATCAGGGACTACTGGTACGAGCCAGGTATGCGAACCCGCACCGACGGCGACTACGCCTACCGACTCGGAGTGATCGGGTTCGCGATGGATGCGCTCGACGAGAATACGAGGACGGCCGTTCATCCTAGCCGCGTGCGAGCACGCGAGGCAAAACCAGCGAGCGAAGGAGAAGACGCTGGAGCACCCCGACAAGACACCCGAACTGGCCGACATCCTTAGCACGTCACAGCTGCAATTGACCTACGAGGTTACGAGTGCGCTCACCACAGAGTAGCCGAATTTTACTGGTCTGTCCCTGCGAAACAACCGAGAAGTCAGTATGCGCATCGACCGCCTCAAACCACGTCTGGACGTGTTGCCATCCACTCGAACCCTACCCTCGGCGCAGAATCAGAATGGCGAATAGATTGAGCTTTCGAACGCGTGTATCTCGTACTCCGTCGGCAAGTCATCGGGCTTGTTCTTGGGCGTCCACTGTCCGACAATCGCAGCGCGGAACCCTCGCTCTTCCCCCTTCTCCAGCTCCGACAAACTCGTCTTCACACTCCCGCGGAGACGGCCATCCTCAGTGTAAATTAAACCGACGAGCGCAATCGACTTCTCCGACCCGTCGTTCCGAACCTTTCCTGTAATCTCCGTCATTGTCTGGAAGTCCTTACTGAAGGTGGATTGGGTGACTGTGACGTTATCAAGCTCCTCCGCACCGAGCCTCTCGTTCTCGTCGTCGATGATGGATGGGCTGACTGTCGCCGCGTCCTCTCGACGGTCGCCGAGAACCATCTGGTAGTAGTCCCACGTCGTCTCGGCCGGAATCATATGGATGTAGCCTTCTATCGAGTCAACGACAGACCCAGACTCATCGGACACAGTATAATTCACCCTACCCCCTGAGTGAGTGACTGAACTCGGATTCCTCAACCGCGCATACACCCATTTCGAGCCGTCCTCTCCAGAGATAATTGACGAAGTATTGAGGTTGAGTTCGGCTGATGGCTGCGTTGTCGTGGCTTCTGTTGTACCCGTCTGCGCTTGCGTACTGGAGGTGTCTGTCGCCTGCTTCACCGTATTGTCGTTGTCAGCAGTTCCGTCGCTTGTACATCCCGCGAGCGCGACTGTGAACGTGGTTCCTGCGGTCGTTATAAACCGCCGCCTGTTCATACCGAGACCATCCCATCCAATTGTAATAAACCCTAACGAGACGGTGACTCGATTCATCTGAACTTACCACTGCAACAGTATCGATGAGCGGATGAGAACTGT
Source organism: Halobacterium sp. MBLA0001 (assembly GCF_049705385.1). Lineage (NCBI taxonomy): Archaea > Methanobacteriati > Methanobacteriota > Halobacteria > Halobacteriales > Halobacteriaceae > Halobacterium > Halobacterium sp. MBLA0001. The sequence goes on from NZ_JBNAMQ010000005.1 coordinate 6,437, forward strand.
TGTATGACACCCTCGGAGTTACTGGGGTAGATTCAACACCCAGAGACTTAACCAACAATTAAAGCGAGACACCACAAGTGTAGGTTAAGCCTGTGTTGTTACCCACCCTGCGCTCGTAGCCCACCGCGCCTTCTCCAAGAACCACGACCACACTTTATGTCGGCGGCGTGGCGCATTTGAACCAATGAATCGCCGGAAGTACCTCCTGGGACTGGTAAGCGCAACAACCCTCGCTGCCGGCTGCACCACCGGAAGCGACTCCGACCCGGACGCCACCGTTGACGCGCCAACCACCACGGAGAACACGGTCGCGCAGACGGACTCAACTACCCAGACGACGCCCGCGCCCTCACCGACTGTCGAATGGGACGCCGTCGCCGGCGCACGAATCGGGAACGGCCACCACTACCCCCCGCCAGCGCTAGTCGATGGAAACCTCATCGTCGCCAGTGGCCTCAACGACGCCGGCGTGATCGAGGCGTACAACCCCGACACTGGCGACCGCGAGTGGACGCACGCGACGAACGCCAGCATGAACAGCGACCACCCACTCGCAGCGAACGACTCTGTCGTCGTCGTTGGAACTGACGACGGCCTCAAAGCAATTCGGGCGTCCAATGGGGAGGCCGCTTGGACTGAGGACATGGCCGTCTACGGCGACCCGCTCGCCATCGACGACGCCGTCTACGTCCCGACGGCAGCCGGCGTGAAAGCCCGGGGATTCGATGGCGAGCAGCTCTGGACGTGGAACCACGACAGCTTTGTCAACCGCGTCGGCAGCGCTGGCGATGCCGTCTACACGAAGGCGGGCACCTCACTGTACGCCATCGACGTGAGTGATGGATCCACGATCTGGGAGAAGCGGTCTACGATGGAGCTCTCGACCCCGCCAGTCGTGGTGGATGACCTCCTCCTCCTCGGGCGCGAGAATGGACACCTCACGGCGTTGCAGACGGAGTCCCAAAACGAGAAGTGGGACGTCAACTTGGAGCAGTCGGTTTCTGCGCCGCTGGGTGTCGGTAAGAATGCTGTGTACGCAGCTGGCTGGTCGCGGGATCTCCATGCGCTCACTTCGAGTGATGGCGGGACGAAGTGGACGTTCTCCCCGGAACTGCAGACGATCTCGGCGGCGGTTGAAGTCGGAGACACCGTCTATGTCGGTGGGTCGAACGGTCTCTACGCTCGTGCTGTTGACGATGGGAGTCCGCAGTGGACGGTTGGAACAGATTCGGCAGTGTGGGCTCCGCCGCTCGTCGAGGAAGACCAGCTGTATCTCCTCACGGAGGCAGGCGGGATTTTCTGCATCAGCTACCCAGAGTAAGCAGCGACAGCAATCAGTCTCCGTGAAACACCACCTGCTCAGTCGCTCTGTTCGACCGGGGCCTTGTACTTAGCGGTTCTCGATACGACATGGCAACCGTCTATGACACGCTTCGTTCAGCGTGAAATCGGGCGACGGGAACCGTTGCAGCGTTCGCGCTCGTGGTAGGACCAGCTGCGACAGCCGTCCTCGCAGCGCTACTCAGTTCCTGCAGCCGTTCACCGCGCCATTCGTCTCACCATTTTTCACGTAGTGCGTCCCAGGAGTAGACAGAATGAGCACGCCGACTGAAAGGATCCAGACCGAGAATGTCGTCGCATCAAGCGACCTCGGCCAGGAGCTAACCCTCGAGCAACTCGCAACTGATCTTCCCGGCGCCCAGTACAATCCCGAGGACTTTCCCGGCGTCATCTACCGCCTCACCGATCCCAAATCAACGACGCTCATCTTCGATTCGGGCAAGGCCGTCTGTACCGGCGCCACAACCATCGACGATGTCCACGACGCCCTCAGTATCGTCTTCGAAGACCTCCGCGACCTCGGCATCGACATCACAGACACTCCCCCGATCGACGTCCAGAACATCGTCTGCAGCGGGAGTCTCGAACAGTCCCTGAATTTGAACGCTATCGCCATCGGGCTTGGTCTCGAAGACGTCGAGTACGAGCCTGAGCAGTTCCCCGGCCTCGTCTATCGCGTAGATAGCCCAGATGTGGTTGTACTCTTGTTCGGCAGCGGGAAACTCGTCATCACTGGCGGCACCACCCCAGATGACGCCCACCACGCACTCGAAACCATCCACGAGCGACTCACCGACCTCGGCCTCCTCGAATAACCCGCTATACCAGCTTGACCACGTGTAAGAGACGCTTCACACGCGTCGAGCAGGGTTTGCGTGACCGGGAAGTTAGAGGAAATACGTCGCAATATCGGGACTCCCGCACTCTGGACACCGCTCGACGGCCTTGGATTCCAGCGTCGTCCCGCAGCGCTTGCATTCGACCAGAGACGGCTCAGAATCAGGCTCTGAAGACCAGAGAACACGAGTGAGTCGTCGAAGCATGGGTGTTAGGCATCTGGGTCAACAACATCGCCACAGTCGGGGCAGTCCGCCCAGTAGCGGTGGCGCCCATTCGTTTCGTACTCGACGAGAATATGCCGGGCGTTGATCGTGGCACCACACCGGGAACAGTCACCAAGCCGAGGATTCTGCGAGGTCATTACTGAGATGTGCGGACGGAAGTCGAGAGGCGTCGGTGGTGACGGCTCGCTCAGGGGTGGACGTGCGTGTGACAGTAGGGCTGAACGCCCTACACTCCGATTTACGAACACGCAGCTACATATAGGTCGGGCAAGTCCACGGGACGGCGTACTTCCCGCTATTGAAAGCCGGAGCCCACACCCGAAGCCAGACGGTCCATGACGAAGCAACAGTATCCCGGCCAACTGGGCTCGTTGCAGCGCTGTATACCCGCTCTGGACCCGAGACTACTCGTGGCTGTTGTCGCTACTACTCTCGGTGAAGTATCCGTGTTCGCTCTCGAAATGATCACAGACAACTTCGGTATCAGGCGGAAGGTCAGCACCGCATTCAGTACACGTAGCCATAGGTAACAGTTGATTTGAGTACACCAAAAGCGTTCGATATCCGGGAAACGGCCTCTGGCTCCCGCCACTCGAGTGAGAACAGTCAAACGAGACCGGTGGGCTGCCACAGAAAGAGCCTGTCATAGAATCCATCTCATAGTTTCTCACAGCCCGGATCGTTTCCTCGCTCGTAGTTGGTGATTGCAACGACGATTCGAAGGCACAGTGCGAGGAACACTTCTGTTCGTGCGTGGACGCGGCCTCGGGCGCGGACGTGCCCGAGGCCGCAGTCCTTGACCGCGTCGTTGGTTCGTTCGACTCCTGTCCGGTTGGTGTACGTCTCGTCCAAGATGGATTGTTTCAGCTGCACGTCCTCGCTGTGTTCGGTGATTCGGCCTTCGACCCTGTACTCGATGTCTTTCGGGTCGTCGGTGTTTCGCGGATTGTATGGAGCGATTGGCACGACCCCTGCGGCCAGCAGGTGGTCGTGCCAATCGAGGACGTCGTAGGCGCTGTCTCCGAGCATCCAGACCGGTGTATCGACGGCGAGCGCGTCACGCGTGACGCGCATCGCCGTCTTCTGATCCGCTTGCTTGGTTTGTGTGAACTCCGCTGCTATCGGGATCTTTGCACCAGTTGAGACGATCGTACAGCCGAAGCCGTAGTAGTACTCCTCAGCTGTTGGATCGTAATTCCACGAGGCAGCGTCGTTGTGTTGGATTGATTCAACGTGGGTCGAATCGATGGAATACGTGGAGTCGAGCAGGCCGCGAGCGGCGGCCTGCTCGACGAGCCTGTCGAAGATATCGTCGATAACGTGTTCGAGATCGGTGAGAAAGCGATCAATCGTGTCTCTGGATGGCGGTTTGTCGAGTCCGCAGTAGTACCAGACGAGGCTGTGCTGGAGTTCTCGTGTAACTGGGCGTGTGCCGTAGACATCCTCGTAGTAGCAGTGGAGGAAGCCGCGAAAGAGATCCGGTGGCTGGTGCACTCGTGTTCGCCCCCGCTTCGAGGGGGCGAACACGTCGTATTCCAGGAGAAACTCGAACTCAAGGTGTTCGAACAGCGGTACTGTCTCCGTAGCCGCCGCATTCAAGAAGTCGTCTACCGAAGCTACGTCTTGCAGGGTTGCGATTGTGCTGGACACACTTTCTGCACCCTGCTGCTTCGTACGTGACGCTTTCTATGACAGGCTCTTCTCGTGCTACTCCGCCGGACGGACTGTCTCGCCACCCTTCCTGACCCGATCGAATTCTGTTAGATACGCGATCCGTTCGCGAACCTCAGCGACGTCCAGATCCAGATCGGTGGCTAGTTCGTCGACAGTCATCGGTTCGTCGAGTGCCTGGAGGACTTCGAGCCCGCGATAATACCGGGTCGTCAGCTCCTGGACGTGGTCCTCGATTGGCGTGATCACCCCATACCGTTCGTCGAGGTCGACCAGGGCCTCGTTCGCGAAGGTGGCGAACTGGTCGTCGCCGAGCCGGTCGATCTACGCCTTGAGTTCGGCCCGGACGACGTCGTAGTTGAGTCCAGCCTGCACGAGCATATTCATATCCTCGATGTCGTCGTCGCGGCCTGCGATCAGTTTGAACAGGAAGATATCCTCGTTGCTGACCAGGCGGACCGTCAATCGATCCGTGTTGAGGAACGGCTCGCTGCGCTCCTGCATGCCGTCGGTGAGGATCAGCTTGTTCGCGACCTGCTGATTGAAGATGTCGAGGCGACACCCATCGTCGTTCTCGACGCAACTCGTCGCCCCCAACGCCCGGTAATCCGAATCCAGCGACTGTACCTCCGCATACCCGAGGTCCATCAGGACGGCCCACAGTTGACCGTACGCGTCGCCATCTGGGACGACCAGGTCGATATCTTTCGTCGCCCCCTTGAGGTCGCGCAGCGACATCGCGCCACCACCGATCAGGTAGACCGCGAGCGGGGCTGAGAGGCCATCCGCGATCCGCTGGAATTCGTTCTCGATGTACTCGCGGCCGAATGTTGGTCTCATAGTAGATCAATAGGAGTACCCGAGACTACGGGTGTGGGATAAAACCGACACTCGTGAGCCGTCTCACAGTCCATAGCAGGGTTGACTCTCTACTATTCCTTATTAATACTTTTAATCACAGGTTGTTTTGTGATGTATATGGAGGTCCACCGCACTGTTCCGGTCAAACTCGATGTGACCGAAGAGCAGGCGGACCTGCTTCACGAGACCATCGACGAGTTTCGGTGGGCCGCCAACTATGTCGTAGATGCTGCGTGGGACGGCGAATGGGCCGAAACTCGCAAGTCAGTCCTGCACGAACTGACTTACGACGAACTACGCGAGCAGACACGGCTTCACAGCAATCACGTTCAGTCGGCTCGCGACCGTGCCGTTGACGCACTCGAAAGTGTGGTCGCGAAGTGGTCGAAGGGTGAGTACGCTTCGTTGCCCACGTTCACCTCGCCGTTCGTGGAATATAACCAGCGGAACGCCACATTCCACGACGATCACGCCTCATTATCTACCGTCGAGGGACGCGTCACTGTCGAGTACGTCATTCCCGAGGTAACCCGTGAAACGCCCTTCTCCGAATATCTGCAGAGCAACAAGTGGGAGACTACTGGTGCGACACTCCATTATCGCCGTGGCGATTTCTACCTCCACGTCCGAACAAAGGCGGATGTGGACGACCCCGTTCCAGCCGAGAACGGAACGGTTCTTGGTGTGGACCTCGGGGTCGAGAACATCGCCGTTACTTCGACTGGCGTGTTCTGGTCTGCCGACGAACTCAACCACTGGCGACAGGAGTACGTTCAGCGCCGCAAATCGCTCCAAGAGTGTGGGTCGCGGTGGGCCCACGAGAACGTCCAAGCAGTCGGGCGCAAGGAAACGGGACGCTTCGAGCAGTATCTTCACGGTGTCGCGAACGAACTCGTAGACGAGGCAGCTGAAAATGGCTGCACGGTGATCGCCTTCGAGAACTTGACGGATATCCGCGATCGGATGCCCGACGCCCGTAAGTTCCACGAGTGGGCGTTCCGTCGTCTGTACGACTACATCTCGTACAGGGCTGAGGTACGCGGGATCCAGGTTGAACAAGTGAACCCGAAGAACACATCCCGACGGTGTTCATCTTGTGGCTTCACCCATACGGAAAACCGCCCGTCGCAGGACACGTTCTGCTGTCAGTCCTGTGGGTACGAGAACCACGCGGACTACAACGCAGCGAAGAACATCGGCTATCGACTCCTTCGCAACCAAACTGGGGGCGAGGGAGGCGCACCCGTAGGCGTGCGCTTGAACACCGGGATGCTGAACGCGAACGGGGTCAAGCCCCTGCCGGATTCGGCCAGAGCGGGAGTCCACGGTGAACACCACGGCACCTAGACCGTAGTGAGCTTACTGTGGTAGTGGCACCTCGTACTCAGCCGCCAGCTCCTGGAACTCATCCCACTCCGGGAGTCGCTCGTTGTCGACCTCGCCGTGCGTCTCGAGGTAGCGGAGCAGGGCGTCGATTTCGTCTTCGAGACCATACTTCGCCGCCTGCTCTCGGAGGTCCGCCTCGTCGACGTCGACGTGGCTGAGCAGGAGGAGACAGTACGAGCGGTGGCGGCTGCCGTCGTCGATCAGCAGCGTGTGACAGCAGAGCTCCGCCGGCGAGACTGCGTCGAGATCCTCGGAGTAGAAGTAGTAGCGATGGCCGGTGAGCAGGAACTGGAGGTCGAAGGCTGCGAACCGAGCAAGGCCGGTTTCGTGGAACCCCTCTGCGTCGATCTCCGTCTCTGCCTGCGCGAGGAATTCGTCGTAGTCCTCCCAGAGAATCGTCCCCTTCGGGGCGACAGATTCGAGGCGCTGGCGATGTAGATGGTGTGCGAGTTCACGGGCGAACTCGTGGAGGCGGTCGAAGTCGGCGTTGAAGTCATAGCGGCCGTCGGCCGTCCCGACAAGCCCACGGTCGCGAAACCGCTTGAGGACGCGGTTGACCGTGTTGCGGTAGTTGTCGCTCCGGTCGGCGATCTCGGAGACGGTTCGCGGCTGGTCGAGGTAGTACAACACCTCGAGTGCCTTGCCGGTCAGCAGTTCGGGGAAGTCGATGTGGGAGTGCTGGCGGACGAGGTCCTGGTAGAGTTCGACGGCGCGAGCATCCGACGGGACGACTAGTTTTCGGCGGCCGTCGCGTTCCGTGTAGACGAGTCCCTTTTCGACGAGGTCGCCGACGGCACGAGAGAGGTAGCTCTCGCTGTGGTCGAGCTTCGTCGCGAGTTCGGAGATCGTGTCGCCGCGGTCGACCGTGGCGAGGACCTCGAGTTCGATGCGCCGGAGCACGGTGTAACATAGTACGAAACCCATATATAAAGAAGTTTCGAGTAGTGTTACAGTCAGCAGGCACGAGAGTCGCCTCCATCGTCTTAACCAACAAAACTATGGACTCGTGGGCCGTGTTGGTTAACACGAGAGTAGCCGATGTCCTACGAACCCCCGACCCCACCAGCGAACCTCCCGACGGAGATTGTCAACACGCTCAACGAGTCGGACCCGGAGCAGCTTCGAGACGTTGCAACGTACGCTGAGGCGCTCGTCGAGCACAAGGAGCGAGAGGCCCGTCTCGAGGAGTCGGCAGATCAAGAAGAGGTCGAAGAGCGACCGGACGATCTCCCGGACGACGTCCCTGCCAAAGCGACGATCACGATCAAGGAAATCAACGACAATCGCTACTACTACTGGCAGTGGCGGGAGGGTGATTCAGTGAAGTCGAAGTACAAAGGTCCGGTCAATCCGGACGACTAGACAGAGCTGCGTCTCAATCGTGTGGTCAGCCGTTCGGGATGACCCCGGCTACGATGTGAAAGTTAGCGCTGTCAGCGCTCGGGTCGAGGGGCGTTCTCATACCGTTTGATGTCCTCGGTTTTCTCCACGCGGTCGTAGATTTCTCGAAGCGTGTCTTGTGCCCGGTAGAGGTCGTGCTCCTCAAGGAACTGTCGACCCTTCTCGCTGATCCCGTAGAACTTGTACGGAAGGTCGTTCTGCCGACGGTCCTCGGACAGGAGCACTTCCTCGACGACATCGGCGTCGATGAGCTGCTGGAGGTGCTGGCGAATCGTCGTCCGGCTCTTGCTCGGGTTGACATAGTCGAGTTCCTTCAGCGTCGGTAGTTCCGACGGATGCCCGAGAATGTCCTGGAGGAGCGCGAATCGCGTCTCCTGGGTGACAACGTTGAGTCGCTCCCGAACGGACTCGAGCTCGCTTGGCGGCTGATCGGAGGTACTCATTACTTCGTTGTTTGAGTAGTACGTGCAAAAGCGTTTCGCCCAAATACGAATCGGATATAAGCGAATCGGTCTATGATGAGGTCGCCGCATTAAAGCACCCTATCTGCGTACGTTCGAGTAGATGAGTGAGGAACCAGTCACTGTTGACGAACTCGCTGCGAAGGCCGACGAGTATCTTCACGAGACCTCACTCACGCCGAAGGAGTACGAAGCGCTGAAACAGAGTGTTGCGGAGCTGACGCCGATCTTCTCGGCTGAGAATTCGTACTTTGTCCTCGGCAGCTATGGTCAACCCGAGATTCGCCGTCTCCAGCTCGTGAAAGATCGCCTCAATCGACGGCCCGGCGCGTATGCATTTTTGATGGTCGACATCCGAAGCGAATGGACGAACACCTATCTCAAGTTCCGACTGCTCGCCGATTATACGGATACGATCGTCGGTGTCGCCGAACACGCCCAGGGAGGGTTTCTGGTCGAACAGGGCTACTTCACGGCTCTTGAGGAATTTTTCGCGAAAACGCACGTATTCAAGCGCGAATACGAAACGCTCGACCTAGAGGACGTTGAGACCGGAGTGACGAGTGAGAATCCGTATAGCGGTATGCAGACGGCTATTTTCGAGATGTTGGACGATGGCGGTCGGTTATGCCGGTGGACTACTGAAGACGAACTCGTCGAGTGTGTTGGCACCCTGTAACCGACCCTACCCTACTTCGTTCGGTCTAGTAATCTCGCTCGTTGAGGGAGGGGGCACCGACGGAGCGTTGCTCCGTTGAGACCTCGAAAGGCGATGCCTTTCGGTGGCTTTGATGAGGGACTCGCCGTCAGTTGTCGCCGGGGAGGAAGTTGTTCGTCGCCCGCACCGAACACATCGATAGAGGTGTGTGGTGGTGCAAGAACACTTCGATAGAGGTGTGTCTTCGAGAACGGACGTATTGACAATCAACCCACAATATTTCGGCCAAAAACGACAAATACAGTCAAATAGGTTCATAACCGCTATCCACACATAGCCGCGTTCTCGATAGGTAGACGGCTCTTATCCCGATATTACACTTCGATAACGGTGTGAGGTACGCGGATATTCAAGGGACTTTGCTTGTTCGGATGCATCCGCTTGTTAACCGCTGCATGCGTGGCACGTTAGGGCAAACCAGTACACATCGATAAAGGGGTGTCTGCAGAACTTCAGTCAATCCTAGCTACTCTGTACAGATGAGCAGGAAGAAAACGGTTCCAAGATAGATTCAACAACTCTGATTCAGAAGCTCGTTAGGCCTCGTTGCGGACCTGAGCTTTGACGACCGATTCGACCTCGTCCGTGGAAACCATCTCGATGCGAGAGTCCTCGCGAAGCGTCTCCAAAATCGTTTCCGGCCGCTCGCCGAACTGGAACTCGAGGAACATCCCCGAGCTGGGGCCGTGACTCCGCCGCTCGAAGTCCACCAGCGAGTACGTCGTCAACTCCTTCATCTTGTTCACGTACGTCTCCTGATGATATTGGTCGGCATCAATTGATTCCGTCAGGTACTGATAGACTTTGTAGCCGGTCGTGCTCCGCGCGGTCCCGCCGTCAGTCTGGGCTGCAACGGAAGCAGTCGCGTACAAGCAGAGTTTCTTCTGCGTGCTAATGCCACGAACGACCTCTAGGACGCGGTTTTTCTCGACTTTGTCCTGGGCCATCCGGACGTGTTTCTCGCGGATTTCCTGATCCCCTTCACGCTCGGCGAGCTCGCCAGCGACGCGCATCAAGTCGATGGCTTTCCGCGCGTCCCCGTGCGTCTGGGCGGCGAATGCGGCCGCCAGCGGGATGACTTCTTCCTTGACGACGCCATCGTGGAACGCGTCCTGACGCCGGCGAAGAATCGACTGCAGCTGGTTGGCATCGTAGTCATCGAAGTGGACGTCCTCAGGCGTGAACGAGCTCAGCGCACGGCTGCCAACGGCCTCCATCATCTTCGTATCGTTCGAAATTGCGACGACGGAGATGTAGGCGGTAAGGTCGTCGCTAGCGCCAGCCCGCGAGAGCTGGTAGAGCAGCCGCGAGAACGCGGGGTCCTGTTTGTCGCGACGGCCAACCAGCATGTCGAGTTCGTCGAGCACGAAGACGACGGAGTCGAAGTTCTCGTTGATGATGCGGTAGAGTTCGTCCCATTTCTCCTTGGTCGCGACGCCGTGCTTCGGTACTTCGACGTCGACGCCAGCTTCATCGGCGGCCTGTTGGGCGAGTTCGTAGACGGCGACGCCGAGGGTGTCGAGGTCCTGGCAGTTGACTTCGACGGTCCCGAATTGGATGTCTCGAGAGTCGCAGATACGACTAATGTTCTTGCAGACGGCTTTGGTGATGAGGGATTTGCCCGTACCAGAGGGGCCGTAGAGGAAGAGGTTCGGCGGACGGTTGTCACCGAGTGCAACGCGAAGCATCTTGGTGACCTCCTGGAGCTGTTCGTCGCGACCGACGATGCGGTCCTCTTCAACGACGTAGTTGGGATCAAGGAGCGAGCGGTCGCGGATGAGACCGTCTTGCTCGTCGAATTCCAGCAGCATATCCTCGATCGATTGAGAAGGGCTTTCGCTATCCTCGTCGGTGGCTGTGTCGGAAGCGCCTTCGGAAGCAGAAGACTCCGTGGAAAGATCCGTCTGTGTAGAGTCGTCTAGGGACTCCGGATCAGGAGGGGAGCCATCGGAGTCGTCGATACCCATGTACGACCCCATACAGAGCAAGAGTAAAAATGTTCCCCACCCCTATCGAAGTGTAAATCAGGAGAGTGAGGGTTTTATTCCCGGATATAGCGCCAGTATAGCTCGTTACGACGGTTATTTCCAAACGCGCCTAACGAAGTGTTCCAAGAACGTCCGTCGGCGAGCCCCTCGAGGAGTTGCTGAAGAGACACACCCCTCTATCGATGTGTTCGAGTGATCGGGCGTGGGGACGACTCGAAGCGATTCGGCCGATTTGGGACCAAGGGCGAGACGTCCCATGTACGCCGATATCCTGGGATTCCGTCGAAAGAAGAACTGAATCAGGAATATTGGGACTCCAGAAAGTGGTTGTTCTTCTCTTCTTCTCTTCTAGCTTTCTAGAACAAACACACACACACCTCTATCGAAGTGTTCTGCAACCGCTGTTATCTGTCGTCTTCTGCTGCACACAATTCTTGGCTGTCTCGTGTCGTTGAATCCGCCATGTATCGTCTCGTGAACCTGCTGAACCAGTCCAAAGGGCTCTGACATCCGCCAATATCCTCTTCTCGCTCGGTTTTTCGCTCGTACCACCTTGAACTGAACACATCGATAGAGGGGTGTCTGTCTATTCTCGGTCTATTTCCTCGATCCGGACCACACCCAGTATTCTCTCACTGTCTCCCTTTCTGCTTGGTCCCTCATGAGGAACACATCGATAGAGGGGTCTCCATCTGTATTCCGGCGATTCGTACTGAACCGTTCAGAACTTAACCAACAACGCCGGCATTATCGATGTTCTGTTGGTTAAACAATCTCGCAGCAGAGACAGTGCCGTGAGGCAGTCCCTCCGTTGGTTAAGCAGTAGTGGGAAAAACCTTCTCAGAATTCGGCTTGCTATCGTCTACTTCTCAAGGTCGACGTACTGATTCTCCCACTCACGGCGGGCTGCAATTTCTCGCTCGCCACGCCGCGTCACTGTGTAGAAGTTTGTTCGCTGGTCAAGCTCCCCCTTATCGACTAGGCCTTTGTCGACGAGTGTGTCGAGATTCGGGTAGAGTCGGCCGTGGTGGATCTCGGACTCGTAGTATTCCTCGAGTTCGTCTTTGACTGCGAGGCCATGTGGTTCATCTAATCCAGCAACAACGTAGAGGAGATCTCGCTGAAATCCTGTAAGGTCGTACATATTCCTTATCGAGTTCTTGAACTGTATAATTATTATTCTTTCGCGCTGCATCTGTACGTACGATGTACGTCCGTCTTCGATCTATCTCTGAAGCGTTACTTGACTGAACTCTCGGCCTAGATTTGAGTTGGTGAGCCTGCTGCTAACTTGACCCTATCCAAGTCCAGTTGAATTTTCCTTCGAGCACCCCTGGATACTGTTGTTTTCTACACCTCACTGCCCTGGTTATGCCACTTCTGGATACGAAATCTCAGTCACGCTTACCCGCGTTAACCAACATCCTCTCGACTTCTCAATAGTGTTGGTTAATCCTCCTCGAATTCGATGAACGCGCACAAACTCGTGTTTCGAGTCTCAGCGAGTTCCCGCTGGATCTCCGTTCGGTCCCAGCCAAACGGTGACAACACACTCTCGACAGCTCTGACCAGCTGCGTCTCGTAGTACGAGGCGTCGTAGGTCTCGATCTCCTCGTGGGCGAGGGCGACCCGGTCTCGCGAGGATTTGTCGTCGTCGACGACCACGTACTCGATATCCTGGCCCGGGTGGACTGCTAGGTCCTGCTCGCGGGCTCGCTTCAAGGCGGCCACGTTCTGTGTATTCTGTGAGTAGCCTTCTAGGGGCTTGGAGACACGGTTCCGCTCGACGAGCCGCTCTACTGCTACGGTGCCCGCCTGCAGTTCGTCGATTGCTCGTTCGAGCCGTCCGAGCACCGCGTCCGGTGACCGCGTGGCATCGAGCTGGTCGAGACAGTCCCGCTGGACGTCCTCGATGAACGGCGGGGTTGAGCGCTGCCGGGCTTCGATGCCCCTGATCTTGAAGTCGTCGTCGCCGGCGACCTTCCCGAAGTACTTCGTTAGCGCGCCGGCGTCGCTCTCGCGCTGCGGGACGAACGCCATCCAGTCGTAGTGGGCCTCGTGTTCGAGCCGAATCTCGACGCGTTCCGTGATCTCCGTCGCGAGCGTCCCGAGGTCCTCGCGGTCCTCGTCGTCGACGTCGGGGTCCGGCGTCACCCAGATGGAGTCGACGATGCCGTGGACGACCCGCCAGCCGCCGGCTTCCAGCTGCTGTTTCGCCGTCAGCAGAATCTCGCGAGCGAACGCGTTAATTGCTTCGTGGCACTCGATGCGGCCGAACTTCGCGTTGCTGAACCCCTGATACCCGAAACAGGCGACGAGGATCCATTTCAGCGCTCCCGACCGCCCCTCGAGTTCCGCCAGCCGGTCCTCGTCGGGGTCGTTCCGTTCCTTCTCGCGACGGATGGCCGCCTTGATCTCGTCGCGAGCGTCGATGATCGGTTGTAGCACGTCGACGAGGTAGCCCCGGTCGTCGCAGATCGAGTACCCGAGGCCGGGGACGTCGTCGCGGTCGCGGTGGCAGTCACACCGGATGACGTCCGGTGATACGTTCCGTGTACAGATGATGTTCGGATACAACGAGGAGAAGTCGAGTTCGTGGACGTTCTCGTGGAGGCCGACCTCGGGCGCGAAGATGAACCCGCCGCGGTCGGCGTCGTGGAGCGTCCCCATAGGCTTGTAGAACTCGTGGCGCCAGGAGTTCCATGGCACGAGGACGCCGCGGTCGTGGGCCTCGCAAATCTGGATCGCCGTCAGCACGTTCCCGATCGACGCCCACGCAAGTTCCTGGACGGGCTTCTTTGAGCGCGACACGAGGTCGAGGACGCCGTCGAGGTTCGTCTCCCCGTAGAAGAACGTGTTCGACTCGTCGATAATCGCCCGACCGGGCACGTTGTACCGCGCCGGCGAGTGGCCGACGCGGCCGTAGCTCGAGTACGTCGACCGGCTTGCGATCTGCTGGTAGTCGACGTCCGGCCACCGACTCAGCGAGAAGTCGTCGACGCCGGCGTCCGTCGCCATCTCGTACAGGGTCGGGACGATCTCACTGGTTGAGCAGACCAGGACATCCGGATCGTGCGCTTCGAGTGCCCCTTGGACGGCGGTCAGGATATCCATCGTCGAGCCGGTGACGGCGTCGCCGGCGACGGTCAACTCGCCGTAGACGTCGTTGCTCGTTTCGGTCACCGGAACGCTGAGCCGGAGCGTCGACAACTCGCTTGCCGGCGTCGGATTGACGCCGGTCTCCAGACAGTACCGGAACTCTCGCGAGAAGTCGACGTTGAAACAGGCGAGATCCCCGACTGGATAGTCCGACAGCTGACGCGCCTGCCGGGCGAGTGGAGTGACGCGGTCGATGTGGGCAACGTCGACCGCGAGAACGGCCTCCTCGTCTCGTCGAAAGCCCGGCCGTCGCGTAACCATCTCGGTCGCGACGACGTCCGGGTGCTGGTCGTACACCGACTGGAGTGTCGTGAGGTCGAGGTCGGCATCAGGGTCGCGAGCGGCGACGTAGAAGCGTGGGGTGTAGTCATCGCGCTCGGTCGCGACGGCGCCGTCGGCGGTTGCCTCCCACTCCAGGACGCGGCCGTCGTCTAAGATATCGATTGTGAACGGCATTTGGGATTGTCACATCTCGATTGAACGAAACGGTTCAGTCCTAGATAAGCCGTGGCGTGGTGTTTCCATAATTCAGAGGACGACTTCGAAGACATCGCTACCGGGGTATTTGTCCTATTTTGCGTGTCTATGGTCTTTTCCAAGATGACTTCCGGAATCTCGGCTTAACCAACAGTTCTGGAATAGTCGTATTTGTTGGTTAAAATGAATGGTGAGGACACTCCGTGTTCCGATGGACTACAAACCAATATACTGGCCCGAGAATTATTATACTTGCCTCCCGTGGGTTAGCATATGGTGTCTGAGGAGACGACCCCACCCAACCGAGTACGTCCTGACGGCGGTGCCGAACAACGTGACATAAACGACGTGGTCGAAGAGAAATGGGTTGAGGACACGACGCCCTTCGAACGAGTCTATGGAATCATTCGCCGGACTTACGATCCGACGTCTGCAGCACAGATTGCTGATCGTGCTCGTGTCTCGCCGACGACCGCACGAAAGCACCTGCGGACGCTCATGGATTCCGGTGAAGTGACGACAGCACAGGACGGCCAGACGACGCTGTACCGACGGTCAGAAACGGGTATCGTCACCGAGCATGCACAGTCGCTACTTGCGGAACGAACACCCGAAGAGATCGCATCTGGCATCGCCGAGCTGAAAGCACAGATTCAGGACTGGCGTACCGAATACGACGTTGATTCACCCGAGGAACTCGCTCGGGAACTGGACATCGAAGACACCGACAGCGACCAAGGTGCGCTGCTCAGAGAATGGCAAACCACTCGCCGCAACCTCGCCTTGGCACAAGCGACACTCGCGATTGCTGAGGCAACCCGCACCGGTCACCTCACTGGCACCAATACTGACGACGATGGTAACAGTGACTCATCGATCGTCGTATGACCGGCGACGAGGATGTGGAACCTTCTCACGATAGTCAGCCAGCCGAACAGGCAGAGGTGTTCGGACCGATCGATGCCGGAGCGTTACGAGAAATCCGAGATCTGGTCGTCAATCAAGAGCCGCTGGTTGAGGAGGCTTCACTGGATGATCCCCTGAACCCACAGACGCTTTCGGTTGACCTGTCTGACGGCGTTGGAGCGGCATCAACAGCGCGTATAGATATTCGGTGGAGCTTGGCTGGGAACTACGCTGCGCACTACACGGACACCCAGGGGCGGGATTTTCGATTCGACTGTCATCCGAAACCGGATGCACCGACACGACACTTTCATCCACCACCTGATGCTCCAAGTCGTCCTGTTGAGCCATCTTGTATCACTGTGCGTGAGGCCCCACTGGTCACGCGAGCGATTCTCCAACGGTGGCGCTACGCCTACACGAACGGAACCTTCGAAGGGCTCAACGACGCAGAAAATCCGCCGTAGACGAGAATGCAGGGAAAACTCCTACACTTCCAACCCGGATACAACGCATTTCGCAACCTACAACGGTACGCTAAGGACCTACGATGGGTCCCACAGAACGGAACAGACCGACACTCGAGTACGCTTTCTTCTCTTGGAGTAGGTTCAAACGGTCGGCCGTAAAGGGCCGTGTTTAGACGCTCGTGATAGCGGTTGAGAACGCTGTTTTCTGAGTCTCCAAAGAGGAATAGCCGGCGAGTATCGGTAATTCGTGAGCTGAGATCTGTCTGGTTAGCCGGGATTGGGTGCACCAGCCGTACAATTCGGCACGTCGAAGCAATCGGACGAACTGAATCGACAGTGGCGGTTGATCCCTGATCGGGATACAGGCTCTCAGTGCCTCAAAATTCGGCGTCTAAACAAGGCCCCGTAAAGACAATTAGATATAGAGAACCCAGTTAGAACGACGCAACAGATCCTACGAAGCTGATCCTCGAACTCCTTGCTTGAGTCCCACATACTCCAGTTGGGCTTATACCATGGCCTGACGCATTCATCACCATGCCTGGCGAGGTGTATCGCGTCCAAGAGAACACTGGCAATCCAGTACATCCTTCTATTGAAGAAGTCGTATCCCTCGCGCTTGACCGAGCTGCTGATCCGCGGCCATCTGACCACCAAGATAGTCACTTCGATAAGTACGTTCGAGGCGCCGTTGAATACGCCGGTGAAGCCGCCGTCAAGGAGGCTATCCGTCTATCTCTCACCAAGGGAGTAACCCATCGAATGGCTGGTCGAGAGGCATTCGGCGACGATGACTACGTCTACGGAATCCACGTCGGTGTCGCCGCAATAGCATATCTCCGCGAGCTCAACAGCGACCCACAGATTGACCCCTGACTAAGCAATCTCCCAGTATGTGTATGTAGATCGCAGCAATGGTGAGCGCATCCAGCTGGTGATACACGTCTGCAGCGCTACTCTACTAGTAGACTCATGATGTAGGCGTTCCAAACCGGGAAACTACTAGTAGATTCTTCGAGATGAATAATAACGCGCTCAGAAGCTAATACAGGTCTCTACTGGGAATTAGACGAATCCTTTGACCGGACAGAGTCTGGTGGGTCTTCCGCTGTTACATGGATGATACAGTCGATTATAGACAGTACCGGCCAGTCGAAGTTATGACTCAATCAACATGTAGAGAATAAAGGATAATCGCGAAGCCGATAGTGGTGAATAGACCTTCGACAACGAACGCGAGATTCGGGTCGAGCGGTAAGAGTTGGTCGACCAAGCCGGCAAGGATAGCGCCAAGGGTGACGGCGCCGAACCCGAGTGTAAGGGCGCGAAGTGCGGGCGATCCAGTGCATCTAGAACGTTTTGGAGCTCCGGAGCATCTGGAGCAAATGGATCACGTCCCATGGGTTCTCTGTAAGACTGGTGTGGGCTGTTGGTAGTTACTTGGCCAGTCATGGCTTCTGGGTGTCGAACTGGTCTGGTGAGGGGTGATCGTCGACTTGGTCTGTTGGGTGGTCGTGAGTCGTGGAGTTTGGATGAAGCGGGTTTGGGGAGGCATGTCATGGGGGTGGTGTTTCGGTTGTGGTGTCATCGATATTTTCGAGGAACTGTTTAGTGATTTTCTCTTCTGCGCGATGCAGCGTTTCGCTGCACGTCGATTTGGCAAGATCGACTTCCTCTGCGAGTTCTGTGAGCGAGCACTTCCGAGGGGTGTCGTAGTAGCCGTGTTCGACGGCGGCGTTCACGAGACGGAGCTGTCGGTCGGTCAGCAATTGCTCGGGTTCTATGTGTTGGTGGACTGCGGTGACGGTGAAGGGGATCCCGAACTCCGTTAACTGTTCGCCGAGTTCTGAAAGACGGTGTTGCGAGGCGGTAATCTCCCACTCAGCTTGCCCGTCTTCGATGGTGAACGGCATCTCGAGCGGGATGCCCGAGTCCTGTACGGGCAGGAGGAGCAGGGGCATCGTCGTCTCGAACTGGACCAGGACCGTGTTCTCGTACTGTTGTAGTATCTCGAGTTCAGTCACCGAGTCGTTGGCCTGGATGTCCGCGATGATGTCCTGCAAGTCGGTGGCTGTGATTTCGGTGAGTCCGACGCCTGCGTTGTCGTCAGTAAGGGCTGCAAGGATGCGGATGCTGGCGTTTGGATGGCCGCGTGAGATGTCGCCTATCCAGACACCTTCCGGAATCGTGATGGTGATATTGGCCTGTGGCATCGGTGTTCGTTCGAACATATTCGCCTCCCCCACCAGTTAGTAGTGCCGAACATGTTCGTACGCGGCCTCGGGGCCAGAGAAACCAGGCATGCGAACACCATCGGGAGAACGAGTTTACCTGCCCAGTTCGACTGTCGGTGCATGAGTACGGATACTACTGACGACGATACGCGGACGCTGGATGCGCGAGAGATCGACGGTGAACCATTCAGCGATATCATGGCCGAGCTACAGGCACTTCCGGATGACGCGACTCTCGTACTCGTCAACAGCTTCGAACCGGAACCGCTGTACAACGTCCTCGAACAGCGGGGGTTCACCTACGAAACCGCACACGTCACAGACGACGAATGGCGCGTGTCGATCACCCACGTCTGAACATGTTCGGAACAATAACCTCGGCAGATCGACTACAATCCGAACGTGCATGACAGAGACAACCCTCGATGTCCGTGACATTCCACCGGCCGAGCGGCATCCGAAAATCCACGACGCGTTCTCCGACCTCGAAAGTGGCGACGCACTGACGATCATCAACGACCACGAGCCGAAGCCCCTCTTCTACGAGATGCAGGCCGAAGTCGACGACTTCGACGCCGACGGATACGACGTCGACCGTCTCGGTGACGACGAGTTCGCCGCCACCTTCCCGAAGAAGTAGTCACACCGCCCGGCTACTCGCTCCAGATCACCGTCACGACCACCTCGTCGCCCTCGATCGTTTCGTACGCGTACCCCCGATCACTCAACTGCGGATACAGGTGCTGCGGTGCGCGATCATTTAACTGGACGAGGAGCGTATCGTCATCAAGGTCAGTGAGTCGCTCGAGCGTGTTCTGCAGCGGTTGCGGCGGTGGGAGTTCCCGCGCATCCAATGTCTCCCAGGAGCGGTCTGCTGGGGCGGACGTCTCCGCGACAATCTCGGTAACGTCGTCCATGCATATTCGTTCGACTCCACCAATCCAGACGATTCCCCCGAAGATGTTCACCCCAGAGCGTCTCGGAGAAGACCGACCCCACGATGCCACGGGTTCTGTTCCGACTATTCGTCCCCGAAACCGGCACTCGCTGTCACCCTCACGTGTCGAGAGTCGTGGGTGAACACGTTCGGCCTTTGATTTTCCCGTATAGCCCTCAAATTCGAGGGTGTGACGGCCACGTTTCATGGCGATTGTTGCTGGAGATACGCCGGACGGTGGGGCGGAAACACCATTTCGGAGGCTACGTAATTTAGCAATGAATCCACGCGAGATCGATACGACCGAGCGGCCGTTCGTCCTCATTTGGGAGGTTACGCAAGCGTGTGAGTTAGCCTGCAAGCACTGTCGGGCTGACGCGGAACCGCTTCGACATCCTGACGAACTCACGACAGCAGAAGGGAAGCAGTTTCTCGAAGAAGCACGGCGATTCGGGGACGAACAACTCGTCGTCCTGTCTGGCGGCGATCCGCTTGCACGGGAGGACACAGTGGAACTCATCGATCACGGGACCGACATCGGGCTCCGGATGACGCTCACTCCGAGCGGGACGGCGTCACTCACTCCAGAGCGAATTCAGGATCTCGCCGATGCAGGCTTACGGCGGATGGCCCTCAGTATCGACTGTGGGTCGGAAGCCGCGCACGACGAGTTCCGCCAAGAGGGAGGAAGCTTCGAGCAAACGCTACAGGCTGCGCGGGCGACTCGGGCGGCCGGCCTTCCTTTGCAGATCAATACGACGGTGTGCGCTGAAACCGTTGATGAGTTACCTGCGATTCGAGAACTGGTCGCGGATCTGGGTGCCGTGCTCTGGTCGGTGTTCTTCCTTGTTCCTGTCGGCCGAGGGCGAGTGCTTGACCCGATCTCGCCCGACCGGGCGGAGTGTGTGATGGAGTGGCTGTGTGACGTCGCCGACGATGCTCCATTCGGCGTCAAGACGACGGAAGCGCCCCACTATCGACGCGTTGCCCTCCAACGGCGAGACGAACCTGAGGGGGTGTCGCATTCGTCGCCGGACGGTATCGGCCGCCGCATGGGGGTCACGGCTGGAAACGGCTTCGCATTCGTCAGCTACCTCGGCGACGTCTATCCGTCTGGCTTCTTGCCGGACACAGCCGGCAACGTCCGTGAGGAGGGTATCGTGGACGTCTACCGGGACTCAAACCTCTTCCAATCTCTCCGCGATTCCGACGCGCTTCGCGGGAAGTGCGGCGCGTGTGAGTATCGGCACGTCTGCGGGGGCAGTCGCTCCCGAGCGTATGCGTACACGCAGGATCCACTCGCATCGGACCCGCTCTGCGCCTACGTCCCCGACGAGTACAACGGCCCACTGCCCGAGCAGTCCTTCAGCACGAGAGATGCGTCATCCGCTGACTGAGCTACCAATGAAACCCAATATACACGAGCAATTGTCTACTGACCCCCCCGAACGGGACGAGCTGGATCCAGAAGCTGTTCGGAACACAATTCGTGCTCGTGGTGAGGAAATCAAACGACGAGAACTCCAAAGAACAGTCAATCGACTCGAATCGAACGGAGATCTCACCACTGAGCAGCTCGAGATTATTCGCCAGATGGCTACTGCCATTGTTGATGGCATATTAGCGGCACCCGAGGAGGCGCTAGAAGACAGCCGAACGTGTGACAGCGAGACCTATCAGAAAGCAATCGAGCTCTTCGACCCAGATCGGTAGCGTCCTGCTTCCCAAAGTAGCCGATCAGCGAGATCAACTGGAGGGGATCGATTCTGTGGAGCTGTTGGACTTCGAGCCAGAATCCCAACGTGTGTGGAGGAACTGAATCTGCTCACCGCAGCATCCTCCATAGGTATCGTAGTAATATCCACCAGACTCGCAGTGGAAAGCGAAGAAACGACAAGTTTTGTCCGAACACATTCGGGGCGGTTCCCAGAAATTCGGATTCTGGCTTGCGGTATACCTACGCTCGGCTTTGAGAACCGATTGAGGCAACACCATGACGGAGCACTACTCACGGCGCAAGGTCCTGGCACTCACCGGTGCAGTTAGCGGGGTTGCACTCGCAGGATGTTCGTCTAGTTCGGGAACCGGTGACGGGGACGATAGTAACACCACGACGACGACGGAGAGCTCTGACGATAACAGCGGTGGGTCCGGGTCGTGGACTGAGACCAGTACGGTCGAGATGACAGACTCGCTCAAATTCGATCCAAAGCGGATTCAGGTCTCCACGGGCACGACGGTCACCTGGGAGAACGTCGGTGCAGTCGCGCACTCTGTGACTGCATTCGAGAACGAGATCCCTGACGGTGCCGCCTACTTCGCGTCCGGGGGGTTCGACTCAGAACAGGCGGCCAACGACAACTACCCGGACAAGGGCAGCATAGCGAAGGGGGAGTCCTACGAGCACACGTTCGAGACCACGGGCACGTACAAGTACTACTGTATCCCCCACGAGATGAGCGGAATGGTCGGCTACGTCAAGGTGGTGTGAGATGACCGAAACACCGTCCGACACAGCCGACGGAGAGGCACTCGACCCCGAAATGGTGGTCGAACAGCACGAACAACAACTACAGGACATCCTCGCGGAGGTCGACGAGCCCACGCCGAGCGATGACGGACCGACGCTGGACCTTGCCGGTCTCGAACTGAACCGGCGGGACTTCGTGAAAGCCGGCGTCGCGACTGGTGCCATGACTGGTCTCGCAGGCTGTTCTGGGAACCTGCTGGGCAGCGACCACTCAGGTGGCGCATCGAATTCTTCGACCGGGTCGGCGCCCGACCACAAGGTGTCACCGGGCGAGCACGACGAGTACTACGGGTTCTGGTCGGGCGGGCAGTCCGGCGAAATTCGCGTCATGGGCATTCCGTCGATGCGGGTGCTGATGCGCATCCCTGTCTTCAACACGGACGCCTCCCGCGGCTACGGCTACGACGACGAAACCCGAGAGATGCTGGAAGGTGCCGGAGATTACACCTGGGGTGACAATCACCATCCGGTTCTCTCCGAGACGGACGGTGACTACGATGGGGAGTACCTCTGGGTGAACGACAAGGCCAACGGTCGCATCGCTCGCGTCAACCTCACGTACTTCGAGACGGACGCCATCACCGACGTCCCGAACGTGCAGGTCGTCCACGGCTGTGCGGCCCAGAGTCCCGACACTGGCTACATCTTCGGGAACGGCGAATTCCGGACGCCGCTCCCGAACGATGGTCGCGACGTCCACTCGCCCGAGAACTACGAGTCGCTGTTCTCGGCGCTGAACCCCGAGACGATGGAGACCGAGTGGCAGGTGAAGGTGGACGGCAACCTCGACATCCTCGACACCGATAAGGACGGTCGGTGGGCGATCTCGTCGGCGTACAACTCCGAAGAGGCCGTCGAGGTCTCTGGGATGACTCACGACGACCGCGATTACGTGAAGGCCTTCGACGTGCCCGCCATCGAACAGGCTGTCGAAAACGGTGACTACCAGGAGGTCAACGGCGTCCCGATCGTGGACGGCACGCAGCAAAGTCCACTCAACAGGGGTGACTCCCCTATTGTGCGGTACATTCCGACCCCAAAGAGCCCGCACTGCGTCGAGGTCGAACCGAACGGCGAGTACGCGATGGTCGCTGGGAAGCTGTCGCCGACGGTCACCATCCTGGATATCGCCGCGCTCGACGAGTCCAGCGATCCCGCGGACGTCGTTGCCGGACGTCCGAAAGTTGGCCTCGGTCCGCTGCACACGACGTTCGATGGGAACGGCCACGCGTACACGTCGCTGTTCATCGACTCCCAGGCCGCCAAGTGGGACATCCAGGCTGCTGTCGAGGCCGAAAACAACTCGACCGAGCCGGTCATCGAGAAAATCGACGTCCACTACAACCCCGGCCACATCCAGGCCGTGGAGGCGATGACAACCGATCCGGCCGGTGAGTGGTTGATCTCGTTGAACAAGCTCTCGAAGGACCGGTTCCTTCCCGTTGGTCCCATCCACCCGGACAACGACCAGCTCATCCACATCGGCCAGGGTGAAACGGAGATGGAACTGGTTGCCGACCACCCGGCGTACCCGGAACCCCACGACTGTGTGTTCGCGCACAAGAACAAACTCGACCCGGCGACGACGTGGAACAAGGCCGACTACGAGGGTGACAAGGAGTTCGTCACCCAGAAGAAGTCCGGTGTCGAGCGAACGGGCGAGCAGTCCATGCACGTGAAGACGTCCTCGATGCGCTCCGAGTACGGTCTCACTGAGTTCACTGTCAAGGAGGGTGACGAGGTGACACTCACCGTGACGAACATCGAGGGCGTCCGGGACATGATCCACGGGGTGGCGATTCCCGAGTACGACATTCACCTCGCTATCGCCCCCCAGGACACCCGAGAGGTCACGTTCACCGCCGACAAGCCCGGCGTGTACTGGTTCTACTGCACGTACTTCTGTAGCGCACTCCACCTGGAGATGCGCTCGCGGATGCTGGTGGAACCGCGCGACGGCTAACTGACCCGGTCGAACACTGCCAGAGGCACGTCCTGGCACGGTTGCCAACATTGCCGTCGGTGTCGACGGCCCCGGCAGTCACGTGGGGTGCGCGGGCGGCCCACGTGACTGATACCGGCGGTCCGTCTCTGGACCCCGGCACGAGATACCACCATGAACTACGAACTCCCAGCCAGGTCGGCGTTCCTCGAGTTGCGGCGGGGACTCCCCGTGGTAGCGGCGGTGCTGTTCGTCGTCGCGCTGTTGTTCCCGATGTGGATCATCCAGATGGACGCCGTCCAGTACCCGAGCACGACGCTCGAACTACACCTGTACGCGTACCCCCGCATCGCGGGCGACTACGCGGAGATCGCGAACCTGAACAAGTACATCGGGTTCTACTACCCGGACCCGGTGTACTGGCAGCCGAACTACGCGCCACACGACTACGCCGTCGACGTCCCCGAGTGGTCGTTCGGGCCGCTGGCGTTCGTCGCGGTGTCCGCGTGCAGCGCGTTCGTCGCACTCGCACCGAACACCCGGAAGCTCAAGCGCGGTCTGCTCGCCCAGCTCGTGGGTACGATGACGGTGTTTGGGGTGATGCTCGCGGACATCCAGTACCGCCTCTACCAGGCCGGCCACACCCTAGACCCGGACGCGCCAGTGATGGGCGTCGACGGGTTTATGCCGCCGCTGTGGGGCAGCTACGAGGTCGCGAACATCACGAGCTACTCGCGGTTCGGGCTCGGCGCGTACCTGTCGATGCTCGCGGTCGCTCTGCTCGTGGTGGCACTCTACTACCGGGACCACCCAACAACGGTCGGCGACCTCGCCAACCACGTAGCCCGGCGACTCGGACGGCACGAAGACCCCGCCCAGACTGACGACCCAGCAAACGCCACCAGTCATTCGGAGTCCGCGAACCAGGACGAGACTGACGTGGAGGGGACCGGTCGTGCGTGAGCGACGCGTCGAACGCGCACTCGCAGTCCTCACCGCCGCGCTCTTGGTCGTGAGTGCCGGCGCGGTGGTCGCCACGCCAGGCGATAGTGCCGAGGTCGGGCAGACGCTGTCCTTCGACGCGCCGGTGCCCAGCGAGTACAACTTCGCGCCGCCACCGCAGGCCGGCTCGGTAACCGTCGACGACCAGCGCTACGACACACTCGATGCTGCGCTCGACGCGGCCACCGCAGGCGACACCCTACGAGTCTTCGGCACTGTCGAGGGCCCCGTGACGGTCGACACGGCCGGCGTCACTATCACCGGCAGCGCGCCGTCGAAGGCGGTTATCACCGGTGACGGCGAGGAGACGGTGCTCACAGTGAACGCCTCGAACGTGACGATTCGAAACGTCTGGGTGCGGAACGCTGGCTACAGCACTGCCGACAACGACGCCGCCGTCTGGCTCGACGGCGCCAACCCCACTGTCGCGTCGGTCCGCGTCACGAACACCACGTTCGGGATCTGGGTCGACGGCGCCACCTCGGCGACGGTCCGCGACTCCACCATCGTCGGTCGGGAGTCCATCGACCGGCTCTCGGATCGTGGCAACGGTATCCAGCTCTGGGAGGCCCACGACGCCGTCGTCGCAAACAACACGATCACGGACGTCCGCGACGGCATCTACTTCTCCTGGAGTTCGAGCGTGGTGGCGCGGAACAACACGATGTGGGATCTCCGGTACGGCGTCCACTACATGTACTCCGACGACAACCGACTGGCCAACAACACCGCATTCAATAACGACGTCGGATACGCGCTAATGCTCTCCGACCGCCTCACAATCGTCAACAACACCGCCGTGAACAACACCGGGAGCAGCGGCCACGGAATCCTCGTCAAGAGCATCGACCACACCCGCATCGCCGGCAACAACCTCGTCGGCAACGACAACGGCCTGTTCGTGTACAACTCGCTGGACAACACCATCGCGGGTAACCTCGTGTTGGGCAACGACGTCGGCATCCATCTCACCGCGGGCAGTGTCCGAGAACGCGGCTACGGCAACTCCTTCATCCGCAACGGCAACGCCATGAAAGCCGTCATCGGCAAGCAAGTTGCATGGAACGCCAGCGACGGCGGGAACTACTGGGCGGACGCCAATACGGTGGACATCGACCACGACGGCATCAGCGATGTCCGGTACCAAGCGGCTAGCGTTCTCGACCGCATTACGAGGCGCCATCCGACGACGGAGGTGTTCGCGTCGAGTCCCGCGTTCGACACCGTGCGGCTGGCATCCCGGTCGGTGCCGCTCGTGGAGACGCCGGGAGTCGTCGACCATCACCCGCTCGCGACACCGCCACACGACAACTGGAGGCGATACTATGAGTGACATCGAACTACGGAACGTCGAGAAGCAGTACGGCACTGTCAGCGCTCTGGACGGGGTCTCCCTGGCCATCGACAGCGGGGAGACTGCCGGCCTCATCGGCCGCAACGGGGCCGGGAAGACGACGCTGTTCAAACTGCTCGTCGGTCACGAGACACCCGACGCCGGGTCGGTCTCGGTCGCCGGACTCTCGTCCCAGGCTGGTGCTGCACTCCGCGAGCACGTCGGTTACCTCCCCGAACACGCGGGCTTCCCACCGTCTGTCACCGGTCGTGAAGTACTGGAGTTTCACGCTCGCGTCAGAGATGTCGCACCTGACACACGCGGCCGCCGGGTCGAGCGCGTGCTCAACACGGTCGGGCTGGCTGAGGCCGCCGACCGCCGCGTCGGCGGCTACTCGAACGGGATGAATCGACGACTCGGCCTCGCCACGACGCTCGTCGGCGACCCCGACGTCCTCCTGCTCGACGAACCCACCGCCGCACTTGACCCCACCGGAGTCGCGGACTTCCACGAGGTGGTGGAGGCGCTCTCCCGGAAGACCGACGTCACCATCCTCGTCACCTCCCACGTCCTCTCCGAGGTCGAACGACTCTGCGACCGCGTCGTCGTCCTCGACGAAGGCGCCGTCCAGGCCGCTGGCACCGTCGCCGACCTCCGACGCGAGACGGCCGAGACTGTTTCCGTGGACGCGACGGTCGACGACGAACCAGGCGAAGTCGTTGCAGATGTCGAGGACTGCGGCGGCGTGACAACCGCGACTGCCACTTCTAGTCCGCCGCAGGTCCACATCAATTGTCAGCGGGACGCGGTCTTCGAGGTACTCGAACGCCTCCGTGCGTCCACCGACGTCGTGGACGTGGAAGTCACCGAACCTGGACTCGACGCCGTGTTCCGAGACACCGTGTCCACGGACCGCGCCATCAGTGTCTCCGCAACGAGAGGTGAGGGCCACTGACCGAAGACACCACGGTACCCGACGGCGGTACCGGACACCCGCAGCCCGGCGTCGTCCCTGAGATACAGACCGACACCGGTGCGGACACAGAAACTGCAGCGACGCGACGCACCATCCCTCGTGACATAGCCCGCGTCGCAGTTCGGGAGTACCGACTCGCGGTTCGCCGCCGGTGGGTTGTCGGCATTGCGGTCCTGTTCGCGCTGTTCTCGGTCGCGCTCGTGTTCCTCGGCGGGTCGAAGGTCGGCCCGACGCGCGTCCCGGCCGTGCTCGCAAGTGTCGCTCAGCTCGGCGTCTACGTCGTCCCGTTGGCCGCGCTGGCGGTTGGCTTCGATACCATCGTCGGGGCCGACGAAAGCGGGTCGCTCGAGATGCTGCTCGCCCTGCCGCTTTCGAACACGGCGGTCGTCGTCGGGAAGTACCTCGGTCGCGCGACTGCGCTTTCCGGTGGGATGCTCACCGGTTTCGCCGTCGGCGGCGCGATCCTTGTCCGATTCGCGGGCGTAGGCGTCCTCGGCGCCTACGCGGGCGTTGCGCTGGCGGCGGTCGCCGCCGCCCTCGCATTTCTCGGCGTGAGCGTGCTCGCGTCCACGCTCGCGGCCGAGAAAACACGTGCACTCGGTGCCGTTCTCGCGGCCTGGGTGTGGTTCGTGCTCGTCCACGACCTGGTCGCGCTGGGCCTCGTCGCCTCCTTCGACCTCCCGCAGTCAGTGGTTACAGCCGCCGTGCTTACGAACCCCGGTGACCTGTTCCGTGTGTTCGTGCTGCGTGGTGTCTCCACCACGGCCGGCGGTATCGCGGGCGTACTCACTGAAACTGGCCTCACGACACCCGTCCTCGTAGCGGCGCTCGCTGCATGGGTCGTTCTCCCTATCACCGGTGCTGTCCTCGCGTTTCGTCGGCGGTCCATCTAGTTCCCCGTAATCGCGGTCAATCAGCGCTCATCTCTGATGGCGATGATGTCGTGATTTCTTCGTCTCGAAGGTAACACTGAGGGTCCGGGGCGAACAGGTCGTCGTTGACGGTGAGGGCACGAAGGCGAGATGCTCCCCGGCAGATGTCCTGATACCGGCAGTCGGCACAGCGGCCGTTCAGGTGTTCTGTTCGCTCGCTGAGGCGACGCAGCAACGGATTCGAGTCGTCCTCCCAGATTGCACTGAACTGCCGGTCACGAACGTTACCGAGACTGTACCCCTGCCAGAACTGCGTGAGGTGGACGTTCCCCTGATAATCGATGTCGGCGACTCGCTCACCGGTCGGGTCGCCGCCGTTGCGCTGCAGGTAGTCGTTGACGCGTTCCGCTGTGTCCTCGCCGATGAACCGGCGTGCGTACTCGACGAGATACGCTGCATCCGCGTAGTTCCCGACCAGCAGTGTTTCGATTGATTCACCCTGCTCGTGGTACTCGCGGGTGAGATCGCAGAGTTGTTTCACCGCAGCTCGCTTCGCTCGTGGCGAGAGGTCCACGTCGACGAGGTCTGCGCCTCGCCCTCCGTAGTCGAGGTGGTAGAAGCAGAAGCGATTGACGCCCTCCTCGTGGAGGAGATCGACGACGCCGCGAAGGTCGTCTGCGTTCGCTTCGGTGATGGTGTACCGAAGACCGGTCTTGAGACCAGCGTCGAGACACGCTCGAATGCCACGAACCGCTGCGTCGAATGCGCCGTCCTTCCCGCGGAACGCGTCGTTTCGCTCCGGGAGCCCATCGACCGAAATGCCGGCGTACTTGAGACCAGCATCGCGCAACTGTTCTGCTTTTTCGGGCGTGATCAGTGTCCCGTTCGTCGAGAGCACTGGGCGAATCCCGCGCTCGTCGGCGTACCTGACGAGTTCGAAGAGGTCGTCTCGGACCAGTGGCTCGCCGCCGGAAAAGAGTACGACAGGAACCCCGTAGTCGGCGAGGTCGTCGAGCAGGCGCTTTCCCTCGGCTGTGCTGAGTTCGCCGGGTGCAGTCTCGGTGTCGGCGGCAGCGTAGCAGTGCGAACAGTAGAGGTTACACTGTTTCGTGAGATTCCACACGACGACAGGCCGGCGTTGCTTGTCCTGTGTGATCTGTGGTTTTGACGACTCGCTGGCCGCGTCGTACCGGAGTCCGTCGCCCTCCGCATCCAGTTCGCAGAGAAGTTTACTGATCGAGATCACGCTTCGTAGGTTCGCGCTTCCGTTTCGGCGTTCAGGTCGACCAGCTCGGCCGCATCGTCGAGCGTGTGCGTCGAATACCGGTGTAGAGCACTCGCCGGGCAGACCCAGACGTCGCTCGCGTACCACGCGAACAGCTTCGTGGCTTGCTCGTACGCCACGTCGGCAGACGGTGCCGACACACTCCCAACGTGATGAAGCGGATTCGCTTCGTCTTCTCTGATGAAGACCTCCCATTCGTCTTCGACAACGTCTCGCGGATATTTGCCGACTCGATATCGGTCCGGCTTTTCCACCATAGGTGAGAGTGAGAGCGGTGCTCCAACACCCTTCTCCCGATGATGTTCGGCGGGGAGTACATCGAGTAATAGACGGATGCTTGATTGTGGGAACCGGCCGGCAACGCCGGTCCCTGGGACTTGGAAGAACATGTTCGGAAGGAGGGTTTTTCAACTTGGTACCAAAAGACGTGCATATGGCAGCCGAATCACTTTCCTACCCGTGGTGGCTCCGGATCACGCACTGGTTCAACTTCTTCTTCATCATTCTGCTGTTCCGGAGCGGGTACGAGATCATCATGACGCACCCGAAGTTCTACTGGAATGACGACGCCACGCCCGGCGACGAGTGGCTCCGGGTCGGTGACGAGGAGCGCTCGACGGACTTCGACAAGGAGGTCATCGACGGGGAGGACATCTGGGCGGCCGAAGACGAGATCGATCCGCCGTCCGCGCTCATCTCACTCCCGGGCAGGGACGCGGTGGGGATGGGCCGCCACTGGCACTTCTGGGGAGCACTCGGGTGGACAATCTGTGGCGCGCTCTACGTCGGCGCGCTGTTCGTGTCGGGTGAGTGGACGCGTCTCGTCCCGACCTCTCTCGACATTTTCCCCCAGGCGGCGAACGCACTCGCGAGCTACGCACAGCTCCAGATCCCCCACGCAGCGGGCTACAACGCACTCCAGCAACTCACGTACTTCAGTGTCATCTTCATCCTGTCCCCGGTCATGATTCTCACGGGAATCTTCCAGGCGCCCGCCTTCCGCGCGCACTTCCCGGACTGGTTCGGCGCGAACCGACAGCTCAACCGGAGCATCCACCTCATCGGCTTCGTCGCGTTCAACGTCTTCCTGTTCGGCCACGTCGCGCTCGTGGCGGCCCACGGCTTCTGGTCCGAGATGGGGAAGATCGTCCTCGGGAGTTCGGCAGCCTCGACGGACCTGACGATAGCACTCACCGTGCTTGGCGTAGCCATCGTCTTCGGGTTCGCGGCGTTCGCGACGTGGATCTCGCTCAAACGACCCTACCTAACACAGACGGCACTGGAAATTGGTGTCGACCCCCTCCTTCGGAAACTGTTCCAGCGGGTGTCGTCCGTCGATGACGACGACAGGGCGTTCGAGTCGGAGTTCGCGCGCGTCAACGGGAAACCACCTCGGAACGACGAGTACCGTCGGCACTACGAGGACGACTTCGAGGAGTGGACGATCAGCGTCGACGGCCTCGTCGAGAACGAACTCGAGTTGAGCAACGAGGAGCTCCGCGAGATGAACAAACAGGAGTACATCGCGCGCCACGATTGCATCCAGGGGTGGACGTACTACGCACAGTGGGGTGGTGTGCCGCTCTCGGCCATCATCGATCGCTGTGAGCCCACCGAGGACGCCGAATGGCTCGTCTTCTGGACGCTCGACGAGAAGTGGGAGTACTCCGAGGACGGCGAGTTCGAGGAACCAGACCCGGAGGTTCCAGACTTCTACTACGAGGCGATTCGACTCACGAAGGCCGAAGAACCTCGAACGATGCTCGCCTACGAGATGAACGGCGGCGACCTCCCCGTCGCCCACGGCGCACCCTACCGACTCCGCATCGAGAGCCAACTCGGCTACAAGATGGCCAAGTGGGTCACCCGCATCGAGTTCGTGGAGGACTTCGACGACATCGGGAAGGGCAACGGTGGCTGGCGTGACGACGTCCTCCACTACTACCCCAACAGCGCAGACATCTGAGCGCCAATGCTCGCTCCAGATTCGGTAGTTCCGGGTGTGTCGACGCTGGCATGACGGGGAACGACCGAACCCGGAGACCCGGGCGGACCGAGCCCCGGTCACCGATCAGTCGCGGTTCGCGTGACCTCCTCGACCGGTGGGATCCACTCCACTTCGCGTTCGTGATGGCGACGGGAATCCTCTCCATCGCCGCCTCACTGCTCGGACTCGACGCTGTCGGGCGAGCACTGTTCGGGGTCAACGCACTCGCGTACGTCGTCGTCACCGTACTGACGCTGGCTCGATCTGTCCGCGACCCCCGGTCGACACTCGCGGATCTGGCCTCCCCGGACCGCGCTGTCGGCTCGTTCACGGCGGTCGCCGCGACCAGCATCCTCGGGAGCCAGTTCGTCGTTTTCGGGCAGTCGACCGCGGCTGCAACCGCGTTGTTCGGCGTGGCTGGCGCACTCCTGTTCGCACTCACGTACACCGTGTTCTTCGGCTTGACCGTCCGTGACGTCGACGACCCCATCGAGGACACGCTCGACGGTGGCTGGTTTCTCGCGGTCGTCGCGACGCAGTCAGTCGCGGTGCTCGCGGCGCTACTCGCCCCGAGCTATCCAGCGTTCCTCGACGAGTTCGCACTCCTCGCGCTGGTCCTGTACCTGGTCGGCGGCGGATTCTACCTCGTGCTGTTTACGCTGGTGTTCTACCGGCTGACCTTCTTCGGGTTCGCTCCGGAGTCGGCGACGCCACCGTACTGGATCAACATGGGCGCCGTCGCCATCACGGCACTCGCTGGCTCATTGTTGCTCCGGCTCGGCCCGTCCTGGCCGTTTCTCGCCGAACTTCACCCGTTTCTCGTCGGGTTCACGTTCTTCTTCTGGGCGACCGGTTCCTGGTGGATTCCACTCCTCGTGGCACTCGGCGTCTGGCGTCACACCGTCGGCGGAATCGCGCTCCCGCACACGCCCACCGGCTACCATCCGCGGTACTGGAGCATCGTCTTCCCGCTCGGAATGTACACGGTCAGTACGCTCCGCTTTGCCGGCGAAGCAGGGATTCCGATACTCGAGACCATCCCCCGATACTTCGTCTACGTCGCCCTTGCCGCGTGGCTCGTCGTGAGCACCGGACTCGCTCGAAGCGCACTCTCCGCGATTTCGGCTGCATCCACGCTCGAACGTGTTCGGGAGTAGCCGGAGGCGTCCCCGGGACGTGATACGGTGTATGAGCGTCGTCCCGGGAGACCTCGAAACCACGAGCCAGCCACCGATGACAGTTCCCCTCCGGCACTTTCTCGTCGGTCTGGGGTTTCTGCTCCTGGGAACCGTCGTCGGTATCGGTGATGCGACCGGACTGACCACGGGCTTCGCGACCCTCGCCCACGTCCATCTCCTGCTCGCCGGCTGGGTCTGTATCACGATCATGGGCGCGATGACGCAGTTCGTTCCCGTCTGGTCGGGCACGCAACTCCACTCCCGACGCCTTTCGGCCCTGCAGTTGTGGCTGGTCACGATCGGTCTGCTCGGGTTCGCTGTCAGTCTCCTCGGTGGCAGCGTGACGTGGCTGCCGATATTCGGGGCCACGATGCTCCTCGGGTTCTGGACGTTCGTGTACAACATCGGCCGGACGCTCTGGGTGCTCCCCTCGTACGACGTGACCGAGCGTCACTTCGGCCTCGCACTCGGCTTCTTCATTCTCCTGACCACGCTCGGATTCCTCCTCGCACTCGATTTCCTCCGGCCCGTATTCGCACCGCTCTCGATGTCGCGTGCAGCGGTGGTACAGAGCCACGCGACACTCGCCGTGTTCGGGGCGGTACTGACGACCGTCCTGGGAGCACTCTACCAGCTCGCGACGATGTTCACGCAGACCGAACTCCACGGAATCGACATCCAGCTTCGCCGAATCGAGGAAGTGGGATACCCCGTGGGTGTTGTACTCCTGGCGGCTGGTCGATTGATCGGTGTTGGGTCACTCGCGCGTCTCGGCGGCGTACTCGTCTGTATTTCGCTGCTCGGATTCAGTGTGATTCTCGCGCGTCGACTGTACGAAACACAGGTCGACTGGACACCGATGCTCTCGCGGTACGCGGTCGTAGTTCCTGCGATGGTGCTCTGGGCAGTGCTCACACTGCCGGTCTGGAGCAATGACCCACTCGCTCGAACCACGCTGTTCGGGGCACCGGGAACGGTTCACTTGCTCGTCTTGGGGGTCGTTGGGTTCGTCGTCCTCGGAACCCTCTACCACATCGTTCCGTTCATCATCTGGGTGCACCGCTACAGCGACCTGCTGGGGTACGAGGCGGTCCCGATGATCGACGACCTCTACAGCGACCGGATTGCGGCCGTCGACTTCGCGCTGGTGGGAAGTGGGACGGGACTACTCGTCGCGACCGACCTGCTCCCGGTTCCGTCGATGAGCGCCGCTCTCGGTGGCGTACTCGTGCTGGTGGGTGCGGTCCTGTTTCTCACCAACATCGTCTGGGTCATCCAAGAACACAGTCCGCACTCACTTCCTGGCATCCTTTTCAGCACCGTCCAGGCAGACGGGGATTCCCCCTCGAAGGAATCAGCGGATTCTGCCGACGGTCAGTAGTTCTGGACGCTGACTAGAGGACGTAGCGATGCCGAACGTGTTCGGGTGAACGTTCACGCGGTGGGCAGTTGAACCGTACCGTAGCGGAGTCCATCCAGAAACCCAAACGCAGACCAGCCAGTTGCCCACGTGACCTAAGAACTGCGACAGTACTCGGCGTCCAACCACCACGTACTCACGTCAGACGACCGCTACGAACATATGCCAGACAGCGACCCACCCCAGCCAGAACTCACGACCCTCGACAGTCTCACGAAAGCACCGCATGCTGAAATCTTCGAAGAGCGACGGCCTCGAACCGTCCGACTTCAGTTGGACGCCGGAGAACGCGTCCCCCCGCACACGCATCCCGGTACGCATATCGTTCTTCATCTGGTTTCCGGCCACCTAGAGCTATCCCTGGACGACGAAACCTACGACGTGAACCCGGGAGAGCTCGTTCGATGCAGTGGCGAGTGCAAGATCTCACCACACGCACTCGAACCGAGCACGGCGGTCATCGTGTTCGCCCCGACAGAAACAGACGGCGAGTGACTTCAGAAGGGGGCGTCGGGGCTCCCACGACTCGCCCCCTCGTTCTGCATGGCGCGTTCCATCGGATTTGAACCGACGTCGCCCTCGGGAACGTGTGTAACGGATCCACTCGTTCGGTACGCCTCCTCGATCTCCTCGAGTTGCTCGTTGATCGCGTCGCTCTGGTGGTGCATCCGGGCGGCTCGAACGCGGACGATATCGTAATCGTGGCGGTCCAAGAGGCCGTTCCACGCGCGGAAGGACCCGATCGTGAGTGTGTGGGTCTGTGGACAGAACGGGGTCGTCGGCGTGAATTCAGCCCGGAGGACGGACGGGTCATTCTGTTCCTCCGCGTACCGATAACCGGCGTTCCTGTGGCGGGTGTCGAGGTTCAACCGTGCCAGATTGTAGTTGAACGTCATGTCGTACACTTTCCGCTCCTCGAACGCATCCCGGGTGATCTCGTGGAAGGCCACGTGGTCGTCACCCGTGATGAGGCGATGCCCCTCGAGAAACGCTCCGGGTTCGGGGATGTGTTCGGGAACGAACTCGTCGTACTCGTCGAAGAGTCCGCCGTCATCGCTACTACCACCGAAGGGAGTGGGGAATCCGGCCATACACGACGATACGGACGCGCCCCCTCTATCGTTGATCCCGGACATGTTCACCGTCGCCGATCTGGTCCAAGAAGTGGCTACTGAGACCGGTGTCGAGAAGGAACCAGCGGATGCGGAGCGACGATCACACGGTGCCAATATGAACTTCGGAGATGCCTGCGATGTCCATCGGGAGACGGCTCTGAATCGCGTTCGTGGTCATCGGTGAGATACCACACCCGCCACAGGCACCCGACAGCTGTATCCACACTTCGCCCGATTCGGGGTCGAGAGCCTGTATCGCTGCATCCCCACCGTGCATCGCTATCTGGGGGAAATTCTGCTCGAGGAAAGCTGTTACGTCCTCCCTGAGGGCTTCTCCATCCGCTGGGACTCCACTCGAGGCGCTCGAAGTATCGGTCTCCATGGGTACTACCTGAACTACGGGTGGGAAGCAATTCGCCCGAACATCTTCTACGCTGTTTCCTCGCTCGGGGAGAGGGAGAGCCAGTCGCTAGATTCAACTGATATACACTCGAGTTACGTGCCCCCCACAGCCGCACTGCTCGATGTATTCCCATTCTATATCGTTTGCATCGGCCATCTCGTCGAGGGCATCGTAGAGATATTCGGAGGGGTGGCCGTGGTTGCCGTGTGTGACGAGATTGACGTGGTGGCCCGGTTCCGTGTGGTCGATCGCGTTGATCGCCTGTGAGGTGACGAGGTCGATATCGTCGGCGTGCTGCGGTTTCTCGAGATTGGCTGACCACGAGTTGTCGTGCATGTGATCCGTGACTGATTGGGCTTCACCGTGGCCGTGATCGTGGTCGTCGTGAGTGCTCATGTACGTCTGTATAGAGGGGTCGAACCGGGAAAGCGACGAGCCCGAACATCTTCGGGGCCGCTTGGATGGTGCGCGGCTGGACAGCCAGCGCCTAGACGGAACGATGGAGGAAAATGACTGCGTAGGCGACTAGTCGGCCGGATCGAACACGTCTGGATTCTCCGGCCCGTCGGCAGAGACGACTGCGAGTGCGCCCTTGCGTGCGACCCGCGAGAGTGCGTGATCGACGAGCTTGACGTCTCCTGGCACGGGGAACGACATCGTCGCGACGCAGGCGCTTCCTGGAGCGACCGGCGTCGTCTGGACGTAACGCCTCGGTTCACTGGCGAGTGACCCCTGCTCCCAGACCTCGTCCCAGACGCTCCCGATAGGGTGGAAGCTGCTGAGCAGGTTCGGCCCGCCGACCGCATAGTAGACGCGCGCAGTCTCGCCCGTCTTCACGTTCATCTCGGCGTAGTTGTCCGGCGTGATCGCCTGCTTTTCACCGTTCATCAGGACGTACGTCGGATCCTCCATCGCCATCCGCGCGAAGTCGAACTCGTGGTGGCCCTCCTGTCCCGTCTTCCCGTTCGTGTAGAGTTCGTGCTGACCGAGGTAGAACTCGTGGTCCACCTCCGGAAGCCCCGCCTCCGGTTCGACGAGGATCATGCCGAACATCCCGCTCGAGATGTGGTAGTCGACGTTCGCCACCGCACAATGATAGACGAACGCCCCAGGGTACGTTACTTTAAACCGAAGCTGTTTCTCCTCACCGGGAGCGACCACCGTCGCCTCCGCACCCCCTCCCGGGCCACGGCAGGCGTGGAAGTCCACGTTGTGCGTCATCGAGTTATCCTCGTGATTGCGGATGGTCAGGTCGACGGTGTCACCCACGCGAGTGCGGATGAACGGGCCGGGAACCTGCCCGTTGAACGTCATGTACGGGAACGTGACGCCGGGTTCGACCTCGGCCACCTGCTCGAGGGTCTCCAGCTCGACCGAGACCGTCTTCGGCGTCGTCCGAGTGATAGGCGCCGGGATGTCCCGGGGGTCGGCTGCAATCCGGTCGGCGTCGACTGGCTTGGCTGGGCCGAGTTCCTCCTCAGTCTTCAGTTGGAGCGGCGCCGTCTCGACGGCGTCCTGTGGTGGAGAGCCGACGGTGCAGCCAGCTAACGCCATCGCCCCACCGAGACCAGCCGCCTGAAGGACCCGTCGTCGGGTCGTCGTGTACGTCATGGGTCGTGTTCCTCCACCTGAATATACCGAGAGAAACAACATATACCGAGACTCCAATTCCCAGACTTTGAGAGTTGGAATCTACGGTTATAGCTACCTCTCGTGTAGCTGTACATATGAGCGGGAGAGACACCTGCCCGGACGTCAACCGGCGCCAGTTCTTGAAGACTGCAGCAGTTCTCACGGCCGGTGGGGTGGCTGTTGGCTCCGCACAGCCAGTTGCTGCACAGCAGGAACCCGACCTCACGAGCTGGTTCAGCGACGTCTCGAACTACGAAGGCATCGTGGATGAGCGCGGGAACGCGGGTGTGACCGTGAAGGTCGGCGCCGAAGGGAACGGTGGTGGCTTCGCATTCAGTCCGCCAGCAGTACGAATCGACCCCGGGACGACGGTCGTCTGGGAGTGGACCGGCGACGGCGGGAGTCACAACGTCGTCGCTGAGGACGGTGCGTACGAGAGTGAAATGACGGGGACCGCAGGCGCCACGTTCGAACACACCTTCGATGCCGAGGGAGTATCCACCTACGCGTGCGTCCCCCACAAGGCGATGGGCATGAAAGGCGCAGTGATCGTCGGTGACGTGACTGTGGCGAGGCCCGAACCGGAATACTCGTACGTCGCACGGGAACCCGAGTACGGCGACTGGTTCGACGACGTCGACAACTTCGACAGAACGGTCGACATGCGTGGACAGAACGAGGTCCGTATCCGGGTCGGTGCCGCCGGAAACGGCGGCGGGTACGCGCTCTCACCACCCGCTGTCCACGTCGACCCAGGCACCCGCGTCATCTGGGAGTGGGTTGGTGACGACGGCCCTCACGAGTTCGCGGCGACCGACGGGGAGTACGCCAGTCCATCACAGACCGCCGGTGAGTGGGGACTCGTCTTCGACGGTGTCGGCATCAGCACGTACGCCTGTAAACCGCACGCCGAGAGAGGTATGAAGGGCGCAATCGCTGTCGGGGACGTCTTCGAAGGTGTCTACGATGTGACGACGAGCCAACTCGCAGTGCTTGGTAGTCTCGGGGCTGCCTTCCTCTCCCCCCTGGCATTCGCGGGGTTCCTCTGGGCTCGCGAACGGCGCGACGGGTGACCGCCACCGATCGGTCGGTGGCTGTACTCGACCATGTTCGGGACGACTGGTTAGGTGTCCGGATAGCTATCCTCGATCATGGAACGCTCCCTGTTCCGGGCGGATTGGCTCATACGAGAACAAACTGCGTCGACTGCGACAGGCCGACAACCGACGATAACCGAGACAGTCCGAGGGTGTCATAGAAGAGTTCTCATGGTTTGCTGAATCAGCTCTAACGAATTGAAAGCGCCGTACACTTGGTGCACGCTGTTTTTAGCTTGTCGTGAGGGTGTCATAGAACTCTTGTCACACCGTGATGATCGTGCTTCCCGGATTATCTCCTCGTTCGTAGTTGGTGATCGCAATAACGAGACGCAGACACAACGACAGGAACACTTGTGCTCGTGCATGGACGCGGCCTTGGGCGTGGACGTGCCCGAGGCCGCAGTCCTTGACTGCGTCGTTAGTTCGTTCGACGCCTGTCCGGCGGTTGTACGTCTCATCTAACGTCGATTGCTTCAACTTCACGTCCTTGCTGTGTTCTTTGATACGGTCTTCGACCCTGTACTCTATGTCCAGTGGATCGTCGGTGTTGCGTGCGTTGTACGGGGCGATTGGCACGACTCCTGCGGTCAGCAGGTAGTCGTGCCAATCGAGTGTGTCATAGGCGCTGTCTCCAAGCATCCAGATCGGAGTGTCGACGGCGAGCGCGTCACGCGTGACGCGCATCGCCGTCTCTTCTGGCGCTTGTTTGCTCTCGGTGAATTCCGCTGCAATCGGGATCTTTGAACCAGTCGAAACGATCGTGCAGCCGTAGCCGTAGTAGTACTCTTCAGCCGTTGGATCGTAGCATTTCGACGCGTCTTGATCGGCTGGCATCGTTCTCACGTCTGTCGAATCAATCGAGTAGGTCAAGTCGAGCAGGCCCCGCAAGGCGGCCTGCTCGACGAGGTGGTCGAAAATCTCGTCGATGACGTGTTCGAGATCGGTGAGGAAACGATCGACCGCGTCTCTCGACGGCGGTCGATCGAAGCCACAGCTGAGCCAGACGACTGTGTTGTTCAGTTCTCGCGCAACCGGACGAATGCCGTAGATATCCTTGTAGTAGCAGTGCAGAAACCCACGCATCATCTCGGGTGGTTCGTGGTCTCGTGTTCGCCCCGTCTCCGCCGGGGCGAACACGTCGAATTCTTCGAGAAACTCGAAGGAGAGATGCTCGAACAGCGCTAGCGTCTCCGTCTCCACGGCATTGAAGAACGTCTCTACCGTAGGATTATCTTGCAGGGTCGCTGGGCTCATACCACCTCAGCGTTCACCCTGCTCTCTGGTATGAGAACTGTTCTATGACACCCTCACAGAAAGGCTATACCAGCGGCAGCAAGTGGGTGATGTATGCCGGAATGCCAGAACTGCGGCAGCCACGTCACCGACGTCTACGCCCGCGTGTTCACCCCCGACGACGTGACGAGCCCACGCGCCTGCCCCAACTGTGAAACGGTCACGCGTGACCGCAACGGCATCCGTGAAAAACGAACCTAACCTACCTAAGACACAACAACAACCCACAGAGAGCGTGTCAACGGCCGATTGATCAGGTTCTTAGAGTTCAGCCGGTGGTCGGGATGTATTTCCCGCTCTGAGCGGGCAGAGAACATTAACCAACAGAATAGGTGGCGGTCGGGCTGTCTGTTGGTTAATCGAATGAGCTGGTCTCAGAACCCCCCGATGAATCGATAGGCGGGACTTGTTCCTCCCAGCCCGCCTCGGCGTAGGCATCATCGTCAGGCGTCCCCTCGAAGAGTCTCACAACGGCGTCAACAGACGTGAGCCGTGCCGTGAGTGTCTCAACCCGAACTGGGTCAACGTAGTAGATTCCGTCTGACCCCTCGACGAGGCCCTTCTCCTTGAGGTGCCTCATCGTCTTCGCTACGCTGGACTCATTGATGGCAGTCCGGTCTGCAATCTCGCGTGGGGAAAACCCGTATTCGTGATGCCTGACGAGAAAAGCAAGAGCTTCGTACTCGTTGGTGTCCGGCGTAACCGGGAAGGGCTCATCGTCTGTGAGCTCATCGACGGGAACTGGCATCTACAATACTACTAGGGACTACCTGTCATTATCATTTTCCCAGCGCTGTCTTCTCAGGTGATCTCTGGAAGCGTATCGGTCCGGGGGTCTCAACAGCCATCCAGAGCATTCCTGAACGCTGAGAGCGCAGCCGATAACGCCGATTCCATAGACAAAGATGGGGTCTCGAGTAAACCCCGATTCTAGCCGGGAAGATAATTCAAATCTCCTATTTCGGGGTTAGTGGTCAGCAGCGGGATGGGTGTCATCGTCGGTGTCGTCCTCGATGGGTTCGTAGTCGGCGTCTTTTCCGACTGGAGCGAATCCGGGGACGTAGCTGAACCGTTTCCCTGGCTCGCTCCGAAACAGCAACGGGAACGACCCCCGATCATCGCGGGCGCGATACTGGGGCTGCCATTCACCGAGTTCTACTATGGGCCGAGCAACCTGCGGCGCAGGCAATTCCGCACACTCCAGGTCTTTGAGTGTGAGTACCCGGACTTCGAGTTCACGCGCTAGTTTCTCCGTTCGAGGCGTCAGTTCAGTCGTGTGACAGAGCACTGGCATCGCCCGACAGGCAAACGCCACCGTACACAGCCGGAACAGCGCCGCCGGCGTAATCGGATCGTCCGTCCAGTCTTTGCACTGCCCGACGATCCAGTCGCTTGGCTCCTGGCGCTTGTCTCGTCGTCTGGCGACGACATCGACCTCGAGACTGAAGAGGTGCTGGCGTCTCCTCGCTCCGTATCCCCAGCGTTCGAGTGCGCGTTGGAGCTGGTACTCGAGCCATCGCCCACCACTATCGCCACGACCCCCAACGTGCGGGTCAACCTCGTCGACGCTGACGCCCTCCAGGTCGGCGAGCACCGGGCTTTCCTCCGGGACCCCTGGCAGGATGTCCCGCAGCGCTGTCGCGTACTCCAGGGCTGTTGTGAGCTTCTCAGTGGGTGCCTCGTCGTAGTGGTAGGCTGCCGGCTCGCCAGCTCGGAGTGAACGGATGAGCCACGACAGTTGCTGTTCGATACGCGTGACTGCCTCCGCATACTCAACTATCGAATCCGTGGGCTGGTCATCCGCCGAGTCATCATCTTCGTCTGGCTCGGGGAGCAGGCGGACGGCCTCGGTGATCGGCTCGTTCGCTAAGTACAGCAGTCGCTGGGCGAACAGTCGCTGATCGGTCGACAACGTGTGGTCAGTCTTGAGCGTTCCACGGAGCGATTCGACTGTCGCCGTGAGCGAGCACAGGCGGTCGGCGTACCCATCTGGGAGTGGCTCATCCGTCGTCATCGGTGAGCGGACTTGGGGTGAAGTGCTGGCGCGTCAGTGGGGTCTCTGAGAGTGACTGGACGACCGGCTGGCCCTGTTGCTGGAGATGATGAGAGAGTTCTTCCTCGTTGGTGATGGTGTACCACTGATGGCTATCGGCTCCTCGGTATCGGAGTTGGTCCTCGACAGCCACGAGGACGCCTGGATCGGCTGACTCGGTCGCGTCGAAGACGAGGACGTCTGGGTCCGGATTCGTCCAGGTACCGCGAATCCACGCAAGCTGCGTGTCGAGTGTCGGCGGGTCGACGGGATCTGGGTAGCGTGGCCCCGCGGGGGCACTGATCGCGACATCCCGGATGGTGTCGCGACGACAGGTGCGCCAGCCGGCGCCTGTCCACTCGCGTTCACGCCGCGTCCAACTATCACCGTCGCTGTCGGGTTCGAGAACGAGCCGTCGTGGTGGCGTCCTACGTGGCGTCCACTGGAGGATACACGACCCATCGCCGCGGCGTGACTCGTCGTCTGCTCGACAGTACTGTGCAAAGAGCGCAGCATCGATCTGCGAGCCTGCACGTCGCAGTACACCGACAGGGTCTGGGGCTGGCGTGGCTGCTGTCTCATCGGCGGTCTCGACCGCCTCAAACAGCCTATGGAGGCGGGCGTCGACGTTTCGAAGCACTGCGAGGGCGTGGGCTTGCGGGTCTGTCATGTCGCGTCCTCCGAGTCTGGCTTGTAGCAGGCCGTCTGCAGCCGGCGAATGTACTCGGCGAGCGGTTCCGTTGCGTCCGTCGCGGTCACCGTCTTCGAGCGGTCATCATAGTCGACCGCGCCGACTCCATCGAGAGTCTCGAGGTGTTGTTGGGTCAGCGCAATGTAGACGGATGCCCGCTCGTTACTGCCGACCTTGCTGGGATCGAGTTCGTTTTCGATAGCCGCGATTTCGACCGCCAGGTCGTCGACGGGAACGTCTCCACTCGAGCGTGAGAGGGACAACACGACGCGCCGCCGGCGACTGTTCGAGATCGCATCAAACGCCCCAGCAGGAGCCATCGGAATAGCGAGGGACGACGTCTCGTCGGTCGGCGCCGTCACTCAACTCGCCCCCGTTGATGCTGGTGTCGGTCGACCTCGCGGGCGCAGTCTCGAGGACGTACCCTCGTCAAGTCGGGGCTCGCCACCGCTGTCGCGCCGCAACGCATGTGACCCCGTAACTAGTTCGCTGAGTTGGCTGGTTGTGCTGTCGGCATCGGCGCTGCTGGTCGCTGTATTGCGCTGGGATGGAAGGTGTACGACTTGGTGTGTTCGTGGGTCGGTTTCCGGAGTGGGGCTCTGAGAGACAGAGTTATCACTCCTGACCCGGGTAATCTGGCTTGCTGTCATTGCTCTGGCAGCACGAGTCCGCCGGCGTCCCTGCGCCGGGGGATTCTACTGGAATCGTGCTATAGTGGTGGACGAGCGCATGTGACTTGTATATCAGTATCACAAACCCCGCACACCGGATTCGCGTCTCTAAACGCCGCTACCACTCGAACCACTCTACAACCTTAACTGTCTATTAAATTATACTCCACCCCCACGGTGGTCAAAAATCCACTCACAGCACCCCACACCAGAATATTCTCTGTCTTGTTTTACCGCCACCTAAGGAGGTCCTCAGACGCTCTCACGTGAATATTTCGCCAATATAACCCCACGCTCATGTGTAGCACATTGTTGATGGTGCGGAGTCTTGCAGTTCCACGGTAACACATAAACGATGGAAGTGTGCGTAACAGGCGCTCAGTTCAGCGGTTCCCTGGTCGGCTCTCGCTACCGCCACTGTATCAACAATCTCCTACTGAAGAGCGTAGCCCTACGTCAGACTCCGCGAGTCGTACAGTCAGGCGGACGCGTTCTTGTAGCCCTCAGTCATCTGAATGAGTTCGTCTGTCCGGTCGAGAAGTGTCTCCGGTTCCGACCGAAGGACAGGCTCGAGTTTCTTGACGGCGCGGAGATCGTCGGCTTCCACCTCCTCGTCCATTACGAGTTCGAGCAGGTTGCGGTCGGCATCGATTTCAGAGACGTGGCGAAGCGTGTCCTGTTCATCGATGCTCGCCTCAACCGGCGCTGGACACCACAGACACGTCTCACGATGCCGGGGCGTGTATTCACCGCACTCGAGGCACTTGACCGGAGCAATCTCGGCTCTACTATCGGACTCGTCGACCGGATGACCGTCCGCCGCTGCGATATGCTTTCCCGTCTCTCCGGCGAACGCCGAAATATAGTGACCGGCGGCGTCCGAGCCGCGCTGCCACCCGAAATGATTCTCTAAGTCAACCTGATTGATCTCCGTCCTCGACGCCAGAACACTTGCTCGCGACCGCCGGAAATTCCGTGGGTTGCACGGCTTCGTAATGTCTACGGCATCACGCGCCTCGTAGAAGGGATACCCGTACTGCGTGTAGCTAATCGATTCGTTCTGGGTGATCTTCGTCCAAACCAGCGTGCTGTCCGTGAGCCCACCCTCATCGTGAGCCGGGTGGTGCTCTTTCCAACGACGGAGATACGGCGCACCAACGTAGAGATAGACGTCGCGCGCGCCGGTCTTCGTATCCTCGGGAATTGAAAGAAGGACGTGGTCACCACGATCTTCGACGTCCCCCCACGTGAGATTCCAGAGCTCGCTCTCAGGGCGGCCACCCGACGACCACTGGACCGCTAAAATCGCCGGGTCTCGATAGTTGTATTCTTCACGCGCCTCAATCAGCGGGGTCACGTCTGACCAGCGTAGAATATCTGAGGCTGAGGGCGTCGGACTGTTCGTCGCGTGACTCGTTTTGAGGTCCGCAAACCGCTCTGGGAGGTCATCTGCGTCGTCGATGTCGAGCATCACCGACGCAAACTTTCGAAACGCATTGTAGTAGGAGTCCTTCGACGTGCCGGCCAGTGATTTCGAGGAGACCCAGGCTGTTATCTCGTCGACCGCGTCAGTACCAGTGGATTCGGACAGCG
The DNA here is from genome assembly GCF_049705385.1 of Halobacterium sp. MBLA0001. Taxonomy (NCBI): domain Archaea; kingdom Methanobacteriati; phylum Methanobacteriota; class Halobacteria; order Halobacteriales; family Halobacteriaceae; genus Halobacterium; species Halobacterium sp. MBLA0001. The sequence continues at coordinate 50,566 of NZ_JBNAMQ010000005.1, forward strand.
ACTCAGTCAATCGTTGCGTCCCACGTGCGATTAAAAAGGCAACGTGGAGAACTGAGTAATGGCGATTCAAACGGATGTCCCCGGACTGGGCTCGGATGGTTTTGAGGTCTTCATCTAGAGTCTGTAGTGTCTCTCGGTCAGCAGAACAGAGCTCCGTACTCTCGGAGACCCGCTCTCGAAGACGTCGGAGATCCCGAGTTGCTCGCTCAGACATGGCAGGTAATTATAGTCGAAGCGGTATCTCGGATAAAGGTTCGTAATCCACCCATCTCAGGACATTCACAGACTGAATTCATTACTGGAATCCTCTACTCCAGACCGGAGGGCAAAAATCCAGCTTGTACAACTTGCTTATAAAGAAGGACTTCCGTCTGAAGGTCCCCAATCTCGACCGACGCCTCCCGGTATCCGTCATGCTGTCCGCGGCGACGCTACTCGTACGAAATCGAGAAGCCGCCCTCGGTGGAAGCGAGACACATCTGCACCTGCAAGTTACGCAATAGGAGCGTCGGTTGTTCAGTGCTCACAGCCTGCCAAATATGGTGTACATCGCCGCCCGAAGCTCATCCGAATCCGGCGCATCATCAACCAATAGTGACGGTCAGAGTCCCACGCTCCCACCCGATTACTCGGCGTCCGTGTCATCGACAATCCATTTGTGAAATCCAAAACAGCACTCTGAGACAGACGACGTGAGAACAACCGGATCACCGTCTAGGTGTGGAACGAACAGTGACCAGCAGCGGTCCCGGAGGACGTGAAGTCTTACTCGCGTCCCCCAACCGAGTTAATCACCTGACACCGCCGCTGTCAGCGTCTGCTGCGCTGGGCCCGCACCCGGCGGTGGTGACCCGATCCTCGCGACCGTCGACGACGGTTCATCTTCAGTGACGCCATCAACGTACACTCGGAGGAGGTGTTCGTACTGCTGTAAAATCGGATGAGCCTCCACCACCTCCGCAAACACTACTGGTGCTGAAAACGCCGCAATAGACGCCTCACTCGCCGTGTCCTCGCCAAGTTCACGGGCGGCACCAAGCAACACCTCATCCCACCGCCCTGTCCCCAGGCCGGTTGCCGCAATCTCCCCATCGTATTCCTCACGATACGGCTCACTCTGGCCGTTCTCCGGCACCCACCACGGCTCCAAATACGCTCGATACTCCCCTGGGCCTACCCGCTCGACGATGTCCAGCGCCCGCAACCGCTGCAAATACCGGTCAACCGAATTCCGCGAGGACACCGCCACAAGCTCCCCGCGACTCACCGCTCCGTGACTCCCAAGGAGTGCCCGGAGCATCTTCTGGAGCGCCAGCTTCGGCCGCTCACCATCGCCGAACAGCGACGGCAGCAGCCGGTTCGCCGGCAACGTCGCGATACCCCTCGCGAGCGCGCCGACATCCAGTTCGTCCGATGGGTCATCCTTCGATTCCAACGCCTGCATGACGGCTGCCACGTCGAACGGCGACGGCGCACGGTCCTGTGTCCCCAGCGCGGCGTGAACCACACGCACGAGCCGGTCGAGGTCCTGACGCGCCTCGGCGCCGAACCCTTTCTTCATCGCGAACGCCGCCACAATCCGCCGCGTCGTCGCCGCCCCGTTCGCCAGGGCCACTGGCACGTCCATCACCGCCGCGTCCTCACTGCCCTCCTGGATGCGGTCCCGAACCCGATGGTCTTCAGCACGCAGCGCGGCCTCGATTTCGTCGACGACCTCGTCACCGGCCTCGTCGACAGCAACCACCCACGAACACGTCAACTCCGCCTCCGGCTCCCCTGGGTCAATCTCATAGCCCAGCCGCCGTTTGAGCTTCTCCGCGCGCTGCTCGCGCTGCATCCGATAAATCGAATGCACACCATCCGACCCCCGGTAAACGCCTTGCTTCGCCACCACCGACCGGAAAAACTCTAGGAACCGGCCGTACCGGCCATCGTCGCGACGCAACTGGGCGGCGTCCGGCACCCGCAGATGCACCGTTAGATCGTAGCCGGCCGCGTGATACAGCGTCGTCGCCGTCGTCGCCAACCCGATCAGCTTCGACAATAATGCCGACCGCTGCTCGTGATCAAGCTCGTCGAACCGCCCCACCTCCTCGAGCAGCGAACACCGAACATCTTCAAGCCGCTCCCGGTACGACAGATAGTCGTCTTCCTCACGCGAACTCATCCACCCCAGTTGCGCGCCGAACGTCGCGACGTCCGCCAGCGCAGCATCAAACGCGTCGGCGCCGGCCCATAGATTCTCGAGGTTGCTTCCGAGTCGACTCCGGCGCAGAATCTTACTCCACGCCCGCCCGCCGAGTAAGGTTCCAACAAGACGTGCCAACGTTCCCAGCGGATTCCCCCACTCCAGGACCACCGACACATCGTCGTCGAACGACGGCCCACCAGACAAGTAGGAAACGCGGCTATCCTCGAAGTCCTGGAGGTTTGCGTCCTCTACGACCGAAACACCCTCCGTACACCGCCCAGCCTGCAGTTGGTGGTGGAGCGTTGCCGGCTCGATCTCTCGAGGCGCGTTTCCACTGCTGTATCGACCGAGGAACCGCGTGTAGCCGTCTTCCTCGGCGTCACCGGTCGCCGCGAGGAATGACTCGGCACCAGAGACGCGGTCGTCGCCCGGCCGGGGGGCGTCCCGGCCCGGGTCTTGGCTGGGTTGGGGAGTACACTCTCTTGTATCGCGGTTGGGGGACTGAGTAAGACTCGCCTGCGCGGGAGTCTGGACGGCCCCCTCAGTGTCGACGTAGTCGGCGATAGACGCCCCAAGCGCGGTTAGGAAGACCGTACTGGGGCGAGTGGTATCATCGATGGTGACGAACCCAGCATCCACCAGCTCGTCGACGTAGGCGTAGATGCTGCCCTCGGAGAGGTCGACGTCGTCGTCGGCAGCGAGGTCACCACGAGTCGCGCCAGCGGCCGAGAGATTGCCGAGGATGCGCGTGTAGCCCGTCCCCGACCACTCACGGTCCCGAAGGATATCCCAGGCCTGACGCGCGAGTGCGGCGTCCGCATCGCCAGCTGTGTCGGGTGCAGCCGGGGGGGAGGTCTCGGTGGTGTCGGTAAGACTGAGATGCCGGCGCGTCCACTCACGGTGGTCGTCGAGGAGGAGTGTCTCCATGCGCGGTGTCGAGAACACCAACTGGATGTCCAGGGCGTCCGAGAGGGCGTCCAGCGCGTCGAGCGAGCGCGCCCGCGTCTCCTGCCGTGTGCCAACCCATTCGCCCTCGTTGAGCGTTACAGCGGCCTGTGGCGCCACCTCGAGGGACTCAAGGAGTGCGGCCGGGCCAGCCCGGAGCGCTGCCCGGCCAGCGTTGACCAACCCACGACCCGTCCCAATCCGCGTCAGCGAGTTCGGAGCGTCATCAACGGCGACGCCATCGTCGTCGACGGCACGGACAGTGAACGCCACAAGGTCACGGACCCACGCGCGGACCTCGACGGGCGCCTGGCGGTCACCATCGATCTCAACGGTCCCAGGGTCGATCTCAAGCGTATCGAGGAGTGCCGTCGCGATGGCTTCGGTGTCCCGCTCGTCGAGGGCAACGGTGTCCTGGTCGATGGTCCACTGGGCGACGGCGGCCGTGAGTGTCGGAAGGAGGTCCTCGAGGAGGCTGGGAATCCAGCGCCGCAACTGGGGCTGCAACCCACGATAGACGACCGTCGTCGAGAGATCCGTCTGGCCGTCCCGTTCAGGCGGAATGCGCGAAATCCCCGGATCGCCAGCTACGGGAAGGGCGACTCCAAGCGGGTCAAAGGTGGGGTTTGCGTGCCCAGAATCGGGGTCCTCGGCGGCAGAATCCGGGGCTGTCGTCGATTCCCGGGTATTGTACAGCAGGTCGGCGGCATCGTCGGCGCCGAGATGACGGAGAACCACCTCCTCGTCGATGAGTGATGAACGGGCGGCATCATCAAGAGAGTCGTGGGTGGCGAGGGCGTCGTCGACGGTGGCACGGTACTGCTCGCGAGCGCGTGGGCCGCTCCGGCTCGCGAGAATCTGGGTGCGTTTCTCGATGAGCATGTCGCGATCCGTGTCCTCGGCGAACTTGCGGAGCGTCTGGGTCCGGTAGGTACTCCTGCAGCGGGGGCAGGTCGTGGTGTCGCGAGTGGGCGCGGTGAGCCAGAGCTCCTCGCAGGTCGAGCAGCCGACGAGCCAGCGCGGATGGTCTCCGGACATGCCGGGGGGGGGGGGGGTGTCCGAGAAGTTGTGTGCTGACGACTCCCAGGGAGGTCGTCGTACCCAAGACCATCTACCTTCGAGGATAGCCGCTGGTGACTCTCGGCCAAGAGAGTCGCAGAGCCACGGCTGAGGGCGAAAGCTATTAGGTCATGGGCCCGCGAGAACCAGATGTTGAGTTCGGGTTCTCTTGCCGTCGAGGACTAGCCATCCTCGGCGGTGAAACCAATTTTTCACCGACCAGAGGCATCCCCGACGACTAGGGCACGTCGTGCGGTTAGCCTACCTTAGTTGCGTAGCCTTTGCCACCCCGGGCATAAAAAGCTGTGTCGGACATCTCCCGGTTACTTGTTGCGTGGATCGCCGACAGGCACGTCGCCGTACTCCGGACAGGAGACCCAGCCCTGGCCAAACGCAGCGCCAAATCCCTCGTCTGGGCGCCACTCATGCTCCTCGCCACAATTCGGGCACTCCACGAACGGCGGGTCGATCTCAACTGCCTCTTGTTCCATGTAGTGGTTTCCTTGGTATGCTTCGCAGTGCTGGCAGACGTTTCCCCACACCTCTTTTCCAAGCGTGTTGCTGTAGACACGTTCGACAGGAGTGTCGTACTTTGCAAGCACGCCGCCAATAGGCGTGTCTAGGTGGTCGTCGCGGGGCCAGACTATTGGCGTCTGTTCACCACACTGCCAGCACTCGGTCTGCCACGTCAGCAACTTGTCTTGATCGACAGGAAGGTCATCGGGAAACATGTCGCCTCGCTGTTCGCTACCGGCATATTTGATTGCTTGGCACTATTGACTTCTGCAAGTGTCGATAACCCTTGAACTCCATTGCTAAGTGTAGGTCGTGGCCCTGCCGAATCACAGTATTTCGTCACTCTCGTACCACCGCCACAGGTCGAGCCCACCCACGCAAACCAAGAATAGCGAGAGAGGAACGAGGAGATAGAATGGGTCCACACTGACTATAATCAGATTCCAAGAGTGAGTTCCCGGCGAGGCATACAGGACAGCGCCAAGAAGAATGGCGACACCACCAATGACGTTAGAAAGGTGCCAGAACCACCCGTCGGCGCGAACGATTGTATTCCCGATAGCATCCATACGGGTGTTTATAACTGGATTCGAGATAAGACTGGTGACGAGCGGAGCGGTTCTAGGGATAACATTGTAAATTGACATCTGTAAACTCGCAGACCTACTTATCGGCGTGTTCGCTGTAGAGATGTGTGAAATCAACACCGTGGAAAGCGTTCTATGGCACCCTCGAACGGACCTGGCCTCGACTGAATCGTGCTTTCTCGAAACTGACCAGATCTGACGAACCCTCACCAACAATCCTCTACCCACGTGCACTAGCGAGAGTAGGCCCGGTGAGACAGAACGGATTTACGCTCGTCGCGTCGAGGCGAACCATGGCGCGCGACGAGGAGACGCCCCGGGATTACGACCGAGAATACACGTCGTCGGTCGGGCAGCGCGTTCGTCGCCGAATGGGATACAGCCACACGAGTGGCCATGTAACTCGGTTCGTCGTCCAACTTGAATATCAACTCGAGGACGGCGAGTGGGCGGCTGTCGTTCGATCGGACCACGACCCAGAAAGCAAGCATGGCCACAACGTTGCCGAGGAGGGCGTCCACCTAGACGTCTATCGAGACGGTGAGAAGCTTCGGTCAGAAGAACTGTTCCCGTCGATGCAGCCGAGTGAGGCGCTCACGTACGCCGAAGACCATATAGCAATGCACGCCAAACGCTACGTCAAGAGGTTCGAGGAATGGCACGAAATCAGGACCCAGTGACCGACGAGGAGTTCGACGAGCTCCGTGAAGAGATGGACGAGCAGCGCGACCAACTGCACGAGGATCTCGCAGATGATCTTGGCGGAGACTCTGACGATTACGACGTCCGTCACGATGTCGGCGACTCGTCCTCAAGTGAGGAAGCGGTCACCGACGGCGGCAAGTAGTTCGACAGCCCTGTTTTCAAGCCGTCTTCCCCGGAGGGTGCGTTCCAGAAGTACCCGTTCAGAACGGTGAGACGAGAGAGCTGAGAAGCGCCGTAAACGCTATTTCGCTTTATAGAATCTACACGCTTCTCAGCCGCATGTTTTGGTTACTGAATCCGATTACAGGTTACGTATACTGTTTCAGTAACCACCAGTCTGCTCTAGCGCCTTCTGCTGTTCAGCTTCTGTTGCATCCTTGCGCACTTCCGGAAGAGCCTCCCGGAGTCCAACACGAATCAGCAGCCGGGCAAGGTCACTCTGCGAGACCGCGTCTTCCGTATTAACGTCGTCGTCGAGAACGGTACTAATCCGCTGGGCAGCTTCGCCGAGCTCGTCAACGTCATCGAGGCCGACGAGGAGTGCCTTCAGTTGCGCGTCGCGGAAGTTGATGTTCTCCGGTGACTCGCCATTCTCGATGGCGAGGAGAGCATCTTTGATCGCGGTGACGCGGTCGACAGCGACGTCCTGGTCCTCCTCGACGCTGGTTGCCTGTGAGGTGTGGCGCTTCTGTTCTTTCGCCGCCTGGAGCGCTTCCTCGGCGTCGACGTCGGATTGTTGGTCAGTCATGATTACTGGAGTTCGAGGTGATCGAGCAGGGTGGTGGTATTCGTTCGGTATGCCTCGCGAGCGCGCTTGCCCGTCTGGTACAACTCGTCATCGTCTGCTGCGAACAGCGTCCGCCCCTCGGATTGGAGGTTGCCGATGTTCTGGCTGTCTGCCACCGGCTCGCCGGCGACATCGGGATAGGTTTCCTCGAGATCGTCGACGAACTCGCTGGATTGCTTTGTCGCTCCGGAAATCATCGTCGGGATGACCATCGAAAGGTGGGGATGGACGTCATATGCGTCGAGGACATCGCGAAGGTCCTCACGGATCGCTTCGAGGTCCTCCCGCAGGCTATCGAGTTGGTCGCGTTCGAACGCACCAGGGCAGAGTGGCGTGACAACATGTTCGGCGGCGAAGATGCCGTTGAGAGCAATGTTGTCTTCTTTGCCAGGCAAGTCCAGAACGACGAGGTCGTAGCGATCTGCGAGCTGTTCGCTGATGAACGAGTCAAGTTTCAGGTAGCGATCTTCGACAGGGACGGAAGCAAGGTTATTGTCGGCGCCGCTGATGCCGGTGTCGGCGGGAATCAGGTCGGGGCCTTCGCCAGTGTCGTAGACCATGCGGTCGACAATATTTGGGATGTTGTTGACGATGAAATCCCAGTCATCGCCGAAGACTGCGGAGATCGGGGCGTCAGGGTCGTCAACAGCGTCGACGATGCCGAATTGAGTGGCGAGGTCGTTCTGGGTGCCGGCAAGGTCCAGGAGGACAACGTCGAGGTCATGGTCGATTGCAGCAGCTGTGGCGACGTGGGCTGCTGAGGTTGTTTTTCCGACGCCTCCCTTTTGGACGTAGAAGGCGGCGCGCGCTGTGTTACGAGTCACGGTTACAGTAACCGTAACCACGTTACATAAAGATACGTCAGACGCTCAGTATCTGCCGGTATTCGCGACGTTGATGCTGGAGAGATGCAGGTATCTGGCTTTGGTGAAACCCTCAGTCACCGATAGATCTGGGCTCTCAATTGCTAAGTACATATGAAGTACTGAACAGGCGAAAATTTTTGTTGAGATACAGTTATTGTGTATCCTATGACAGAGGCGATATTAGTGAAACAGGAGGTTGAACCGGAGAAAGTCTCAAAGCTGAACGGATGGCTGAAGGAAGTCAGCAACCGAACAGACGAGGTCGTCGAAACCCTACAGGACGAAGACGTAGCAACGGAGTCAGTATTCCTTGAGGAATCCTCTCACGGGACGTTTCTGGTGACCTATATGGAAGCCGAGGACGTTCAGGAGGCACAGGAAGCGTTTGCGGAATCAACCCACGAAATCGATGTAGAGCATAAGCAGGTTCTCCAAGAGTGTCTTATATGCAATCAAGCAGTAGAGAGCCTTCAACCGGTGTATCACATCGTAAATCCAGACCGGTAACTTCGCACATCTACTTAGCGACTGTTCCAGAGACGAGAGTGTCGCACTAATAGAGTTCAACAAAGCCAGTGGCGTGGCTATTGATGCGTGTCAGGCTGCGTACAGCCCTTCCATAGATTCTCGAGGCTGCACGAGAGACCGGGACGAAAAGGACGGTCGAGCGGGTAAGAGACTGCTGCCTGTAACCAGTAACCGTAACCAGTAACCGCGTTGTGCGACCGTTGGTTCAGTGGCTATAGGAATGGAATCAGAACCCTAAATAAAGCAGGAGATTGGATATAAAGTAGCCCGTGCGTCCGTTTAACGCCGGTGACTCAGAGTACACCCGCTCTATCGCTATTGACGCCAGCACTATTGACGGGATAACGGTCACAACGGCAGTTCTCTCGGAGCGCGACGACGAGCTCCCCGTGCTTGATAGTATCTACGAAGCAGCGGACGGTTACGCATTCCGACCGTTTCAGGACAAGTCTCATCGTCTCAACTACGAGGAGAGCATCGACTTTTTCGAAGCAGTCACCGACCAGAACAAGGACCGAGTGATCGCAACCTCGCACTTGGGGCAGGACGGTTCGAACCCGGAACGTGTCGAAGCAGTTCAGTCTGCGGTGTTGGTGAATGAGCTAGCTGCTGACGACGCTCTCGTTATTCTCGACGGGGCTGCCGATAAGGCAGACAGATTTGGGCGGGCTTACCACGGGATTTCCGAAGATGTCCCGCCAGTCGTGACATGCATTCAGTCAGAATACTACTATCCTGCTTCACTCCTTGCCGACGTTTCCGCGAATCATCTTGCCCGGCAGATCGACCATCCTCGACACTGTTCAGCGGTTGATCCTGAAGCGCCGCAAACGAAGGAAGATTTCAACGACCGATGGGGGAGTGCGTATAATTCGCTGTTCACCAGCGCCAATCCGGTCGAAGTTGAGCCGATAACGCAGCGCCGTGCCGAGTCGGTTGAGAGCCGTGTGAACTGTTGGTATCGAGGTTGGATGGGCGGGGGTAGTCCTGACGAATTCAATCGTTCGCTTCGCCCGGTTGCAGGGTATGCCAGGCGTCAGGGCTACGAGGAGCTAGCGTCACGACTATCGGAGATTTAGAGTCAGGTGGGATTGCTGCACCCACGTCCATCGTCGACGCCCGTTGGCTTGCGCCTCAGGGCTTACGGGTCATGGTCATACAGCCTCCACGCGGCACCTTCCGCGCTCACCTAGAACACATTCCCGCGTTCATATAGAGGTTTTGGAGAAACTGCCTGCCGTAACCTGTAACCGTAACCAGTAACCAAGCGACGAACGTCTCATTCTTAGTCATATAAGGCTAGAAATTCCGGGGATGGGCCGATTGTATACGGCTTTCGGACTTGTGTAACGCTAAAAGTAAGAGTTCTATATACTATGATGTAAGGCATCGGCAGAGAGTATGACGAACAGATTTTAGTAGTACGGTTTCTAAGTGTAATACAAGTATGTCCAGTAGTACTGATGGCGGGGAAGTCATCCGCGTGTCCAAGAAAGGACAGGCGACGATCCCCAAGAAGTTGCGGGAACGGTTCGGTATCGACACGCCGGGGAAGGTACTCATCCACGAAGAGGAGGGGAAAATCGTAGTCGAACCACTCCCCTCCGTCGAAGAGATGCAGGGCGTCCATGCTGGGCGCTACGAAACGGGCGACGTCCTCGAGCATCTGCAGGAGATGGACGAAGAAGACAAGCACCTCGAACGTGAGCGCGACGAGAGCCTCGAAGAGCGACATCAATGACGGACTACGTCTTCGACACAGAGCCGCTCATCGCATACTTCTACGATGAACCGGGCGCTCAGGACGTAACCGAGCGACTGCAGGCAATCGAAAGCGAAGCGGCGAGTGGCGCAATCTCCCACGCCACCGCAACCGAGGTACTCTATAAGATAGCGCGTCTTGAGACCGGTGACCCGAACCAAATCCCGCCTAGTGACGACGAATTCGAGACCGGCGAGCAGGATCTACGTGTTCTTCGTGGCTATGGCGTGACAGTCGAGACACCCCCCTGGAGTAGTGTAGCCAGAATCAAAGGCGCAGGCGGTATCTCACTCGGCGATTCATATGCTGCCGCGCTGGCGCTCGAGGAACAAGCAACACTCGTCGTCGGAGCGGACCCCGAGTTCGGTGACCTGTCGGAGGATGTCGACGTGCAGCAAATCCGCGAAGAACCGGCCTGATTCTGTTCTGGGCACCTGTTTCTACCGCTCCAACCCTACCCTCGCGTCCCGGAAACCAACTTCCTCGCTGGCGTATCCTTCAGTTTCACCGATTTTCGCTACGTGTGATCAGTGAACCATCGGGGGACCGTAGGCGTCGGCCCAGCAGCGACGATGGCGTACGCCTGCTCCTGTCCACGGTCTTAACCAACAGTCGCCGGTTCCATTGGTCCGATTGTTGGTTAACCACCAAGCGCGAACCCGCCGGCAACCGCCACACCGGCGACCACGGCGCCGAGCACAAGCAGGGCGTAGTTCACTATCGGGTTCGCAGCCGTGACGACGTCGAGCGTGTACTTCTCGCCACGTACGGGCGCGAACGGACGGACACCGGTCGGTGTGAGCACGTCGGCGAGGATGTGAGCTACCACGGTGAGGGTCCCGACGACGGCGCCGAACAGTCCCGTCCCGAGTGCGGCCAGCACCCCACGGGACGCCCCCAGTAGTAGGCCACCGACACCGACGACCGTGCCGACAGCGAGCGCGAACCACACGGTATGTGTTGGTCCTCGGTGTTTCACGCCGGGGATTCGTTGATCGACGTCGGGAAGCATGGCCCCGCCAACGACGACGACACCACCGAGCACTCCGAGCGTGGTGTAGCCGAGCGCAGTCAGGATGAACACAATGGGCGCGTAGGCGACCAACGCCGCGCCGTAGTGGCCTTTTTGATGCATGGGTTAGTAGTTTTGGAGCCACTCTGGCCCGCCGTAGGCGTCGACGTAACACTGTTTGTGTGCCGGCTCGCCTCTCGGGTTCGGGACAGCATTCTCGAGCGGGACGGATTCACCGCAGAGGTCGCACTCAGCTGTATGCCCTGCCTGCCGGGCGTCCGGTGAGAGGTTCTTTGTCTCGACATAGAGCTCTTGGAGCGAGCGTGGCGTCAGCCGGACAAGGACTTTCTCGCGGTCATCCTCATCTCGCTGTTCCGGCGTGTACGTGAGCACCCAGTCTTGCCCTTCCTCGCCGTCGCCGCCCGGTCCCAGCGAGATCGTCTGTGCGAGTTCGTCTGGAACGTAGTGCCACTCGTTATCCCTGAACCGCGGGTAGTGCCCCGCCGGTCGCGGGTTCTCGGGATCGACGTCGTCCTCGGTCATGCGAGCCCCGCCTCCTCGAAGGCGTCGTTGACGACCTCGGCCGTCGGGGCATTGAGGTATGGTTCGATGGCCTGGAAGGAGTCCCAGCCACCGACGGCCATCACGACACGGGGATTCATCTGCCGGTCGACGAGGAGACGCTGGGCGAAGCGTCGACGGAGGTCGTGCGAACTCACGTACTGATAGTCGTCGTCGCCGGTTTCGGCGGCTGCACGCTCGGCGGTACGCTTCACGACGTCGCGGACGCCCCGCTCGGTGAGATCGATCAATAAATCGTCTGGCGCTATATCTTCGGCATTCTGGTAGCGATGGATATCACCCTCGACGTCGGCCGGGAGATAGGCGTCGCGTGGCTTCCCGCCGTTCCCAGTCGTGTCCTTGCCCTCTGGCACCCGGAGCCGGTAGTGGTCGCCGTCGGGTGTGCGTTTCACGTGCTCCGGGCGGATCTGGGGGATTTCGAAGGCTCGGAGGCCGACGTAGCCACCGAGCTGGATGATGAGATCGTCGCGATGGTTCGCCGCCGTTCGGCGGAGTTCGTCGAGTTCGGCGTCGGTCATCCAGACCTTGTATTCGTCCGCTTTCGCGGTCGCCTCCAGTCGCATAGGTACTTCTAAAACAACCTTGCACCATATATCTGTCGAGCATCAGAAACGGTGGTGTGTGATCGGCCGATTAGGCCATTTCAGGGGGTATCTGCGGTTTGCT
>NZ_JBNAMQ010000006.1:0-53577 GCF_049705385.1 Halobacterium sp. MBLA0001
GCGACGAGTGGGCAATAGTCGTTCGATCGGACCATGACCCGGAGCGTGAGCATGGCTACGACGTCGCCAAAAAGGGCGTCTACCTAGACGTCTACCGAGACGAAGAGAAGTATCGGTCAGAAGAACTCTTCCCGCCAATGCAGCCGAGTGAGGCGCTCACGTACGCCAAAGACCAGATACCAATGCAGCCCGAAGGCTACAGTACGAGGTTTGAGGAATGGCACGAAATCAGGGCCCAGTGACCGACGAGGAGTTCGATGAACTCCGCAAGGAGATGGACGAGCAGCGCGACCAACTGCACGAAGATCTCGCGGAGGACCTCGGCGGCGACTCCGACGACTACGACGTCCGTCGCGACGTCGACGGCTCATCCTCAAGCGGCGAAGCGGTCACCGACGGCAGCGAGTAGTTCTACAGCCCCGTTTCCGGCCTGCTCCACCCAGGGAGACGTCCCGAGAACCACCATCCAGAGCGGCAACGCTACCGGATTTCTCGTTTCAGCAGCTGTGACCCTAGGAGACTAACCAACATTCTGGACGTTCGCTGCTCCAGCGTCCCGAGTGCTGGTTAGCGCGAGCGACCGTCCATAAACTGCTTCTCGCTATATGGAATCCAAACAGTCTTTGACCTCTGAAGCGTCCAATCCGTCTAAACCCTCCAAACCGTATTGGACGACTAGCGGGAAGAAATGTCGGTTCTTCTCGAACTCAACGTCGTACTCGTACTCGAAATCTGCCTTCAGAACGTTATACAGACGGTCGACGTCTTTCTTCTGAGACTCTGCCAGGTACATGTAGGTCCCGATGCGCTCCTCTTTCACGGACGACGCAGATGGTTTTGATGTCTCGGATATCTTGGACGCCTCTGGCGTCTTGGATGTCTTGGATCCTTCGGACGTCTCTGATGTCTGTGATGGTTTTTCTGTCTCTGCCGTTTGAGAGGCGTCGTCGCGGCTTTGTCGACGCTGCCGCAGACGCTCCGACCGGCTCTGTCCGTTGTCCTCGTCACCGCTCATCGTGCCACCTCGGCGTCCGTGAATCCGAACTGTTCGTCGAGGGAGGCCGCAACGTCGAGGAAAACCTCGGCCATGTCGAGGTCGGGGTCGTGCGCCAGGATAGACTCGCCGGCGGAGAAAGCGCGCTGGAACGCGACGCGCTTGCGGACCTCCCAGACTGGGATGTCAGGGAACGCCTCGTCGAACCACTCCATCATCTCCTTGGCCTCGTTGGTCTCCTCGACGCGGTTCGCGACGAGCCCCCGCTCGACGATAGTCGTCTCGTACTCCGCCTCCAGCATCTCCACGTGGTCGAACAGCAGTTCCAGAGCGCGCTTCGACGTCGACTCCGCGAGCGCAGGAATGAGGATGTTCTGGGTCGCGTACAGGCCGTTGTCCGTAAGATACCCGAGGTACGGCGGACAGTCCACGACCACGTAGTCGTAGTCGTCCTCGAGTTCCTGGAGCGCGAGCGCCAGCTGCTCGCCGCCACGCCGGGAAAGCGTGAGTTCCCGTTCGGCGGCCGCCATGTCGATGTTGCTGGGGAGGACGTCCATCTCTGCGTGCTCCACGACAAGGTCGGTGATCGCTTCGCGATGCTCCGGTTCGGTGAGCACTTCTAGGAGCGACGGCGGCGCCGCGTCATAGGCCTCGAGGAACCCGAGGCCCTCAGTCGCCGCGCCCTGCGGGTCGAGGTCGACGAGGAGAACGTCTCGGCCGCGCTCGTTCAGCGCACCGGCAACGTTGATGGCGGTCATGGTCTTGCCGACCCCACCCTTTTGGTTCGTCACAGCGAGTTTTGCGGTCTCGTCCATACAAACTGTCCAAACCATCCAAGACACTTAGTGCTACGTCAGACACGGAGCAATCACGTCTTTGGGTTGGCATTTAGAATACTCACCTCACGCCTCCAAGGAATGGGTTCCCCGGCGTCGTCTTCCTGCCATCTCGTCAGTCACCAGTAGTTAGCAATACGGTTTCTTTATTTACTGACAAGGGTGAAACATCCGGTCAGTACAAAGAGCAGACATAGCAAACTCTTCGGTCACGTTTTATTCTCCCCTCTCAGTTGCCCTACTATGAATGAGTCCCCAGACACAGATTCTCCCGACGCTGGTGGCTTGAAACTCCGCTCATTTGCCTCACGCGATCTGCTCGGAATCGTTCTGAGTATCGCGGGGGCATACGGTTCACTGGTGTTTCCTGGTCGCCTATCGATGGTATTGGCGGGCGTGAACGGGATTGGTGCGGTTCTGGTTTTCACCTCAGACGCGACGAGCTCGACAAATGCAGCAGGCTATTTCTTCGCACTTGGATCATGGTCGCTGATGGCATTGAGTGGGCTGACAACCCGCGTCGCAATTCCAACATTGCTCACCGCATTCTTGTTTGGATTCAGAGCGGAGCGAAAAATCTGGGCGGAACGAATCAACTCTTGAGAACCCGAGTTTGCCTCTGGCAAATAAGCAGATCTACTTACCAATTCGATCGCGTGAGTTCAAGCTCTATTCTGAATAAACAAACTGCGCTAGAACTGCTGTTACACGTAGTCGCTGAACCAGTCGGGCGCGCCCGTGTACGCGGCCCAGCAGCGTTTATGACAGGGCTTCCCACGTTGGTTGGGAATCGCCTCGTCAAGATCGACTTGCTCGCCGCAGAGATCACACTCCGCGCTGTGACCGTGCATCCGCTGGTCTGTGGAAAGGCCCCTGGTCTCGATGTAGAGTTCGTGCAGCGCCCGTGGGGTGAGCCGTACCAATATCTTCTCGCGGTCGTCCTGGTTCTCTCGCTCGGGCGTGTACGTCAGCACCCAGTCCTGACCTTCTTCACCGTCGCCAGCGGGCCCAAGGGAGATCGTCTGCGCCAGCTCATCGGGAATGTAGTGCCACTCGTTGTCCACGAACCGCGGATAGTGGCCGTTTGGACGTGGGTTCTCAGGATCGACATCCTCGTCGTCGCTCATACGAGCCCAGCCTCCTCGAAGGCCTCATTCACGACCTCAGGCGTCGGAGCGTTCAGGTATGGCTCGATGGCCTGAAACGAGTCCCATCCCCCAACCTGCATCACGACCCGGGGGTTGACCTGTTCGTCGACGAGGAGGCGCTGGGCGTAGCGTCGACGCAGATCGTGGCTGCTGACGTACCGGAAGTCATCGTCACCAGTCTCCTCAGCAGCCCGCTCGGCGGTGCGCTTGACGACGTCCCGGACGCCGCGCTCAGTGAGGTCGACGACCGGCTCGTAGCTGTTGATGTCCTCAGCGTTCGTGTAGCGGTGGATGTCGCCCTCGACGTCAGGTGGCAGGTAGGCATCACGGGGCTTCCCGCCGTTGCCGGTGGTGTCCTTTCCCTCGGGGACGCGCAGTCGGTAGTGATCGCCGTCCTCGGTGCGCTTGACGTGCTTCGGACAGATCTGGGGCACCTCGAAGGCACGGAGGCCGACGTAGCCGCCCAGTTGGATGACGAGGTCGTCGCGATGGCTTGCTGCGGCCCGCCGCAGCTCGTCAAGTTCGGCGTCGGTCATCCAGACCTTGTACTCGTCTTCCTTTGCGGTCGCCTCCAGTCTCATGCAGACTTTTGTAATAACCTTGCACTTAGTGGTGTGGGGAGCGCCCTGATCGAGGTGCTATAGGCCCAAATATCGAGTGTTTGTTTCCGAGTTGTATGACAAGTCGTCACTGAATCCTAGTTGCGTACTCAACGCACATTCCTTGGCCAGTTTCCAATTAGAGTGAACGGGTTGAGATGCTAAGTATAGGGTGTACACTGACCGAGGAACCTGTAAGTGACAAAGACTAATTCATAGTTGGCAAGGTCGTCCGATTTCGCTTTCGTATTCCGATTTGATTTGCTTAAACAGGTCCTGGCCGAATTCTGTCTGGAAGCGTGGCGCGGCGGTAGCAAAGAACTCGTCTAGATTCTCGAACTCGGTGAAGTGGTCAGTTGTTTCGGCTTCATCGTACCTATTTTGGCGCTCATACTTGAGCGCCTGGAGACAATTATCAACAAGATCCATGTCTTTGACGAACTGTGCCGTCGGGGTGTCACGGGCTTCGTACTCTTCCCAGAGCGACAGCAGTTCGGAATCGTTGAAGGGCCCGACGAGATCGGTTACCGCGCTCCGTTCAGCCGTCTCTTTCTCGGACGTGGGAATGGTCTGGCGTCCGTCCTCCGCACGGGTTGCAATATCGCCCGTGCGAGCTTCGCCGAGGTCGTGAATGAGGGCCATCGTCACTGCTTTCTGGCGGTCAACATCTTCTTGGTCGGCATAGAGCAGACAAAGCGCCGCTGTCCCCCACGTGTGGGCTGCGACCGATTCAGGCGAGTCGACATTCCGGAGTTCCCATCCCGTCCGAAGTTCGTCCTTCAGGTCGAACCATTCGAGCAAGGATCCGAGTTCGTCTGTCATCATATCGGGGAAACAGCAAGCGGCCAATTCAAAATATCGAGATGATTCCGCCGAGCACCCACACTCAGTCAATAAGTTCGCACTCCTAATTACCGGTTGTTTCTGGAGCTAGAGTTATCGAATAATCCGTTCTTCACCGGGACGCACTATCGATACGTACTCACGCTCCTCCCAGAATCACCTGCAACAGCCGTCCGCTTATGCCCTCCAGTTGTCCAGCCACCCACGACGTCCGTCGTCACACCAGTTTTTACGCCGGCCCCGCGACAAGGTGACCGAATGAGTACACTCACCGACACCATCCAGATCGAGAATGTCGTCGCCTCGACCGATCTCAGCCAGGAGTTAGCCCTCGAGCAACTCGCAACTGACCTCCCCGGCGCTGAGTACAATCCCGGGGATTTTCCTGGTGTCATCTACCGGCTCGACGATCCGAAATCGGCGACGCTCATCTTCGATTCGGGCAAAGCGGTCTGTACTGGCGCCACAACCGTCGACGACGTCCACGACGCCATCAGTATCGTCGTCGAAGACCTCCGCGACCTCGGTATCGACATCCCGCCCAGTCCGCCGGTTCACGTCCAGAATATCGTCTGCAGCGGCGATCTTGACCAACCCCTGAACCTGAACGCTATCGCTATCGGACTCGGCCTCGAAGATGTCGAATACGAACCCGAACAGTTCCCCGGACTCGTCTATCGTCTCGAAGACCCCGATGTTGTGGTGTTGTTGTTCGGCAGCGGCAAACTCGTCATCACGGGTGGGAGCGACCCAGACGACGCTGAGTACGCACTCGAGATCATCCATGAGCGGCTCACCGACCTCGGCCTCCTCGAGTAACCCACCACAACAGCGCCAGCCACCTGTGAACAACTGAGCAGACACGTCGAGAAGATGGGACGGACCCGGGGAGGTTAGAAGAAATACGTCGCAATGTCGCGGCTGCCGCACTCGGGACACCGCTCGACGGCCTTGGATTCCAGCGTCGTCCCGCAGCGCTTGCATTCGACCAGAGACGCCTCAGACTCGGGCTCTGAAGACCAGAGAACACGAGTGAGTCGCCGAAGCATAGGTGTTAGGCATCCGGGTCGACAACATCGCCACAGTCGGGGCAGTCCGCCCAGTAGCGGTGGCGCCCATTCGTTTCGTACTCAACGAGCACATGCCAGTCGTGGATCGTGGCACCACACCGGGGACAGTCGCCAAGCCGGGAATTCTGCGAAGACATATCAGGGGGTGTGCAACCGGGAGTCGAGAGCCGTCGACGGTGGCGGCTCGCTCAGGGGTGGACGTGCGTGTGACAGTAGGGCTAAGCACCCTACACTCCGATTTACGAACACGCAGCCACATATAGGTCGCGCAAGTCCACGGGACGGCGTACTTCCCGCTATTGAAAGCCGGAGCCCACACCCGAAGCCAGACGGTCCATGACGAAGCAACGGTATCCCGGCCAACTGGGCTCGTTGCAGCGCTGTATACCCGCTCTGGACCCGAGACTACTCGTGGCTGTTGTCACTACTACTCTCGGTGAAGTATCCGTGTTCGCTCTCGAAATGATCACAGACAACTTCGGTATCAGGCGGAAGGTCAGCACCGCACTCGGTACACGTAGCCATAGATAACAGTTGATTTGAGTACACCAAAAGCGTTCGATATCCGGGAAACGGCCTCTGGCTCCCGCCACTCGAGTGAGAACAGTCAAACGAGACCGGTGGGCTGCCACAGAAAGGCTATACCAGCGGCAGCAAGTGGACGATGTATGCCGGAATGCCAGAACTGCGGCAGCCACGTCACCGACGTCTACGTTCGCGTGTTCACCCCCAGCGACGTAACGAGCCCACGCGCCTGCCCCAGCTGTGAAACGGTCACCCGGGATCGCAACGGTATCCGTGAGAAACGAACCTAACCTACCTAAGACCCAAGAACAACAACAACCCACAGAGAGCGTGTCAACGGCCTATTGATCGGGTGTTTAGAGTTCGGCCGGTGGTCGGGATGTATTTCGCGCTCTGAGCAGGTGCAGAATCGTAACCAACAAAATGGCTCTGGTGAATCACTAGAGGACGGCGACTTCGACAGTGAAGACACCTAACTCAGGCCGCCACTGAGAGTGACATTGTGGAGTTATTACCGAAAATCGACGGCATAACCTCGCAGTTACCCCTCTCAGAGCGGCTCGGATTGGGCTCACCACGACGTTGTATGGCGATTCACCAGAGCCATCTGACGGAATATTACAGTAAGAGCGTCTGAGACCGTCGTCACTAGGCGGCAAAACAAGGCATCTAAAGTACAAAATAGCCAAAATATATACGCAATGTCAGATAACGGGGGTTAGTATGGGAATTTTTGGCGACGGTTCTGACAACAACCGTGCTAGTTCTTTGGCAGTACAGGCCCGAGGAGAGTCAGTAACGGCCGACCGTCTCACAAAAACTGGGGGAGGACTCATGCAAAAAGACCTCCTCGCTACGAATCCCGTTATCTCGTATCTGAGGGCGGAGGAACAACCGGAACACTTCTTCTATAATGACACGAAGGGAGTGACTCGAAACGGAGTGACCGCAGGCGACGGAAATGATGCCTCATACCGGAGTCTTTGCATCGTGACTGATGAGCGTCTTCTCTTCTTCACTGCAGGCTCAAAGGGTGAGGCACCATTCGTTCTAGTTTAGTGGCGGCCAAAGCCGAACTCACCTCGTTCAACCTGCTCACGTAACCGATCTCTGTGTGGATTTGGATTTCGTGATGCCCACAGCAACAGTTCGTCCAAATCCGGCAGTTCGTAGCCCAACTCGACCATGAGATACAGCTGGATCAGATGAGCGTGCCGTTCAACGGCTAGCGAACAGCGACGGCGAGGGAGCCGCGACGCCGACTCGTCGGCGTCTGCGGCGGCTTCGACCTCACGCTGTCTTGCCTCAAGCGACCGTAACTCATCCACGATCACACGACTCATCATCAACGAAATTGCCGCCATGATGATCAGCGCCTCAATGATGTAGGCGTCGGTCGTGTTGATCTCGTCCAGGCCGAACCGCGACTTCAACTCCTTGAACAGCAGTTCGACCTCCCAGCGCGCCCGATAGAGCTGCGCGATATCGGGCGCGCTGTAGTCGTCGTTGCCGAGATTCGTCAGATACAGATGGTACTCTTCGGTCTCCTCGTTGCGCAGGCCGACCAGTCGAAACGTCCGGGTCGCGCTGGCGCCCGACCCTCGTTTGCGCTCGAATGAAAGCGTGATGCGGACGTCGATCTCCTGTCGCTGCAGGTCGTCGAGGACGGCCTGCAGCGACTCTCCTTCCAGCGGAATGCTGTTGCCTCGCCAAGTCCGCAGTTCTTCGACAATCTCGAAGTTCGCGTTGTCCTTGACGCGGGAGACGAACCAGCCGCCGTTCTGGTCGATACGATCGAACAACCAGAAATCGTAGAAGCCCAAATCAAGCAGGATGAGGGCGTCAGCTACCCACTCTCCGGTGGGTAGCTGACTCCGTTCGTGAGTCGTGCCGTCGGTTGTGCGGAACCGTGTTGGAAGACCTGTCGAGAGTGACTCGATGAGGTGGAGTTTCAGTTCAGCCTGGTCTTCGCCGGTTGCGGCGTAGACATCAGCGGCGTCTTGATACAGCGAAACAATAGTCGCGTCAGCAATGAGGACGTCTCGAAAGCGTTCGAGACGTCCGCTCAAGTCGGCTCGTCCAGTATCGAGATTCTCGATAGCATCATCGAGAATCTCTCGAAGGAGTGCAACGAACCCCGGTTCGAACCAGTCGTGGAACGCCGCGTAAGAGAGGTCGTCGCAGTCAGCCATCTCGACATAGCGTTCGAGAAATGCTTGCAGAGAGCGGTCTGAGCCAGCAGCGAAGCCAAACGAGAGTGTGTAAAACAGCGCAACGATGTCGAACTTCCGCTCACGCTCAACGAGATTCGTTGCGCGAGCGCGCTCGCGCAACTCATCAGAGGGAAACGCTCTTTGAATTCGGTCAACAACTACCGAGTCCGGTGGAGAGTACACACTTCCCACCGGGTTCCTCAACCGGGTAGTTGCGACGATATCTAATCAGCAGATAGCGACAGGATTCTCCACTAAACTAGAACGGATGGTCTCGACATAGAGTTCTTGGAGCGCGCGTGGCGTCAACCGGACGAGGACTTTCTCGCGGTCGTCCTCATCTCGCTGCTCCGGCGTGTACGTGAGCACCCAATCCTGCCCTTCCTCGCCGTCGCCGCCCGGCCCCAGCGAGATCGTCTGTGCGAGGTCGTCCGGTACGTAGTGCCACTCGTTATCCCTGAACCGTGGGTAGTGGCCCGCCGGTCGCGGGTCCTCGGGATCGACGCCCTCTTCGGTCATGCAAGCCCGGCCTCCTCGAAGGCATCGTTGACGACGTCGGCCGTCGGCGCGTTCAGGTAGGGTTCGATGGCCTGGAAGCTATCCCAGCCGCCGACAGCCATCACGACGCGGGGGTTCATCTGGCGGTCGACGAGGAGACGCTGCGCGAAGCGTCGCCGGAGGTCGTGGGAACTCACGTACTGGTAGTCATCGTCGCCGGTTTCGGCGGCCGCACGCTCGGCAGTGCGCTTCACGACGTCGCGGATGCCTCGCTCGGTGAGATCGATCAATAAATCGTCTGGCGCTATATCTTCGGCATTCTGGTAGCGATGCACAAGTTCGGAAGGTACGCTCATACAAAACGATAACTTGCTAACACTAATTCACGCTTGAGAGGTTCGCTTACGGGGTTCAGTGCCAACCCCTCTTACTGCCTACATTACGCCCCCGAAGCGAACAACCGGGAATTGGCGCGTAGCAGTAGGGTGTATAATTGATCGGCAGTGTTCGCTGAGTCCAAGATGAGCATTCCTAAGCAGGTGAGGGTTTATCCGAAACTGAAGGTTAGGATAGTGTAGACACAACATGGCCTCAATTTTCTACGAAGCACAGCACGGAGAGGTATACCAAATCGACGAAGTTTCACAACATCTCCTAGTCTACGTGTATCTACACGGCGAAGCGAAACTGGAGGATGTTGTTGAATCGATTGGTGCTCAGAACGAACACGCGGTGCACTCCCGAATCGAAAGTCAGCTGGGCGGAAGTGCCGCGCAGCTAATCGACACGGAACGCGGGATGCAGCAAACTTTCGGAGAGCGCCCAGATTACATCATTCACTCCTCCGCACTAACAGAGACTGGGACGAAATTCGTGGAGAAACACCGGAATGAGTTGTCGATGCCTGTAGAAATCGCCGAGTTAGCGAAGCGTGTTGCTGCACTCCAGATTGAAGATCGCTTGGTGGACGATCTTATCGACAGGATCGATACACTTGAGGGACGAATTGAGGAATTAGAGTAGATGTCCGACCAGTCAACAACCTTCGATGACCATGACCCCCTCGCTCACAGCATCCTGAAAGTCCTCGAAGACTTCACCGATGAAATCGGAGCGCGTGAATGCACCGCGCACTTCGACAAAGTTGTCGATGGGAAATACTACCTGAAAGGGAAACACCTGATCCAGAACCCCGAGCGATTCACTGAAGACCAGTTAGTGTTCCCAATGCTTCGCCAGGCATTTGGGTACTCACTCCGCCCACAACCGAAACAGTACGCACCGCGGTGGCCGAGGAGCGGCGGTGTTCCTGACTTCGCAATTACGTCCCTCCCGATCGATGTCGCAATGCAGAACGACGTTCGGTTCTTTGGGGAAGTGAAACCCCCGAAGAAGCTCAAGAACGCACGGAACGACATGGTAGAGTACTTGGACAGCGATCTCGATGTCCATGCGGTCGCCTTGCTAACCGACGGGTTTGACTGGGAGTTGTGGGTCCGACCAAAAGGCGAGTCAGTTGCGGAGCTGGGTGATCCGCACGCTGAGGCCAGTCTCAGAGACTCGCTTCGAACCGTGCAGTCCCGGAACAAGGTCACAGAACCGTACCAGCCCCATCAGGTCCGAACTAACATCAATACAGATGCGTTCTCAGCGTTCACTGCTGACTCTGTTCTAACTGTTATCGAGGAAGAGTTCGGCGTGAAAGCTACTCGGTAGGGTTGTTACTTCCGGGCGACGGAGTGAGTGGCTGAGACTGGTTTCGGCTCTTCTACGAAGAGCTGTCCAACATTCAGGTATACCCCGCCCTGACTACGTTCGATTCGGATCCGGAACGCATTATCGTCAACGATCGTCCCATCTACGTAGAGCTGAACTGCGTCCATCGACTGGATGGACCGTGTTCGTCGAAGCACCTGCTGTAATTCTCGAATGATCCTGCTACGAGAGTCTTCAGTCGCGTTGTAAAGCAAATCATCAAGGCCTGTAACTGTCACAGGACACTCAACGGACTGGTCAGCAGCCAGCTTACGGAAGAACTCTAATGCGGTGAGATCGTTACTGGTGTCCGCGACTGGCTCAGTCACGATGTTGTAGCCTTGATGGAGTGCCATTGTTAGAACTGAGTAATCCCCATGTTCATTACGTTCTCATACCGATCGTCACCTGTGACTTCAGACATGAAGTTAGCGAGTTCCTCTAACTCGTCCGTTTTCCACTCTTTCAGGTATTCAACGGTGTTCTGATCCGTCTTATACAGATGGAATAGGTACTGTACCTTATCGATGTCGAGCAGTTCATCACCGTCTTTACCGTTTTTGTTGAGCTTCCCTTCGATGTAGGTAATTCGCTCATCAGCAGTGACTGGCTCCTTCTTTTCTCGCGGACCCTTCACAAGATTCTCATCCTCAAGATCGCCAACATTCAGATTTTTGGCGAGGAGGTGCTTGTTCAGACTGTCGTATTCTTCAACACCACGCTTACAGAACGCAGCGTAAGCTTCTGTGAAGGGATCAATACTGTCTGGAAGGTTAACCGACCCTTCAACGACTTGTTCAATGACGGAGTCTACGGTGTCAAGGGCTTCGTCGATCGTCACTCTCTCACCGTTTGAGTAAACCTGCGGGTAGTGTTTTGAGTAGTAATACATGCACTTCCCCCGAAGGATGACTCCCAAATCGGCTTGGGACAGGTTTTGATGACGTTCCTGCTCTTCATTTGCAATGTCTTTCAACTCAAAGAACAGATCCTGCCTAAGTTCGTCTAATGTAGTCTCTTCATCTGTTTCTTCTTTATTTGCGAAGATCAGGATGTCGTATTCGGCATTATCTAAGTCAGTGATGTGTGGGTTATTCGAGCGCTCTGACTGGACAGGGTATGCCCCTGTAACAGTAAACCCGCTATCTATGATGGCCTTGAGGATGACAGACCATGCCTCGTTCTTGTTGTGGTGGTAGGTGAACACCATTTCACCATCGTTTTTCAACACCCGATGGCATTCCTCGAATACGTTCGAGAGGCTCTCGATGAAGAACTCTTCGTCTTTCTTGGCCTGTTTGTTGGCTACGATTTCCCGGGCTTTCGGAACTAACTGAGGTTCGAACTCTTCGTATTCGTCTTCCAGTGCATGGTGAAGCCAAGAGTAGAAGTAATCAGAGAGTTCACTGTACTGAACATTATCGTAGTACGGAGGGTCAGTAATGACGTAATCTACTGATTCATCATCTTCCTCCATCAATTCAGATGTCTTTGACTGAAGATTCAGTAGTCGGTCTGGGTCAACATCTTCATTCAGGATCTCGTGCGAAACCGTTTCCCCAGTAGTGGTGTTCTTGACTTTTTCAAAGGGCTCCTGACAGTATTTCTTACCTTTGACGACACTCTCGTAGAAGTTGTTGATGCTTGTTCTACCACCGAGTTCGTTTATCGGGTTGCCCTCTACTGGCTGTGCACGAGGAACATATGCATGTCTCTTGAACACATTAACCCCCAGCTGTCGCCTGTAATCCCAAGTGCAGAGTTTACTATTGAATCTCAGACAATTGGAGATTGCCAGGATGAGGAACTCAGACAGATTATCGTCCTCGATTTCTTTTGCTTCTTTGAACAGCGTTGAGAACGCTAACAATTGCCGAGGGGTGAACAGCTCCTCGAACCGTTCGTAGTTGTAGTTTAGAAGCGCCTTCGTCTTGTCCCCCTCTGGAATTGATTGTGTCGGGGTCAGCCACTCGTCCTTTTCCTTCTCGTAACGCTCATTCAATTCTTCAACGGTTTCTTTGTCGGCCTGATCTAATGCTTTGTACTTTTTATTTTTGTCAGAGCTCACTGCGTATTGGAGCGCAAACGACTCGAATTCCGGCTTTTCGTCTTTTCTCTGTAGGGTCTCTTTGATGTCGTGCTTATGCCCATTCCCGCAGGTGTACTTCCCACGTCCTGCATTGCCATCAGACGGATCAAATGTGTGTCCACAGGCGGGACATGTTTCTGTGTCTTTGATGTCCCTGTTCAGCGTAATTAGCCGATCTCCACTACAATCGGCATTGGGGCAGTAGAGAGCAGCAGGAGCGTTCGATTTGTTTTCTGCAATTTTGTACCTTGGGAAGAGGCGGACCTCTTCATCACAGGTTAGACAAGGCAACTTCTGGCTCAAGAACGTATACAGTATCTCACCTGTTTCTCCTGTATCGGGGTCCTCTGTTTCGTAGTACTCCCCGATTTCACTCCGAACATTAGAGACCAACTCATCGTATGCCTCCTTTAGTGCGTCCAAGTCTACATCATCAATAGACTTCTTTACCACGTACCAGGCAACCGGGTTGAGCTCATATCCGATTGTATCTGCTCCCAGCCGGTTTGCCTCCACAAGAGTGGTCCCTCCACCCGAAAACGGATCAAGGATTACGTTGTCACTGAAGTCTTCTTCTTTAGTATTGAGGTACAACCCATCATAAGTCCCTGAGTCATTCCGGCGGATGATGTCGTCTTTTGTAGTGTCGTCACCAGTCAGAGCAGCTAATGTGAGAATTCGGAAGGTCGAACCCGGACGGCGAGCCCACCACTTGTGCATCGAATAAACTGGCCGGTAGTGGTGCCGGCTGTATGATTCTTTTTCAGCGAAGTCATCCATCAGGTCTAGTGGTAGTTTGTCCCAGGTTTCTGTCATTGTTAGTTACCTCCAGTCGTATCGATCCGCAGTACCGGTGTCATGCATTCGGGAA
The DNA here is from genome assembly GCF_049705385.1 of Halobacterium sp. MBLA0001. Lineage (NCBI taxonomy): Archaea > Methanobacteriati > Methanobacteriota > Halobacteria > Halobacteriales > Halobacteriaceae > Halobacterium > Halobacterium sp. MBLA0001. The sequence continues at coordinate 13,442 of NZ_JBNAMQ010000006.1, forward strand.
GACTGAGTCCGCCGTGCATGATTTTCTTCGTCGCCCCACGTTTCGTCCATTTGTGATGTCCTCTTACTACGTAATGGCCACCTGCTCTTTTAATAACATTAGCATTCTCAAGCACCCGGTACGCCTGCCCATTCCCGATTTCACGGAATCTGCTACTGAATTTGCTCGATAGAGAGGATTCCTCTTCATCGGATAAGGAGTATGGGGAGTTCCCAAGGTGATTCACGTAACCGTGATCGCTCGTCACGAGGAATTCAGTGTGGACGCTTTCTTGAATCACGTCTTCAAGGAGCTCTTTCACGCCTTCGTAGATTTGCTCTACTTCTTCCATAGAGTAATTGCCCTTCAGGGCCCCTTCGAGTCGCTGATCTGGGTGACGTGTCCAGACGAACGCTGGATCTGAACTCGGGAGCTGTGGGACATCCCGATCGCCGATGAAACGGAAATCGTCCCGTGAAACTGCTGATGGGCTCTGAGCACCGAACCATTCACCGCAAATAAACTGTGTCTCACTAGGGAGCCCTTCAATAGGAGCCCAAGTGAATGAGACCTCCCAATCATGCTCAGACTGCAGATCCTGCTCTAATCGGAATCCTTCACGGACGCTGAGGGCATCCATAATCACCCCACACCCACTGTCGATGGAGGTTACAGGGTGATCCCCCATCGCATCAATGAGTTCATCGTAGAGTCCAGGGTACAGTTTCAACAGTTCATATTCTAACAATCGAGTCTGGTACTCTGATTCAGCGAGGTGCCGATCGCTGAGTGCGTCTGTATTGCCCCAGATTCGGCGGAGGCACTCGAATACTCCATCCAGAACGTTCTTCTCCTGGAGAAGAGCATTAAACTCTTCTTCGGCGTATAGTTCGTTACTCATTCTTGTCCACCTGCATCTTAACTGAGAGTGATGCCTTCTCTGGGACTTTCAGATCCCACAGGAGCGCTAAGAATGAGTCATGGTCCAACGGTTCATCTGGGGTGATCTCGAACGTTTCGTCAAGGTTCACTCGCTCATCCAGAGCGTCAGCGTTGATTCCGTATTCACCAAGGTCCTCGTTGGTGAGGACACCTTCAATCGTGATCGTTGCTTCGTGGATGTCCCAACCCTGAGTGTCTCGTTCAATCTGGTCGATCAGGTCTGGCTTATTATCTGCATCAACCGTCCCCATAATCGGGTGGGGGCGGATTTTCGGGCCTTCGGGTTCCTCGATTCCGAACTCATCTAAGAGCTCATCAACAGTTGCGCCTTCGACCGAGACATTTCCTTCAACAACGTCTGAAGCGTCGAATTCGAACCCGCATTCACACGATGTGCTTTCGAGTTCGTCGCCGCACTGTGGGCAGCTGAACGCCGTCTCTGCCGTGGTAGTTTCCCCACCGCTGAGGGTGCCAGTCCCGGTCGTAGTTCCACCAGAAGTGGTCGTCTCGGAACCACCAGTAGTGTCGCCGCCAGAGGTATCTACGGTGATCGTGTTGGTCTCTTCTTCCTCTTCTTCGTCGTCATCATCGCTGATGTACTGTTCGTGAACGAGGTTCGTGTCGTTTCCGAGGCTCCGAACCCGTTCTTCGAAATACCCACCAACTTTGAGTACGCCATCTTGGCAGAGCGACTTGATTGCATCCTCCAACTCAGACTCCTCTGTTAGCGTCGCTTGTGCCGTCTCTCGGTAGAAGTCATTACGGAGGTGCTCATACTGTATCCCACTCGCACCCTCGTCTTTCACGGCATTCTTGACCTCTGACCGAAGTTGGCTGGGGTCCGGTTTCACGACGCTAACCGTTGCGTCGTAGAAATTCACGTCTGGACCAGTGGGCAGGGTCTCAGGGAACAGCCCGCGTTCTGTCGATGTATGAACGGTGCCGAATTTGTCCCGAACCCGGTCGCGGAGATTCTGGTAGTTCTGGTCATGGATTTCCTCGAACCCTTCGGGGAGGACCTCTTCTTCCCGCTTGAGTTGCTCTCCTGCCACGACCTTCCGGGCGAGTTGCCGGATACCTGTGTTCGAATCGATGCCGGCCAGTTTTTCAGGAGTAACCAATACGAGCGTGTTGCTGAACTCCCGGTTCTGCCCGGTAGTGAGTTCTTCAAACACGTCGTCGTAATTCTGCTTGGCTGCGAGTGATACGACTATCTTGAACGTCTTGTTATCCGGAATATTCTGTTCAGTGTTCACCGGATCGAGGATGTACACGTTGTTCCGACCGTTGAACAGGTCCTCGCGTATCAGGGACTCTGTCCGGTGAATGGCATCGTGTTTGTGGATGTCTTCGGCTTTCTTTTCGATGCGGGCTGCTGGGTTTTCGTCAACGTCGAATGCGTATTCACCGTTGATCCGGTGGATGTGCCAGGCGTGCCCATAGACATCTTCGGTGAATGTTTGGATGATTCGGTGGGCATTGATTCCTTTCCGCATGACTCCCATCAGCATCTCGCGTTTGTTTGCGCCTTCTTCACCGGCGCGTGCGAGGCTGTGCAGCAGCGTGATGTTGATGAGTTCCTCGATGAATTCGTCGAAGGACCCGTCAGATTTCTGGAGGCGATTGTAGTCGTTGATGTACTTCCCGACCAGTTCGTTGTCGATGTACTGGAACCGGTCAGTGTACTTGTGAACGTCAACGTTCCCCGTGAGTATGAGATCTACTTCGGTGTAGTTGTCGCTGAGGATCTCCGTGAGGAATCGGAGGAGACCGCGAGCGTCCGAGCTGGTTCGTTGCTCGGAGTATTTCTCCATCAGGAGCTCTAAGGTGAGCGGATGGAACGGGTAGTACCGTTCAATCCGGTTTTCCATGTCGTGATAGTCTTCCAGTTCGATTTGGTCGTTCTGCCGGTAGACATCGGTGTATTCTTTCGCAAGTGAGGACACACCTTCTGCGTCCGTCACCTCACCGATGAGACGGTGCAGAATGAACTCGATCTTCTCATCACGCCGGGAGCCGAGGTCGTGTGTGAACGGGTTGGTACGTTGCGTAATGGCTTGAACGTCTTCGTTTTCGTAGAGCAGAGACACGAAGACGCTTAGCCGGGTGTCTTCACGGCCAGCCGCTTCGAGCAGATTCTGTAGGAACGCGAGATTGTCGTCCTGGTATTCGTCTCGCTCCATCATCCCGTACCAGCGCTCGAACTCGTCAAGAAGGACAAGTGCTGGTTCGCCGTCCAGCGTGTCCCGGATTTGGTGGACGGTCGGGAGGTCAGTTCCGCCGACCCATTCGTCGATGCCGAGGTAGTCACCGACGGCTTCGGAGAGGCGGTTGTAGTCCTTTTCCAGATTGAACATCTGGAGTGCAGCGGTCCTCGTTTCAGCGGGGATTTCTGCGTCAATGCCTTGCTGGTCAACCCATGCCTGGCCGAGTTCTGGCGAGTTGAAAAGATGGTAAATGACGAGTTCGATGTGGCTTTTCCCGCTTCCGTATCCACCTCCGACAATCTGCCCGCCTTCGGAGAAGTCAGAGTCTCCGTTTAGGTTCCTTGCGGTGTTCCTGATGATTGTGGAGAGCGTGTTTGTGGGATACGTGATTTCCAGAATACGTTCCGCGTCTTGTTCTGGGGAGTCACGTTCGTCGTAGAGGTTGTAGAGGCTAACTTCGTCCAGCAGCCCGGTGGAGTCAATCGTCCCGTCATCCCGGAGGATTTCGTCGCTGGGGGTAATTCGTTCGGAGATTGGCGTGTCTGTCATTCTTTGATCTTCTCCAGCAGCTCATTTTCGTCTTCGACCCAGTCCGCGTGTTCGAGGAGACGGGCTATCGCCTCATCGTAGGTGAGCCCGTCGTCGGCTTTGTAGCGCCGAAGCTCGTCCCGTATTGGCTTCTTGACGCTGATTGAAGTCTCCTCGTCCGTCATGTTATCAGGTAGTAACCACGACCCCCTTATATAGGTTTGGTGAATGGATGGTTTACATGGTTTCTATAGAACCATAGATATGCATACTCGGGGGCCTTTCGGAAGTTTTGGAAACTACACACTTCCATTTATCATCCCAGAAGACTGTGTCGACGCAACCATGATAACAGATGCCCGGGTTCTTCAACAAGAGTTCATTCCGAGAGAGGTCCGTCATCGGGATTCGGAAGTAAACTACCTCTCCAGTATTCTCGAAGCAGTCACGAACGGCAACTCTACAGAACCAACGTTACTGTACGGTCCATCCGGGGTTGGGAAGACCTGTATTGCTCAGTACATTGTCGAAGAACTCCGTGGGAACGTCGTTGACCTGAATACACAGTACGTGAACTGCTGGGAGGATTATACTCGATTCAAAACCTTGTACCAGTTACTGGATGGCATCGGAGAAGCGTACGACATTCACCGCCAGTCCACTCCACGGGATTTGCTTCTTGACCGTCTCCGAGACTACGACGAAGCACCGTACGTCGTCATCTTAGACGAAGTCGATCAACTCCAGAACAAGGAGTTGTTGTATGATTTATGCCGAATGCGGGAGCTGACGCTGATTCTCATTGCTAACCGGGAGGAAGAGTTGTTTTCGCCGTTAGATGAACGTCTGCACAGCCGTCTCCGGAACGCCAATCGAATCCATTTCAACCAATACGGGCACGATGAATTAGTATCAATTCTCAGTACTTCACAAAGCCGTTAGTTGAGAAGTCCGCTTGCTGAGTTGTGACCAAACAAACAGAGCAAGCGGACAGTGAAATCCACGAAGACCAGCTCCTTAACTTTCTCGTCAACGTTCTCACCAGCGCATTCACGCTAGATCTTGGTGAGAACGCAGAAATCGACCCAGAGGACATCTTCGAGGTCCTCGTCGGCGCGACCGCCGACGGGACCTCGATATCCACCCTCTGCGAGAAGAGCGAAGACGCTCCCTCTGGCAACGGTGTTCTTCATCATCTCCGGACCAAGTTCGACCTCGAAACCGTCGAATCTACCGGGAACACGCTCCTCCAACAGGATGTTCTCGAAACCCTCCCTGAGCAGGTGGAGGTCGCTGCTGACCTCCACCTGCGGCCCTACTACGGTGACGAAGACGAGACAGACGGCCTCTACTACAACGAGGCCAAAGCAGGAACGACTGCGTTCCACGCCTACGCCACGCTCTACGCACGCGTGAACAACAAGCGATACACCTTGGCGGTGCGCCGTCTCACCGACGGCGACACCGCCAGCGATGTCCTCGCCGAGTTTCTTGGACTGATCGATAGCTTCGAGTTCGACGTCAAAGCGGTCTATCTCGATAGCGGCTTCTACGACGGGAAGTGTCTCACGTTACTCCAAGCGCACAATTTCGCGTACATCGTCCCGGTCATTTCGTGGGGCAAGAAGATCAAGACCGAACTCACCCAGGGCTGGAGTCGTGAGATCACTCACGATCTCACGACGTCCTATGGCGAACACGAGTGGACCGTCGAATTTCCGGTGATGATCGACTGTACCTACAAGAATGGTCGATACGATGAGCATGGGGTGGCGCGTCACGGCTACGCCGTCGACGCGCCGTTCATCGACGAGCCACGACAGGCTCGATCCCACTACAGCAAACGCTTCGGGATCGAAGCGAGCTATCGCCTCTCCGAGTCAACGATTATCTCGACGACAACGCAAGATCCCACGAGACGGCTGTTGTTCGTTGTTCTCAGCCTCCTGATTCAGAATGTCTGGCGGTTCTTGCACTGGGAGTACGTGGCGACGCCCCGCCGAGGCGGGCGTCGCCTCTGGTGGTGGCCCTTCGAAGAGTTCATCGATATGGTGACCCGGGCAGCGTGGACGGCCCTCGCAGTGCGTCGGTCCGTCCCCGCGAATCGTCCACCGGACGACCGGTTTCACCGGTAACTAGTAATCGAGTACGCCTTGCCGATCAGTGGCAACGCCGTCGCTGTCGGCGGCGATTGCCGCCGACGCGACGGCTTCCCGTCTCTCGTCGTCGGAATGGATCTTCAGAACACAAATCCAGCTTTGGTTCGTCGGTAACTCACGATCCAGCATCAGTTAGCTCCGGATGCTTTGTGAGGTACTGATTCTACGCGATCGTGCTCACTGGGGACTGGCAGAAGATGCAATAACAGCATCCGGGTTACAGCAAATCGCGGAGCGTGCAGCAGGTGATGCTCGTGTCGCAATCGGGATTCTCAGGAAAGCAGCACGGACAGCGAATCAGAACGGGCAGAGTCGAATCCAGTCATCGGTGATCGCAGATGTTGTTTTGGAAGCGAAATTGGAAATCGAGCGGGAGACCATTAATCGCCTCACTCCTCACCAGAAAACGCTGTACAACATCATCAACGAGGCGGAAGAAATCAATCCACCCACTCTGTACGAACAGTACAGTAACCTGGTGGAGGATCCGAAAACCGAGCGAACGGTACGGAACTACTTGGCCAAGTTAGAGCACTACAACCTCATTATCGCGGAGGGGAGGGCAAAAATCCAGCTTGTACAACTTACATATAAAGAAGGACTTCCGTCTGAAGGTCCCCAATCTCGACCGACGCCTCCCGGTATCCGTCATGCTGTCCGCGGCGACGCTACTCGTACGAAATCGAGAAGCCGCCCTCGGTGGAAGCGAGACACATCTGCACCTGCAAGTTACGCAATAGGAGCGTCGGTTGTTCAGTGCTCACAGCCTGCCAAATATGGTGTACATCGCCGCCCGAAGCTCATCCGAATCCGGCGCATCATCAACCAATAGTGACGGTCAGAGTCCCACGCTCCCACCCGATTACTCGGCGTCCGTGTCATCGACAATCCATTTGTGAAATCCAAAACAGCACTCTGAGACAGACGACGTGAGAACAACCGGATCACCGTCTAGGTGTGGAACGAACAGTGACCAGCAGCGGTCCCGGAGGACGTGAAGTCTTACTCGCGTCCCCCAACCGAGTTAATCACCTGACACCCCCGCTGTCAGCGTCTGCTGCGCTGGGCCCGCACCCGGCGGTGGTGACCCAATTCTCGCGACCGTCGACGACGGTTCATCCTCAGTGACGCCATCAACGTACACTCGGAGGAGGTGTTCGTACTGCTGTAAAATCGGATGAGCCTCCACCACCTCCTCAAACACTACTGGTGCTGAAAACGCCGTAATAGACGCCTCACTCGCCGTGTCCTCGCCAAGTTCACGGGCGGCACCGAGCAACACCTCGTCCCACCGCCCTGTCCCCAGGCCGGTTGCCGCAATCTCTCCATCGTATTCCTCACGATACGGCTCACTCTGGCCGTTCTCCGGCACCCACCACGGCTCCAAATACGCTCGGTACTCCCCTGGGCCTACCCGCTCGACGATGTCCAGCGCCCGCAACCGCTGCAGATACCGGTCAACCGAATTCTTCGAGGATACCGCTACAAGATCTTCGCGACTCACCGCTCCGTGGCTCCCAAGGAGTGCCCGGAGCATCTTCTGGAGCGCCAGCTTCGGCCGCTCACCATCGTCGAACAGCGACGGCAGCAGCCGGTTCGCCGGCAACGTCGCGATGCCTGTCGCGAGCGCGCTGACATCCAGTTCGTCCGATGGGTCATCCTTTGATTCTAACGCCTGCATGACGGCTGCCACGTCGAACGGCGACGGCGCACGGTCCTGTGTCCCCAGCGCGGCGTGAACCACACGCACGAGCCGGTCGAGGTCCTGACGCGCCTCGGCGCCGAACCCTTTCTTCATCGCGAACGCCGCCACAATCCGCCGCGTCGTCGCCGCCCCGTTCGCCAGGGCCACTGGCACGTCCATCACCGCTGCGTCCTCACTGCCCTCCTGGATGCGGTCCCGAACCCGATGGTCTTCAGCACGCAGCGCGGCCTCGATTTCGTCGACAACCTCGTCACCGGCCTCGTCGACGGCCACCACCCACGAACACGTCAACTCCGCCTCCGGCTCTCCTGGGTCAATCTCGTAGCCCAGCCGCCGTTTGAGCTTCTCCGCGCGCTGCTCACGCTGCATCCGATAAATCGAATGCACACCATCCGGCCCCCGGTAAACGCCTTGCTTCGCCACCACCGACCGGAAGAACCCGAGGAAGCGGCCGTATCGGCCGTCATCGCGACGCAACTGCGTCACGTCCGGCACCCGCAGATGCACGGTCAAATCGTAGCCAGCAGCGTGATATAGCGTCGTCGCCGTCGTCACCAACCCAATCAGCTTCGACAATAATGCCGACCGCTGCTCGTGATCAAGCTCGTCGAACCGCCCCACCTCCTCGAGCAGCGAACACCGAACATCTTCAAGCCGCTCCCGGTACGACAGATAGTCGTCTTCCTCACGCGAACTCATCCACCCCAGTTGCGCGCCGAACGTCGCGACGTCCGCCAGCGCAGCATCAAACGCGTCGGCACCCGCCCATAGATTCTCGAGATTGCTTCCGAGGCGACTCCGGCGCAGAATCTTACTCCACGCCCGCCCGCCGAGTAAGGTTCCAACAAGACGTGCCAACGTTCCCAGCGGATTCCCCCACTCCAGGACCACCGACACATCGTCGTCGAACGACGGCCCACCAGACAAGTAGGAAACGCGGCTATCCTCGAAGTCCTGGAGGTTTGCGTCCTCTACGACCGAAACACCCTCCGTACAGCGGCCAGCCCCCAGCTGGTGGTGGAGCGTCGCCGGCTCGATCTCTCGAGGCGCGGCTCCACCGCTGTACCGACCGAGGAACCGAGTGTAGCCGTCTTCCTCAGCGTCACCGGTCGCCGCGAGGAATGACTCAGCACCAGAGACGCGGTCGTCGCCCGGCCGGGGGGCGTCCCGGGGCGGCTCTTGGCTGGGTTGGGGAGTACACTCTCTTGTATCGCGGTTGGGGGACTGAGTAAGACTCGCCTGCGCGGGATTCTGGACGGCCCCCTCAGTGTCGACGTAGTCGGCGATAGACGCCCCAAGCGCGGTTAGTTGGACTATACTGGGGCGTGTGGTGTCGTCGATGGTGACGAACCCAGCCTCGGCGAGGTCCTCAACGTAGGCGTAGATGCTGCCCTCGGAGAGGCCGACGTCGTCGTCGGCAGCGAGGTCGCCGCGAGTCGCGCCAGCGGCCGAGAGATTGCCGAGGATGCGCGTGTAGCCCGTCCCCGACCATTCGCGTTCGCGGAGGATGTCCCATGCCTGGCGCGCGAGTGCGGCGTCCGCATCGCCATCTGTGTCGGATGCAGACGGATGGGAGGTCTCGGTGGTGTCGGTAAGACTGAGATGCCGCCTCGTCCAGTCCGTGTGGTCCTCGAGGAGGAGTGTCTCCATACGCGGTGTCGAGAACACCAACTGGATGTCCAGGGCCTCCGAGAGGGCGTCCAGCGCGTCCAGTGAGCGGGTCCGCGTCTCCTGCCGTGTCCCAACCCATTCGCCCTCGTTGAGCGTCGCAGCGACCTGTGGCGCCACCTCGAGGGACTCAAGGAGTGCGGCCGGGCCAGCCCGGAGCGCTGCCCGGCCAGCGTTGACCAACCCACGACCCGTGCCGATTCGCGTCAGCGAGTTCGGAGCGTCATCAACGGCGACGCCATCGTCGTCGACGGCACGGACAGTGAACGCCACAAGGTCACGGACCCACGCGCGGACCTCGACGGGCGCCTGGCGGTCGCCCTCGATCTCAACGATCCCAGGGTCGATCTCAAGCCTATCGAGCAGCGCCGTCGCGATGGCTTCGGTGTCCCGCTCGTCGAGGGCAACGGTGTCCTGGTCGATGGTCCACTGGGCGACGGCGGCCGTGAGTGTTGGGAGGAGGTCCTCGAGGAGGCTGGGAATCCAGCGCCGCAGCTGAGGCTGCAACCCACGATAGACGACCGTCGTCGAGAGATCCGTCTGGCCGTCCCGTTCAGGCGGAATGCGCGAAATACCAGGATCAGCAGCCACGGGAAGGGCGACTCCAAGCGGGTCAAAGGTGGGGTTTGCGTGCCCGGAAGCAGGGTCCTCGGCGGCAGAATCCGGGGCTGTCGTCGATTCCCGGGTATTGTACAGCAGGTCGGCGGCATCGTCGGCGCCGAGATAACGGAGAACCACCTCCTCGTCGATGAGTGATGAGCGGGCGGCGTCATCGAGGGAGTCGTGGGTGGCGAGGGCGTCGTCGACGGTGGCACGGTACTGCTCGCGAGCGCGTGGGCCGCTCCGGCTCGCGAGAATCTGGGTGCGTTTCTCGATGAGCGCGTCGCGGTCCGTATCCTCGGCGAACTTGCGGAGCGTTTGGGTCCGGTAGGTACTCCTGCAGCGGGGGCAGGTCGTGGTGTCGCGGGTGGCGGCGGTGAGCCAGAGCTCCTCGCAGGTCGAGCAGCCGACGAGCCAACGCGGATGGTCTCCGGACATGACGGGGGGGTGTCCGAGAAGTTGTGTGCTGACGACTCCCAGGGAGGTCGTCGTACCCAAGACCATCTACCTTCGAGGAGAGCCGCTGGTGACTCTCGGCCAAGAAAGTCGCAGAGCCACGGCTGAGGGCGAAAGCTATTAGGTCATGGGCCCGCGAGAACCAAGTGGTTGTGAGGGTTCTCTTGCCGTCGGGGACTAGCCATCCTCGGCGGTGAAACCAATTATTTCACCAGCCAGAGGCATCCCCGACGACTAGGGCACGTCGTGCGGTTAGCCTACCTTAGTTGCGTAGCCTTTCCCACCCCGGGCATAAAAAAGATGCGTCAGACATATTTTTTAAGCGAAAACCCCCGAAAACACCGACACAGAACCACCCTACCGAGTAGTCAACTACCCCGCCCTACTTCGCTCACCCTGACGCGTTCGCTCGTGGAGGCTGGAGCTTGTCCGTGAACTCGGCCTCGAATCCATCTACGTCGAATTGATGAGAGACGTCGCGGCGAGACCGTCGGGGAACTCGTCGACGTCGCCAACGCCTACGAAGGGGAGCTTCCGTCCATTCGACTGCTCGGCGACGAGCGCACGCTGAAGGACGTGACCGACGACTTCCTCGTCGCGAGCACGGCCGCAACCCTCGTCGAGGACGACGCCCTCGAGCTGCGGACCGTCGACTGCAACGCCCGGTCGTCGATGCTTGTCACGGCGGACCGCACGGTCGCACTCGTCAAGGTTGGCAGGCTCGTCGGCGGGCTCACGACCGACCACGCCGAATTCGCCGAGACCGCCGACGACGCCGTCGCCGACGACTGGGAGGATAGCGAACCGTTCACGCTTCGGACGCCCGCTATCGACCGCGTCCGCCAGACGCTCGACGCGAAGCTCGGCACGGACGTCAAGGCGGACTTCCAAGCGATCCTCGCATCTATGGAGACCGCACGCGGTGGCGGCGACGGCCTCGACGGGGTCACCGTCAGCCTGCTGGCCGCCGCGAAGAATCGCGAACTCTTCTACGACATCAGCAAGTGGGGCGAGGACGTCGGCGTCGCGTCGAAGGCGACGTTCTCCCGCACGAAAACCAAACTCGAAGACCTCGGGCTTATCGACACGGAGAAAGTTCCTATCGACATCGGTCGGCCGCGTCTCCGCCTGAAGCTCGCCGACGACCGCCTCGAAGACGCGCCGCCCGCCGAACTCGCAAATGCCGCCCAGTCGGTTCTCTCGTAAGTCCGCCCGTCGAAGCCGTCCAAGAGGTGCTCGCGGACATCGACGCGAGGACCTGACCATCACTGTCGACCGAGCGACCGACGCCGAAGACGCAACCGCCAGCACCGGGTTTTCGAGCGCCGGCGATGGGTGCCGGCGCATTCAGGAGCAGGCATCAACTCCGGGTGCGTCGGCGCTTCGAGGTGTTCGAGATGCACATGGTCAGATACAGTCTGGTAGAGGCATCGATGCACGACGACGTGCTGGCCACCGGCAACACGGTGCGGATTCGTATGCGTGTGCCGTCTTCGATTGTTACGCGACCGAAGTACTTTGACGATAGCAGTGCTGGCATCTTCTACGATGGTTCCCGACCAGGCTACTGGGACGGTTTCTGTGGGTGGGTCAGTGATCGATAGCGAGGATTCCGACCCCAACGAGGCAATCGTAATCTGGCGGCCGGACGACCAGACGATTGCTGACTGGGAGTATGAGACGGATGCTGGGACACGCACGACAGCCGAGGACAATTCCGGCTGTCCGCCCGACGCGCAACTCGTTGTCGTGGCGTTCCGGTCAACATTGGCTGACGCCTGGCCCGACTGGCAGGACGCCGACCCCGATGTACTCTTCGAGGAGGCTGGACAGCGTGACATCAACCGATATGGATTCCCCGAACAGCGACTGGAGCCCATCGAACCAGGGGCATTGGATGCTCAGTGGCTCGACGGGCTTGCAGACCGGTTAGCTGACGCTGGCTGGGACGTAACTCACAAGACGACGACGTTGGACGTCCAACAGTTCGGTGAATCGTACCGCATCACTGCTGACGGAACGGTCGACGGTGACGGTGACCACCGGACACCCCTAGAGAATCTCGTCGAGATGGAACAGTCCTAACCACAGTACTCAGCCTCCCACGTTCCGTGGATAACATGTATCCCGTCGGCAGAGACACTAGAGCAGTCTTTCAGTGCATTTCAACAATCGATGGATCGCGTCGCAAAGCGGTCTAGATGTTGCTTGATCAAATTATAGGTGAGTCTACAAACTGTATCTTAGCGCTTCAAACCACCGTACACTAGGTGGTCCAGTTCTACCCCTGTGGTAGATAGAACAGCGCTCAGCACAGCAGCGAACTCTACAGAACTTGCGATACAATCAATCGATGAAACAAACTCTCCAAATCCGACTCCCACGGAACCTACTGCTTCACGTCGATCATGAAGAGACACTGTTAGAGCGTGTACGTCATTCCACCGATGGAAACGAGTTAGTTCTCGCACCAATTGAATTACACCAAAGAAACATACAGCGTCGACTCCGCGAATCCCAACTCCCCAAAGATAGCCTCAAATTCGCAGATCCACCTGAGGTGGGAAAGCAACTCAGTCCAGACGGCCAGCGTTCGGTGGCTGCTATCGACCGCATCGACCGCCTATCGATGATTCAGTCCCTCCTGACAGAGAATAACGGGTTGGACCTGGATACACCGATGATACCGTCTGCGCCACAGGAGATTGAACAGATTAGAACGGTAGTTGAGAGTGTAACAGGGTTCCACCCAGAGCGCCTTGACACATTTCACGAAACTGCGGAGGGACTCCCCTCGCCAATTGATGCCGATTCCACTGAAATCTTGAAGGCAGCTGTAACAGTTGAACGATACCTCCGCCAGAATACTGAGAAGGCGGTTTCCGATGTCGAATTCGTTCGATGTGCCTCACGAAACCTTCTTCGGACAGATGGGGCCTGCCTGGACGCCACGTTCCCAGACGTCGAACGGATCTCGCTTGTGGGTATCAGTAGTCTCCCTGCAGCACATGCCGATCTACTGCACGCAATTCTGGAAACAACGCAGGTGCCGGTTCACACCCATCTCCGCCGTGGAACCGAATCATATCTTTCGCGTCGCCTTCCGGACCTTCTCAATATCACCAAGCCTGGTACGGTGGTGTTCGACTCGTGACCGCTGAGAATCGCCTCAACCTTTCGGACCCACTCGAAGCCCCGAACGTACCTATTGCTGAGATCGAAGCGAGGACACGGCGAGCGGAGGCCAGAAGTGTAATGGCGACTGTCGCGAGTCTTCGAGACCACGGTGTCCCGGCGCGGGACATTGCCGTAGTCGTCCGCGACCTCGACAACTACGAGGAACCATTGTACCGTGCGTCCGTTCACTATGGGCTCACACCCGTGTTTTGGGTGCAGCTCAGGGTAACACAGACACGCCCATTCGCGCTCATCGAATCGGTATGTGACGTCCTCGGCATGGACACTCCATCTCGGGAGGTACTCTGTCGTCCGCTCGAACATCGGTGGGCCCCGCTGTCGGCGACATCGTCGGAGTGGCCGATCGACCCCAAGACAGTTCAGAAGTCGATGCAGGCGCTCCCAGACGAATCACGAACGCTCAGCGAATGGCACGACGAGCTCGAAGCAAACCCGAGAATAGACGAACGTTTCGTGACGTATGCTGAGTGGCTTCGTGACTGTCCTGAACCAACCCCGGATGCCGTGACAAGTATTCTTGCCGATGTCGTCGATGTGTACGAGGAGCTCGGCCTCCCGGTAACGAAGGAGAATGATTCACCCTCCCTTATCGAGACAGAGCGCGACGCGCGAGCAGTCGTGCGCGTGAAAACGCTCGTCCAACAGCTGCGTCACAAGTATGCAGATCGGCTTGCTGACGGAACACTTGAGCGGTCGTGGCGTAGCGTCGCAGAGTTGAGTCAGCTAATCGCCACTCAGCGTCCCGGCCGACGGGAGCACTCGAACGCACGTGCTATCGATATCTTGGAAGCGAACGATATCTGGCTGTTGAACGTTCCGTACGTCTTCGCTGTCGGATTGGTCGACGGTGAGTGGCCCCAGCAAACAGAGAGTGTCGTCCCCCCGGAACTCCAAGAAACGATCCTTCGGGGCAACGGGCCGGTCGGAACGCTCGCACCACGAACAGCATGGACAACGGGCCGTGACCGCGACCAATTTGACGACACGTTGCGAGCCGCTGAAACTGGACTGATCGTGACTCGCCACACAGAATCTCCCTCGGGAGAAGAACGCCGTCCATCCCCGTTATTAGACCATCTGGATACCGACACTGCATCCGTCTTTAGTTAAGCCTCACACCTCGGTTGTGTAGTGGTAGCGAGCGTCTCTTGTAAGATTGGTCGTTGCTTGTGGATCTTTTGAGCGTCTTCGATCAGCCGGTCGAGCAGCGGCGGTGGTGAATAGCCGAGGAACTCACCGAGTTCGTGGAGAATGAGCTGGGCGTGCGACCGGAAGGTCGCCGCCCAGCGCTCTGTCGGAAACACAAGCTCATCATCCGCCTGCTCAGTGACTAGATCCAACAGATCGCGGCTTACAAGCAGCGACAGCAGCGCTGCGTACAATAAGATCCTCACCACGTGTTCGTCACTCGTGTCGAACTCATCCAATTCGTACTGCGTCTTCAGCTCCCGGAACAGCAACTCAACTTCCCACCGACAGCGGTAGATCTCCGCTAAATCCGCCGGAAAGAACTCCTTCCTCGCTAAATTCGTCATGTACAGGTGGTAGTCGTCGGCGTCCTCGTCGCGGACGCCGACGACGCGAAATCGCTTCGTATCTAGTGACCGCGTCCCATTGTACGGCCCTCGTTTGAATTCGACTTCGACTTCTACATCGATGTACTTCCGATCGAGATCGTCGAGAACAGCTCGGAGCTGCTTGCCCTCTAAGGGAATGGCGCGACCGCGCCATTCCCGTAACTCCCTCGTAATCAGCGGATTCGCGTTATCCTTCAGCCGACTCACGAAGTAGCCGTCGTTTTCGTCGATCAGCGCAAACCGGCGGTACTTGAAGTAGGCGAGATCGAACAACACGAGGCGATTCTCAAGCCACGGCCCTGTTTTGAACAAGGTGCTGTCGTGCGTTTTCTCGTTAGCAGTATCGAGCCGTTCAATCGTCTGCTCTGTGGCATTGTGGAGCAGGTGGAGCTTCGCTCCAGCCTGCTCCTCGTGGCGGGCTTCGAACTGATCTGAGAGAAATTCGTGTAACCGCAACACCGTTCCATCAGCGATCATCACGTCTCTAAATCGGTCGATATCAGCGTCAACAGCGTTAGGAACAGCGACCTCGTCGAGACCATGCTCGACGAGGTCGCGGAGATACTCCGCAAGCGTCGGTGTCAACCGCTGATAGAATCCACCCGGAGAGATCGTCTCATCGGCAGTCGAGTTGTAACAGCGTCTAAACCCGGCGAGTGTTCGGCTTTCGCCTGCGGCGAAGCCGAACACGAATGCCCAAACGAAGGCAGGGATCTGGAGCTTGCGGTCACGTTCGACCACGCCGAGTTCCTCGGCGTGCTCTTCAAGGAACTCAGAGGGAAACAGTGTAGTGAGCCGACGCATAATCCGAGATGAGGAGTCCTTGTCGTGCACAGACTGGACTTCCTCATTCCTTCCGAAAGGTGCCTCGATAAGCCGCCGCTATCACGCGGTTTCTCGCTTAACTAAAGACGGATGCTGACTGTTCTTCCCCTATTCGTCGACTTCCGTCTTCACGACGGTCGCTGGGCGGGTCGTCAATCGAAGGACGCGGTCGGTCACGCTTCCGAGCAAGGCCCGGTATTCTTCCGTCCGGTGTTTCGTTCCAAGTACAAGTAGATCCACATCTTCGACATCAGCATACCGTACAATCGTCTCAGCCGGTCGGCCGTGCTCAATTGCTTTGACAACATTGACACCGACCTCCTTCGCTTTATATTGGATGTCTGCGATTGTTTCCGTTCCAAGTTCTTCGAGGCCATGTTCTGGGCCCTCGGCTTCATCAACGTACTCGTCACCGCTGTATGCTGTTACGACGTCCTCATCGACTACATACAGAACATGAAGCTCGGCAGAATGGGCCTCTGCTAGCGCGATAGCATGGGATTCAGCCTCCTCAGAAGCAACTGTCCCGTCAGTTGAGAGCAAAACCGTATCGTACATTTCTCTTGACTTATTGAGACTAGATTATAAAAACCAGTGCTCTTGGATAGTGGCGTAGCTGGTAACACTTTTTGTAACTTCACAAAGTTTGGAGATTGTCGTCTCTCAGGGTTGAAGAGTGGAGGATTTCTATGACGACCAGCTGATGCTAAGCTATTTCCTGTTATGAGTCGTACTGATTAGCATGGGTACCAGACCAACTGACCTCCGGATGGACATTGGTCGTATTGCTGATGAGTCGGTCGCCCGTGTCACGCCTGACGCCACGGTTGCCGAGATCGCTCACACGATGATCTCCCAATCGCGGTGTGCCAGGTACGTGGTCGTCGAAGAATCCGATCAGATCTCTGGTATCATCACCGATCGAGACCTGATTGCTAACCTGCTCACCGAGGAAAGCGAGTTAAGTGTGCTCACAGCCGAGACGAGTGGAGACGACGTACGAGCTGCTGACGTGATGACGCGTGACCCACTTACTGTGCCAGCAGATGCTGAGATTCCAAAAGTCCTGAGACAAATGAACGAAGCGGGTGCTCGACACGTCCCGGTTGTTGAAGACGGGAGCGTTATCGGGATGATCACTCTGGACGATTTAATTACGCATGTTGCTGGTGAGAGTGCACACGTTTCAGCTCAGATGGATAACGTGGCGGGCATCATCCGAACAGAGTCTACGCACGATTGAAACGCTAATTTGCTGACTCGATGTTATTCGTGTTGCTCATGATTCCAGAAATAGAGTCAGTTGAGAGAGATTATTGCGTGAGGAGCCGTCTAAGGACGTAGTGGAGGATGCCGCCGTGTTCGATATAGGTCACGGCGGCCGGCGTGCCGACCTGTGCTGTGACCGGGAACTCGACAGTCGACCCGTCCGCACGCTCGGCGATAACGGTCAGTTCGTCCATCACGTCGAGCCCGTCATCGAGGCCGTGGATCGTGAAGATTTCCGACCCATCCAGACCGAGAGATTCCCACGAGTCGCCATCATCAAACTGCAGGGGGAGCACACCCATGCCGACGAGGTTGTCGCGGTAGATGCGCTCGTAACTCTCGGCGATGGTTGCGCGAACACCGAGTAGGTCCGTTCCTTTCGCCGCCCAGTCCCGGCTGGAGCCGGTACCGAACTCTTCGCCCGCCATCACGACGAGCGGGACTCCCTCCTCGCGGTAGCGCTGGCTGGCTTCGAACACGGTCGTCTGCTCGTCGGTTGGGTGGTGGATCGTATAGCCACCCTCGACGTCGTCGAGCATCTCGTTCTCGATGCGGACGTTGGCGAACGTCCCCCGCATCATCACCTCGTGATTGCCCCGACGTGCGCCGTAGGTGTTGAACTCGTGTGGCTCGACACCGTGATCGAGCAGCCACTGACCTGCGGGGAGGTCGGGACCGAACGGGCCGGCTGGACTGATGTGGTCGGTCGTAACGGTATCGCCGAGCGTCAGTAGACAGCGTGCGTCCTCGATATCGGCGACGCCGGGTTTCTCTACCGGGAAGTCCTTGAAGAACGGCGGTTCACGGATGTATGTCGAGTCCTCATCCCACTCGTAGACGTCACCCGTGGGCGCGTCGAGAGCAGCCCATCGCTCATCGCCCTCGAACACGGAGGCGTACTTCTCCTCGAACATCTCCGGAGAGACGTTCTCGTGGATTGCGGCCTGCACGTCCGCTGCGTCCGGCCAGATGTCCGCCAGATAGACTGGGTTACCCTCATCGTCAGTGCCCAGCGGCTCGTGTTCGAGATCGATGTCCATCCGCCCTGCGAGCCCGTAGGCGACGACGAGCGGCGGGCTCGCGAGGTAGTTCGCGCGGATCTTCGGGTGAATACGCGCCTCGAAGTTCCGATTCCCGGAGAGGACGCTCGTCGTCCAGAGGTCGTGGTCGTCGATCGCTTGCTCGATGGGATCGGGAAGTGGTCCGGCGTTCCCGATACAAGTAGTACAGCCGTAGCCGACGACCGCGTACCCGAGCTCTTCGAGATACGGAAGCAGCCCCGATTCCTCGAGGTACTGCGTGACGACGCGACTGCCGGGTGCGAGACTCGTCTTGACGTACGGCGGGACATCTAAACCTTTCTCGACGGCGTTCTGGGCAAGCAGACCAGCAGCGATCATCACCGACGGGTTCGAAGTGTTCGTACAGCTCGTGATGGCGCTGACGAGGACGTCTCCGTGTCCAATTTCCACTGTCTCACCGTCGAGGTCGACCTCGACGCGTTTGGTTAACGGGTGCAGTTCCGATTCGGGTTCGACCTGAACACCGCCGTCGGTCTCCGCACCAGCTGTACCACCTTCGCCGAGCCACCGCTGTAGGGCGTCTTCGTCGACATCATCGAGGTCGTCTTCGAACTCCCCGTGGAGAAGTCCCCGGAAGCTCTGTTTCACGTCCCCCATCGGAATCCGGTCCTGTGGCCGCTTGTATCCGGCGAGACTCGGCTCAACAGTCGAAAGATCGAACTCGACGACCTCGGTGTATTCCGGTTCCTGTTCTCCGAATAGCCCTTGCGCTTCGAGGTACTCGCGAACAAGGTCGATGTGGGCGGGGTCACGCCCGGTGAGTTCGAGATACTCGAGCGTCTGCTCGTCGACCGGGAACATACTGATCGTCGAGCCCTGTTCGGGCGCCATATTGGCGATCGTGGCTCGGTCGGGGACTGTGAGATTCTCCACACCAGGACCGAAGAACTCGACGAACCGGTCGACGACGCCGACCTCGCGGAGCCGTTCGGTGATGTGGAGCACGAGATCCGTCGCCGTTGCGCCCTCGGGTAATTCGCCTTCGAGGCGGACGCCGACGACCTCGGGGAGTTTCATCGTGACCGGCTGACCGAGCATTGCCGCTTCCGCTTCAATGCCGCCGACGCCCCAGCCGACCACACCGATGCCACCGATCATCGGGGTGTGGCTGTCCGTACCGACGAGTGTGTCCGGTAGGAGCCAGTTCTCGCCGTCTCGCTCGCGGGCGTGGACGACCCGGCCCAGATGCTCGAGATTCACCTGGTGGACGATGCCGGTCCCCGGTGGGACGACGTTGAAGTTCTCGAAGGCGTTCTGCGCCCACTTGATCGCGCGATACCGTTCGGCGTTGCGCTCGTACTCCAGTTCGACGTTCTTCTCGTAGGCGTCCTCGGAGTCGAAGTAGTCGACCTGGACGCTGTGGTCGATTACAAGATCAATAGGGATTTCTGGTTCGACCAGGGTCGGGTCCCGATCTTTGCGGTCGACTTCGGATCGAAGGGCCGCCAGGTCGACAACTGCGGGCACGCCAGTGAGATCCTGTAGGACGACTCGTGATGGAGAGAACGGAACCTCTGCGTCCGGTACGTCTGGCTCCCAGCCAGCAGCATTCTTGACGTCCGCTGCAGTAACAGTTTCGCCGTCGGCGTTCCGGAGCACCGACTCAAGCAGAATACGGATGCTCACAGGGAGCGTGTCGAGGTCACAGAGCCCCTGTTCTTCGAGTGCTCGAAGATCGGCCATCTTGTACGTCGTCCCGTCGACGTCGAGCTCGCGGACGGCATCGAACGGAAGTGTATCAGTCATAGTATCTACACCTGGGATTGGCAGTCGTATCAATCCCTCTCCGAATCCGATTCGACGAGAATCGGGATTTGTTACGCAGAGGCATCGTATCCAGCGTCTTCGACCACAATCACAAGCTCATCCCGTTCAGCGGACCCCTCGACCGTCGCGGATTCTGAGTCACGATCCGCAGTAGCGGACGTAACCCCCTCAACTTCTT
The DNA here is from genome assembly GCF_049705385.1 of Halobacterium sp. MBLA0001. Taxonomy (NCBI): domain Archaea; kingdom Methanobacteriati; phylum Methanobacteriota; class Halobacteria; order Halobacteriales; family Halobacteriaceae; genus Halobacterium; species Halobacterium sp. MBLA0001. The sequence continues at coordinate 33,582 of NZ_JBNAMQ010000006.1, forward strand.
CGAGTGCCTCTTCGACGGTCTGCTCGCAATGTTCGCAGGTCATTCCTTCGACGGTGATTGTCTGAGTCATATCCATTCGTAGATAGGGGCGAGTATTCTATGTGGTTTTCTGCTTAGAATCCAATGTTGTCGCAGCCCTGGATCACCGATTTCGAAGGTGTGTAGTGGGCAACAATAATGTATCCTGCGAGACGAAGCGGTCGTATGCGCAATCTGGATGAAACCGACTTAGAAATCCTCTCGTTACTCGCTGATGACGCCCGCCGCCCGTTCAGCGATATTGGCGAGGAGGTCGACTTGTCGGGGCCAGCCGTTTCTGACCGGTAGCCCGTTGCACGAGTTCGAAATTAGCTCAGGTATGTCCAAGCGATATCACTACGAGCCAGAATAGTCACTTTAACTAGATTAGAAGTCGGATCGATGGTATGCACACACAAAGATCCGACACCAGTAAGAACACCACCGCTTCGCATAAGGCCACCGTTCGTCAGTTCCTTCGAACCCACGATGAAGTCGCCTCCAAAGACGAGCTCCGCGCCGGCACCGACGTGCCGGCGTGGTATATCGACCAAATCGCCTCGACAAACACCTTCTACACCTCCCTGAACCATAACGGTCAGTACGTCGCTAGCAAACACGTTGTTGGCCATCGTGCCACCCATGACGGCTTCTGGCGACCCGAGGTGGATGACGGCGTCGCCGTCTTCCACCGCAAAGAAGACACCAAGTCCACGCTCAAGCATCTCGTGTTCAGACGCCCCTCCGGGCTTACTCCGTCCGAAGCCAACGATCTCCTCGATCGACGCTGCTACCGAGCGCTCCGGAACCTCGCCGACCAACAGGAGATCCACGCTGTCGAACACCGGAACACGACGGTCTACGTCCACAGCTGGCCGTCCCTGCGGGACGCCCAGCTGAGCCAACGCGAAACCGATCAGCCGACCGACGTCAGTCCAGTTGATACCGACGAAGAGGGCTACCTCTACCGCGACGAACTTCTCGCGACGTTTCTCTCGGTTGCTGTCTCAGAGATTCAGTCGATCCCGCCCGAACGAGCCGCCGCTCTGGTCCTCCGGCAGTTCGAGGGCGACTCCTTCGACGCCCTCGAACGCCGTCTCCGACGGAATCACTCCTTCCGGGAGGCTCTCGACTACGAGCCAGAGGACGTCCCAGACGGGACGTCGCTCTGGCGTGCCTTCGACGACCTTCACCCCGATGAACTCCGTGACTGCCTCCAGTCGATGTGTGGCGACTTACTCGCTGATCACGATCACGCCGGTGAGTTCGTCGTGATCGACGGCACGCACATCGCCGCCTGGGCAAACACACGAGAAGAAATCGCCGACGGTGAGGTCGAGGGAGCGAGTTGGGGCAAACACGAGGGGAAGTTCTACGGGTACAAGGTGTACATCGTCGTGGACGTAGCCGCAGAGCTGCCGGTCGCCATCACGATGGAGACCGGCAGCAGGAACGACTGTGCGGCGTTCGAACCGCTCATCGAGGAGTTCGATGAGCGGTACGACACCGACGATCTCCAGGCAGCACTGGCTGATGCGGGCTTCGACAGCCAAGGCAATCGAGAGTTCACCCAGGAGAAACTTAACTGTCCGCTGCTGACGGCGATCAATCCACGACGCTCAGCGCCACTGAAGGCGATCCGCGACGAGATCAAGGAGTTGTTCAAGAACCACGGTGACGAGATCGACAGTCCGTACGACGCACTCGAACGGTTACCACAAGAGCAACTCTCAGAGTACGGCGTCGAGGTCGGCAGCGTCGAAGAGACCTACATCTTCCAGGCGATCAAGGAACGAATGCATCGACACCTGCGGGCAGGTGTCGAGCGAGTATTCTCTCGGCTGAAGTCCTTTACCGGCCTCGATCGCGTCCGCGCACGCAAGGAGAACAACGTGGAAACTCACGTCGTGCTTTCGGCAGTCGCTCTGGTCGCGACGTCACTCACCGCAAAACGACAGGGGAAACCAGGACTGATACGTTCTCCCAGTCGCCTCATCTGACGGCCCTAGCCCGGAGTCGAAGCACGCGCCGCCTGAGAGGCATCGCTCTCAGGCGGCTCTATTCGTGATCGAAAACTGATTCAAACACCCGATTCAGCGAGCGTTTCTGAGACTTCTCTCACCGAATTGATTATCACTCGGCAGATTCGCACTGGATCAGTCTCACGCTGCCATGTCTGACGAATTGATCTTGAACGTGCAACAGGCTAACCGGGTAAAGCGATTACAGGAAGCTGGCATCATTAACAACTTCACGATTGACGTCAACCGGACTCATCTCCGAGCTGGTGTTCCGGTATTTATTCAGGCCGAAATCGGCTCAGCGTCGTGGGAGACCGCCCGCGAGCGGGTTCGAGAGTCAGATGGCGTTGAACACGTCTTCACGACCTCAGAGGGAGATCTTTGGTTCTATGCCCGTGTTGAAGCCCAGAACGTTCGTCAGTGGGTAGATGGGCTCTTCAACGAGATCGATGTAGCGGATTACACCGTCACGCTAATTGACGAGCTTGAATGGACGCCGTCCGTTGATGGCGTCGAATTTGCACTCACCTGTGCTGAATGTAACAATACCGTTGATAATCAAGGTGAAACGACGAGAATCGACGGAGAGATCTATCACTTCTGTTGTCCGTCCTGTCTCACACGGTTCGACGATCGGTATCAGCGACTCGAAGAGGGAGCGTAACACGGTCTTTGGAATCCAAATTTCCCTGCGGTCGAAAACCTGGCTTTCGAAGCAGCAAATTGCCTAAACCTAGACCCCGTATAGTAGACTAAGCATGACAAGCCAAACAATCCATCTCGATATCACGGGGATGTCCTGCGCCAACTGTTCGGCGACGATTCAGGACACTCTCGAATCGCTCGACGGGGTATCGGAGGCGGATGCGAACTTCGCTACCGACGAGGGTTCTGTCACCTACGACCCTGAAGAGGTATCGCTCAAAGAGATCTACGACGCGATCGACGAGGCCGGGTACGGCGCAGTCTCTGAGACGGTAACGATTGCCATCTCTGATATGACCTGTGCCAACTGCGCCGAAACCAACCAAACCGCCCTTGAAAATATTCCGGGCGTCGTTAATGCGGAGGTCAATTACGCGACTGACGAAGCACAGGTCACCTACAATCCTGCGGAGGTATCTATTGGTGCGCTGTACGATGCTATCGAGGACGCTGGCTACTCGCCCGTCCGCGAAGATGGTGCCGACGAAGAGTCGGGCCAGGACGCACGAGATGCCGCCCGTCAAGCTGAAACTCGGAAACAACTCAGGCTGACCCTCTTTGGGGCAGTGTTGTCGGCACCGTTGCTCTTCTTCCTCATCGACAATTATCTCCTCGGTGGCGCGATCGTCCCTGAAGCTGTCTTCGGTGTGGAACTTGGCTGGGTTGAGTTCCTCCTCGCCACGCCGGTACAGGCGATCCTCGGCTGGCCGTTCTATAAGAATTCGTACAAGGCGATCGTGAAGAACGGCCGCGCCAATATGGACGTGCTGATTGCGATCGGTTCAACAACGGCCTATCTATACTCTGTGGCAGTCCTTGCTGAACTCATTGCAGGTGGACTCTATTTCGACACGGCAGCCCTCATCCTCGTATTCATCACGTTGGGTAACTATCTCGAAGCTCGGTCGAAGGGCCAAGCGGGTGAGGCCCTCCGAAAGCTCCTCGAAATGGAAGCCGAAACGGCGACCATTGTCCGCGAGGACGGCAGTGAAGAAGAAGTTCCGCTCGAAGAGGTCACAACTAGTGACCGGATGAAAATCCGTCCAGGTGAGAAGATTCCCACAGACGGTGTCGTTGTCGACGGTCAGTCGGCGGTCGACGAGTCGATGGTCACTGGCGAATCGGTGCCTGTAGAGAAAGAGGAGGGCGATGAGGTCGTCGGCTCGACGATTAACGAGAACGGCGTCCTTGTCGTGGAGGCGACGAAGGTTGGAGAAGACACGGCCCTCCAACAGATCGTTCAGACTGTCAAGGAGGCGCAGTCGCGCCAGCCCGACATCCAGAATCTCGCCGACCGTATCTCCGCGTACTTCGTGCCTGCGGTCATCGCGAACGCGCTTCTCTGGGGTGTTGTCTGGTTCCTGTTCCCCGAGGCTCTCGCTGGCTTCGTCGACTGGCTCCCGTTGTGGGGGCAGGTTGCTGGTGGCCCGGCCCCGGTCGGTGGGGCCGTTTCGGTCTTCGAGTTCGCGATAATTGTCTTTGCGTCCTCGATCCTCATCGCCTGTCCCTGTGCGCTGGGGCTGGCTACGCCCGCGGCCACGATGGTCGGGACGACGATTGGTGCCCAGAACGGCGTCCTGTTCAAGGGCGGTGACATCCTCGAACGCGCAAAAGACGTCGACACGGTCGTCTTCGACAAGACGGGCACGCTCACGGAGGGTGAAATGGAACTCACCGACGTGGTCGTCTTTGATAGCGATGGAAATGTGGTGACTGACGGTGGCGAGCCGACGCCAGATGGTGGACAGCTCAGCACTCGTGACCGCCTCTCAGAGGATGATGTGCTTCGACTGGCGGCGATAGCTGAAAGTGGCAGCGAACACCCGCTCGCCCGGGCAATCGTCGATGGGGCCGAAGAACGCGGCCTGGACGTGACTGAGCCTGACGACTTCGAGAACGTTCCGGGCCACGGGATCAAAGCAGTCATTGGTGACAGCGAGGTGCTGGTCGGTAACCGCAAGCTGCTGCGGGACAACGGGATCGACCCCTCTCCCGCTGAGGAGACGATGGAACGCCTTGAGAACGAGGGGAAGACGGCGATGCTGGTCGCCTACGAGGGGGAGCTCGTGGGTGTGGTCGCCGACGCTGACACAGTGAAGGAAAGCTCCAAGCAGGCTGTCACAGCACTCCAGGAGCGGGGAGTTGACGTGATGATGATTACGGGCGACAACGAGCGAACTGCCCGTGCGGTCGCTAAACAGGTGGGTATCGACCCGAAGAACGTCCGCGCAGGAGTCCTTCCTGAGGACAAGTCCAACGCGGTCGACAGTATTCAAGACGAGGGCCGGCAGGCGATGATGGTCGGTGACGGCGTCAACGACGCGCCGGCGCTCGCGGTCGCACACGTCGGGACAGCAATCGGCTCCGGCACCGACGTCGCCATCGAGGCTGCAGACGTCACGTTGATGCGAGACGACCCGCTCGACGTGGTAAAGGCGATCCGAATCTCAGACGCGACACTCCAGAAGATCAAACAGAACCTCGTGTGGGCGCTCGGTTACAACACGGCGATGATTCCGTTAGCGTCGCTCGGCCTCCTCCAGCCCGTGCTCGCTGCAGCAGCAATGGCGTTCTCGTCGGTGTCGGTGCTGACGAACAGTCTCCTGTTCCGGCGGTACACCCCCGATCACGACTACAAGCTCTTCGGATTTCTTCGCTAACCGTCACCTCTAGATCAATGTCGAATATTTCCCGGCACACGGTTCGAAGGTACCTCGTCGAGACAGCCAGTAGCGAACCGACATACCTCCGGGCTCGCGAGATTGCCAGCGACCTCGACGGATCTCCCAAGGCAGTCGCGCAGTACCTCAGCCAGCTCCAGGACGAACTCACAATCGTTTCACTCGAACAGTGGGGGCGCTCGAAAAGCACGACGTGGCGATTGGAGGTGAACGGGTCGTGAGTACTGTCACCCGCCGCGTCGAGACTGCCCTTCCGGAGACCGGCTCACGCGAGTGGTGGGCGCTGTACCTGCTGGCCCCGCTCGTCCTCCTCGGTGGGGGCATCCTCGTGTTTCCGACGTTGGTCTACGACCGGTTCATCTGGCAGTATCTCTGGGGACCAGTCGTCGCAGATGCGGCCGGTCAGCCAGTCACGCACGAGGGGATTCGTGCTGTCCAGGGCTACAACGCGGTGAACACGGTAATCTACCTCGCGGCAGTCGTATACAGCCTCCCCGGACTACGTGCGTATCTCGACCAACTCGACGTCACGTTCGACGCACGACTGGCCTACGGGTTCGCTCCGATCATCATCGCAGGTGGGGCGATGCGCGCCCTCGAGGATCTCGGGCTGCTCGGGGACTACGCGGTGTGGTTCATCACGCCATCGATTTACATCGTCGTCACCGCTGTCACCATCCTCGCGCTCGGTGTCGGTGCACTCTTGCGTGACCAAAATATCGGATCTATCCCGCTAACAGTCGGGCTCGTCGGGTCGGTGTGGGCTGTCGGGGCCGTCTGGTGGGCTGTTTGGCACGGCCTCTCGACATCGACCCCACTCCGCCTATGGGTTCCTGTCGCGACGACGGGGATAGCGCTCGGCGTAACCGCACTCTACTACTGGGGCGCGAGTTTCGCCAATATCACTCACCTTCGACACCCGCTAATTCTGCTGGCCGTTTTCGGCCAGTTGTGGGACGCTGCGCAGAATCTCATCGGTGTGACGTTCCTCGGCTACTCCCCAAAGCTGATCGTGACGAATCTCGTGTACCAGGCGACTGGATTCTCCGGATCGACGTTCGTGCTGAAACTCGTCGTGACTGTCGGCATCGTGTGGTATCTCGCCGATGCGAAAGAGGAGATGAATCACACGTGGTGGTGGCTTATGACGTTCTTCATCGGAGCGATCGGACTCCCGATGGGCGTTCGTGGGTCACTTCGGATGCTGTTGGGAGCTTAACGATGGCCTCAAAGATTGGCAAAAACCGATGACTCGAACGTCCAAAATTGCGGTAATAGGTGGAGGGATGGCCGGGCTTGCAGCAGCTGCTGGATTCGACGACGCTGGATTCGTCGTCGAACTATATGAGCGGCAGTCCTACGATAGCAAACGCGTTAATTGCGGAGAAGCGATGACAGCGGTATCGAAGATCCCACTCGAGCCGACTGTAGAGAACGGCTTTCTCAATCCGCTGCCAGCGATGGAAGTGGAGGTGTATGACGGAATCGACGCCGATCGCCACCGCACTGGAGCCGGCACCTTTCCTGCTGCGGATACATATATAACTGACCGAAATGTCGTTGAGCAGTCCTGGGCAGAACAACTCTCAGAGAAGGGTGTTGACATCCACGAAAACCAGTCTATCACACGGACAGATTTCCACGAGTTCACCGATGAGTATGATCTCGTCGTTGATGCAACCGGTCAGCCATCACTCTCTAGTAAAGCGCTCGGAACAACCAACGAGTATTCAGGATATATGGTAGCGCTTAACAGTGATGTCGAAGGGGACTTCACCGAGTTGTACCCGAACAGCCGGATAATTCTGGAAAACTATACAGGGTACTCGTGGGCATTCCCGAAGACATCGCAACGAGCCAACGTTGGTATCGGCTGGACGGTCAGTGACCGGCCTAGTGATTATCTGAGGGCATTGAGGGAAGCCTGTAAGCGGAATGGGTGGCCAGTCCCGTCGCAGGAACGGACGAATGTCGCAATCATTCCCGAGGGACCAAGCCTTGATCCCGACAGAACCCATCTACCGGAGCATTCCGTCGTACGAGTGGGTGATGCTGCAGGTATCGCAAACCGACTCACCGGAAAGGGGATCTCACAGGCCGTTGAATCGGGATTCTTGGCCGCAGAGCTGGCTAACAGAGGCCAATTACACAATTATCCTGATAGATTATATCAGAGGATGAAAACGGAGTACATTTTCGCCACAGTTGTGAGATACTTTCTTGAAACTCGTAATCCCAAGGTTCTGGGAGCAGCAATTCGTGCCGCTGCCGGGATCGATATTGAAGACGTTGACCGGTCTCCGAGTACAGTTCTACTGCGTCTCCTCCGCCACCCTGTTTTATTTGCCCGTATTTTCTCGAGACGACGAGTTTTAAACCGTGTCTATGGAGGAATGACTAACCAGTGGGAGTTAATTGATTGACATCCACTTGAGTTAAATTCTCAGAATCTGTTAACTACTGAGAGGATCGGTAAGTACAGGGAACAGCCATACCACGACGAGAAACCACGTATCTGAGGTCCATCATAGATCTGCTGCAAGATTCAGCGACCGGGTTCAGCACAACGGACGAGTTTGTTTCTCTTTCCTCCAGTGATTCAGTTGTCGGGGGAAGCCCATTCGTAGAGTAGGGTGAGACAAGCCTCAAAGCGGAATTACTGCCACCAGAATCTTCGCGTAGATTACCATTGCGAGGAGTGCGAACGGGTAGGTGTTCCCGTATCCCGCAGCGACCTCATCGGCACCCGTCGCGTCGATGGCCGCCGCGAGCCCCTTCGTGTCTGTGTGCCCACCGGTGATGCCTCCGGCGGCGTGAATCCAGTCCATCTTCCAGATGACCCGGGTGAGAACCAAGCCGCCGATAATCGCAACGATGCTATTGAGGCCGGCGGTCACAACAATTTCGACGCCGTACTCCGCGATTGTCTCAACCAATCCTGACCCGGCGTCAATCCCGACCACAGCGAGGAACATCGCAAGCGTAAACGCCCGTATCTCCGAGAGAATCGTCGTCTCCATCCGCATGGTGACTGGCCCAATCTTCCCGAGATATCCAAGAACGAGCGCGGTGATGAGGACGCCACCGGTCGTCCCGAGCGTAATTACGCCGATTGGCCCTAACGGAATGGGAATGCTCCCGAGTACCGTCCCTGTGGCCAGCACGAGTGCGAACCCGAGCACGCTGAAGGTGACCACCTCGATGTTGGCGTTCTCGGCGATGTCGCTGACTTTCTCGGAGAACTGCTGTTTCTCGGCGTCGAGATTCATCCCGCTCAGTTTCGGGTAGAGCTGCTGGAACATCACGATGATGAGCACCCCGATCACGTAGCCGACGGAGTGGCCGATCTGGTACTGCTGGGCGGCCGCCTCGGGGAGGGCCTCAATCGCTGACCCGAGACCAGGGCTGCTCGTCAGCGCTCCCGAGAATGAGCCCATAATCAGGCCCGTTGACGCGTTCGGGAACACGACGACTACCCACACGTAGGTGAGGATTGCAGCAATCGTCGGCATCAGCACCGAGATAGCGATGAAGTTGAGCCCGTACGTCTTGACGGTCCCCTCGATTTCGTGCGCCGCAATCAAGCCGACTGCCGCGACGAACAGCGCGAGTGTTAGCCCCGAGTAGGCGTCCGGGACAGTGAAGCCGAAGTGTCCAAGCACCAGGCCTGCGAACAGCGGGCCTGCGACACCGAACTTGATGCCGCGGCCGAAGTTGATTCGGCCGAAGGCCATTCCCACGACGACGGCGAGGAACATCACGAACACGCCACTGCCCACGAGCGTATCAATAAACGCCATCAGGTGTTCACGCTCCCTGTGCTGCAGTGTGATTCATTTGTGTCCTGCTCAACCACGCTGGCGATAGTCTTTCGATGATGTCGGTCATGTTGGTGGATAGCGTCTTCGGATGGCCCATCTCTGAAATCACCTCAAACTGCACTGTCCGATGAACCGGTTGCCACAATTATCGGTTTAGCCCCCCGAGGGATATTCCCTGCTCGTATTCCCACAATCCCGTAATCGGGCTGGGAATTACGCGACCGCTTGATATCGCTGCCCCTACCGAATCAGACAACTGAATCTGCGGAAATTTGTGTGACCGATGTATGCTGTGTATCCATTAGGGATCTGTGAAGGGTTTGTAGAATGATAGGTTCTTTGACGGTCAATACGCACACCTACTTACCGGCTGATTCACCGAGAATAGTATCTGACTAATAAGGTTTAAACAAATCCGATTAAACTAATTCTTGGACTTTCGACTGAAAGTACTCATACGCTGATTCAGCCGTTTCGGTGTCTTTGGCTCCCGTGATAACCATCTTCCCGTTAGCGAATACTAGCAACACGGCACCGATCTCCTCGGGTCGGTAGACAAGTCCTGGGAACTGCTCAGGCTCGTACTCCGTCACTTCCAATCCTAGTCCGATTGCGAGGGCATTCAGAGAAACTAGCTCGTCAAGCATCGCCGTACAAACGACGTTCTCGACGGTGAACCCGGTCTGCGTGTCTTCCTCGGTCACACCTAGATCCGCAAGCATCCCCAAGAACTCCTCATTCGTCTCGTGCAGCGACTCCATACTGGCGCACCCGGTGATGATGTACTTCCCGCTCCGATATACCGTGATGAGTGGTCCGTTTTCTTCGAGACGAACGTAGAGGCCGTGGTAGTTCGATGGATCGTACTCTGAATACGGCGTGGACAAGTCAGCTTCCAAGGGCTCAACATCCAGCTCCACTCCAAGATCGCCGGAGCCAACGATGTTCGCAATCTCGACCGTCATCTCTCTCCCGGTTGATTGTCGAGAACCAGTGATGTGGTCATCAACTCTGGCTCCTCAGGGGTGACGTGTTTTTCCTCTTCCAAGCGGGCTAATTCCTCGTCACGCTCACGCCGAAGCGACTCCAGCTCACGTTTCGCGTTCCCGATTGGCGCGGACATGTCTTTCCCCTGCTCGTCCTGCTGTTCGTAGCTCTCTAAACGCTCCTCCCACTCACTAATCTCTTCCTCGAAGTGCTGTTCAGCGTGTTGCCGCTTAATCTCCACTTCTCGTTCCCGTTCTTCACGCGCTTCGTCAGCAAACGATTCAACCTGCTCCCACGCCTCCATCTCCGCAATACTGTGGAGGTCCTCTGCCATCGACGTCAGTTGGTCAAGGGTTGGCGTCGAGCCGACTTCACCGGGTGGCAGCGTATCCACAAACTCTGGCTTCCTCGTACTTACTTCGCTCTCAGACGTCACGTAGAGCGGAACCAGTTTCTCAGTCACCGCTTCACCGGCTCCAGACACGTCATCCGTCTTTAGTTAAGCCTCACACCTCGGTTGTGTAGTGGTAGCGAGCGTCTCTTGTAAGATTGGTCGTTGCTTGTGGATCTTCTGAGCGTCTTCGATCAGCCGGTCGAGCAGCGGCGGTGGTGAATAGCCGAGGAACTCACCGAGTTCGTGGAGAATGAGCTGGGCGTGCGACCGGAAGGTCGCCGCCCAGCGCTCTGTCGGAAACACAAGCTCATCATCCGCCTGCTCAGTGACTAGATCCAACAGATCGCGGCTTACAAGCAGCGACAGCAGCGCTGCGTACAATAAGATCCTCACCACGTGTTCGTCACTCGTGTCGAACTCGTCCAATTCGTACTGCGTCTTCAGCTCCCGGAACAGCAACTCAACTTCCCACCGACAGCGGTAGATCTCCGCTAAATCCGCCGGAAAGAACTCCTTCCTCGCTAAATTCGTCATGTACAGGTGGTAGTCGTCGGCGTCCTCGTCGCGGACGCCGACGACGCGAAATCGCTTCGTATCTAGTGACCGCGTCCCATTGTACGGCCCTCGTTTGAATTCGACTTCGACTTCTACATCGATGTACTTCCGATCGAGATCGTCGAGAACAGCTCGGAGCTGCTTGCCCTCTAAGGGAATGGCGCGACCGCGCCATTCCCGTAACTCTCTCGTAATCAGCGGATTCGCGTTCTGCTTCAGCCGACTCACGAAGTAGCCGTCGTTTTCGTCGATCAGCGCAAACCGGCGGTACTTGAAGTAGGCGAGATCGAACAACACGAGGCGATTCTCAAGCCACGGCCCTGTTTTGAACAAGGTGCTGTCGTGCGTTTTCTCGTTAGCAGTATCGAGCCGTTCAATCGTCTGCTCTGTGGCATTGTGGAGCAGGTGGAGCTTCGCTCCAGCCTGCTCCTCGTGGCGGGCTTCGAACTGATCTGAGAGAAATTCGTGTAACCGCAACACCGTTCCATCAGCGATCATCACGTCTCTAAATCGGTCGATATCAGCGTCAACAGCGTTAGGAACAGCGACCTCGTCGAGACCATGCTCAACGAGGTCGCGGAGATACTCCGCAAGCGTCGGTGTCAACCGCTGATAGAATCCACCCGGAGAGATCGTCTCATCGGCAGTCGAGTTGTAACAGCGTCTAAACCCGGCGAGTGTTCGGCTTTCGCCTGCGGCGAAGCCGAACACGAATGCCCAAACGAAGGCAGGGATCTGGAGCTTGCGGTCACGTTCGACCACGCCGAGTTCCTCGGCGTGCTCTTCAAGGAACTCAGAGGGAAACAGTGTAGTGAGCCGACGCATAATCCGAGATGAGGAGTCCTTGTCGTGCACAGACTGGACTTCCTCATTCCTTCCGAAAGGTGCCTCGATAAGCCGCCGCTATCACGCGGTTTCTCGCTTAACTAAAGACGGATGCCAGACACGTATCCCAACCGGTACGTGAAAAGGATGCCCGGAGCGGGTTCTCCATCACTGGCGACCTTGACGGCGACTTGCCCGTCGATACGGTTCGAGTCTAAACAGAACTCGATCAGCGACTGCACGAGAGGATGGTCCAACGCGATGAAATCAACGTCGTCCTCCTCCATCGCCACTTGACGCGTGAATGTCGCCTGCTCGTACCTCCCTGCGACTTGGTCCCCGGAGAGGACATCGGGAACGTCGAGTTGGAAGACGTCTCCGCCAGCACGAGCGGGCCCGGGGCGCACTCCTCGGATATCGCCGCCGAATTCGTCGAAGAACTCACGGACCAGAACCTCGATGTCGTCTTCGCTGACGTCGCCGTGCTGACTCCGCTCGATTACGTCGAGGATTTCGTCGTCTTCGTCGGAGAGGTCGAAGCGGTCTCGGATGAGAAATTCGTTCTCGACCGTCTCTAGCGCGTTCTTCCGCTCTTCGATGGTCTCATCGATATCGGCGACAACCTCGTCTGTCGGGCGATCCTCAGCGATGGCAGCCATGATCGTGTCGTCGAGATCGACGTCTTCCAGGACACGACCAAGCACGTCGGAGCGCATGCCGAGGTCTGACTCGATCTGGTCCGTCTTCTCGACTAGCAGGTTCAGTATCTCGCTCTCCCGCGTATCCTTGAAGAAGAGATTCCGAATCTCGACGGTCCGTTCCTGTCCGTATCGGTGGAGCCGCCCCATCCGCTGATCAATTCTAGTTGGCGACCACGGCAGGTCGAAGTTCGCCATAATGTGGGCGAACTGGAGGTTCAGACCCTCCTGAGCCGCATCTGTTGCAATCATTATATTTTTCTCGTTCTCGAAGTCCGCCATCTCTTGTCGACGGCGGTCCTGATCCAGGTCACCGTAGACTTGCGCGATGTCGTATTCGGCGAACACCCGGTCGCGGAGATACTCAAGGGTGTCAGTGTACTCAGTGAAGATGAGGATTTTCTCGTCGGGGTCTTCAGTGAGTATTCTGTCGACGAACTGCTTGAGCATCTGCGCCTTCGAATCAGTCTCGATGCTCTTGGCTTGCCGCCAGAGCTGCTTGACGCGGTCGAGCTCTTCCTGTATCTGTGACTGATTCAGCGTGACTGTGACCGTTTCCAGCGCCGCCTCGACGCGTTCACGCTCGGCATCCGTCAGCGTCTCCGGTTCGGTGCTGTATCGAGGGATGAGTTCCTGGACGTCGTCGGGCAGGTCCTCGGCAACGGCGTCGTTTTGGATGGCGCGCATCCGGTTTTCCAGCGACTTCTGGATGGCGTAGATGCTCGACACGAGGCGCTTCTGGTAGATGACCATCGTGAACCCCGCCGCCTTGTTCTCTTCCTGCTGAGCGAGGTTGTAGTACTCGCGGATGTATTCGGTGACGTCGTCGTACAGCTTCCGCTCGGCTGGCGACATCTCGACGCCGAGCGCCTCGATGTTCTTCTCGGGGAACATACGCGTCCCGTCGGTCTCGTACATGTCTTCCTTCAGCCGGCGGATCATCAGGTCGTCGAGCTCGTCCGGGTGAATCTGCGACTCGTGCCCGAAGCGATACGGGTCCAGCAGATTCACCATGAAGTAGAACTGGTCGGACTTTCCCTTGTGCGGCGTCCCGGTGAGAAGCAGGAGGGCGTCGGAATTCTCGGCCACCGCTTCCCCGACCGTATACCGTTGTGTGCGTTCGATAGATTCGTCGCTCCCTCGGCGGGCGGTCAGGTGATGCGCCTCGTCGAACACTGCGAGGTCCCACGGGACGTCGAGGTTGCGGAGGGCTTCGAGGACGTCGTCCTGTTTCGCAAAGTCGATGGACGTGATGATGAGGTCTTCCTGCAGCCAGACGTTCTGGTTCGGGTGGGAGTTCCGGTGTGTGCGAACCGTCTCGCGGTCGTAGATAACGAAGTTCCGGTCGAACTTCTCGCGCATCTCTTGTTGCCACTGCACGGTGAGTGGTGCTGGCGCGACGATGAGCACCCGCTGGGCACGACCTCGGGCGATGAGTTCCTCTGTAACGATACCGGCCTCGATAGTCTTCCCAAGGCCGACCTCGTCCCCGATGAGGTAGCGGTGGTCGTACGAGTTCAGAATTTCGTAGGCGGCCTGAACCTGGTATGGTTCGATCTCGATGCGGTTGTTCGTCAGCGAGAGGAACCGGTCGTATCGGTAAGCAAGATCGAGGCGGGTCGCACGCTCCCGGAGGTCGTGGTGGATAGGAGAATCGATTTGCCGGGCTGCGAGCCGGTCAATGATGGAGTCGATCCGCTCGATGTGGGGCAGGCCACTCGGGAGCTTTCGGAGTTTTCCCTCTGTGGTGTAGATATGGAGGAGTTGGCCTCCGTTTGGGCGGTCCTCGATCTTCGTGATTTCGCCCCGCCCACCGGCGAACTTGACGTGATCGCCGACCTCAAAGTCAGTCATTCCTCTAGTGAGGTTTCAATAATATCAATCTCTTCAGTGGAGAGATCGTACAGGCTATAGACAATCTCGTTGATTAGTGTATCTGTCTTGTTGATTTTCTCATCGAGTTCGTTAGCATCTTGTCTGACGTCTTCGTATTTCTCTAAGCCGTTTTTGATAGCATCAAGATCCGGGAGTACTAGATTTTCAAGTCTCTCCAACGGGGAAATCGTCTTTGTCGCACTTTGGCGGAAATCTGCAAATCCACCTGCTCGACTAACTGCCTCTGGGACGAAAATCTCGATCAGGGTCCTCTTTTTATCTGAAAGGCCCGTGAATACCATCGCATCATATGTTTCAAATTCATTCTCGGCTAATCGACCGTACCGGTCTGTTTCTCGGGCGTCCTCATCATCAGGCTTATAGCTAACATCTACAGACATCACGAGCTTCGAGTTGTCACCACTGAACGAAACACCCTCAATGCGAAGCCCATCGAGGTCTTCACCTGTCTCCGAGAGCAGCGTATCAGCGACCCCAGGTGCAGGCATGTGTAATTCCTGAAGAGATTTTCCTTCGAGATCCTCAGGGATACCAGCAGTCGGGATGCCCAAGTAATCCAGCAAGGCGAGATTCAGACTCTCCCGTTCTTGTTTAAGCTCGCTTATCCGATCTGTGAGTTCAGCGAGGAAATCATGCGCTACATCGTCCTTCTCGGGCTTAGGTCTCGATGCGCTCCCCTCTAGATAAGCTTTGTAGCTATCCAACGCTGTTGAAACCCGACTACCACGTTCTGGGTCAGGTGTATCAATTGAGATGGAAGGTACAGGGACTTGCTTCAACTGTGGGGCTTGGAACTGGAAATCTCCTCCTCTCATCCTCAGAGCACCAAACATTCCTGAATATAGGAATAGAACTACGTTACTATTGAGAATGGCTCCGTAGTATCTGATGTCAAGATTTGAGTCGTAGAACAGATTTGTATCTACAGATGCATATTCCCCATCTGTATCAACGAACGCCTCCAAGATCGACGCAACTTTCGCAAATACCAATTTTTCACTATTGTATTGTGACCTTCGGAGGTCGGTGATAATGGGATGGTCAATATCTAGTACAGGCTTTGTGTAGTAGTCTCCCTGGTGCCTGACTTCTTCTGAATTCCAGAATGATTGGAAGGGGTCGATTCCTCCTGTTTTGATGAACTTCTTATTCGTCTTACTAGGAGGTTCTTCACTTAGGGCAACCGTGAATTCCTCTGCTTCACTTGCCGTACTAGACGCTTGCACAGTTCCTTCGCTGTCTAACTGGACAGTGTCCTCAACTGTGCTCCAGAAAGCATCCTGTTCTTCTAGATCAAGCAATAGAGGCCCCCAGAGGTTGTTACCGATTTTGGTCAGTTTACTAGGAGCGCAGACATCCATCTGTTCACTACCGGTTGAGATTGAAACCGTCGAAACAGGCTTATCAATCTCAATATTGTCAACACCTTCGAAGTCTCTTTCTGTTCTGAAAAAGGGAATGACGGGGTATACACTGGGGTCTTCGAATACACCAAGCTGGGATACGTCACATATTTTCCACATCTGGTGGTTGTCGATGATGTACTCTCGGTACGTCTTCGCGTAAGGAGCAGACAAATGTTTGTTTGGAACAATCAGTCCAACAACGCCGTCCGTTCGGGATAATTCAAGACTTTGTTCTAAGAACAGGACATAGATGTCATAAGCGTCCTTAGCCGAATTGAATCGTTTTTTCCACAAGTCCTTCTCATGCGTAGTAATATCGTTCAGCTCGATGGCGTTGATATAAGGCGGATTTCCGAGAACAACGTCAAATCCAGGGTTCTCTTTCTCTTCCCCAGCTTCGTCGTAGAAAATGTCTGGGTACTCTAAGCGCCAGTTGAAGAAGGATTTCTCTTCGGCAAGTTCTTGCGCCTCAATGAACCAATCTTTCGACTGTATATCCTCCCACTGACTGTCGCTCGTCAGTGACTTAGCCATCTGCTCGTAGGCACCGTTCGGAACATTAACCTCAAACTCCTCGGCGGTGTAAACATCAACAATTGCTTCGAGACGCTGACGAAGAACATTCGCCTCGAACTCACCATACTTTTTCTCCATTGCTTTCACATCTTCAAGTTCCTCGTTTTCGATGGCGATGAGATCGGCGTGTATTGCCATCAAGTTCTCCATCGTCCCTTCAAACGTCATCCCGAAGTCAATTAGCGTGGAATTGGGGCCCTCAGCCTCTGCAGCTCCATTGCGTTCGAGGGCATCAATTTCCTCAACGTTTGAGCCAACGAGTGAGTTACCGGTCTTCAAGTGGTGGTCAAGGAAAGCTAGCGGCTGTTCAGCAGCGAGCGTCCGCAGCCACAACGAAACCTTAGCCAACTCTACAGCCAGCGGATTCAGGTCAACTCCGTAGATACAGCGCTGGGCCACCTGCCGACGTGCCCAATTGATGTCATGATCTTGATTGACTGTCTCGATGCCCTGTTGTGCAGCTTGCCTCTCTTGGGCGTCAATGATTTCACGGGCCAGGTAGTCGATGGCGCTCGTGAGGAAGTGTCCACTCCCCATTGCCGGGTCAAGAATCTTCAGGTCGAAGATGCGCTCGGCGAACTCCTCCGCGAAGCCACGATCTTCACCCCGAGCACTTCGGCCGGCGAGGTCTGCGCGGATGTCGTCAACGAGTGGTTCGAGCGTGTTCTCGACGATGTACTCGACGACATACTCGGGCGTGTAGTATGAGCCAGTGGCCTTCCGTTCCCCACTGTCTGTCGTCAGGTACACTTCGCCCTCCTGCACGACGACGTCGTCACCTTCGTCGGCGCTGACGTACTCACCGTCGTCGAGAGCTAGCGGCTCGTCAGCGACGTTGAGCTGGTACTCCAGCAGTCCCTCGTAGATACTCCCGAGGTGACGGACGTCGAGTGAGGAGTAATCGACGAAGATCTTCCCGCCACCGTCGTTGTTCTTACTCCGCGTGAGGAGTTCGACGACTTTCGCCAGGTAGGCGTCGCCGACATCGTGATTGGCGAGGAATTTCGCCTCCGCGCTGTCGTCCTCGTCCGGATCCGTCCGGAACAGACCGCCGTTGTAAGCGGGAATGTAGAGGTCTTCCTCAGGGATGCCGCGGGACTTGCTGCCCTTATTAATAAGGGTGAACAGCTCGTCGAGTCGGGACTGGAGGTTATCCTGCCAGTCGCGGTACTTTGGATCGCCACTATCGAGTTCCTCGGCGATCTCCTGCTTGAGGGAGTTTAGACTGTAGGACTGCTCGTAGATCTCGTTGCTCGTGTCCAGCAGTTCCCGACCCTCAGCTTCGGCATACAGGACGAAGATGAGCCGATACAGATAGATAAGGGAGCTGTCGTGAATGAGGTCGAGATCGCCCTCATCGAGATCGTTCTCGGGGTACTGGAGGTATCCTTCCGAGAGAATCTTGATGGCCTCGTAGATGTTGTCCTGGAGGTCCTCCCCTAACTCCTGAGCAAAGACGTTGGACTCGTCATAGACGTCGTCGAGGAAGCAGTCACCGCTCCCGTCATCGAGGAATGCCTCGTGGCGGAAGAAGAGGTAGAAATACTTGAAGTCCTCAAGGTCGCCACTCTCCAGAATCGTCGGCAGATCCACCTCGTAGTAGGAGTCGAGGCGGTGGCTGGTCGGGCCGTAATAGAGCCGCCACTTCTTCCCGTCAGTCAGGACAGCCCAGCGGGCCGGCGTCTCTTGCAGGTAGACGTGAATCTGGTAGCTTGGGTTCTCGAAGTCGCGCTCGTGTTCGCCGCTGCCACGCGTGTCCAGCGGACGCCCCCAGCGCTTGGCGTCGGCGACTGCGACGGCGTTCTCGTAGAAGTCGCCGCCCTCCTCGCGACGTTCAAACGCATCACGCGCAGCATCCTCCGTGTCGAAGAAGCCGTAGTCGGGCCGGCGCTGCGTGCGGCTCGTACTCTCTTCGACTTCGAAGGGGATGCCCAGCTTCCGGAACATCGGCCGGATAAACTTCTCTTCGAGCTGGGACTCATTCCGCTTCGGTGCGGTATCCTTCTCGCGCTCCCAGAGGGCCATAATGTCATCGTAGGCCTCTTGGAGTTCCTCGTCGCTGACCTCGTCCCATTCTTCGGTTTCGGGGAGGTGCTCGTCGAGGTAGTGGTTCGAGAACAGGTCGCGGTTCGTACGGTAGGTAAGTGCCGTTTGCATGGATTATTGTGGTGTAGTAATGAGAAACCGATCCACATTCTTGCTGTCGATAAACGTATGAGCGACATCTTCCGTATCAGCAACGTCGATATCGATATCCTCACTGGTCTCGATTTCGAGCTTTTCGAGATCGGAGGTAGAGACGTTAACACGCCCGAAGTTGCCGGGATTTCGAGAGATTATCTTGTGAACCATTCGAGATAATCTGATTCCTTCTCGGTCCTCCGTTAGTCTTTCCCTACCGATACTGAAATCGGAATACCTCTGTTTCGGGTGTATCAACTGCAGATACACTGAGGCAGTACGGTGTGGTTTGACATTGTGCCCTTAGGCACTCTCCAGCCGTGATTAGCGATTAGGTATAGATGTGATTCAAACTGCTACCGGTGACTGACACGCTCGGGTCCCTATTGGAGTGGTTCTTGTAACGAATAGCTACTTAGATCGTAGCTGAAGAAGTGCCGTAACACGTACCTGCTCCGTGTGCTCGGAGTGGATGTCGATACGCTGGTTGATCCACACGAGTCTTATCGTCTCCGCAATCTTCCGTTCTCGCTCCCCCACACATCTCATCGTAGTATTTGTGGATAATTCAACTCCATTCAGTCGCATGCCAGGATATCGTCGATGACTCGGTCCCGATACTAACGTAACTGGACAGTGCCATTCAAGAGAGGACGTACGGAGTCTTACTTGCATCCCCCAACCGAGCTAATCGCTTGATACCGCCGCGGTCAGCGTCTGTTGGTCTGGTGCCGTACCCGGTGGTGGCGACCCAATTCTTGCGACCGTCGACGGCGGCCCATCCTCCTCAACTCCGTCAACGTACACCCGCAGAATGTGCTCGTACTGCTCCAAGACAGGATGCGCCTCAAGCACCTCCTCGAATACCACTGGCTGTGAAAACGCCTCGACAGACGCCGCACTCGCTGTGTCCGCTCCAAGTTCGTGGGCAGCACCAAGCAACACCGCATCCCACCGCCCGTCCCCCAGCCCGGTTGCCGCGATCTCTCCATCATACGCCTCACTGTACGGCTCGCTCTGCCCGTTCCCCGACACCCACCACGGCTCCAAGTACGCCCTGTACTCCCCAGGCCCAACCCGTTCGACGATATCCAGCGCCCGCAACCGTTGGAGATACCGGTCAACCGAATTCTGCGACGACACCTCCACGAGATCCCCACGAGAAACCGCCCCATCACTCCCTAGCAGTGCCCTCACCATTTTCTGGATCGCCAGCTTCGGCCGCTCACCCT
>NZ_JBNAMQ010000008.1:0-295214 GCF_049705385.1 Halobacterium sp. MBLA0001
GTCGCCCCGGCCATCCGCCCCCCGACCGTTCCGGACGGCACGAGTCGCGTCCGCGTTGCGCCGATGGCGACCCACACGGCCGACGAAATCGACGACTGCCTCGCCGCCTTCGAAACCGGGGGACGCGAGGTGGGGCTGCGATGACCGACGGCGCGCCCGGTGCGTTCGCGGTTCTGGGCACGGACACGGCGGTCGGGAAGACGGTGGTCACGGCCGGGCTGGTCGGGTGGCTCCGCGACACCGGCCACGACGCGCGGGCGGTCAAGCCGGTCCAGACGGGGTACCCGCCGGACGACGACGCCAGATTCGTCGCGGACGCCTGTGGGACCGATCGCGCCGCGACCTGTCTCCGCAGGCTCGAACCGGCACTGGCTCCGGCAGTCGCCGCGGACGTCGCCGGGGAGGCGTTGACGTACGAGACGCTCCGCGACCGGACCGCCGACGCACTCGCAGACGGCTCTCCCGGGGTAATGGAGGGTGTCGGCGGGGTTCGCGTCCCGCTCGCGGGCGACCGGGAGGTGATCGACCTGGTGGCCGACCTCAACCTCCCCTCCGTCGTCGTCGCCCGGTCCGGTCTGGGGACATTGAACCACACGGCGCTGACGGTGTCGGCACTCGAGCGCAGAGACGTCGACGTCTCGGGAGTCGTATTGAACCGATACGCGGGGGCGTCGGTCGCCGAACGGACGAATCCAGACGTGCTCCGGGAGATGACCGACTGCCCGGTGTGGACGCTTCCCCCGCTCGCGTTCGACGACTCTGATCCTGGAGCTGTCGCGCACGGCGTGCGGGACAACCTGTCGGGGGACGTCTTCCCCGACTCCGTCGTCGCACGGGGGGTCGCAGGCGACCCGTGACCGACGAGCTGTACAGCGTCCGGATGCGGGCGAGCGAGGCTGACACGTACGTCTCGGGCGCAGAGACCATCACCGACCGCGAGGGCGTCGAGTCGACCGCCCGGGCGATGATCGAACGGGCGCTCGACCACCCCAGAGGCGATCCCGACGATGTCGTCGTGACGGTCGACCGCCTAGCCGAATCCCCTATGTGCGTGTCTGCCCTCCCCGTCGTGACGGTGGAGGCCGATTCGGTCGAGTCCGGCCGTCACGTCGCCGGGCGACTCCTCGCTGATGCCGGCGTCTCGCCGTCGGTCGTCGACCGGGCGCTTGCCGTTCTGGGGCACTCGACGGCCGAGCGCGGAGCGGCGCTTCTCGACGCCGAGACCGGGAAGCGCCGTGACCCTGACCCCGAACGGGGGGTTCGCGTCTCCCGCCTCGGAACCAGCGACCGCGGCGACGAGGAACTCGACCGCGCCCTGGACGCGCACGGACTCGCGTCGACGCGCATCCGCGACGCACTCGTCCTCGCGACGAAGGTCACCCGCGCACCTGGAGTGGTCGCGGAACTCTGCTGGTCGGACAACCCGGACTACACGGCCGGGTACGTCGCGACGCGGGACGGGTACTACCGATTTCCAGCGCTCAAGGCAGCGGGGAACTCCCAGGGGGGCCGCGCCTTCTTCCTCGCTCCCGACGCCGACGTCGATCGTACCGTCACCTTCCTCAAAGAACGACCCGTGGTCGTCGACACAGTCCAGTCGTTCGACCAAGTAACACCGTCGGACCTCCTCTCGGGCTGACACTGTCGGCTGTCCCTGTTTTCACGTGTATTGAATAGGGGTGCGGCGTAGGAATCAGAGTGGATCACAAAATCGTTCGATGTTCGAGATGGCGAACAAGAGGACAGTTTCACGGAACTGCCGATACCACCCGATCGCTCGCACGGCATCGCCGAGCGAGCGCTTCGTTGTCGAGTACGATGTTCCGGCCATCCAGCGCTGAGAGTAGCCTTTTGTCCGGATGAGCGCGTTATGCCCGAGCGTCAACGGCCTCGATCCACGCTGTAAGATGAGTGGCTCGATTCCGAGTGCGTAGAACTCGTATTTCGTGATCCAGGTGTGGAAGGCTTTGTCGGCAGCCACAGATAGCAGGTCGCCCGCGTGCTTTCCCAACGCTTGTTTGGCTAGATGGCCGTACTAACAGGCCGTCGCGGCCGTCACACCCGTTGCCTTGGCAATCGCACTTCTAACACTTTCAACTGCAGTGCTAATCTTGTTTGTCACCACACTAGTTCAATTGGTGCTGAAGACGGACTCATATCTCCTGATGAGTGCTATTTCTGGTGTCGAACAGCACCTTCATCCACTGCCAGTTAACCATCGAAAAATAATCGGAAGGAGGATCAGGTTAATCACTATGCATTGAGACGACTAGTCTCATCTTCTGCGCGACCGCCGTTCGGACCCGGTTCCGAGAATAATCGCGAGACTGCAAGCAGATGGCTTGCTACACAATCTGCATAATGTACAATGCGCACGAAATCTGAATGATGAGGAAAATCACCCAAATCTAATATTAGTCGTTCGTAGCTTGCTCGCTCAGCATCTCCACAACTTCCTGAACACGTTCCTCATCGGCTTCGATACCACGCTCCCGGAGGATCTGGAGGGCGACCTCATCACCGTGGTCCGCAATTACCCGGAGACACGCATCTTGAAACTCTCTTCCTTCAAATTCGGGAACATCAAACATAGAGCACGCAGCAGTTACCGATGATCGCATCCGGGTGACGCCATTCCACGTGTCCTCCCGGACATAGAAGCCGTGCATATCGGTCTTATCAAAGGAGAAGGCCGGTCCACCGGTGGATTCGTCCACATCCTCCTCATCCTGCTCAGGAATGGACTCAGTCTCCGACTCTGTGTCCTCAGGAATTATCTCTTCATCCGGTTGCGGTTCATCCTGGGTGTCAGTACGTTCGTCGTCATCCGATTCGGCTCCTTCCTCCGTTTGTTTGAGCTGTTCAGCGACATCCCCGAAACGGTCGTCCTCATTAGGCATGGCTGTGTTCCTCCACGAGGTCCGCTAAGTGGTCGAAATTCGGGATCTGGTCGCAATCTTCGTCGAACTCCGAGACCGGCATTCCTTGCTTGAACGCGCGAGAAATCGCGGTCCGTTCGCGAATCCCTGGCTTCGGAATACTATCGATGGTGCGTCCCGAATCATCGAGGGCATCGAAGATCTCCGGGTCCACACGAGCGTACTCGGGGACGAATGAACCGAACTCCCGGTTGAGATTTTCAACGAGAGTCCGATGCTCGTTGCGTTGTCCCATTGTTTCGCGAATCATATTCGGAGTGACTGCGAGGATATCCAACCCGATATTCTGCCGGATTGGGGAGATCTGGCGTTCAATCATCTTATTGAGGCCGTTGATCGAGCCAGCACGCGGGATTAGCGGGATTATGACGCGCTGGACGGCGATGAGGGCGTTGTCGGAGAGTTTCCCACGGCCGCCTGCGGCATCAATTATCACGTAGTCGTATCCGTTTTGAATGAGTGGATCGACAACGTTCCGTCGAAGCTTCACGTCTGCGAACCGTTCGTCCTTCAGCCTCGTCTCGACGTTCTCGAGCTCGTTACTCGACGGGAGTAAGTGAACGCCGAAGTCCGTCTCGATAAGCAGGTCTTCAGGGTCCTCACCATCGATAAGGGCGTCACCGAGGTTCGCATCTCGGTCGTACGCATCGTCGTATCCCAACTGGGTCGTCATATGCCCGTCCTTATCCAGATCCAATAGTACCGTCTCATGGCCACGAGCAGCGAGTCGATCAGCGATGTTGAGCGCGATCGTGGATTTCCCTACCCCTCCCTTGAGCAACGAGACAGCTGCTCCGGGGAGCCCTTCAAACTCGTCAGCACTCATAGCTCAGCACCCCGTAAGCAGCGGATTTTGTACATTTTGTAGGTAATGTACATTGGGTAGATGTTGAAGGTTGCGCGAGTTTTGTCGATAATGTAAGTTTCGTACTGGTCATACGCGGTCAATGAAGCTCGTCCACCTTAATTCTGTGTCAGACAGATTGCGGACGCCATCCACACAATCTACATTTTGTACATTACGTAGATTGTTGGCACAATCTCAATTGTCAAAGTCACCGTCGACTTTACGCAATCTACATAATTTAGATTATCAGCATTTCACACGTATTCATCGCAATCTTTGCCACCCACACGAACCAATTGAAGAAGCCCAATTTGCATTATCTACATTATTCACATTATGCAGATTGGCTATGAGATCTACATTCTTCAGTCATTCAATAGGAGAGTCCTGAGTAATAGAACTCAGACAGAGCCGTTCTACCCCGTCCTCTAGTAAGACTTTTAACTGTTACCGGATTATTGGTAACTACCAGATGTACGAGGTTCTCGACGACACCGCGGCGCAAATCATCCTCGCTATCGAGAGTGGTGACTCCATCCGCCGTGTCGCCCAACACCTCCACACGCCCTACGAGACAGTGAGACAGGCCGTCAATCGGCTGGAAGACGCAGGCTACGTTTCCTATGACGACGGCCTCACTGTCGTCAACGAGCGCGTACGCGACGCAGCCCGCGAGCTCGTCGCTGCCAGCGCCGGCGTCAGTCCACCATCCATCGAGGAGGCCTACGTCATCCCACAGTTCGGTGACTGGCCGTTCGCATTTACACGGATCGACGCCGTCTACGTGTGGACTCAGGGCGGCTACCAGGTCGGTCGCGAGCCCGACGACTATCCACTGTTTCTGGCCGTCCGTGAGGAGGACGTCGACGCTTGGGAGGCGTTTTTCGAGTCGTTCGACCTCCCGACCGCATTCGAACGACAGCCCCGAGACGAGCTGGACGGACCGCTACAGATCGTCCTCGAGCCAGGCCCGTCCCTCGACATCGAGCACGTCGAGGGGTACCCGGTTATCCCGAGAGCAGAGACGATCGAGTATATGCGTGAGAACTACGCCCAGTTCCAGTCGGCGCTCGCGATGCTCGACCGGATGTACGAGGATATCGACCTCGGCGTCACATACCGGGAAACGGAACGAGCGCAGCCATGAGTTTCCACAACCGGAGTGACGCACTCATCGAACTGCTCGAGGACCTCACTCAGGAGGGACACGAGTACGTCCTTGTCGGCGGCTACGCTGTCTCAGCATTCAACGCACGCTTCTCTACGGACCTCGATATCGTAGTCGCACCAGACTCCAAGGCCGAGTTCGGCGAATTCCTCGAACAACGAGGTTTCGAGGAAACGGACAGCCACGCAAAGGAGTGGTTCTACGACACCGAAGTGATCGAGTACGAGAAGCGGCTCACGCCGCAGCAGCCGATCGGCTTCGATCTGCTAGTGAATGGCCTCGGTTGCCGCCAGACGGAGGCACAGTGGTCGTTTGACTACCTGTACGACCATAGCCACCAGCAGGAGGTCAGCGGGGGCACAGTAACGACGGCGGCCAGAGTCATCGATGGAGCCGTCCTCGTGGCGGCAAAGCTCCACAGCGGCCGCGAGACAGACCTTCGGGACGTCCTTGCAGTGGCGGAAGAGATCGACCTCGACGCTGTCACGCCCCACCTGCGGCGAGGGGACGACGATGCACTACGGGAGCAGCTAGAGCGTGGACTGGAGATCTTGGAGAGCGACGAACTCAAGCACGGGTATCGGAGCGACTTCGGAGCCTCAGCTGTCTCAGAAGAGACAGTCTCCGCCCTCCAAGAGTATCTGACAGAGCAGGTAAATAGGTTGGATTGAGAATCAGTCGTGGCTACAAACCATTCTGCGAACAGCTGATTGTCGAATAGCCGTGGGACTACTTGACCAGGTCCATCATCGGTCGAAGTTCAGATTCAATTTCCGCCATCTGATCCGACACCCAATGGAACCGTTCCTCTACGCCCGCATCAGTAAACCGGAGTGAAGCTCGTACGTCACGATTTCGGTTATGTTGGAGGAGTGCGAGAGCGTACGCGAGCATCTGCGGTCGATAATGTTCCGCGAGCTCACCCGATGTCGTAGCGGAGAGGTCGTTGGTCTTGTAGTCGATAATGTGGAATGCGTCCGGCGTGACGAGCAGCCGGTCAATATCACCGACAATCCGCGACTCATCGATTCGAGCGACAACAGAGTACTCGTCGTAAACCTCCTGAAGCTCGGTATCGGACTCGATGCGATCAACAAATTCGACTGCATCAGCAGCGTGGTTGACAGCATCACGGAGGTCCGATTCTGTCGGCTCCTCACCAGCCATCTGACTCAAACGACGGATCAGGGTGGTCCACTCGTCTCTCGGTGGGCGAAGTTCGTTGATCCGGTGGACGACCGTCCCAAACGTCGTTGGACTCAGGCCGGCCGACTCCTCACGCTGAGAGTAACTGTGACCGTCTGGAGACGCATCCGCCACCGCATTCACGAGGGTCGTCGCCGCGATCCGTTTCGCCGGCGCTAACGACGGCGGTGAGGGGATCGATATCTCCGGCGCTGAATCAACAGCATCGTCGTCGGTGTCCCGGTCTACTGGGCGCGGCGGCCTGCGAACAGTATAGCTGGCTCCATCTATCTCAGCACGGGCCTGTCCGTCACGAACCGCCTCGGCGACGAGTGCTCCGTCGAGGAGGGCTGGCTGTAACCAGTCGCGCCACCGGTCTGCGTCGTCGAAGGCTGCAGGCTCGCCGAGTTCGATTGTACCCGACTCGTCGACATCGATGTCGTGCGTGCCGCAGAGAAGGAGGTGATCGCGCGTTCGTGTACACGCTACGTAGAGGAGGCGTTTCGACTCCGCCCGCTCCTGTGGACGCGACCGTCGGTCGGCGTACTCGTGGACGGCCGTCTTCTCGATGGAGAACGCATCACCCGGATTCGGCCCACCAACCGCCGGCACCGGCGGCGCGTCATCAGTTCCGTCCACAAGTCGAACGTAGCCATGGTCGTCCACGGAGCGACCGAAGTTGAGGTCACTCCCGAGATCGGGGACGGTGACGATCGGGAACTCGAGTCCCTTCGCAGAATGGATCGTCATAATCCGGACGCCCTCGGCGTCACCGGGAATATCTGCCTCCCCCTCACGAGGGTCGATCTCGGCTTGGCGGTCGATCCGGTGGAGCAACCCGGCTGCTGTGTGAACACCGTTCTCGCTCCAGGTACGGACCTGGTCGCGGAACTTCTCGACGTTCGCGACAGCCTGTTGACCGCGTTCGTCGGCACTCACACTCGCCAGATACCCTGTGTCGTCGATCACCCGGGACAGCAGGCGATTCCACGGGAGGACGCCATCTTCGGACGGCGTCGCACAGCCGCTGAGGGTCCGCCACGTCGTAAGGAGATCGAACGCGTCCGCGAGGTGTGGATCGTCCGCCTCGGCGAGCCCATCCCATACTGAATCAGCTTCTGCGACAGCCGGTGCGAGGCGATCATCGGTGAATCCGAACAGCGGCGACCGAAGCACCCCGTAGAGAGAGACGTCGTCCTGTGGATCACCGAGTACTCGAAGCAGGTTCGTGAGCGCCTGGACCTCAGGCGTATCGTAGAACCCGACGCCACCGACGACAGTGTAGGGGATGTCGTACTCTTCGAGGGCGCGCTGATACCGATCCAGATGGGTTCGCCGGCGAAGGAGGATTGCCGTGTCGTCCGGCGTAGCGTCGCGATGAGCACCCGTGTCGGGGTCTTGGACTTGTGGCGGATCGTCGAACAGGTGGGTCAGTCGAGCAGCGAGCGCTTGCGCTTCGGCCTCGATGGTGTGGTCGAGCGCGCCTTCGGCGACCGGATGGTCGTCGCCGAAGAGCTCTGCCGCCGTGTCAGCGTCGTCAGGGACAGCGAGATACTCGACACTCCCGGTCAGTCCCTCGATGTCCTCGACACGGTCGCGTTGCGTGGTCAACTCCTGCGGTGGCGCTTCGTAGGGCTCGTGAGTGTCACTCTCCGGCTGGAATAGGTACTCGAAGAGCTCGTTCAGGAACAACAGCGGCTCGTCTAACGTCCGGAAGTTCCCAGAGAGTTCGAGTGCCGTCGGACTCTCGGCGTCGCTGTCGGGGACATCGTCGACCCCACGGGCTTCATTAACGGCCTGAAGTTCCGCTCTCGCTTCCCCGAACGTCGTCACGTCTGCACCACGGAATCCGTAGATACTCTGTTTCTCGTCGCCGACCAAGAAGACGTTCGACGCCGTCTGCTCGTCGACGCCCGTGAGGAGCTTGACTAACTCCCACTGGCGCGGGTCCGTGTCCTGGAACTCGTCGACCATCACGGCCGCAAACTGGTCTTGAAGCAGCTCCGTGACGGCATCGTTAGCTCGCAAGAACTCGAGCGTCGTCTCGATAACGTCGGGAAAGTCGAGTGTATCCCGACGGTCCTTCTCGTCGGTGTAGGTTGCCAGGACGTCGTCGAAGACCCGCATCAGAGCCAGCGCGTAATGGGCACTGTTTGCTTCGAGCTCACCGGGTGTCGTCTCGACTGCATCCGCATGCGGTTCGACGGCCGCGATGACCGCGTCGATAGCGTCCTTCAGGTCGTCGTAGACGTCACCGTACTCATTCCACTCGTCCCGGTCACCGACGACGTACCCCGAACTGCTGTACAGGCCACCGTTCTTCTTCTCACAGGCCTCGTAGAGGTCGAGGATTGCCCGCTGACAGTCGCGGGGATCGCTTTCCTCGGGGTTGGCAGGGAGTGTCGTCGCGACCTCGGTGAAGGTCCGGTAGACCCCAAGGCCGTCTTCGTCGGCGATAGCGCCCTCGCGGTCGACACGGCCCGCAACCGTGCGTAGCTGCTCAAGGAGTCCGTCCGCATACAGCGTCTGTCGGGCGTCGGCGACGTCGAGATCACAAACGACCTCCCAGCAGATATCGACGTAGTCGTTGACCTCCGCATCACGCCACTCCTCGAGGACCGCCTCGCTCTGTGGGCGCTCATCGAGTAATCCAGTGAGTACATCGACCAGCTGGTCACGACCCCAGAGCTGAGCGAGGAGCGCGACGTCGTCATCGTCCTGGTTGCGTTCGAGGAACTCCGTCACGACTTCGCGTTGAAGTGTCGCGGCGCCGTCTTCGTCGAGCACGTCGAAGCCGAGCGGGACCGGAGCCTCGACGGCCCGTTCTCGCAAGAGCCGCGTACAGAACGCGTGAATGGTGTGGACGTAGCCATCCTCCAGGTCGTCGAGGACGTTTCGCCAGCGGTGATAGGCTTCTGGTGAGTCGACAGCCTCGAGCCGGTCGTACACCTCCTCCCGAACGCGCTCGGTCAGTTCGGCAGCAGCCTTTCGCGTGAAAGTAATCGTGACGATGTTCTCCGGCGTGAGCGACGGGTTCTCGGCCAGTATCGTCACGTACCGCTCGGTGAGCGTTGTCGTCTTCCCTGTCCCGGCGCCGGCAGTGATCGCGACGTTCCGGCCCTGGACGAGCGCGTCCTCCTGTTCCTCTGTGAGCTGAATCTCCTCGGGGTCCTCAGTCATAGATTAAGGGAGGGAGAGGCAGCCGGCATCCGTCTTTAGTTAGCCCTCACACCTCGGTTGTGTAGCGGTAGCGAGCGTCTCTTGTAAGATCGGTCGTTGCTGGTGGATCTTCTGTGCGTCGTCGATCAGCCGTTCCAGCAACGGCGGTGGCGAGTAGCCGAGGTACTCTCCGAGTTCGTGGAGGATGAGCTGGGCGTGCGACCGGAAGGTCGCCGCCCAGCGTTCCGGCGGAAACACGATCTCATCGTCTGCCTGCTCGGTGACCAGATCCAACAGTTCACGACTCACCAGCAGTGACAGCAACGCCGCGTACAGCAAGATTTCCACGACAGCCGGGTTTCTCGTGTCGAATTCGTCCAGTTCGTACTGCGTCTTCAGCTCACGGAACAACGTTTCTACCTCCCATCGACACCGGTACAGCGTCGCTAGGTCTGACGGCAGGAACTCGTCTCTCGGCAGATTCGTTATGTAGAGATGGTCATCCGTCTTTAGTTAAGCGAGAAACCGCGTGATAGCGGCGGCTTATCGAGGCATCTTTCGGAAGGAATGAGGAAGTCCAGTCTGTGCACGACAAGGACTCCTCACCTCGGATTATGCGTCGGCTCACTACACTGTTTCCCTCTGAGTTCCTCGAAGACCACGCCGAGGAACTCGGCGTGGTCGAACGTGACCGCAAGCTCCAGATCCCTGCCTTCGTTTGGGCGTTCGTGTTCGGCTTCGCCGCAGGCGAAAGCCGAACACTCGCCGGTTTTAGACGCTGTTACAACTCGACTGCCGATGAGACGATTTCTCCGGGTGGATTCTATCAGCGGTTGACACCGACGCTTGCGGAGTATCTCCGCGACCTCGTCGAGCATGGTCTCGACGAGGTCGCCGTTCCTAACGCTGTTGACGCTGATATCGACCGATTTAGAGACGTGATGATCGCTGATGGAACGGTGTTGCGGTTACACGAATTTCTCTCAGATCAGTTCGAAGCCCGCCACGAGGAGCAGGCTGGAGCGAAGCTCCACCTGCTCCACAATGCCACAGAGCAGACGATTGAACAGCTCGATACTGCTAACGAGAAAACGCACGACAGCACCTTGTTCAAAACAGGGCCGTGGCTTGAGAATCGCCTCATGCTGTTCGATCTCGCCTACTTCAAGTACCGCCGGTTTGCGCTGATCGACGAAAATGACGGCTACTTCGTGAGTCGGCTGAAGCAGAACGCGAATCCGCTGATTACCGGAGAGCTACGGGAATGGCGCGGCCGCGCCATTCCCTTAGAGGGCAAGCAGCTCCGAGCTGTTCTCGATGATCTTGACCGGAAATACATCGATGTGGAGGTCGAAGTCGAATTCAAACGGGGGCCGTACAATGGGACACAGTCGCTGGATACGAAGCGGTTTCGCGTCGTCGGCGTCCGCGACGAGGACGCCGACGACTACCACCTGTACATGACGAATTTAGCGAGGAAGGAGTTCTTTCCGGCGGATTTAGCGGAGATCTACCGCTGTCGGTGGGAAGTTGAGTTGCTGTTCCGGGAGCTGAAGACGCAGTACGAATTGGACGAGTTCGACACGAGTGACGAACACGTGGTGAGGATCTTATTGTACGCAGCGCTGCTGTCGCTGCTTGTAAGCCGCGATCTGTTGGATCTAGTCACTGAGCAGGCGGATGATGAGCTTGTGTTTCCGACAGAGCGCTGGGCGGCGACCTTTCGGTCGCACGCCCAGCTTATTCTCCACGAACTCGGTGAGTTCCTTGGCTACTCACCACCGCCGCTTCTCGACCGGCTGATCGAAGACGCTCAAAAGATCCACAAGCAACGACCAATCTTACAAGAGACGCTCGCTACCACTACACAACCGAGGTGTGAGGCTTAACTAAAGACGGATGAGGCAGCCGGTCACCAGTCATATTGCTCTACCATTTTCTTGCTGGACCGTATTTCTTATTCATCATAAAGTCACAACTGGAAGTATGGAGGTCCGCCGAACCGTCCAAGTCAAGCTTGATGTAACCGACGAGCAGGCCGGCCTCCTGCACGAGACGATTGACGAGTTCCTGTGGGCAGCGAACTACGTCGTGGACGCAGCATGGGATGGGGAATGGGCTGAGACTCGCTCATCTGTCCTACACGAGCAAACGTACGACGACGTACGCGAACAGACGCGGCTTCACAGTAACCACGTCCAATCAGCCCGTGACTGTGCTATCGACGCGATGCAAAGTGTGGTTGGCAAGTGGTCCAAAGGTGAGTACGCCTCGTTGCCGACATTCACCTCACGATTTTGTGATTACAATCAGCGCAACGCCACGTTCCACAACGACCACGCTTCGTTGTCCACCGTCGACGGGCGCATCACGGCCGACTATGTTCTCCCTGACGAGGACCGAGACACTCCTCACACAGAGTACTTACAAGACGACGAGTGGGAACAGACCGGCGCAACACTCCACTACCGGCGCGGTGACTTCTACCTCCACATCCGAACAAAGGCAGATGTGGAAACCCCCGAACCCGACGAGAACGGAACGGTTCTCGGTGTGGACCTCGGGGTCGAGAATATCGCCGTCACCTCGACTGGCGTCTTCTGGTCTGCTGACGAGCTGAACCATTGGCGACGGGAGTACGTTAAGCGTCAAAAATCTCTCCAGGAGTGTGGAACGAGGTGGGCCCACGAAAGCGTCCAAGCGGTCGGCCGAAAGAAGACGGGACGGTTCGAACAATTACTTCACCGCGTGGCAAACGAGCTACTCGAAGAAGCGATCTCGAACGGTTGTACGGTAATTGCGTTCGAGAATCTGACCGACATCAGAGATCGTATTCCAAAGGCCCGACGGTTTCACGAGTGGGCATTCCGTCAGTTGACCAGCTACGTCTCGTATAAAGCCGAGGAACACGGCCTGAGTGTTGAGCAGGTAAATCCGAAGAACACATCTCGACGGTGTTCATCGTGCGGCTTCACTGGCGAGGCAAACCGCCCATCGCAGGACACCTTTCGCTGTCAGTCCTGTGGATATGAGAACCACGCGGATTACAACGCAGCGAAGAACGTCGGTTACAGACTCCTTCGCAACCAAACCGGAGGCGAGGGAGGCGCACCCGTAGGTGTGCGCTTGAACAGCGGGATGTTGAACGCGAACGGCTTACAACCCGTACCAAATTCGGTTAGAGCAGGAGTCCACGCTGAAAGCCAACAGAGCTAATCGTTGGCTGACCTACCGCTCATCACCGCCTCGATGTCCTCGTCGTCGCGAACACGGAGCGGAACATACGCTGCGTCGTCCTTGTGAACCTCGTCGACGAACTCCCGCTTGCGGTGATGGCGGACATCGCAGGCCCGACGGTAGTCACAGTATCGGCAGTTCGCTCCGCGGGCCGACAGAAGCGTCGTGTGGAACCGTCCATTGCCGATCGCCTCGTCGATCTGGCCTAGCCACTCCGGGACGACATCGTTCAGGAAGCGACGGAGTTCGACCTCGGAATCGAACTTCGACTCGACACCGCGTGGAACCTTGATGTCGTTGGGCGGTCGAACCTGATAGTACGTCGCTGAAAGCGATCCCTGCTCGAACAGATCACCGTCGACGACGTTGGCCGCAGCAAGCAGATAGATAGGGAGCTGGAACTTCGTGCCACCGGTCGTCTTCGTCATATACGGTGCCCGCCCAGTCTTGTAGTCGTAGAGCGTGAGCGTCGGTTGCTCGCCATCCCGACTCACGTCAACGCGGTCGATGTAACCCCGAATCGAGACAGTCGAGCCGTCCGGCCGCTCAACCGTGAACGGTCCAGCATCCGAGTCGGGAAGCCCCTCGCCGAACGGGGCCTCGAACAAGTGTGGGCGGCCGGCGCCGTCCCGCGAGAGTTCGTTGTCGAGGAAGGTAGCGAACAACCCCTGTTCCGGTGCGTCGTGGGGTTTGCTCCCAGCCTCGTACGGAGCGCTCACGCCGTCACCCAGACCCGCGAACAGCTCCGCCTTCCACCGTTCGTAGAACAGGCCGTCGTACTCGAAGTCAGCATCCCGGAGTGCGTCAACGGCGATCTCGCGAAGGTGCGTCGCCAAGTCGTCCCGGTCGAAGTCTGTGAGATCGACACCATCCTCGGTCTCGTCCTGCAGATCCGCGAAAAATCGTTCGAGTACGTCGTGAACGTACGACCCGGTTTCGAGGGGCGTAGGGACGACCTCGACGTCATCCGGATCCTCGATTCCGAGCACTTTCTCGGCGTAGAACTTGAACCCACACTCGACGTATCGCTCGATCCGACTCGCGCTGTAGGGTTCTCGTTCCGACGGAGGGTAGACCTCAGCGACGGTCTCGGGTTCTAACACGCCGTCGTGTTCGGAGAGGCCAGCCGTTCCCCTGTTGTCCGCACAGTGGAGTCCCTGATCCGTGCGCTTGGTCTGCTCGGGGGAGAGGTCACCTCGGTCGCCGGCGCGGCTGACTGCCGCACGCCGGTCGGCCGTTGCAGCGACGTGGCGCTGGAGGTCTTCGCGGGAGCCTACGCGGTCGTCGACGCCGTCTTCGGGGTCGATGCCGGTCACGCGCTGGAGTTCGTCGAGGACCGGCGACCGGACGACGGCGGACTCGTCGTCGCCCGTCTCTGGTGTGGTGATCGTGAGTTCGTCGACGTTCGCGAGGAGCGTCGCGAAGAGATAGCGGCCACGGAGTCGTTCGTCGCCAGTGTCGAACCGTGGGTGGGCGTCGGTCATCTCCTCGAAGAAGGCCGGTCGTTCCGGCGTCACTGGGAAGTGCTCGCTCGTCAGTCCCACAAGGAACACCTTCTCGAACGAGCGCATCCGGGCGTCGAGTAACCCCATCACTTCAACGTGGCCGCCGGCAGCGCGCTGCGGAACCCGGATCGGCACACCATCGAACGCACGGGTGAAGAGAGCCAACGGGGAAAGGTCGCTATTGACCTCCGCCAGCGACTCGAACGAGGAGAGAATCTCGTCGACGAGATCATAGCCCCGCTGTTCGACGGCTTGCTCTGCGCCGCTGGCGTAGTCCTCCGTCGCCGCCTCCAGGTCGAATTGTTCGTCCAACAGTCGACGGAGCGTCTCGGCTGCGTCCTCGACGTCACCTGTTCGGAGCGTCTCCAGTGTAGCCAGCAGCTCCTCGATCAGCGCCGACGCCTCGCCGTCGACGTCATCAAGCAGGGGTGACACAGAAACGGTGTCACGCCGACGAGCAGCTGCCGTGACGGCGTTGGCTTGGTCGGTATCGACGACATCGACCAGTGGATTCGCTAGCAGGGACGTGAGATCCTCAGCACGTGGGTTCGGTTCGGCGAGGTTCAGGAGGTCGTGTACAACGCTCCCGGTGAACGTCCGGTTCAGCTGTGAGGCGGCGGTCGTGACGTGCGGGATGTCGAACGTATCGAACGTGTCCTCGACGTACCCCGAATAGGCCTCGGTCCCCGGGACGACGACAGCCAGGTCGTCGGGGTCGCGGCCATTGGCCAACTCGGTCCGGAGCTCGCGAGCGACGAAGCGAATCTCGCGCTCGGGGGTCGGGAGTTCACGCCACCGGAGTGCGTCTGGAGCAGGGACGGTGTCGGGATCCGGGCGGTAGAGAGACTCGGTGATCGTACCGAAGGCCTGCCCTGACTCGTCGACGGGCTCGAGTTCTACTGTTTCAAAATCAAGTGCGTCGTAGACCTCTAGGGCGTCCTCCGCAACGGCGTCGACTCCGCTCCGGCCATCTTGGTGAAGCGGCAGCAGTGCGATCATTGGAAGTTCGTCGACGAGGCGTTCGATGAGGCGGCGTTCGACGGGGCGGAACTCGTGATACCCGGAAAGGATGATGGCATCCAGTTCCGGGGAGAACGCCGATAGTGACTGCTCCGCCGTCGCCACGGCGTCGAACATTTCCCCCCGGGTACAGACCCAATCATCGACGTGGTCAGTATGGAGGTCCTGGTAGTGGCGGTACGCGTCGACAGTAGCTGCCGCGATATGGTCATCGAGGGGTGAGCCCTCGAACTCCGCTACGAGCGCGTCAGCGGTCCCGACGCCGGCGTCGTCGAAGAGTGAGAAGCGGCTACTGAACGAATCAGCGAGGGCGGCAGAGGCCGGTTCGCCAGCAAGAGCGCCATCTGTCTCGGCTGTTGTTCGGTCAAGCGCGTACTCCGCGAGTCGACGGTTCAGCTGCCCAGAGAGCGGTTGGACCGGACCGTGGAGATGCTCGTACCACTCCCGAACGACTGCGTCGAGCGTCTCGGCACGAAGACTGAGAGGGTCGTGTGTCGTAGCCCAATTGTCCTCAACTTCACTTCGACGAGCGTCGTTCCGGGTGATGTAGAGAACACTCCCGAGAGAATTCTCAGCAATCTCCGCAGCCCGTTCAAAAGCCGCCTGCTCTAAATGTGCATGCTGAGAACCAGTTAGGAGCGTAGAGGTCATCGAATACAGTCCTCAAGATATCGCTCTCACTTCATTTTTATTGGTTCCTCTATGCGTATTCTGACTAACGCGGAGTGAATATCCAACAATGACAAATAGTAAAGTGGGTTGGTTGACTCCACCATCGTATGAACACTCTACCAGACGGCGATAACGGACCGCCGTCTCTTTCCCGCACATTCTCTCCCAAAGAGGTCAACATGGATTTGACCATGTGCGGCCTCCTACCTGATCGAGCAGAAGAGATCGCCCGGTTGTACCGTGAACACGGGAACTGGAACCAGGTCAAGGATATCTGGTTTGAGGAACGACGTGCGAACCGCAGTACAAAGGGGAGTTCTCAGAAGATATACCGCGTTCTCTCATCACGATTCAAAAACGCCCCTGCCACCCTCCCTAATCCAAGTGATCTTCCTGCCGTCTTGGATACCTGTTCGTCATCGCGAGACAAAGCTCAAGTGCTCTACCTCTATCTGGTCGCCGATGACGCGCTCGTTCGATATGCTGTTCACGAATATGCCCGACGCCTTGCTGAGGACTTTCCCGAACCTCTTGACTTCTCTAATGAGACACTCACCTCTGTCTTGAATCAGTTCGAATACACTGACGAGACACCGTTCGACTATGCGGACTCAACGACAGAGAGATGGTGCGAAGGACTGCGGTCAGTTATGCGCGAGATCGGCGTCCTGGAGAATCAGCAAACGGTCGTCGGTAATCCACCATCACTAGGAGAGACGCCACTCCTTGTCGCAATGGGCTACTCGTATGAGGAAGGCGACGAAGAGTGGTTCGAATCACCAACTGGACTCCAGTACCTATTCCAGCCGAGTGCCCGTTGGGAGGAACTCTACAATCGGGCAGCAGAGACTGAGGCGTGGGAGTTTGTCGAGCTCCATGGAAGTCTCCAACTGCGGCCGACCGACGAGCCGTACTCATCGATTACGAGTGGAGGGATCTGAATAATGGTCGACACAACGTGGTTTGAGGACTTACCGGAGGACTTCGAGGAATCGGTACGCATCGACCGCCAGGACCAATCTGCGGACGAGAAACGTCACCGGAAACAAGCCATCGAGTCATATCACGTTACGGCTGACTCCCAGCGGTTCCTCGAAGACTTCGTCAAACGACTGCTCGGCGAAGCAGAGGATATGCGTACGGGGTCGAACTACTGGCTCTACGGTTACTACGGGAGCGGAAAGAGCCACCTCCTAACAGTTCTAGATGGGCTGATGGATACTCAGTGGCTCCAAGACCGCTCCGACGAGGTTTGGAGCAACCTCGTCCCGGATGCGTCAGCGAGCGGGGGCCTCGATACGCTCCGAACCCAGTGGGAATCCGTTCATTCCGAATATCACGTCATCCCTGTCTCAGTGAACCTGCTGAAGTATCAGGGTCAGAAGCAACGCAGCTTTAGTGAAATCGTTCTCCGGCACGCCCACCAGAATCCGATTCTCACGGGCGTCAATAACGGGGTATCGACTGGACTGTCCTCCCAGCTTGACGTCGCATACTTCGAAGACTGGTATCAAACGACCGACGCCTGGCCGGAACGAGAGGATCGAGCTGCATCTGTCGTCGAGGGAGTGACGCCGGATCAACCGCGATACGAGTGGGGAACTGACGGTCTCTGGACCGACGTCCAGGAGTACAGTGCGCTGTCCGATGTTGTGCTTCCAAAGCTGTTCGAGGGTGTCACGGGGACACGCGACGGCTACACCGATCTCCAACCCTCGGATATTGACCCAGAAGAGGTTGTCAGTCGACTGGAAACACTGCGCCAGGAACGTGAAGCGGAGCTTGCGCAACCGGTCAAGCTCGTCCTCCTGCTCGACGAGGTGAGTCTCTTCATTGGGACCGACTTCGAGCGGCTCACCGAACTACAGACACTCGCGGAAAACGTCGACGACATCGGAGACGGCGACATTCAGCTCGTCGCGACGGCGCAGGCAAAAATCGAAGACGTCCAACCCAAGTTCGCGGCCCACGGGGCCGATTTCAGTATCGTCAAAGACCGGTTCCCGCACCGGTATCAGCTCCCGAGCAAGCACGTCGGAGACATCGCCAAACGCCGGCTGTTCCAGAAGTCAGAGACGGGCGAGGACGCGGTTCGGCGAGTCCTTGACGACGCCGACGTGAAACCGGCTGAGTCGCTCGTGTACAACGAAATCAAACAGAACACGAAACCGCCACTCGATGCGATTGATGATGAGGATCTCGTAGAATTCTACCCCTTCCTGCCGTATCACGCGCCGTTGTTCCTCGAAATCCTGTTCAATCTCCGTCGAGAGGCGAACGACCCGGCAAAGTCCATCTTCTCGGGGACTGCCCGTGCCATCCTCGCACTCATGCACGGGTTGCTGGACGACTGGGTGGACGAGGGCAAGGAGGACCATATCGTCTCGCTGGTCGACTTCTTCGAGTTGATCGAGCCTGAACTCCGTGAGATCTTACCGCAGGATATGCGGGTCGTCGAGGGCGCCGAAGAGACGACCGGCATCGCTGACGAGGTAGCCGACGACGAAAGTGAGCTTCAAGAGTTCGACCTCGACGTTGCGAAGGCCGTACTCCTGCTCCAGCACGTCCACGAAATCGTTCCCCTGAACGAGGGGAATATCGCGGTCGCCGTCATGGACGACCTGAACGGCCAATCGTGGATTAGCACGACCAATCGGGTCGAGGAATCACTGGATCGACTGCAGAAGTTCATTCGACCGACGCAAGACGAAAGTGGGCCTCGCTATCGGTTCGCGACCCAGGAAGAACGCCTCATCTACGACGAGACCGAGGAGAATGAAGCCGACCCCGACTGGGACGACGTCGTCGACACCTTGGACGAACATCTCTGGAATCGCATCACCCAGGACCTATCGCTACCAGAGTCAGTCCCGTACGGAGAATCCAGTGACGAGTACCCCGTTTCGTATCACTTCGGACTCGATGGGACAACATTCGAGAGCAGTATTGAAGCCGAAGGTGGGCTAGACATCGACGTCGATGTGCAGGGCGTCCGCCCAGATATAGAACCAGAGCAAACTGACGAGGACACGCTCTACTGGGAGATCGACACGGATGGCCTCCAAGACCTTCGCAAACGAATGATTGAGTGGTGGGCGCTTCGCGACGCAATTGCGACGCGTGACGCCCCACCAGCCGTCGAGCGTGACCTCGAACAGCGTGCGAATGCCGTCCGAAGTAAGCTGACGAGCGCAATGATGAGTGGCTCCTATAGCGTGAAAGATCGGACGGACATCGGTGGTCTCTCGAAGGCGATACAGGCCACTGTCGACGTCGCCTATCCCGACGACTTCCATCCGATGATGCTCCAGGTCGACGAAAGTCGGCTGCGAGAACTACGCGAACTCGACAGCGATGCACCGCTCCCGCCGTGGGCACGAACAATCCAAGTCCCCTCGTCGAGCCAGAATGGTGGGCAGGGTAAACAGACGATTCAACGAAACGTAATGTCCCTCACCGGCCGGCAGCTGAAAGGCCGCGACGAAGGACTCAATATGAACACCGTTCTCGACGGAATCGTCGAGGAGAAGCCATTCTACGACGAGGCCCGGCCTGCTCTCTGTGCAATCATCTGGGGGTTCTGTCGGGAGGGGAGACTACTACCAATCGACGAAGACGGAAACACGCTGGAGGACGAAGCCGTCCTTGACCTCGACAGCCTCTCGACGACGAGGTTGAAACTCCTTCCACGCACAAACTTGAGTAAGCTGTTGGAAGAGGGTGGATTCAAAGAGACAACTGAAACGGTCGCGGATGGTCTCATCCACCTCCAAGAAGCCAACCAGCAGATTCGCTCGAAGCTGACCGGACTTCGCGAAGACGTCACGCTAGTCGTCGACACCGACGTGCGAACCGACGAAGTCGCTGGCTTACTCAATGCGTTTGCTGATGAGCTGGCGGAACGAATCAATACTACCGAAAATCGCATCTCAACCGTCAAGTCACAAGATGACGGTATCGAGGATGTCATCGACGAGACCAACGAGGCCCAAGAGTGGGTCGAAGAGGTAACCGACGTCTGGAACCGGCGTCTTTCGACACTACACCGGCTCGACGCGGTACTAACGATTCGAAACCGCCAGTTCGACTGGGTTGACGACGACGCTCAAGCATCTATCGAGTCCCGCTCATCTGCGGTCTCATCGTTCGATGGGGAGTGGTGGACGACCGATGGGTGGAGTACACTCTCCGGAGAATTAGTTCCCGACCTCGCACCCGAACTGGAGAGGTCGTGGAACGCGTTCGTTGACGAACGAGGGCTGCGTGAACTAGTCAGTCGTATTGAGGAGCATCCATGGATTCTCCCAGCTACTGATCTCCCCGCAGGCGTCCACGTCGCCTTCGAAGGCGAATACATCACTCCGATGCGCCACCTCAAGCAGTGGTACGAAACCATCGAGAGCGCGATCACGGTGTTGTCTACCGATGCTGATTCAGACGACATCGTCGAGATCACTGACGACGTGGCGCAGTTAGAGCCGCTCGCTGAAACCATCGGGTACAGTCCGAGTGAACTGGATGGCCGGCTCGATGGACTGTCGTCGATCGTTGGGGATCGAACGCCGGACGACGTCGATCAAATCGGCATCGTTCCTGACGATCGGCAGAAACTGAATCGGCGGTTGGAGCGTCTCGTGGAACAGCAAGATCTTGAGATCGAGGAGACTGACGAAGGGGTGATTATTCGATGAGCCAGACGAGTTCGTCGCCGTATCGTGAATTCAAGGAGAAATTACGGACATTCGCTCAGGGGCAACACGGGATTCGTAACCCGTTCGTCATCGCTGCTGTCGACCCAGCAGTCGAGCATCGGGTCGCAGATAGGCTCGCGACCTGGTCCGATGGACGAAAGGAAGCCCCAGAGATCCCTGAAAACGTAACCGTCCAGCCGATCTGGCTTGACGAACTCCTGCCACGGACCGATGTGTACAAACTCCTCGTCGACCTGGGCGAACCCCTGGCTGAACTCGAGGGCGGTACGTCGCCAGGTGAGCGTATCGAGGAGACGATGCAGGACCGGCTTGCTGAAGAACTCGTTCAGCAAATGATCGAACACGAGCTCAGCGAAGCCCAGCTGGAGACCCAGAGCCATGTGGTGCTCTTGCTAAATCTCGGCAGTCTGTATCCGTTCACGCGTGCCTCGGAACTGCTGGACGAGCTTGACCGTCGGAACGTAAAGGCCACTATCGGAATCCCATTCCCGGGGGACGTTGTCGGCGGGAAGCTGAGCTTCTTCGGCGGTGAATCACGCCATTACTACCCCGCCCACCAGATTGACGGCCAGATCCAGGGGGTGCATCTCCAATGACTATCGACGACCTCTTCCACAGCGATCCGACGCGACAGCTCGAAGAAGTACAGAAAGTCAACGCTCGCGAACGGGCTGAGACTGACGTGAGAGAGTTCTATGAAACTGACAGTGCCGAGCAGGTACTCGAAACGCTCGGCGAAGCTATCCAGACGCATCCCGGTGAGGCCGCGCGGTTCCTCTACATCCATGCGACGTTCGGTTCGGGGAAGACCCACCTCCTGAAGTTGGTCGGCCTCCTCGCCGACGACGAATCCGAGTTCGCCTACCTGGGTGATCGACTTGCCGAACAGTGGCCGGGGTTCGACGAACTCCAGCAGTCAATCACAGACTCTCACGTCGACCGCCTCAAACCAGTTTTCCTCAACCTGCTAGACCGCGATGCGTCGAAAGAGCCGCCGCTGCCGTTCCTCATCTTCGAGGCGATTGGTCGGGATCTCGGATACCCGACCGACCCGAACTGGCTGCTCGAGTGGGCCTGGACACTGGACATGGAGTACGATGGGGTCTGGGAAGCCCTCCGAACGTTCGAGCATGACGGGAAGACATTCGACGACGTACTCGCAGAACGGGCGTCCCTCCGCAGCTGGCTCTACGAGGCGTTACCGGCGATGGAAGAGACATCCGGGACGGAACTCAACAGTCGTTCGGGCGTGAAAGCCTCCATCGAAACCGCAGAAGCGGATGTCGATCCAGAAGAATTCGATCCCGAGGACCTCGTCTCACGGGTCGAGACTGCAACAGCGGCTCTCAACGACGGCAGCAAACGGACCGAATTGCTGCTCGGCTTAGACGAGGTGGCGCTCTTCGTCGGCGACAGTCGCCATCGCTATCGTGAGTTCGAGGACACGATGGAGGCACTGCAACGTGGGGCCAACCCGGTCGTGGTCACAACCGGGCAGTACTCCCTCCCGGATACACGGGAGAGTCTCATCGGTGAGCCGCCCGAAGATCACTGGACGCATCAACAGGTGCGGCTTGAAGGAGCGGACACTGAGATCATCGTCCGGAAGCGATGGCTCCAGAAGTCGGACCCCGAGGGACGCGAACGTGTCGAGTCGCTGGTGGCGTCGATGCCCGATCTCTCACTCGACACGTACTCGTCGGTGACGAGCGCGGATCCGGACCCAGTCGAGTCCTATCCGTTCCGCGAGTATGACCTGTCGCTCCTGCGGGCGGTGATGCAGGAACTCATCACACAGGGCCGGTCGACCGATCGCGACTACATTCAGGGTCGAGCACTGCTCGTCCTCGTTCGGTCGCTGTTCACGAAGTTCGGGTGGGCGTCGAAGGAGGAGGGCTCGCTCGTCACGTGGGACGTTCTGTTCGATCTGTCGGTCGAGGAGACCACGTACCTCCCGCTGTGGGTCCAGGAGATGATCGACAACACGCTTGTCCCGACGTTCGACGGTGACGAGGATGCGTGGGAAGTCCGCCTCGCAAAAGGACTCTACCTTCTGAACCAGACGCCCGCTGTCCCGTCGACGCCAGAGAACCTCGGTCGGTTGATGGTCGACGACGTCACGGCGTCCGTCGACGACGTCGTCGAGCGAACCGAATCGGGACTGAAGACGCTCGTCGACAAGCAGAAGGCCCTCACCGAGACGAACGACCAGGGCGACGAGGTGTACACGCTCGTCTCCGAGGAACAGGAGAGCATCCTCAGTCGCGCGCAGGACAAGGCCGCGAAGATCTCGCCGCATCAGCTGTCGGCGTGGGTGGAAACACGGCTGCGGGAGAACGACGCGTTCTTCAGGAGTGACGGCAGCCGCCACGAGGTCGATGTCGGCGACGAGCGCCTCGTCCCACTGCGGTACGAGTACTCCATCCTCGAACCGGTCGACCGAGCGCCGTCACCCGAGTACGACGCGCTTCGCGTTCGTGTGCTGGCCGATGATCACGAGACTGTCTCGGAGCAGATCGATACGTGGCAGGACGTGAACAACGGTCGCGATGGTGGCGAACACATCCTGATCACCGTCGACGTTCCGGAGACAATGCTGGAGCGAATCCGGAACGTCATCGGGATGGGACAGGTGTTGGACGAGGAGACCGAATCCCATGAGGAACTCGAACGCGAGCACCGTGCCGACAAACGCCGCCTCGAATCATCGGTGACGGAGATACTCGAAGACGCGTCGGTGTACACGGTACACGAACACCGTGGGGCGCGCTCGAGCGTGCTTGACAGCGTCGTCGAAGACCAGGTCAACGCTGTCTTCGGATCGTCTCGAAAGACGCTCTCGCGGCCGCTCGTTGAGGTCGACGACGCAAAGGCGATGGCGAAGTTCTTCCGCGGGAGCGGTGAGTGGCCCCTTTCGGATGCGGACGCCGCGATGCTTGGTGTCGACACCGCCAACGCGGAGGTCGCCGATACGGGCTGGTGTCGCGAGTTCATCGACACGTACGAGGGACAGAAATCCGTCGACGTCGAGACACTCCTCCAGCAGACTCAGACTGCCAACGGGGACTACCGCGGGACGCCACAGGAGTCGATCGCGGCGCTGCTCATCACAGTTGCGACCTCCAACGAGTCAGTCGCGCTCAAACAGGATACCGAGTACGTGTCTGATCCCGCTGCCATCGGTCGACAAGTGCGGACCAAAGGGGGACTGACCTCACTCCAGGTCCGTTTCGGCGTCGAGATTATCGACCCGAAGACGGTGCGAGAACTCGTTACGACGGTGCTCGGCGAACAGCCGTCGGGTGATGGACCCGACGAGTGGCTGGGCGAGCTCGGCCAGTGGGTCAACGAGAACAGTGCGACTGTCAAGCGGACGCTGAAAGGCGCCAGCCGTGAGTTCGATGTGAAGCTCAGCGCCTTCGAGGCAACGGTCGACCCAGCCCTCGGTGGGGACGAGCTTTCCACGTCCGACCTCGGAAGTGAGGATGACCTCGAAACGGTACTCGAGGAGGCGAAGACCTTCGCTGATGCTCGTGAACTCTTTGGCGTCGGAGAAGACGGGACCACACTCTGGGAACACTTCAGCGACGAGCTGGACAGGATGGCCTCGCTCTATCCGAACGCGTCGATCACTGCCAGTATGCGAGCGACGGCGGAAGGTGAGACTGTCCCCAGTGTTTCGACAGTCGAGTCACGGCTTGAGGACGCGAAGGGACATCGCGTCGACGAAACGTCGTCTCAGTATCGGCGGATCACAGGTGAGACCGTCGCTGACTCTGACCCGGAAGCTATCTGTGCCGATTTAAGCGCGTGGCTCCGGTCGAACGAGGACGACGTTCGAGGGATCGTCGATGGTGCTACTGATGAGTTCGACGATGTCGTACTTGGCGACCTGGAGGACGTGTTCGAAGCTGTGTGGGCCGGCGAGGATCTGTCGGAAGGTGATGTCGTCGACTCCGCCGTCGTCCAGCAGGCCGAGACGTACGAGCAG
Source organism: Halobacterium sp. MBLA0001 (assembly GCF_049705385.1). Classification (NCBI taxonomy): domain Archaea; kingdom Methanobacteriati; phylum Methanobacteriota; class Halobacteria; order Halobacteriales; family Halobacteriaceae; genus Halobacterium; species Halobacterium sp. MBLA0001. Next base: position 24,436 of record NZ_JBNAMQ010000008.1, read on the forward strand.
GTTCGCGACCTCCTCGACGACTCTGACGGTTCGGCTCTTTGGTCGCAGCTTCGGGCAGCCGGCGAAGAGCTGCGTGAGGAGCACCCAGAGTCACCGACGACGGAGTCCGTCGAGACTACGCTCGCGGCTTCACGTCCACCCTCGAAGCGACATGTGCGCCAACTCATCGAGCGTGCAAAAGACCCGATTACGGGCGGGGATGCGTGGGCCGAACTTCAGATGGTCGCTGAAGAGCTTCGCCAGGAGCTTCCGAACGCCGAGGTGACCGATGACGTTACGGCAGCTGTTGATGCCGAAAGTCGGCCAAGCGAGAATCGTGTGACCGAACTCCTTTCGGACGCGAATACTGTTCTTGGTCGAAAGAGGGCCGTGAACGAGACGTTGGACGAGCTGGATAACGGGAGTATCGTAGTTATAGAGGACTGAGACACCGTCAACAATTCCGACGTATATCCAGTCCGGGCGATCAGCAAGAAGAGACACGTATTAAATGACGGATATAGGCTTGATACCCTAGCTATTGGGAGGGGAGTACGGAACCCGAAAAAGACTGCAGTCTGAATTAGGAAGAACCACGGTGCCATCTGCTCAAGAAAGTATTCAATTATCGTCTGTCCGGAAGCGAGCCAATACTTTTTTATCTTGACCGCCAAATTGCTACCTGAGATGAGCGCAACTACCGAGTCCGACGGGGACCAAAGTATGAACCTGGAGCAGCTCAACGGTGCTGTGCTCACGTACGAGACCGCAGATGGTGAAACCGTCACCGTTGAATTCGACGAATAGACTGTCTTTTGGCGGCTTTCTCTGAAGTACTCTATTAGCTATTTTGTGAGAGCGTAACAGTGTCAACGCCGAGGAGTTCTGTGAACTTCCATGTCTCCCCATTAGAATCAGGGAGTAACAAATACGCCGACTCTAAAGCCGTAGTGAGACATAGTGCTACGTAATCGTGCCAAGACAGTAAAGCGTCTTCTCCGTTCTCCACGTTATTTTGAAGAAGGGCTTGGAGGGACGATGACGCAGCCGCGCGTACGGCGGGTTGAGTTTTATATTCGACGTTCTCTGCATGAGAGATGTTCAGGAGTTTCCTGCTGAAATCACCCGGAGCAGATTTTGAAACCGAATTTTCAACGATATACTCAGCAGGAACGACGAGCGTGACGCTTGGTAACTCGCTGTGAGCCAGCGAAAGAACATCATCGGCGACGGGATCGAGGAATTCGTCAGTGAGGAAATCGTCTGAGCTATCGAGATACTGGGGGAGGTCTTCGATCACCGCTTTTGTCGGAACGAGGGTAATGCTCTGACTATGCGCATAGCATCGTTCACTATCGGTAGATCGGACGTACGGTAGAACTCCATCGTTCGAAACCCAAGATTCGAGGACGGAATTAGCATCCATTGTCGAGGTCGTCCCAGACTCCGCGATAGGTGCAGCAGTGTCAGTATCCAGCAGTTCGTCTATTTCAGCAACGATTTCAGCGTGGGTAACGAGTTCTGACCCGATCAGCTTAAAAATATCTTCAAACGAGGATTCATCGTCGACACCAGAGGACAAACCATCTAGCTGAGCAATATTGAAAGACGGTGTATCCGAGAGTCGGGCAAGCTCGGCAAGTGACTCGTCCCCGGTCACCAGGGTTGCGTCCTGCTGATTAGAATAGGCAAGAACGTGCATATCGGCAACGTCACCGTTTGCTAAATCAACCGTGATTTCTTCGGGTGGTGTCTGAACTTCGATCTCCAGATAGTCGAGCGTATCCAGCAACGACAAGATAGACATATTTTCGAACCCTTGCTCATTCGTTGCCGCTGTAGCGCTGCCCGCATCCGGGTGCTTGTTCATTTCGAATAGCACTGCCCACGGGACGTGGATCGTGCTGTCGTGGAAAAACCGATGTGAGAATATCGTATTCAGGATGCTCGTAGGGGTATCATCAGTGTGATCGTGATACAGTGAGTTCGTATCGAACGTCCAGTCATCCTGCTGGATCCGCTGAGGCTGTTGGACATCAGCAGGTTGTACTCTGGAATCCTCGACATCAAGCTGCCCCTCAATCATACCATTGACAGCCTCGATAATCGTCTCCACATGGTCGATCCCGGTAGGGGATACCCATGAGAGGTGATCTCCGTTCGCCGTCAGAACGAGGGTTACCTGATCGAAGAGGATGAAAATCTGATCGCCATCACGTCTCAACGGAAATCCGTCTGCTTCGCCGGAGTACCTGGTATGAGATACCAGTGATTCGAACGTTGGATTTGCATCGAGAATGGCGTCGTGGATTCTGTCTGCTGTGAGTCCTGTCGCCGGCGTCCCATCGGCTTCGAGAAACTGTACATTCCGCTCCTTTCCTTCGACAATATGGAGCGATTCCTCGGTGACCCGGATCACTTCCCCAGTTGGATCAGTCGTCGTCGGGCCAACGGCGGCTCGGTACCCTGGAATCGAATAGTTCCACGTGGATTTGAAACATTTGACGTCGAGAATGGTCTCACGAAGCGACTCGATTTGCGATGGCTGCAGGTCCTCTCCATAATACGTGAAATACACGTCATCGGGCTCGTCAATATGGCCGACATATTTGTGCGCATCAATTAACTCGGGACCATTATTAGCGAGATACCGGGGGAACCGGTCTTTTTCGAGGATGAAATACGGGGATGAAATGAGATTGTTCGGATCACGTTCACCGTGAATGATTTCCAGTATCCCTACACCGATGAGCATCTGCACACCCGAGTTAATTTGCGTATCGAGCTGGCGTTTTAGAGAATGGAGATACGAAAGGAAATCGTCGCTGGTAGAGAGTTCCGCCTTGTTCTCGTCGACGCAGTCGAACTGGTCGAACTCCGGAATTTCGTCTTGGATATCTCCAAGTGAGAAGTAACTCCCGTAAACACGTGCTTGCATCTCAGGGGATGAGCGGCCAACCATGCTGTCCTCGAAAGGAGCAACCATGCCGAACGTCGTCTCTTCCCGCCCGTCTACATCGAACGTCAATTCGACCACGTCACCAATTTCAAATTGGTATTCATCGATCAAAGGCTCGGGAAGAATGATTGAATAGGGGTGTGCAAACGAGGGAAGGTAGGACAGGTCGGATAGGTCAGAAATATGGGCAATCAATTCCGCATATTCGTTCTGAATCTCTGTTACGTACGAGGCAGAGCTATCGACGTGAGAGGCAATTGTGGCAGAAGATGCGTCGGGAGAACTAGCGCTTGCGTGAACAATTGAGCGTTGGAGTGGGGTTAGATCCGGCGGAGCCGCGCTACTCATGGCCGGACCATACTTCCGCATCGGAAAATACGTACCGGAACCACAGTGGAAGTAGAGAAGACGAAGATAGAGTCACAGCGGATTCATGATGTAACTTCTTGCCAATCTTCAAGTATCCCCTACGCCTTCTGATTCCTATCCCGAGTTTCCACATGGCAAGCGATTCTCTCTCCCAGCGGAAGGCCCAATTGGACAAGGAAGAGCGTGAACATCTCGAAGACGTTGTCACTGAGATGCGCGAGCGCGTTGAGGACAACGTCGAGTTCCAGCTCACGCAGGAAGGTCTCAACGACGAACCCGAGGACGTCGATTCCTTGGACGAGGATACCCAGCAACTCGTAGAGGCGATCGAACTCGAAGCTGTCGACGGCGAAACTTGGTCTGAAGCCTTCGATCAGTACGTCACGGGTGTGGGATACACCATCGTCAATCGCCTGGCAGCACTACGTTGCATGGAAGTGCGCGGCTTCCTCGACGAGGAGGTCACCGTCTTCAAGGACAACGGCCTGACGCCCGCCGCCGAAACGCTCGTCCACGAAGAGTTCTTGCTGGAGGACGAGGCCATCCTCGAGGCCTACCATAACGCCTGCGACGATTTCGCCGAGGAAATCGAGATTCTCTTCGACCGTTCGTCCCCCTATAGCCTGATCGACCCCGACGACGACACGTTCGAAGAACTCTGCGCGAAACTCGATTCGGTTCCCGACGAAGTCTGGCGGGCCGACGACGTCCTCGGCTGGGTCTACGAATACTACAACGTCAAGCTGCTCGACGATCTGCGTCGCAAGGGCGACCGTGAGGGCCTCGAACCCGAAGACGTTCCGCCGGCAAATCAGTTCTACACGCCCCACTGGGTCGTCCGGATGCTCACCGACAACTCGCTCGGGAAGCTCTACCTCGAACACACCGGTGAGTTGCAGGATGTCGTCGAAGCGCAGGAGGAGTTCTCCCCCGACGAACGCAAGAACCGACCCCTTTCACCCGACGAGTCTCCCGACATTGCTGACTTCTGTACCTACCTCGTTCCGTCTGAAGAGGAAGGTGAGCCCACCGACTTCGATCACCCGGAAGAGCTTCGCGTTATTGACCCTGCATGTGGAAGTGGCCACTTCCTGCTGTATGCGTTCGACGTGCTGGAGCGTATCTGGCGCGCTGAGACTGACCTTTCCGACGAAGAAATCCCCCGGAAGATTCTCCAGCACAACCTCTATGGCGTCGATTTGGACATGCGTGCCTGCCAGCTCGCGGCATTCAACCTCTATCTGAAGGGCCGGACTCGCGCTGAGGCTGAGGGCGCACACGGCTTCGATATGCCAGAGGTTGGGATCGTCTGTGCCGACGCGACGATTGCCGAAATCGACGGCATCGAGACAGTCTTCGACGAGGTTGCCGGTAACGACAAGGAGGTTGAAGAGGCGTTACGACGGATCCTTGACGCCTTCGAAGAGGTTCATGGACTCGGAAGCCTACTTGACGTGCGCGGAACTCTTGGTGACTTGTTCGAAGACGACAGCGATATTGGGGGTGTTCAAATTACACTCGGTGACGATCCACGAAAGAGTCACACGCTTGGGCAGGTTCTCCGCAGTTTGCATGAGGCAGTTGAGGAGCACCGTGGATCAGATTCCTTCCTTGCACAGGATCTGAGAAGCTTCGTGAGGTTGCTGGATGTGCTAGCGCAGGATTACGATATTGCGCTGATGAATCCACCGTACGGATCACAGAACCGGATGCCGGACAGCGTTCAATCGTACGTTCGGGAAAGGTATTCGTACGCTCCGGAATACTACATCAACTTCTTTGAAGTGTGTAATAATATTACAAACTCTAATGGACGGATAGGAATGCTTGTTCCCTGGAGCTTTATGTTCAAACAAATGTTCCAGGATTTCCGGGAGGATTTCATCGGAGAACGAGGTGGGTTTGATTTCCTTTCAGAATTCGGGTACGGGGTCTTAGATAATGCGACAGTCGGTACGGTAGGGACAGTTGTTCGAACGAATCCTATGGCAGATAGCCAGACCGGTACGTTCATTCGGCTACACGATGTTGAAACTAAAGCCAAAGAACAGACGTTCGTCAACAGCGTTCTTGGGCGGGATGAGTCGACCGTTCGTCGGTTATACCAAATAAATTTGGATCAGTTCTCAGACATTCCTGGGAACCCTATCAGTTACTCAATTCCATCCAAAGTTCGGGATCTTCACTCATCGGACGTGAAGATAGATTCCGAAGTAGCAGATATTGATGGAGAAAGCATAGCCGAACTAAAGACGGGACTCCAGTCCGGAAACAACGATCGGTTCGTTCGCAATCATTGGGAGGTTCATGATTTCGACCGATTCTCACCGTTCGCCAAGGGAGGATCAGACGCATGGGTTATCCCAGAACTGCCGACCGTAGTCGATTTCGCGGATGAAGGCTCTCACTTTAACCGAGTCAGCAGCTCACGGTTCCAAAACCGAGAATATTACGGTAAAGAAGGGCTCACGTGGACGTACATAAAGAGGACAGGGCGTCGGTTCGGTTACTTCCCTAAGGGGGGAGTGTTCAGCAATACCGGGTTCATGCTGTTCCCCAAAGACGAATCACGGTCTGCCTGGGAGTTGATGGCGGTGCTTAACTCCAATCTTTATCACACGTTATTCCTCTCACTGACGACAGAGCGACACTGGAACGTCGGGGAAGTTGGCCGTATCCCGTGGCGTAGAGAACTTGAAGGGACACCAGAGCTTGAAAGACTAGCCAAGCAGCAATACCGGGTCGCGATGGCGACAAATTATGACGACCCTTCGAGTCCCTACTACGTCGGCCCTTCGGTACTTCCTGAGTCGTATGTATCTGGATTCTTTTATCAGCATCCGCACGCAGAAATGGCAGTTGAGCAGATTGGCGTTGATCTTGAGTACGCATCTCGAGATCAACCACTAACCAAATCAGCACGAGAGGGAGAACAGAATACTCTCGAACGGCGACAACGTCTTGAAACACTTTCAGACCAGATTGATCAACTTATTTATGAGGAGTTAAACATCGACGAAAAAACTCAGGAAGACATACGGACTGAAATATTCCTTCGAACTGCCGAAGAACCGGAGGATCGCAAAATCCCCGACCCACAGTCTGTTCCGGAGGCCCCTGAGAACCTCGATAATCAAGTTAGGAGCCTCGTTCACCACTTCGCCATGGAGGCCGTCCGCGAGGATTCACACGGAATAATTCCACTCCACAGTACCGATGTCCAAACCGATATGCTCGACTTGGTCATCCAGCGCTTTGAGGACGCTTACGGGGAGCACGCGGAAGATCGCCTTGTAGAGGTTGATGACATTCTTGGAGGTCGATCCGCTGGGGAGGAAGCATACCCCAATCTACGGGCCTTTATCGAGGACGATTTGTTCGACTATCACGTTGACCAGATGGGGAACACACCAATCATCTGGAAGCTCACCACTAAGCGGCTGATTGCTGACTCGAAAGGCGAAGGCTTCGCTTGCTTCGTGAACTACCACCGCCTCGACTCGGGGTTATTCGACCGCCTCTCCAATCACTACCTCGAACCGCGGAAGGCCGAACTAAGGGAGCAGCGAAGCGCTGCAAATCGCCGCCGAAGTGATGATTCACTCTCCGCCAGCGAACAGGCTGAAGCCGCCGAGAAATACGAGCGCTGCGCGAACGGCCTCGACCAGATCAGTGTATTTGAGGACGTGATACAGGAGCTGAGTAGCATAGACGAACGACACTTCGACGACGAGGCACACCAACACGTTGAAGAGCTGGCTCCGAAGATTGCAGTCTTTCGTGAGGAGACTCAGGTGCGCATAGAGAAGTTAGCGAAACTGCGTGAGCGTAACAGCGAAGAATGGTTCCAGGACACATTCTCGGACAACTTCTGGAACACTGTCGACAAGTGGCGTGACGAGTGGATTAACGCTCTCGAGGAACTCGAGAACGCTTGCAAAGAATACTCGAAGCCTCTCGACGAGCCTGTTGAGGCTCACCTGGCCGACTTGTTCGGCTATTTCAATCGGCGGCTCAAGGGCTCGGATCACTACTCGAGCACAGGTATCCTCTTCATGACTTACTACTTCGAACGCGAGGGTGCTGAGTTGCTCGATGAGGACGGTCAGCCGTTCGACACTCTAACTGAAGACGAACGCCTGCTCGCCTCACTGGCGATGGGGCTCGATAACTCCTCGATCGTCGACGAGGAGTACCTAGAAGAGATAGCCGATGAAGAGGACGTCAAGAAGATCGACGACCTTCCGCCACTCGCTGAATTCAAGGCGCTGGCCGAGGAGATTGACGACCGCTGCCAAGCTGTGGACAAGCGCATCCCCTCTGATTGGTCCGATCGCGCCCTCTCAGAGATTACAACTGCTGGCTATCAGCCGAACCGTAAGCACGGCGTCGAAATCAACATCACGCCGCTTGCCGACGCCGAGATCGTTCCAAAGACTGTCGACGACGATGTCCTGTAACCATGCCCGCGACAAAGACCCTCCCACAGTGCGCTGAAGACGCCATCGAGACTGCCATCGACGAGGCGGCCGACGAGGATCCGGTCGTACTCTGGTGGGACGACGGTGGCTACCTTCGCGACGTCGTCGAGAGCACGAGCCACTCGCTGGGCTGTGAGTTCCACGCAGCCGAACAGACACCACTTGAGCTACGCGCCGACGCGCCACGGGACCGAACCGTCTGGTACGTGCCGCAGGCGCACAGCGACGACGTGGACTGGTTCAAGGACGTCGAGAACACTGGTGGTGTTGTTGAGGCCCACATCGGCAAGCTCGCGGCACGCTGCTTCGAGAACGAGCGCATACAGGCGGCCTCGATTCGCACGGCCTACGAGGATACAGACGAGGGCGACCGCGAACAGGTCGCCAAGACCCTCTTCCAGGAGCTCAACGGCGATGGTGGCCTGCCGACGCTCCAAGGCCTCCAGACGAAGATCGTCCTCGATGGCCATGAGGACCCGGTCCAGTTCGTTCTCGAACACGGCGCCGAGAACCTTCCCGACGAGACCGGCGATCTGCTACAGATTCGCGATCTGTTGGTCGACAATGGAGTCGCGGCCGTCGACGGCGTCACCGACGAGGACGTGCTCGTGACACGTACGCGGCGCTGGGCCGTCGCTGAATGGCTCGTCGAAGAAGGACTCGACAAGTCGCTCCTCGACGCCGAATACCGACCCGACTCAAGTTCGGGACTCGGAATCTCCCGACCTGAACTCCAGTCGCTACTGAGCAAGGTCGACCCAGAACGAGCCGAAGAGCTGGCGCACGTGTACCTCGATCCGGACGCGCAGTTCTGGCACGACATCCTTCGGTCCTACGACGACCCGTGGGAACTGGCCGACTGTCCCGTCGACGCCTCGCTCGAACACGAACTCTGGAACGAGTGGCTGCAAGCGTTCCACGACGGGGAGTACGAGACGTGTGCGACCCGAGCGGCCACTCGCTACCAACGTCTCGAAACGACCTACGGCGACGTCCCATGGACGAGCGTCTGGAACCAGGCTGTCGAGGTCGCCAAACTCGCGCACGAACTCGAAACGTGGGAAGAGCGCGGCGATACGACTGACGTCGTCGACCTCTACGGTGACGTCGACGATGGGACCTGGCAGATCGACAACGCCGTGTTCAATCTCATCATCTCGGGCGAGCCCGAGCACGGCCTCCCCGAGGAACATCCCGCGACGGCGAGTCTCGACGACCTGCGCACGTCGCTGACTGAGTCACGCTACCTCGACTATCTCAGCGACCTCGGCGACCTGGTCGTCGACCAGATCGAGGCAGGCTCACCGTTCGTCGGCGAAAACTACGCCCACCAGTTCTTCGACCAGGAGCAAGAACACCTCCAGAGTGGCCAGAGCGTTGCGCTGTTCATCGTCGACGCGCTGCGTTTCGACCTTGCCCACGAACTGGCGGAATCCGTCCGTCGTGAACTCCCTAGCCTCGAAGTCGACGAGACTGCTTGGGTCGGAACGCTCCCCTCGGATACTGAGTTTGGGAAGGCAGCACTCACACCCGGGAGCAAGTTCAGCTTCAACATCGAACTCGACGACGGGGAACTCGTTCCGGAACGCAACGGCCGCGAGATCACTAACTACCAGCGCGAGAAGATGCTGAAGGACGATGGCTGGAGTTACATCATGCAAAGCGAGGACGACGCCTCGGGATGGAGCAACACCCGCGTCGCGTACTACTGGAACGACCTCGACAAGGCCGGTGAAGAGGAGTTGACCGACTTCGAGGCGCTGTTCAGCGATCGCATCGAGAAAATCTCGGACATCATCTGCGAGAAGCTCGATCAGGGGGAGTGGGACCGCGCGTACATACTCGCCGACCACGGCTTCGTCTCCCTTCCCCAGAGTATCGATCTTGATGGCATCTATCCACCTGACGAGGCAGAGCAAGTGACGCGCCGTTGGGTGGCCGGAACAGACATCGACGAGGATGCACCTGGCGTCCTCCTCGACGAGAACACCCATCTCGGCTACCTTGACGACGACACGAAAATCAGTGTCCTCGCTGATCCGATTCAGCGCTTCCGCAATCAGGGATTGCCCGATGCTCGCTTCTACCACGGAGGGGTCCTTCCACAAGAGTTCGTACTCAACTTCGTCACGATCACGCAGGAATGACCGCTTATGACTGATTTCGATCCCGGTGATACGGTCCTGCTCAATGGACGCACTGCCGAGGTCATTAAGACCTACTCCGTCGGCGATCTCGACTATCTCCGGGCCTACGTCGAAGACGCCGGCGTGAAAACCGTTTGTATCGACGACGTCGAGGTCGAACCCAAACGCGATCAGCTTGGGGAACTGCGCTCGGTGTCAGCCGAACAGCTACATCCCGACCACGAGGCTGTCTCGGCCGAGTGGTTCGATCTTCGTTCGCAGGCGCTCCAACTGCAGATCGCCCATGAGCAGGGGCAGCTGCTGAGTATCTCGAATTCGCTGGTCCGCCTCGAACCGTATCAGCTCGCCGCAGTCAACTGGGTGATGCAGAAGCTGCGCCAACGTGCGCTCATCGCCGACGACGTCGGCCTCGGGAAGACCATCGAAGCGGGGCTCATCCTCAAAGAGCTCACCGCTCGCAACCGTGCTGACCGTGTCCTGTTCGTCGTCCCTGCCCACCTCCAGAAGAAGTGGATTCGGGACATGGACCGCTTCTTCGACATCGACCTCACGCCAGCCGACCGACAGTGGGTCGAGGGCGAACGCCGCCGACTCGGCGAGGAGGCCAACATCTGGGACCAAGACCACCAACAGATGGTCACGAGTCAGGCCTTCCTCCGACAGGACGAGTTCCAGCCGGCCCTCGAGGAAGCGTTCTGGGACGTCGTGGTGGTCGACGAGGCGCACAAGGCCGCCAAACGAGGCGAGTCGCCCAGTGAGACGTCGAAGATGGTCGAACGGGTCGCCGGCAACTCCGACTCCTTGCTGCTGCTCAGCGCGACGCCACACGACGGCAAGGGTGAGGCGTTCCGTTCGCTCGTCGAGTACATCGACCCGTTCCTCGTCGCCGAGGATCAGGATCTCTCGAAAGAGGCCGTTGACCGCGTGATGATTCGTCGCGGGAAGCAAACGCTGTACGACGATGACGGCGAGCGCATCTTCCCCGACCGCGAGGTCAATACCGTCCCCGTGAAGATGACCCACGACGAGCGGCAGTTCTATCGTGCCGTTACTGACTACGTCCAGAACGTCTACAATCGCTCCGAGAAGCTGAACGAGCCAGCGGTCGGGTTCGCTATGGCACTGATGCAGAAACGCCTTGTCAGCAGCATCGGCGCCATCCAAGCGACACTGAGTCGTCGTTTGGGCGACCTCGTCGATGAGCAGTCGACCTCCACCAGCCTCTCGGAAGAGGCGTCCGCGTATCTCGACGGCGAAGACCTCGACGAAGAGGACAAACAACGAGCCGAGGAGGAACTCTCGGCGCTGACCGTCACCGAGAGCGATGCCCAACTCGAAGAGGAGATCGAAACGCTCCGCGACCTCGTCTCGCTCGCCGAGGGCATCTCCGTCGACTCGAAGGCCCAGAAGGTCCGCCGGTACATCCAGCAGCTGCTGGAAGAGCAACCCGACGAGAAACTCCTGCTGTTCACCGAGTATCGCGACACACTGGACTACCTCCTCGACCTGGTGAAGGACGAACCCTGGGCCGACGAGATCCTCGTCATCCACGGTGACGTCGACAAGGAGGAACGCGCCCGCATCGAGGAGGAGTTCAACCACGGCCAGTCCCGGCTGCTGTTTGCGACCGACGCAGCGAGCGAGGGGATTGACCTCCAGCACAGTTGCCACATTATGGTGAACTACGAGCTGCCGTGGAACCCGAACCGCCTCGAGCAGCGCATCGGCCGGCTCCACCGCTACGGGCAGGACAAGGAGGTCAAGGTCTGGAACTTCACGTTTGAGGACACTCGTGAGGGCGAGATCTTCGACATGCTCCAGAACAAGGTCGAGAACATCCGCGGCAAACTCGGCAACACGGCTGACGTGTTGGGGATGCTCGACGACATCAACGTCGACTCGCTCATCATGGAGTCCATCCAGAACGACGAACCGGCGAGTGCAACCAAGGAGGAACTCGAGGAGCTCATCGACGAGCGTCAACGCACGCTCCAGGAGTGGTACGAACGCAGCCTCATCGACACGAGCACGTTTGACCAGGAGAGCCGGGAGAAGATTCAGGAAGTGATGGACGAGTCCGAGGACGTCTACGGGACGGAAGCCGACATCCACGAGTTCGTCGAACGGGGTGTCGAGGCGCTAGGTGGCGACGTCGAGAAAGCCGGAAGCAATCTCTACAGGGCACAGCTGCCACGCTCCCTACAGCAAGGAACGGACGAGGAGTACGGGCCGTTCACGTTCAGCCGAGACTTCGCTATGGACCACGATGGTATCGACTACGTCTCACCCGATGATGGTCTGGTCCAGCGGCTAATGCAGCAAATCCTGGATAGTGAGCACGGAGATGTTGGGCTAAAGCTCCTCCCGTTCGTCGACGAACCGGGGATTGCGTACAACTACCGCGTGACGTTCGAGGACGGGACGGGCGAGGTCATACGGGAAGATATGATCCCTGTGTATGTCGATGCCCGCCATCAAGACCCCCGGCAGCGGATGGGTCAGCGTGTTGTTCAGGGTGACAGTATCAAAGGGTCGCCCGACTCTGACCGTGTGCGATCGCTGATACAGAGTCAAGATCAGCTGCGAGAAGCCGCTGACCGGTACATCAGCCAGCAAGTGACTTCTTTAAGAGAGAAACTACACGAGCGCCGCCGAGAGGAGACCCAGCAAGAACTGGATGACCTGGAGGAGTATGCGGAGGCTGAACGCCAGCGAATCGAGGAGTTCATCGAGAACTATGAGCGGAAAGCAGAGGCTGGGTCGAATATGGACATCGCGATCCGTGGTCAACAAGAACGGCTCAACAAACTTGAGCAGCGTATCGAAGACCGGCGCCAAGAATTGCAGCGGAAGGCTCGGGTCATCTCACTTGCGCCAGAGGTGGAGAACGTTTGCTTTGCTCTCCCGGTCTAATCGATTCCAGATCGAGACGGGAGCGCTTCTCTGCCGGCGCGTCAGACCGACTTTCGTGAAGGCTTCTCGTAAGAGATGGTTTCGACTGGAATATTCGAGAGGTAACGATGGTAGCACGGAGAAGACAACCGGCGTTTCCAGTATTGCCAATATTGCTATCTTTTAAGTACCTCTCTCACTCCACTATTGCCAGTAACGAGACGGGAGGGCAGAAGCTGTCACGTCTCTAGTCTAGTTGCTATTACTCCACCCACTACAGCTATTTGCGTTTCCGCTAGTACGGTTTTGGTTTTATGCCTATTATAATAAAAGTATCGCTGGCTAGAGAGGGGGTCAACGACCCCCTCCAGTTGTTGCGAAGGTTTACTGGCAATAGTGGAGTGTGTGTGTTTTATAAGTAGATGCGGTACTGGCATAACTGGTTCGAGTGGTGGGTTAGTGGCGATACTGGAACCCCTGGTTTTATGATGGTTCTTCGTCTTGGGTCCGCCTATGGGCCGATTCAATCGAGAATCGTTCATCATCCAGGACAAAGACGTCCTCCGGGATGATTATCAGCCAGAGACGCTCGAGGAGCGGGATGAAGAACTCGACGAATATGCGGCCGCTCTCCGTCCCGTCATTCAGGGCTGGCAACCGAACAACGTCTTTCTTTATGGCGTTACCGGCGTTGGGAAGACAGCTGCGACGCACGATCTTCTTGAGGAGCTGCAGGAATCTGCCGAAGAATATGATGACGTCGATCTCAACGTTATCGAACTCAACTGTACTGGTTGCACCACATCCTATCAGGTAGCGGTCAATCTCGTGAACGAGATTCGCTCTCCGTCCCATCCTCTCACTACTGTCTCGTCTCCACGCGAACCCATGAGTGAAACCGGATATCAGCAAAAGCGTATCTTCAACGAACTCTACAATGACCTCGAGTCGGTCGGTGGGACGATTCTCGTGGTCTTGGACGAGATCGATAATATCGGATCGGATGACGATATCTTGTACGAACTCCCGCGAGCACGCTCACAGCTGGATCTCGATGTGAAATTAGGTGTAGTCGGCATTTCGAATGATTTCAAATTCCGCGAAAACCTCTCTCCGAAAGTTAAGGATACGCTCTGCGAGGAGGAAATTCTATTCCCTCCCTACGACGCGACGGAATTACAGAATATTCTCCGGCAACGCGCCGATATTGCGTTCTACGATGATGTTCTTGAGACAGATGTAATTCCGTTGTGCGCAGCGTTCTCTGCACAGGATTCGGGATCGGCTCGACAGGCGCTACGGTTACTCCGGAAAGCAGCCGATATCGCTGAAAACGAGGCAATGGCCGACGGGGAGGCGAAGATCACCGAGGAGCACGTTCGGGAGGGAGAACATCAAATTCAGCGCCAACAGGTTGTCGAGGGAATGCATTCGCTGACCCGACAGGGACAGTATGTGCTACTAACAGTCTGCCAGCTGGCAGCAGAGGGTGAAACACCCGAACGGACGAAACTGATCTATGAACGGTATCAAGAGGTTCTTCGTGATCACGGCAGTGAACCGCTGAAACGCAGGCGGGTACACGACCACTTGTCAGATTTGAGCCTTCACGGAATCCTGCGGTTGGTCGACTCGTCGGGTGGACGCGGGAACTACAACGAATACGAGCTTGATGTCTCTCTATCGTCAGCTCTTGATGCACTCGAGGGTGAGCTAGGAGAGCTTGACGATATTCGTGAAACTGCGAAACGGCATCGGGTTCTGGAATGACTTCAGAACCGCCAACACCAGTACTGCCAATACCCTCTCCACTTTTGCCAGTAACCACGTAACCGTCACTGCCAGTTTCTCCAGTATCCTCTCCGGTGTTGCCAGTATCCCCATATATGACTTGATTCTCAAACACCCTGGTTGCCAGTAACTCTATGATGCACTATCGTACGCCGCTTTTACTGGCAATAGTGGAGTGTCTGACGGAATATCAGATAATTAGATGGTGTCACCTCTCATCCGTAAATTGCGACCGATGTGAACGCTCATCCCTCAACAAGTACGAACTCACTCGTCGGGATTAACTGGTCTCTTATACTTAGAGCGGATTCTGTCGCCATCTCGCCACTGCCAGTAGTAGTAGCGATTGTCGTTGATCTTCTTGATCGTAATTGTAGCCTTCGAGGGGACGTCGTCCGGATGATCCCCCGGTCGGTCCTCGATCTGTTCTTCCTCGTCCTGTTCGGCCAGTCGGGCTTCGCGTTCGCGATGTTCGGCGAGTTCCTCGGCGAACTGGGCGATATGCTTGAGCACCTCTGGTGATTGCTTATTGAGAATCTCCACGACGTCGTCGGGGATTTCTTGCGGTGGGGATGGTGGCGAGTAAGACATGGGTCACGGCGTGTTAACCAACACTGGCACTGGAATCTTCTTGCTGTTGGTTAATCTGGGTATTTATCGAATCGAGAGCTCTTCGAGGACCGCCACTGTTGCTTCGAGTTCCCTGCGCCGGGCTTCTCGTTCGTCGATTTCCTGCTCTAGTTCGAGAATCCGCTCCGAAAGCTGCTCCGTCACGTCTCCAGTCGCCGGAAGCCGTCCATCAGGACGTGGGACGCTCCCGCTCCGAATCTCGATGTCGACCCGTCGTAGGTGCTTACAGCCACCGCTCGGCTGGCGCTTCGTGAAGTCTGGACACGTACACGTCTTGCTCGCGACGTCGACTTCATAGGTGTTCCCCGACGCCGACTGCACCTCGTACACACCACCTTTCCTGAGCAATGAGACGTCTATCTCCTCAGTTCGAGCGCGCTCGGTACGGGGTTCGCTGTCTTCCTGGTGGTCTTCATTGTTAACCGACGGCTGCTGCACATCTCCTCCGGGAGTCGTGGTCGTGGAGGTGGCAGCAACAACGCCGCCATCGGCGGCGAATCCATCACGTTCGTGTTCGCCTCGATCCATCTCTTCAGTCTCGCTTGTCTCATTTCGTCCGGACATGGATTGGTCTGGGTCTGTCCGACGTGACGAGTGCAGTCACGCCGCCACCCTTCGTCGGCGCGAAAAACCACTCCTACAACGCAGTACTGCAGAACCCTCCGCGACTCCGGCTTCCCGCGAGACACAGACTCGTTACTCGTCGACGGTTTCGATGAGCTCCTCAGCAGTCGACCCGATTCGACCAAGCCGCTCCTGAATCGCGTCTGCGTCGTCGTCCTGCCACGCGGCCACGTAGAACGCGGACCCACTCGTATCCAGTCCGAAATACCGCCCGACGATGTACGCGACTGCCTCGGCCTCAACCTCGCGTTTCGATCGCTCAATCTCGTCGGTGACATCAGCGTGGAGTAGGGCGTGAGCGAACTCGTGGATGAGTGTCACGGCGAGGTCGGCCTGATTCGAGCGGGCTTTCGCCTCGACGACGGGTTGGAGATCACGCGTACTTCGGTATTTGCAGACGCCCTTGGCGTCGCCATGTTCCCACTCGGCAGCGTCGACGATACGAACTGTCATGCCGATCTCAGCAGCTGCATCCTTGAGTGCGGGCACGAGGTCGTCGGCATCGCCAGTCGCCTCAGTCTCCAGCTCAGGAAGCGGCTCACCCTCGGTCTGAGACACATCGAAGACGGCAGTGGGCTTGAACCCGACGAGCCCCTCGGACCACTCCTTGGGTGGCGTCTCGTCGTACTCACAGTCGCTTTGCTCATGGTAGCTTGGCGAGTTCTCGCATTCGGGACACTGCTTCGTAATGATCGGCGCCCAGATCCAGATTGCCTGTTCGCCCTCCTGGACGTGGCGGTCGAACTCATTCCGCCAGGTGTTGTACCCCGCGACCTTCGTCGCATCGGGACGCTGGAGCTTGATGAGCAGCGAGTTTCGATATGAGTAGTCGTGGAAGCGACTCTGGACGTCGAGCCACTCTTGGAACTCGTCGCTGGCCTGTGCCTCGTCGACGTCGTCAACGAGGTCGTCGATCCACGCTTCGATGGTACTGTGCATCTCGTCGTCTCGCGTGTCGGTCTCCTCGAAGGAGACCGACGGGTCACTGGTCGTAGCCATAATATTCACCGAATCGAGTTCACGGCGATTCCGTCAGTTCAGGACGCGCCGCACCCCTTGGGGGCGCACAAAAAACTCGCGCTGGCAGTCACCGGAGAGCGGCCTTCACGTCAGCGAAGCCGACCGCGACGAGATACTCGAAGAACTCGTGAACCATTTTACATCGCTGGGTGTGTCGGTCGCGAGGTATCACTTTCTACGATCCCGATTATGTACCGATTGTAAGTTCACTACCTCGCGGCACGCCGGCCGAGTACAAAGACAAGCAAGGCCAATAGAATCGGCCCAAACATGGCTTCGATGACCATCAGAAATTCACCGGGTTGTCCCGCAGCCTCTAATACAGGCGTCCCAGTGAAGAAAACCGACACGCTGTGGAACAAGGCCGTGATCAGGAGTAACGGGTTCTCGTTCACCGCGTCGATAGTCACAGCTGAACCGGCCGCCTGCTTCATTGTTCCTGTCGTCAAGTAAAGGATCCAGAACAGTCCGATGACCAGACCAGAAATACTCAGTATCCGGCTGAAGCTCTCACCGTAGACGAACGTCCAGCGTTGCACCTCCGCGAAGAGCCATCTCGTCCAATCGCCGTTCTCTTTGAGGAGTTTCCGTCGCATCTCCTGTCGGCGCTTGAACATCGTTGACTGGAGCGTCGGAAACCCGTTCTGACGCGCTAGCTCCTCCAGTCGTCGGTATGCACTCCGTGCTCGCCGCAACTGGATGATCTGCAGATCCTCTTCCATATCCTCCAGACCCTCCATCTCGATTGCAAGTGATGCCTCAGGACCATCGGGGGGTGAATCGGTGTCGTATCGTAAATAGTGGGCGACCTGCATCTCACCGATACTGCCCTCCTCGACGAGTTGCGTCTCACTACTTATTCGCGCGCCATCGAGGACCGCGCCAAACAGATGCGCTCGGGCTAAGTTGGCCCCAACAAGGTCGGCACCCTCCAACGAGGTGCGAACCAGCACCGCTTCTTGGAAACCCGCTCTCTCACAATCGGCTCCGGTGAGTGATGCCTCCTGCAGTACGGCGTCGTCGAACGTTGCCATCTCTAGGTTCGCACCTCGGAAGTTCGCATCGCTACATCTTGCTCCGGAGAAGTTGGCATTCTTGAGGCTGGCCTCTGAGAGGTCGGCATCCTCCAAGGTCGCATGCGAGAAATTGGCCGCCTCCGAATCCACCGACTCACCAGCCATCACATCCGAGAGGTCGGCACCGGTGAGGTTCGCTTCTGACAGATCGGCCCCGAGCAGTGGAACTCCCGCAAGTTCCGTCCATCCGAAATCGGCTCCCGAGAGATCGGCATCGTTGAGGTAGGCCCCTCCGAACGTCGCTTCGGTAGTCTCAGCGCCGGAGAAAATGGCATCGACGAGCGTGGCCTCGGAGAACTCAGCTCGGTGAAGTATTGCATCAGAGAAATCCGGACCGTCCTCAACCTGGTTGGAGTAGTACCAGATACCGGAGAAATCAGCCTCGGGCAATTCCGCTCCTGAGAAACTGGTGTCACCTAAACGCGCACCCGAGAAATCGACCGAGAATTCCGTTTTAGGATATAGATGACATTGTACGTCGGTGAAATCGGCACCCGTCAGATTAGCGCCTGAGAAGTCGGTATCCCAGAGGAACGCATTTGTGAAATCTGCGCCGTCGATAACGGCATCGGAGAAATCAGCCTCTCCAAGTTGTGCATAGTGGAACTGGGCTCTAGACAGGGTGGATCCTGAGAGGTCGGCTCCACGCAGCTGGGCACCTGAGAAATCACTTTTACTTTTCTCGATGGAATGAAATCCCGATTCGTCATCTTCGGTGAGATCGGCGTTACGAAGGGAAGCCCGGGTAAAGTCGACGTCCCTTGCACGACCAATCTTCGCGTCTTTAAGGAATGCGCCGGATAGGTTCGCACCAGTCAGGCTGAGATCGGAGCAGTCTATTCCCTTAAGGTAGGTATCCGACAGGTTTCGCTTCAGACGTCGAGAAAGACGCGAGTTTCGAACTAGGTCGGAGATATTGAGATGCACCCCGGACATCTCATCGTCGGTCAGCCCTTCCGGGACGTCGGCACCGAACATTGTCGTTTCGGAGAACTTGTTCCTATCAAAACACGCAGTCGACAGGTCGCCACCACCTAGGCTGGCATTGGACAAATCGCATTCCTCCAGCGATGCGTCAGTGAAATCAGCACATCTGAGATCTGCATCCTTAAGTGAAGTCTGATGCAGGACAGCTCCCTCTAGGGTTGATTGGAGAAGGCTGGCACCCGAGAGATTTACGTCAGTAAGCTCAGCGGCGGAGAGGTTCACACGGGGCAAATCGGCTTCAGAGACATCGGCACCGGTGAGGTCGGCGTTTTCGAAATCACCTGTCACCGGGAGGTGCCGAGCGTCTTCAGAGAGAAAATCGACATGATATTTTTTTGTGGGATGAGTACCTGAGAGGTCGGAATACCGTAGTGTGGTGTCCAAGAACGCCGTTTTTGAGATGATAGCATCCGAGAAGTCGGCCCCTTCGAGATCGGCTCCCGAGAAATCAGTTCTGTCGTGAATATGTTTTCCCTCGAGGTCCGCTTCGGAGAAATCTGCGTCTTGTAGGTTAGCCTCGGTGAACTTCGCCATCCGGAGTTTAGTTTGATGGAACGTGAACCCATCCCCAAGGACTTGGTTCGACATTAACGCTCCATCCAGCAACTCAGCGACCGGTTCGTTCAGATCTCGAATCTCCGG
This sequence comes from Halobacterium sp. MBLA0001, assembly GCF_049705385.1. NCBI lineage: Archaea > Methanobacteriati > Methanobacteriota > Halobacteria > Halobacteriales > Halobacteriaceae > Halobacterium > Halobacterium sp. MBLA0001. The sequence goes on from NZ_JBNAMQ010000008.1 coordinate 44,033, forward strand.
CGGCGCACGTGCTGAACGCAGCTTCTCGATAGATTTCTCCTCAACTTTTTCTGGATCGGCATGCCAGATGCACCGATCTACATCCGCGGTTGTCTCTCGGTAACAGCTGCTCTGTCGGTCGGGGTCGTGGTCTATGTCGTGGTCCTCTGGCCAAGTGTACCCACAACGGTTCGGTGGTTCCCTATCGGTCATGGTGCCGCTTGCTTTCCTACCTTTCCCGATACTGACCACTTAGTCATACCGGGTACGCTACTATTCTGTCCTTGACTGACACCCTTTCCCGCTAACAAACTCGTTTACACGCGTCACAATCACTCCTGACACGTCGTTCTTGGATACGGAAGGTGGCCTTATTCCTTAATTAGAAGACTACAGCCGGTGACTACGGTCACCATCAATACGTTGACCCTCTACGCACCGGCGTGCTTCTTTGCTGATTCTCGGCTGCAATGCTATAACTGGTCGGTCTGGAGCTCCCACTACGGGGTATCATCTACCTCGTCCTCAAGAAAATCGGAACGATTCATCCTCGTCAGCGAAGCCGACCACGACGAGGTACTCGAGGAACGCGTTGAAGTGGTCAACGTCGCTGGGCGTGTCGGTCGCGAGGTGACGCGCCCACTCGATAGCCCACTGGAAGGCGGGATCGGTGCCGCCCTTGCCGTGAATGTACCACCACCGGGCCGCTTTCAGCACGACGAGGGGATTCGTCGGTGGGTGCTCACCGGCGAGTCCACGGGTGATGGACTCGATTTCGTCGGGGATGTCGGTGGGATTGACCTCGCCTGATTGCGTGTTCGCGATATCGACTGGAATCTCATCAATCGAGACGTCGTTCGTACTCTGTTGTTGACTCACAGGAGTTCACCTCAGTGTGAAGGCCCTCTTTCGAGCCCTCGCCCTCTCCGGGCGCGCGAATAAACAGCTCGTGGCGTCACGCGGGCGGGAAGGAGACGCTCTGCTCGCCGGCGAGCTCCTCGAGATTGTTCCGATGCCGGTGTGAGAAGTAGCACTCGTAGCTGCAGTAGCCACAGATCTCGCCCGTGCCGTACTCGGCGACGTAGGGACCACGCTCTGTCGTCCAGACGTTGGTGCTGCACTCGGTACACGCCGCGCCCTCGATATCGCCTGGCGTGGGCCCGGAGTAGGTGAGCTCGATCCCGTCTTCTTGGGGCGTCGAATCGGGCCAGACGCCGTGGGTCTGCCAGAAACTTTTGAGCCGGCTGAGACTATACCGGACCGTCTTCCGGACCGTGACGTGATCGGCGTCGCGACCGCTGTCATCCCAGCCGTCTGGGGTCCAGAACTCACCGAACTGCGCGCCACGATGCAGGCCATTCCAGTCGAGGCCAACGATGTCGGCTGGCGGTTCCCCTGTCAGTGTTGGTTGGGTGAGTTGCTCGACGACCTCGAGTTGCTTGGGTGGGCTACCACCGAGGATGTGGACGCGACGGCCCCGCCAGTCGACGGGATCGGAGAACTCGTGGGCGAGCGTCTCCGCATAGCCTCGCGAGTAGCCAAGCACGATATCGTCAGGAATCGCCTCGATGGCGGTCCGGCATTTCGGGACGATAATGAACTCCGTCTCTGGCAGGCTTTCTTGGAGTTCTCGAATCGTGTCGACGTACATTTGTGCTTCTGCAGCATCGTAGGCGTCACCGATGACACCCACGTCGGGCTCGTACTCGAGTGCCCGATTGACGTATCGGTCGAGGTCGGGATTCTGAAAATCGTTGTCGAGCATCCCCACTGGACACTCGAGGTCGTCGAATTGCGACTGCTGATACGTACAATCCTCGCGAAAGCCAGGAAGGAAGCCGAGGTCCAGAGCATCGGTTGCAAACGGAACCCGATGGAGGAACGCCACGTACGCCGCCTGACGGGCGTCCGTGTGTATCTCGGTAGAGCTGGCGCTACTTGGGTCTACGCTGTCGTGAATGGCCATGAGAAGTCTCCTACGGGACTCCGTCGCCCCGCAGTGCTCCACGGGGCACGACAGACCCTGGTAGCGTTAACCAACGAGAGCAGAGAACGGGGCTGCCTGTTGGTTAATCATCGAAGCGGCACTGCATCGCTGCCTCGTCACCTGAGAGCGTCTGCTGATCCGCGTCCGTATCTGCGAAGAGCGTCGACTGATCACCCGCTGCAGACTCCGCTACCTCGGGCCGGTCGTCGACGCCGAATTCACTGGCTTCGGGTCGATCGAGCCGCGAATCGCGGTCGCGATGATCGACGTCTGCGCCAAAGTCCTCAAGGGACGTCTCGACGCTCGTCTCCGTGACTTCGAGCTGGCCATCCTCTCCGAACGCGGTCTGTCGTTGAACCTCGATTTCGGGTCGGTCGCTCATCAATCTCGAGCCTCCACCCGTGACGGCGCCGACAAACAGCCCGCGAGCGTCCCGTTAGGTATCGTCTGCCCGAAGCTCGCTGGCTCGGTCTTCGAGCCGGCGAAGAATCTGGACGCGTTGCTGGTGGGTGTTCTCGTAGGCGACGCACGCTCGCAGCGTCTCCATGTCGTTGATAGTCGCGATACCAGCGTTGATGAGTCGTGAATTCGGTGGGTCGAGGCGCTGTTCTGGGGATAGTTCGCTCGAATCTGAGTCGTGCTCTCCTGTGTCGCTCACTCTTGGTCGCCTCCACACCTCCTGAGGCGACGAGAAACAGCACCAGCCCGCTACTCGTTGTCTCCTGGTTGGATCTGGCGGGCGTCCTCGGCGAGGTCGCGGATGTACTCTCGAAGTGTCTCCATGTCCTCGCGGGCGTCTTCGAGCGTCTTGCCTTTCGCTTTCGCGATCACCTCGTCCTGGTCTCGAGTTCCGGTTCCGCGTTTGAGCTTCACCGTGAGGGAGACGCCGACGTCGCTTCGCTCAACGTACTCGGTCCGTGTTTGTCGCTCGTTGTTCTCCGTCGATTCAGCGGACGTGTGAGACTGCTGGGTGTGTTCTGTCATGGTTGGCTCTCGCTGGAATCGATATTAGGCGGACAGTGCAACCGGTTCGTCAGCTAGCTCGCGAAGGGCTACGTCGATCTCGCGTCCGGTGAGCCGCCAGCACCCGTCGGGTCCTGTGCATTCCAGCTGGCTCACGACCTTGGCCTTGAAGTCCATGTACTTCGCGAGGGCGACGTCCTCGTCGTCAGTATAATCGAGCAGGAGCGCGAGCGCGAGCTGGGCCGGCCCGCTGCCACTATATCCCCATTCGAAGCCCGAGGGACTGTGATTCGCCAGCTCGAGACTTCGCTCCGGTGTGAGCTTTTCCTGGTTCGATTGGTTCTCGACGATGGCGCGGCCTCGACGACGGTAGCCGACGTAAACGACGTCGGCGTCACTCGAGGCCCGTGACTGTTCGTGCGAGTGTGGGTTGCTGATTCCACTCATTTGTCGGTTCGCGGGAAGCTCGTTCGAGCACCCCCGCACCCCTCGGGGGGCGACAAACAACCACGAGATTCTCCACGGAGGAGCCATCGAACTGCTCCCGAGGGCTAGATACTGCCGAGATCTGCTGAATTATCAGCTAGTGACGGGTTCAGCAGAGTTCTAGTAATCGACGTGTTGAGCCGGCGTAAGCGAAATAGACTCGATCTCTTCACGACGGACATCTTTCTCAAGCCCGTTCTCACTCACTAATCGTAGTACCCCTTCAGGACCACCGCGAATCGCTTCGGCCCCCGCCGCGAAGTACTCCGCGCGACCATCGTCAGCCCAGACTTCGACGCGCAACTCTGCGCCCTCTACGTCACTGCTCCACTGCCGCTCAACGTATGCCTCCCAGCACTCGTCACACACCGCTTCGGCCTGGTCTGCTAGATTCCCGCTGAACGAGTCCGGTTCGAACGATAAGGACAGATGGAGTGCCTCGCGGCAAACGCGCTCAGCCCCCGTGATTTCTCCTCCCGCATCCCTCTCAATTCGAACCAGACAGCCGTTCACGCCGACTATAGACTCGTCGTTGAGATCCACGTATGGCCGATCGAGTCGATCTCGACAGTGTTGACACGTAATATCCGCCGTTGTCACCTCTTCATCGAGTTCGAAGTGCTCGCCCTCAATTGGTACGCGCACGTCATCACAGAGACTCGACCAGCCGAATCCGGTACTCGGGGGCATATGGTTGTTGTAGCAAACGTGAGTGAGCCCATCGTCAGTTGTCCAGCGATAGGGCGTCGGGTACATCGCGTGGACATCTAACCACAGAGACAATAAAACCGACTCCAACGGAGGGTCGACATTTGGTTCCCTACGCGAGGTGGGAGACGTCTGCAGGCTCGTCAACGTCGTTGAACTCGCCTCGCTCAACCGGTTCCCAGTCGTCACCCGGCTCCGGACTCCACCAATCGACGTCGTAGGCGCCCGGTGCCCCGAGGATCTTCACCCGTGCCGAGCCGTCAGGCAGGTCGTGACGGAGCTTCTCGTCGACGTGGAGTTCCAGGTCGAATCGGTGTCGAAGCAGGCGAGGACAGCCTCCTCGTAGCCGCGTGTTTCTCGGGATTCCTGGAGTTCGACCTGGGTGTTGCAGTGCTTGCAGAACACCCCTTCGAACGGAATGTGACTGAATATCTCGTGCCCACAGACGGGACACCAGAGGAACTCGAATAATGCTTCGCTGTGGCGGTCGATAACTTCCAGACTCATCTGTGGATCTGGCCCGATTGAGACGGGCCACCCATTCCGGCCCAGAAATAAACGCCACCGCAGATACGCTCCTAGCAATCAGCGCTCGGCGCCGTAGACGATTCTCGAGGGGGCTTCGTACCCGCAGTTCCGGCACTCGAACCAGCGCTGGACCTTCGCGCCGCCAGCCGTTTTTCCACCGCTTGCCACGTCGCTGTTCGGACACTCGGGACAACTCAGCTCGGGCGCTGGCCGCTCCCGGAGCTCGTCACGGAACGACGTCGCGTCCTTCGTCTCATATCCCCGCGACCAGACCGGGTAGCCGTCGACGAGGATGGCTCCACGCCACTTGTACCGGTAGGAGTCCGGTGCTCGATGCAGGACGGCTCGCGCAGCGGTCTCGGTGTTCCGATACGCGAGTGTGGGCGTGCGGCTCTCGCGTCGCCAATTGGTAATTCTGGACATTCTTTAGAAATGGACGTCGGCGGGCACGATCCAGAGCTCCTCGCTCTCCTCGAGGAGTCGATCCAGCTGCTCGCGATGGCGGATGCCGTTCGCGTACTCGTTGTACAGGAAGATCGTCGGGCCGTCGTACGCACCGACTTGGTGAAAGGCGTGCCGGGCGAGGTCCTCGTCGCGCATGATCTCCTCGTCGGAGAGTTCGTTGAGTGCCTCTTTCACCCGGTCGAGATTCCGCTCGAACTCTTCTTTCGTCGCCTCCCAGCCACGCTCGAGCAGGTCTTGGCCGTCGTCGGAGTCGACGGGGGCCGCGGCCGGGAGCTCACCCCATCGCGCCTTCCCCGCAACTGACGTGTCCTCCTCATCGAAACAGACGTAGTAGTCGTAGACGGCGCCGGCGTGTGGGTCCGCACCAACCAGACGGTCGAACACCGTCTTTCCGGTGGCCAGCGCGTCGTCGTGGGTCGATTCCTCTACCAGTGTGTATATGATCATGTGCATCTCGAACACCTCGAAGCGCCGACGCACCGGAAGCCGTTGCTCGCTCGCTCCTGCTGCGCCGGCACCCATCGCCGGCGCTCGAAAAACTCTCTTCGTGACGGAGGAGTCTCAGGATTCGTCCGTTCGTTCGACAGTGATGGCCAGGTCGCCCGATTCGTAATCGGCCTCGAAGTAGACGGTGGACGCATCCGAGTCGTACGCGGCGTGGTAGGCGCGGTGACGCTCGAGCGAGCCGGTCGCTTTGAAATGAAAGAACGCAGCCGACGTGTAGGGCTTGCTCTGGGTCTCGATCTGTGTCTCAACTGACGCCGGAAGCGCGATCTGTGGCGTATCGATGTCGATACTCGATATGAAGGCTTGAGCTTCGTCGACGGTGGCCTGCGAATGTTCGGGTGTCTCACCGGTCAGGACGTTCACGGGTGTCTCCGTTTCATCGGTGAACAGGACGTCTTCGTAGGTTCGTGTTCCGAGGATCGCCTCGGGGCCCAGCTCACAGTCTTCGAACGGGCCGTCGGTAGATTCTTCGGACATAGTTTCACGACGCCCCGCGAGGGGCGCAGTTCTTCCTGCCCCCGATAAAACACTCTGGGGCACACACGGCGGGCCGGCCAGCAGTTACTCGCTGATCGGCTCGAGGGAACTGAGGTCCGCGTGAAGGACTTCGCCGTCGCGAACGACGTACCGCTTTGCCAGCACGGGGAAGCGGCACTTGGTAAATCCGGCTGTCTGGATGTCGAATTCTTCGTCCGGTTCGAGATACTCTGCGAGCGACCGGAGGAACTCGTGGGTGACGATGCCACCGTCGTAGTCGGGAAGACCGTTCTCACGGGCCTCGTACACTTCGAAGCTATCGTAGCCCCAGATAACGAGTTCGCCGTCGTCGTTCACCTCCCAGTTGAGCGTCCCGAAGCAGTGATCCTCACAGAGTTTGCGGACGGCCTGTGGATTCGTTACAAGTGCGCCGGTCGATGTCGTTGCGGCTTGGAGTGTTGCCATGGGTTGTCCTCGGGAGCGTTTTCATGCCCCCGCACCCCTTCAGGGGGTGAACAACCGCTCACGCTGTGGCAGCCACGGGACGCTGTGCTGTCGACAAGTCGTGTAGTCAGGATTCTCCGTTGGCGCCACCGTTCTCCGTCGTATCTGGTCGGGTGAGGAGACCCACCTGCTCCAGAAGCGTCGTCGCCGTGTTGATTCGCTCTCGGTCGGCGGGCTCCAATTGCTCGCTGTCGATACTAGTGAGGTTGCTGAGCGCGCGGTGGAGTCGATAGCCGGGGGTGTCTCGTGGGTCCATGTGTGCGCCTCCGCCAATTTACGGCGCAAAAAACACCGGCGGGCAGTCAGCAGGGCAGTCCAGGGGGTGATCACGAACTGGCCTCAGTTAACCAACAGAACGAATCGATCTCAGGATTCGTTGGTTAAACTGACACCGTCTCTACTGACCAGCTTCGGGTTCGGGCCCATAGCGAGGTGTCCCGCACCGCTGACACTCCCACATAGGCTGCCCGGTCCACTCGTCATCGGGGACGGTCTCGGATTCGCGGAATCGATGCTTCGTCTCCCGACCGCACTCCCGGCACTCGAGGTGAGTTCTGTTCGGGCGCTCGCGTCGTGGCTGTGCGGTATCGGTCTTGTCAACGGATTCCTGGAGCGCAATCGCTGGCACCAGCCAGACGTCGTCGTCTGCGTCCTCACGAAGGGTCACGAGACGTTCCTCGTCGCGAATCCCACTCCCGCTTTCGTCGTAGAGGAACGTCGCGTGTTTGTCGTCACGACACGACTGCGTCGTCTTTGTCCACGGTGTCCGGTGGCGAGCAGCCGCGAGCAGCTGATTACCACATTCAGACGTGACCCGTGTCGCCGAGGGGAGCGAGGGCCACTGATCAACAAGCTGTGGGGCCGGTTCCTCGTCGAGATCGTAGATTAGCTTGCAGTCATCGACTACTGGGTCATCATCTCCCTTCGCGAGGAGGGTGGCCGCAGCAGATCCCCTCCCGACGGCGCAGTAGAACGTCGACGCCTCTACGAGCAGCTGGATGACGTGGAGGAGAGTCCGTTCGGCATTCGATGTGTCCTGGTCGTCGGCTCCTTCGAGATGGTTCGTGAGACAGAACCGGCACTTCGACTGGCCAGCGGGGATCGACGCTCTACAGGAAGCGCACTCGGTCTCACCTTCTGTCGGGTCGTCTGGATAGCCGGCGTCGACGTCCCCTGTTCGCTGCCGCCGAGGCTCGCTACCATCGGTGAGTTGGTCGTCGGGAACGTGGGTCGCTTCGCCGAGCGGCCGGAGAGCTTCATAGTCGGCGTACTGGTCGGTCATAGAGTGGTCTGGCCGTATCATGCTTCGTCTTCCGATTTAAATAATGGTCCTCACATCAATCAACCTACAGGCACACAATCGAAAATCGCATTGTGGGCTCTACACAGCCAGTTCGTCCAGCGCGTCGCGGTGGGTTCGCACGGTGACCACCGAGACGTTCGCAACGTCGGCGACGTCCGACTGGGTGAGCCACCGTCCGTCTTCGCGTCCGGCCTTGTACAGACAGGCTGCGGCGAATCCAGATGGCCGAACCCCCGTGGTTGCTCCGGTCGATTCGGATGCTTCCGCCAACTGCCGAGCCCGCTGCCGGATTTGATCGGAGACATCGAGCTCCGACGCCAATCGCGGAACGAACGCACTCGGCGTCACGGGCTGGGCCGGCAGGCCAAGTTCCGTATTCAGCGTCGTGTATGCGTTCGTCACCCGCGATTGCTCGACGCGCGCCGACTCGGTGATGTCGTTGAGCGTTCGCGGCCGCCCGTTGCACCGACACACCCCGTAGACGCTTGCGGCGGCCATCGCCTCGATCGACCGGCCCTGCAGGAGGTCCTCGTTCTGGGCGCTCCGGAAGAGCTGGCAGGCCTGGTCGCGGATCGTCTCGGATAATTCGAGCGCACTACTGATCCGGCGGACTTCACTAAGCCCATGTGCGAGGTTGCGTTCAGCTTTCGATTGAAACCGCCCACGAGATTGTTCACGTCGCATTCGAGCGAGTCGCTGTCGCTTCTGTCCGGAGAGTTCGTTTCCATTCGCGTCGGTCCGGCGGCCGATCTCCGTTGACAACCCCCAGTCGTGCCGCGTCGCCGTCAACGGAGCGCCTGTCCGCTTGCGCTCGTCGTCATCGAACCCTCGCCACTCCGGCCCGTGGTCGATTTGATACTCGTCGATGACGAGCCCACACTCCTCGCAGACGGTTTCGACTGTGTTGGTGGTGACCCGGCCGTCGCACTCGGGACACTGATTCGACTCCGTGTCGGTCTGGACGTCTTCGTCGAAGTCAGTTTCGTAGATGTTTCTGGTTGCCATAGTACGCACGAGGGGATTCACGCGGATCGCGTCTCTCGGAATGCCCCTCACCCATCAGGGGGCAAATACACACCACACGGGACGGCGCTGACACTGATGGACTGCGGTGGCGAAAGCCCGGCCGCGCAACGGCGCGCAGCGCCGTGAGCAGCCCGGACCGTGGAGGTGGTGGGAGGTGGCGGTGACGCGTACACACCAGCAAAAAAGGGGCGCGTCGCCCCGGCTATTCCCACCACCGACCGCGCTCGGGGAACATTATGGTGCTCCACCCAGTGATGGCCAGGGAGACGCGTCCCTCGTACCAGTTCCGGGCCGCCTTGTGAATACGCACCTGCTCGCCCTCCTCAATCCACGGCGCATCTGATTTCTCCCAGATTGTCACCTTCGTTTTTCCACTGTCGTCCGCGATTAGACCGACTTGTGCGATGGCCGGCGAGTCCGCATCCCAGAGCACCTCGACTCGACCCTCGATGCTCACCTCTTTGCGATTGACGTCCTCGAGCTTCCCAATGGGGATCACCGTCCCAGGCGCCGTCTGCAACTCCTCGAACACCCCGACGACTGTACTCGTCAGGTCTTTCCCACCGACGACGGCTTCACCCAGCCGCCGGCCAATCGCTGCTCGCGACCAGCCATCCAGCTTCTCCGCCAGCCGCATCGACTGCTTGTTCACCGCCGCCAACTGCTCCTGCGTGAGTTCTGCACGAGGATCGTCTCGCTCCGGGTCCGCCCACGGGTCCACGCTCGCCGCCCGCTTCTGGAACGCTGCACGCCGCTCAGCACTCCGCTTCGCCGCGATATCTCGCGTCCGCTTCGCGCGCCCCTCCTGCTGACTGAGTTCCGCCTGGGCACTGATGTGCTCCAGCTCGGCCTCCCGTGCCTCGATGCGCTCTTCCTGTTCGAGGGTCTTCCCGAACAGGTGATCCGGGCCTTCCTCGACCCGCGCGTCCGGATGGTTGGAATCGACTTTCGCCTGCACTTCCATGTCGACTGTCGCCCGGAACTCCGGGGTCTCGTCGACGACCTCGAATCCGTCCTCGTCGACCTCAACTTCATCGTGTTTCTCGAAAGCCTGTTCATCGACCGAAACTACATCCGTGGTGACGTTGTTACTAGACATTGGAACTCACACGTTCCTGAAGGCGCGCACGCGCCCGACACCGCGATGCTACAACATCGCGGATTTCCTCGACGACAACGACCGACAGACTCGTCTGCGCGCTCTCGCTCGCGCCTTCGCGAGCGCCCTCTGGGCGCGAGCGAGAGCGCGCCCGAGGCGGACGACCATCCAGCCCCGCGCGCCGACCCGCCCGGAGCGAGCGGCCAGCGGGATATGCCCGTTCGTGTCCGGCCCGATGGGCGGGTCCGTGTCCAGGGCGACTGTCGCCGAGAACGTGCGCCGCGGTGTGGCGCACGACAGCGCAGGCGGCACCAAGCGCTGGAACGCGAAAGCCCGCAAGGGGCGCAACCGACGGGGATACCCGCTGGCGCCGAGGGCACATGCATTTTAGCCCGGAACGGGCGCGGGCGGTGCGGAGAGCGCCCGCACGCCCGGAATGGTCGGTCGCGAGCGACGCGGAGGGCGGCAGCGGCGAGCGGGGCGGGCCGCTACGTACACACCCGTTCAGCCGGCTACGTCGCTCGGTTAGCTATCTACAGTCCTGGCGGACTCAGAAAGGGCGAGGCCGCCTCGGTCGTCCCGCGACCCCGCAAGCACCGCAGGCACGAGGCGCGCAGCGTGGGTCGCGGGATGCCGAGCGGGCGAGGGCTTTCAAGGATGATACGCGTCTCCGCGACGGGAAGAGCTACTCACTGTCTGTATCAGGCTGATCCTCGACAACGACGTCCACCCCTTCCGGTGACACGTCGAGTTGAATCCCCTCGACGGTGAACTGGACAGCGATATCCTCATCAGACGAAGCAACCAACTGTTCGAGCGCCTCGACGTCAACGTAATCGTGGAGCTGGTAGGCGTCGTCCTCGAGCCCACCCGTCTCCAGCGTCTCAATAATCTCGACGAGAAGGTCATTCGATCCGCCCGAACTGTCCGATGGAGGGGAATGCATCTGAACGCTCGGGGCTATGAGTGGCAGGCTTGTAAAACGTTAGGAGTCAACCACAGAAGCTCAACGCTTCGCTACTTGACTTAGCGCGTTCGGGATAGCGTCGGCGCAACCACAAGCGATTATGCGCTTTGACGCCGACTGGATGTCGCGCGCCGATGACCGCATTCTGGAGCATCTCTCTGAAGCCGGCCCCGACACCCCGAAGGAGATGGCGGACAGCGATCGCGTGCGCTTCTCCCGTCAACACATCAATGCCCGGTGCAAGACGCTCGTCAAATACGGTCTCCTTGTCCACCTCGGCAACGGCGTCTACGATATCACGAGAACGGGAGAGCAGTATCTCGCCGGCGACCTCGACGCTCGTGACCTCGACCCCGAATAGCGTCAGCTGTCACCGGTGACCAGGTCCTCGATGAACCGGAAGCCGTTCACGAACGTCACCGAGTCACCGTACCCCTCGCTCGCGAGGACGGTTTCGGCCCCTTCGCCGGCCGCGATATCGGTCGTGTAGATGTACACCTCGGTCGCCGTCCCCGCGCTGAGATGCTGGGCAGCGAGGGCGGCGAGGGCAGCGTCCGCCCGTTCAACTTCGTCTGCGGGCCGGTCGTCGGCGTTCGCGATGTACCGCTGGACGCCGTCCATCGACCGGGAGACGACAGGCTCGGAGAACTCGAGCGGTGACGCAACCGTCGCCCAGCCCTCGTCGATCGCGGTGTCGACGGGTGGCGCCTCGACGTTGGGGTCGTCGACGGTCAGTTCCTCGTACACCCGTTCGGGCAGGACGAATGTAACGTCGTTCCGGCGAGCGAACCGCCGAACGGCCTGGTACCGACGGTTCGACGGCTGCCCCATCGCGACGAACAGGCCGGTGTCGGCGATGTGGAGCCGGCTCACGCGTCGTCAGCCGCGTCGCCGTCGTCGATATCCAACTCGTCGAGTCCTGCCCCTGCCTCCTCGATGTCGTAGTGTTCGTGGACGACGGGCCGGAGCGCCTGGAGGATCATCTCCGCAGCTAGCGGCGAGATGTCCAGATCCTCGGCCATCAGGTGGTGGGTCACCTCGCCGCGCTCGCGGGCGACGGCGTAGGTGAGCGCGGTCGCGAGGCCGGCGACGCCGTGGCGGTCGATGTAGGTGTCGATGTCGGCGTCCGTCTCGCGGCGGCCGACGGCGTCGATCAGCGCCGGCGTAATCGTGTACTCACGGTCGCCTGCGGCGGTCGTCACGGTCAGGTCGATCTCCCGGGCGGCGTACCGGCGCGGCTGCTCGTCGTCGGTGACGTCGACGATGCCGGCGTCGACGAGCCGGTTGACGTAGCTGTAGGCCGTTCCCTGTGCGAGCTCGAGGTCCTCCATCACGTCCTGGACGGTCGCCTCCCCCTCCCGAGCGAGGTACGCGTACAGCTGGGCGAGCTGTGGCTCCTCGAGGAGATCGGCGACCGAGAGGAAGTCCTGGACGATGTCGCCGTCGGCGCGATTTGAGGTGCGTGACACGGATTGTTCTTGATTACAGTTTACAGCGAAACAATAAAGAGTGTTTGGGAGGTCACTCTGCCGGTGTCGTGACGAGATGCTCCTCGAAATCGCGCGTCCAGTACGTCGCCAATCCTCCCGGACTACAGCGAGCGCACAGCTGCAATGGGCCTTCAAGGTAGCCGAACTCGATCACTGCTCGGTCTGTGGGTTGGAGGGCGGTTGACTCAGAGAATAGCCGCCAGCCATCAGCGTTCGAATGCCCCGGCTGAATCCTGGTCCTGGTACCAGCCGATCGCTACAGTCTGTGTCCCACTCGATTAGTCCTGCATCACAGAGTGGTTCTAGGTGTGATCGTTTCAGGTTGGTTCGAACGTTCGTCACCTGTTGGGTTGACACGCCTCGCGGTTCTGTGTCTGCTTCGAGTGCAGCGATGATTTCGGCGACCTGCCGCAGGTGAACGTGTCCCCACGGTGCCATCGCAATTGCGAGAAGCACTCCTCGTTTCCGATGGTGGCTCAACAGATAGAAGATATCCGACTGCTCACAGAGGGAGAGTTCAGATGCTTCTCCGGGGCCGTCATAGATGTCATCGCTCATCTGTGTGTTCTCGTTGTCTCCGACAGACGGAGGGTGACCGTCTGTACTGGTTCACGACCGATTGGTCGCCAGGCGGTTCCCGTCCATTCGTCTTCGAAGCGCCACCATTCGGGTGCTATGTGACGCGGCTCGAATCGATATCGACACCGAGCACCTGTCGAGGTAACGAATTGAATCTCGAATCCTGAGACGTACGTTGGATGATTCTTCTGAGGTGGGTGTCTGTGCAATCGATACAACGACATCGGGTCTACGCATATGGTAGATGGTTCTCGTTGTTCGTTCATAACTGCAGACTTTCTGGTGTTGAAAGCCCGCACTCCCATCGGGGGATACAAATCAGTCTGGGCATCTCTGCGGGAATTTCAGTTCTAGTAGACAATCTCGTCGGCATCATCCTGTACGGGAGTGTCGCTCGATGCGAAGCAGACCGCCGAAGCGATATTGATCTCTGGGTGCTCACCCGGTCTGGGCGTGCTGTGAACCAACGCGAGGCGAACGCTGTTGCTCGCGAGCTCGAAGAGCGGGTGTTTGACGGGGACAGATATGCCTACGATATTGATGTTGAGTCGGTTAATTCGATTCCCGATTACACAGCAGCAATCCGAGAGATCGTCGTTTCGGGTAACCCACTCTACACCACTGACGGCTTTGAGACCGTTGAGGAGTACCTGTTGGAAGTGAGCAGCGACAACGCGTAGTCGGTACGGAGCGTACCGAGCGTCTGTCTCAACGGTACGTGTGTTCGTGGTTGTCCTCATCGGTAGCGGCATCGACCAATTTTTGCGTCGATATTCCTGATACTAGAATAGTAATGCCCGAAATTGAGTATCCAGACCTCCCCGAAACCTGGGAGTGGTGGAGTGGGAATCGAGGCGCGACCTACTACACACGCTGGTTTGGTACCGAACACGCAGAAAACGGCTATGAGGGCGTCATCTCTTCGGATGGTTTACAGACCCATTCCGTCCAGATCTACCCCATTCTTGATATCCGAGAAGACGGCGAGCTCGATGTCTCTGAGCTCCCTGAAGCGAACAAGACGTACAATACTGAAGCGGCTGCTGTGGCTGCGGTACCGGAACTCATTCGAGAGCTTTAGTGGCCGGCTGACTCTCGAGATGAGTGCCGTTTTGTCCTTGATTTCTTCGAAGAATATTGATCCTCCAAGGGAACAGTAGTGGATGAGCAGATTCCCAGATCGATTCTGAGACTCTGTTTTCAATACTCGCCCGTCGAAACCGCCGTACAGAGCAGACTTTGCAGGAAGTGCAAACAATACCAACGCAACTGAAAGGTTTCCTATGAGCCCGCGAAACTTTCGCGAAGCAGTGTTCGACGAACACGGACTGGAATGTATCGTCTGTGGCCGCTCACCGGAGAATGGGTATGATCGCAGTCAAGAGCTCTCAGTTCACCACCTGAACGGCGATCAGACGGACAACCGGCCGGAAAATGGGATCCCTGTCTGCCAGAGTTGCCACCTCCATATTCACCGAACCGACGAACCGCCATACCGGCAGTGGCACCGACAACTGTACGTCGAGCACCGAAGCGTCTGGAACCAGCACACAGATCTCCCATACAACGGTCCCCATCTCACCCGAGATCTCGCTGAGCGGCTGTACGGAGATGAAGGGGGCATCCCAGAGGCAGTAAAATATCTCGATGATGACGACGATGATGATGATGATGGCAGCGCTGGAGTGACGGAAATTCCCTAATCCAATACTGGTTGGCCAATCTGGACCTCCAAGTTGACCCGAATCTATAGTATGAGTAGCCTCGAAAAATGGCTAATGACAGACCTTTCGGATTTTGGGGGTGGTATTGACCGATCCGAACTTGGTAAAACAGGCCAGTTTCACGCCAGCCTTTCTGACTGGATTCGATCCGATGACGTGAGTGTGTACTCTCGTGAGCAAAAATCGTACACTGATGGCACATTTGAAAACGATCGCCGCTTTAAGCCTAATCTCCTCATCGAGGGACCCTCGTACACGTACGTGCTTAGAACTCAGGTAGCTGATGACGGGACTGATATCTATGAGTCAATCTATACTGTGTTCAAATATTGGAGAGCTCTCACTCGAGGCAAAGAGGGCTATTCGGTCGATGGACGACCGATTACTGTTGACGCCGTTTTGCTTGCCACCGATTATTCGAGGGCGGGGAAACTATTCCACGATCGACAGAACAAGGATCCGCTCCGTACTGGCCGCTCCGAAGAAGCGACGAAAACAGCTAACTCCAACCAGATTCCGAAACTCGAGCACACTGCTAGTGAGACCGCACTCAGAGTCCTCTGGAAATTTGTAAAGTACCACGACTCTGAGAGCGATGTCGGGATTGGGGCGCTTCTCTCATCGGTACTCGATGACCCAGAACAAATGGAAGATGCGGCTCTCGAAGAATACCCCCCAGCTGCGTTGTACTATACTCCTAGCGAAGAGTATGTACATAGTTGGAACTATCTGCCGTTCTTTCTCCAGAAAGACACCTGAAGAGTCGGCTCGCTACTCAGCCGACTCGGTATAGACATACCTCGTCGCACTGCCGTCTTGCTTTGCGGTGACTCTGGGAATACGTGTCAATAGCTCGCCGCCGGAGAGATAAAATTGCCAAAACTGCGGGAATCCTCGTGTCGGCAGATCAACATCCTGCCGATCAAGATATCGCTCGAGACTCGCTCGCGTTTCGTACTCCGACTCCCGAAGACGCTCGGTTAGTAGCTGAAGAATCTGTGTGACCTCCCGCGTCTCGTCTTCTTGGACAAGAGAGATCTGGTCTACTAGAGACTCTATGTCAAACTCATCGGAAGGTGATGGCTGAGTTTGGACCTCTTCAGAACCCTGTGTAGATCCGGCAGCTGACTGTGGTGGTCCTTCTATCAGTTCCTTATCAGAGAACTGCTCAGTCGCTGTATCCACATTGATCGATTCACCTTCGGTCGTACTGTGACCATAGAGGCCACGATGGACTCGGACGATACATCCACTTTCCAGAAGGTGGGACAACCGTTGGCTGATGTAGGGTTGTTGCTTTTCGAGTTCCGCGGCCAAGTAACTCGGCGACACACGCCCTTCCCTAAGTTTGGTCAGTATTTGTCGATCTGTCGCGTTCAGCTCCATCGCTACGAAAACCAAAGGTGGCTTATAACTTATTACTTATTAGTCGTATAGTTCAGGTCCAAACGAAACGGTGGGGTACTCTTTCCAACACTCTCCGCCTACGGCAACCGGGGGGAGTGTCCCTCGCTCCGCTCACCCACCACCCACCATCCCCCCTGAAGCCCCAGCGCCCCAGACACTTCGACGCCCCAGAAGTGTCTCCCACAGCGTGGCCCCCGCCAGGCTACGCTCCCCGTCTCGGACCGTCCTGAACACGGTCCGGGTCTCGTCGACGTTGAACCGTCGACGCTCTTCTCGGTGCGGTCTCCCCTGCGGTGCTGTTTGCGGTGCGGTCCCTCTCGGACGTCGCTCGCGACGTCCCCCGATACAACTCCCTCCTCATCCTTCTGCTGTCGCCGTCGCCGTTCCGGTCGTCGCTAATGCTGTCCCGGCCCCGGTCGTCGCTGAAGCTGCCGGCGTCCTCCTCGAGGATGCTGTCCCCGATCGCGGACCTCGTCTCCCAACCGCACCTTCGAAACGCTCGGTCGAATCGCGGCCCGCGTCTCCGCACTCAAACCTCGCCCACCTGCTGTCGCCGTCGCGGTCGTCGTTGCTGTTCCGGTCCCGGTCGTCGCAGAAGCCGCCGCTGCCGTCCCCCCTCGCAGATGCTGTCGCTGCCGGTCCCCGTCCTGTCCTGTCGCCCTCGCCGTCACTCCCGCGTTCTCGTAACACCCCGTCTGCGAGATGAAACGCGACTCCGCCTCTCCTCCCGTCGCGCCCCAACCCGAACTCCCCTTCTCGCGTCTCGTCCCGAACTCCCCTTCTCGCGTCTCGTCCCGAACTCCCCTCCCGTCGCGACCAGCCCGAACCCCCCCTCGCGACACGCGCCCGAATCCTCCTCCTGCGTCTCGCCCCCGACCACCGCTCCACCCTCCCCTCCCGCGACACACGCCCCACCTTCCTCGAGCGCACTCAGACTGAACCCTCCACCGAGCGCATCCAAACCGAACCCCCCACCGAGCGCGACCACGCCCCACTCCCCCCTCTCGCCGTCGCCGCCGCCAACCGCCCCGCCCCCGCGTCCGCTGTCGTCGTCGCTGTCCCGGTCGTCGCTGAAGCTGCCGCTGCCGTCGCCTCGTCGATCGCCTCCCGTCTCCTCCAGCATCGACCACCGAATCCCCGTCCTCTCCGCCAGCCCCCTACAGTCCGTTCTCGAAGCCTCCTGTCCCTCCCTCCCAGACGCTCGGCCAGGGTCCCCTCCACCTCTGTCAGCAGACTGGTAGTCCCACCCATCGACACCCCCCACCCAATCCTCGTCTCTCCTCGGCTCCGCCTGCACCCCTCGCTACGCGACTACCCCTGAGTAGGTAACTCCCTTGGACCCTATTTGTGTGAATTGGCTCACCCCATCAGGAGCAATTCTGTGCTATATTAGAGATTCTCTAAAGCCCTCTCGTGCCGTAACTACCCCATCAGACAAAATCGTGTGGTGGTGTGGCCTGATTACAGACCCCTCGAACCACGCCCCCGTACCGTGATTATGAAATTGGGCCGGCGACCTCGAAAGTAATCACGAAGTGGTCGTATCGCCACGCCGTCTGGTAATTATCGAGGTGTTAGCCGCCGTTGTCGCGGCTGATTACGAACCCCCCAAATCCTGCCCCCGTACTGTGATTACAGAAGTAGTTACAGATGATGGCAACCCCAACGCCGTACCGTAATTACCGAGCGAGCGAAAACCAGATCGCTGCCGTAACCGCCGCCGAAGCCGCGTGATTACAACACCCCCGAAACCGGACGCCGTCCGGTGATTAGCGAAGTGATTACGAATATGCCCTATCGTGACGCCGTGCGGTAATTACGAAAATCTGAGCGCTGATTTCGGGCAGTGATTACGAACCTACCCAATCGTACTGCTGTCCCGTGATTAGTGATTTGATTAGAAGGACGCTGAATCACGCACCCGTGCCGTAATTAGTTCCTCCGAATCTGCCCCATACATACGGAATCTGATAGTAGTTCCGTCGATGGTGACTGACTGCCCGCTGTGAGCACTCGCGATTCGACTGGTTACACGTTGGGGACTCGTCCAGCGGAGTAGTGGTCAGATGCCGAGCGCTTTGGGGGTTCCGTTGTGGGCCAGCCGTGTGGTCACTGTTGAGGTCGGTCTGAGAACGGCGTTGAGAAAGCGTTGTGCAGAGAACGAAACTGCGTCGAAGGGGACTACTGTTCGACTTCGTCTCGGAGGTCGTTGATGCTCAGGAGTTCGTGGGCACCGTCAGAGTCCAGGTGCTCGTTGATGGTAGCGAGGCTCCCATCCTGTGGCGGGTTGGATTCGAGCTTCTCCGAGAGCGATTTGACGAGCCGCCGAACACCCTTCTGGTTCTCTGCCACCCAGACACCGTCTCCGTAGGCTTCTGCGAGCTTGTCGTAGTCGCCTTCGACGTGCCCGCGCTTCTCGGGGGACGTTTCGACCTCGACGACCTTCCGACGGTCGTCGGGCGATTCCTTCGTTGGGGTGGCGTACACGTCGTAGACGTTTGAGTCGCCGTCCGGACTGTGGTACATATGGACGTCGTAGCCTTGTTGTTCGTAGTAGGTCGCGGCCAGACGCACGCCGATCCGATGGGTGAGACTCTCGTTGCCTTTCTCCCCGCCATCTGTGGGGGAGAACGTCCGGTCGACGGTGGCCTCTGCTTTCTTCGTCGGCCTGTAGTACACCTGCCGATTGCCGAGGTATTCTTTCTCCAGATACCCTTTCGCTTCCAGGTCGTCGCTGGCTTCGCTGAAGTTCAGCGCCTTCATCGATTTGCCGAGGTTGTACCCGTCGACGCCGTCCGTGAGCGCATCGAAGACCAACTCGAGATACGCGAGATGCTTATGCGAGAGGCCCATTCGTTCTAGTTTAGTGGCGGCCAAAGCCGAACTCACCTCGTTCAACCTGCTCACGTAACCGATCTCTGTGTGGATTTGGATTTCGTGATGCCCACAGCAACAGTTCGTCCAAATCCGGCAGTTCGTAGCCCAACTCGACCATGAGATACAGCTGGATCAGATGAGCGTGCCGTTCAACGGCTAGCGAACAGCGACGGCGAGGGAGCCGCGACGCCGACTCGTCGGCGTCTGCGGCGGCTTCGACCTCACGCTGTCTTGCCTCAAGCGACCGTAACTCATCCACGATCACACGACTCATCATCAACGAAATTGCCGCCATGATGATCAGCGCCTCAATGATGTAGGCGTCGGTCGTGTTGATCTCGTCCAGGCCGAACCGCGACTTCAACTCCTTGAACAGCAGTTCGACCTCCCAGCGCGCCCGATAGAGCTGCGCGATATCGGGCGCGCTGTAGTCGTCGTTGCCGAGATTCGTCAGATACAGATGGTACTCTTCGGTCTCCTCGTTGCGCAGGCCGACCAGTCGAAACGTCCGGGTCGCGCTGGCGCCCGACCCTCGTTTGCGCTCGAATGAAAGCGTGATGCGGACGTCGATCTCCTGTCGCTGCAGGTCGTCGAGGACGGCCTGCAGCGACTCTCCTTCCAGCGGAATGCTGTTGCCTCGCCAAGTCCGCAGTTCTTCGACAATCTCGAAGTTCGCGTTGTCCTTGACGCGGGAGACGAACCAGCCGCCGTTCTGGTCGATACGATCGAACAACCAGAAATCGTAGAAGCCCAAATCAAGCAGGATGAGGGCGTCAGCTACCCACTCTCCGGTGGGTAGCTGACTCCGTTCGTGAGTCGTGCCGTCGGTTGTGCGGAACCGTGTTGGAAGACCTGTCGAGAGTGACTCGATGAGGTGGAGTTTCAGTTCAGCCTGGTCTTCGCCGGTTGCGGCGTAGACATCAGCGGCGTCTTGATACAGCGAAACAATAGTCGCGTCAGCAATGAGGACGTCTCGAAAGCGTTCGAGACGTCCGCTCAAGTCGGCTCGTCCAGTATCGAGATTCTCGATAGCATCATCGAGAATCTCTCGAAGGAGTGCAACGAACCCCGGTTCGAACCAGTCGTGGAACGCCGCGTAAGAGAGGTCGTCGCAGTCAGCCATCTCGACATAGCGTTCGAGAAATGCTTGCAGAGAGCGGTCTGAGCCAGCAGCGAAGCCAAACGAGAGTGTGTAAAACAGCGCAACGATGTCGAACTTCCGCTCACGCTCAACGAGATTCGTTGCGCGAGCGCGCTCGCGCAACTCATCAGAGGGAAACGCTCTTTGAATTCGGTCAACAACTACCGAGTCCGGTGGAGAGTACACACTTCCCACCGGGTTCCTCAACCGGGTAGTTGCGACGATATCTAATCAGCAGATAGCGACAGGATTCTCCACTAAACTAGAACGGATGGCGCTGGCGCCCGACCCTCGTTTGCGCTCGAATGAAAGCGTGATGCGGACGTCGATCTCCTGTCGCTGCAGGTCGTCGAGGACGGCCTGCAGCGACTCTCCTTCCAGCGGAATGCTGTTGCCTCGCCAAGTCCGCAGTTCTTCGACAATCTCGAAGTTCGCGTTGTCCTTGACGCGGGAGACGAACCAGCCGCCGTTCTGGTCGATACGATCGAACAACCAGAAATCGTAGAAGCCCAAATCAAGCAGGATGAGGGCGTCAGCTACCCACTCTCCGGTGGGTAGCTGACTCCGTTCGTGAGTCGTGCCGTCGGTTGTGCGGAACCGTGTTGGAAGACCTGTCGAGAGTGACTCGATGAGGTGGAGTTTCAGTTCAGCCTGGTCTTCGCCGGTTGCGGCGTAGACATCAGCGGCGTCTTGATACAGCGAAACAATAGTCGCGTCAGCAATGAGGACGTCTCGAAAGCGTTCGAGACGTCCGCTCAAGTCGGCTCGTCCAGTATCGAGATTCTCGATAGCATCATCGAGAATCTCTCGAAGGAGTGCAACGAACCCCGGTTCGAACCAGTCGTGGAACGCCGCGTAAGAGAGGTCGTCGCAGTCAGCCATCTCGACATAGCGTTCGAGAAATGCTTGCAGAGAGCGGTCTGAGCCAGCAGCGAAGCCAAACGAGAGTGTGTAAAACAGCGCAACGATGTCGAACTTCCGCTCACGCTCAACGAGATTCGTTGCGCGAGCGCGCTCGCGCAACTCATCAGAGGGAAACGCTCTTTGAATTCGGTCAACAACTACCGAGTCCGGTGGAGAGTACACACTTCCCACCGGGTTCCTCAACCGGGTAGTTGCGACGATATCTAATCAGCAGATAGCGACAGGATTCTCCACTAAACTAGAACGGATGCCCCATCCTGCAACAATTGGGGAAGTGCGTCTCTCAGGTTTACGTCGAGCCGAACACTGCTAAGAACCGTTACACTCGTTAGATAGCGGGAGCTTGAGTGTATTAATGACGTCTGAGGAGACCCAGCCTTGTTGTAAAATCGTCCGCGTCGCTGACGACTACGACATTTCAGAGATCGACGCGAAGCTGATCGAGCGACGGGATCACGGCGATAGCCTTCGAGACCTGGCTACATATTTGAACAAGCAGATTCTCTCAGAATCTCTCAATACGGGAACGCGAGAAGTGGTCGGTGATGCAGATAGTATCTATAATGTCCTGAGGGGGGATGATGTCAATCGAAGCCGTCAGGTAGAGTTGCGCTCGAAACTCGACAGGAACGGGATCGATGTTGAGGCGGTCGAGCGCGACTTCGTCTCCCATCAGACGGTTCGGAACCATCTGCACGACTGCAAAGCAATCGATACTGGGCGAAAATCGACGGTAGATGTCGACGATGCTCAAAAAACCATCGAGTGGGCTCAAGCACGGTCAGAAGGTGTGATCGAGCAAACCATTGAACGCCTTCGGAACGCAGGAAATGTATCCGACACCCCAGCTGAGATCACTCTGTCGGTACGAGTGGGGTGTTCTGCCTGCGGACGGACCTACCGGATCGGAGAGTTCCTCGAACAGCGGGGGTGCGACTGTCAAACCGATGCGAAGTGAGCCAGCAGTATGGAGACGAATGCCGTGTCGCTTATTTACCGCTGTCGAGTAGGGGAACGTATGAGCCAACATGACACGGACGGGCGTGTTTCTGTATACGCCGAAAACATCGGCGGTATCTCGCAGTGCGACGTGACGTTCAAACCCGGAGTTAATGTCTTACGGGGGCGAAACGCCACAGGCAGAACGTCACTCCTCAACGGTCTCGCTGGTGTGCTTGGAGGGACCGCCCCCGTACTCAAGGGGGACGAACAAGAGGCAGAGGTCCGGCTCGAGTTCAATGGGACCACGTACGACCAGCAGTATACACGCAAGAACGGGACAGTGCAAGCCGCCGGTCAGCCTGTCACAGAGCGTCGTGATCTGGTCGATCTGTTCGTTTGTTTGACCGCGGAGAACCCTGCCCGTCGGGCAATCGTTCAGGACGGAAACTTGCGAGACGTGATTATGCGGCCTGTCGACACTGGTTCAATCCAGCGCCGTATCGAGGACCTCCAGAGCGAGCGAAACCGAATCGGACAGCGGATCAGAGCAATTGAAGACGATCTCGACCAACGCACGTCGCTCACGAGCCGAAAAACAACGTTGGTGAGTGACCTAGACGAGTGTGACCAAGAGATCGAGGAGTTACGGAACCAACTGGAACAGTTTGATGCCGACCCGGAAGAAGCAGAGGAAATCGAACAGGCACTCACGTCGTTGGAAGAGCGAAAGCAAGAGCTTGAATCGATCACAAATCGAATCCGAACCCAAGAAGACACACGCGAAGCTTTGCGGGATGAGCAGAGCGAGCTCCAAACGGAACGAGAGGCTATTGAAACCTCAGAGGAGGAACTGAAACGGATCGAAACGAGGCTGTCTGAACTCACTTCTCGCGAGCGCTCGCTTGCAACGACAATTAATGACCTCTCTGCCATCGTCGATTTCAACGAAGATCTGGTTTCAAACGCTGATTCAGACCTTCTTCGTTCCGGAGACGCAGCGGAGTCACCGGTCTCGAAACTCAACCCAATGTCGGAGACCGTCGAATGTTGGACATGTGGAACGGAAGTCGAACGAAACCGAATTGCTGGTCGGCTGGACGACCTCCGCGATCTCGTTGACGAGAAACGGACCGAGCGGTCCGAGGTGCAAACAGAGATTGAGGAACTGCGTGAATCACAGCAGGAGTTGCAGGAGGTAATCCACCGACGAGACGAAATCGGACAGCGTCTTAGCGAGATTTCATCGGAGATTGCACAACGAGACCAGACTCTGGAATCACTGAGCGAAGAGCGCGAAGACGTCCACCAACGACTCTCTGAACTCGAAGAGTTTGTCTCGGAGCGAGAAGCTCTGCAGGAGAGCGAACTCACCGAGCAGTACCAGCAGCTTAGTGAACTCGAATACCAGCGGGGGCAACTCGAGGAGGAGTTATCTGCTGTTCGAGAGGAGCTCGCGGAATTGGACCGGCTTGAAAACGAACGAGACCAACTCCAGGCACAGCAGGATGAGATTCAAGCAGAATTAGTGAGTCAACGAACCCAAATTCGGGACCTCGAGGAGAGCGCAATCACTGCATTCAATGACCATATGGAGGAGATTTTGGATGTGCTTCGCTACAAGAACATCGCCCGTGTCTGGATCGAACGGAAAGAGGGTGCAGAATTCAATTCGAGCCACGGAGGGTATCGAGGTGGATCTGCGACCAAATTCGAGTTACATGTCGTTCGCGAGACTGATGAAGGGCGTGGATACGAGGATACCGTGCAGAGCCTCAGTGAGAGTGAACGGGAAGTAGTGGGACTAGTAGTAGCGTTAGCGGGATATCTCGTGCATGATGTCTACGAGGTCATTCCGATGATGTTGTTGGATTCGCTGGAGGCAATCGACGCCGACCGGATCGCTGCGCTGGTTGATTACTTCGCTGATTATGCGCCTTATCTGATTGTCGCTCTCCTTCCCGAGGATGCAGACGCCCTCGGTGGCGACGAAACTTCTGTTGTCCCCGCGAGTTTCGCCTCGGAGGAGTGAGGGATTCGACGACCCAACTCGATTTACAACAGAATTGCTGTAAAACACTCTGGATGCTACTCCGTATCAGAATCACCGGTCCGTTTTGCTTCAGGTTTGAACGGTTCAACCACCTCGTTAATGATCCCCTCCTTGGAGAACACGGTAACGAGGTCGTCCGTCTCTATCTGTGTGTTACCTCGGGGGATGATGATTTCACCGTCACGTTCGACTGCAACGACAACCATGCTGGGCGGAAGGAACCCCGCGACGTCTGCCTGTTCAAGCGTCTTTCCGATGATTGGCGCCCCATCTGCAACTGAGATCTCAAAGACTTCAGCTCCACCGTCTCTATCGCCAACGTGCATGAAGCCCTGAATGCCCGGATCATGGGTGCCTCGAAACAGATATTCCGCGATCAATCGTTGTGGGTTCTCGATGATAGTGGCTCCTAGCTGTCGAAACAGTGGAATGTTTTCCTCCGCGTGGACAACACTGACGAGTGTTTCACAGCCCAAC
Organism: Halobacterium sp. MBLA0001; assembly: GCF_049705385.1. NCBI lineage: Archaea > Methanobacteriati > Methanobacteriota > Halobacteria > Halobacteriales > Halobacteriaceae > Halobacterium > Halobacterium sp. MBLA0001. The sequence goes on from NZ_JBNAMQ010000008.1 coordinate 68,643, forward strand.
TCACGGGCTAACATCAGCACCATCAGGTTCGTGGTGTCTTGATCAGTAGTTGCGATGATTGCATCAGCGTTGCCCACCTCAGCCTCGTGCAGCGTTTCGCGTTCGGTGGCGTCATCGTGGATGACGTGGCAGTTCTCGTCCGCTTTAAACTCGTGAGCTCGCTCGTGCTCCTGTTCGATTACAGTGACGCCGATGTTGGCATCGGCCGCTAGTTCGATTACACTCGAACCTATTCTGCCGGCACCAACGATTACTGTCGTCATAGTGATATCGACTTTGCGGAGGGGAAATATAAAACACTGGTAGATCCAGAACTGTGGCAGCGAGCATCTTCATCGGGAGCGAAAGAAAACATCGAGGCTCACTGAACGCTATTTTTAAGCGAAGTGTTGCGTTGGGCTCGGATTAAGGGATGTACACCACCGTGGCTTTACACTGAATTTGTTGTAAAACTCCGTCCATACTCCGACAAATATAAATAAGGAGAAATCATCCGGGCCAGTTGCACATGCTAATCGGCGAAGCGGTACTGGCAGTAGTGACTGTAGCGGTCGTGGCGTACCTGACGTACGTCATGATGTACCCAACGAGGTTCTAACAATGGCGAGTCCACCACCAATCGTCGAGTACGCGGTGTTCTTCACCATCCTTGCCGTCCTCGTTTTCGTGGCCGGCGAGTACCTCGCGTGGGTGTACCGCGAACAGGCGAACAGCGACCATCGACCACCGGGTTACTTGTCCTGGTTCGAACGATTAGACGAGATATTCACACCCATCGAGAACGGCTTATATCGCCTGTCCGGAATTAATCCGAGACGGGAGATGACCTGGAAAGGGTACCTAAAGGCGGTACTCGTGTTTAACGTGTGTATCTGGGTGTTGTTGTTCGTTGTGTTGATGTTCCAGGATGCCCTCCCGATGAACTTCGTCGGAGTTGGCGGTGAGAGCTGGGACCTCGCATTCCACACCGCGAGTTCGTTCACCTCGAACACGAACCAGCAACACTACAGCGGTGAGACCCTCTCGGTGTTCACCCACACGTTCGGTATCGGAATCGCGATGTTCTTGACGCCCGCGACCGGGCTGGCACTCATGCCTGCGTTCGCCCGTGCGTTCACGAACAAAGAGGACCCGCGGCTCGGGAACTTCTACGAGAACGTCGTTCGGGGGCTCGTTCGGTTCCTCCTCCCGATCTCGCTGCTCATCGCGATCATCCTGATGGCTGAGGGATCCGTCCAGACGATTCTGGGAGGCCAACTCACTGCAAACACGTTCACGATGGGCATCCAGAACATCCGCATCGGCCCCCATGCGGGGATCGAGGCGATCAAGATGTTCGGAACGAACGGCGGTGGGATCAACGCTGCGAACGCGGCGACAGCGTTCGAGAACCCTACCCCCCTGAGTAACCTCGTCCTGACGCTGGCGATGCCGATCGGCACGTTCAGCGCAATCTACGCGTGGGGCGCGTGGGTCGGCAATCGAAGCCACGGAGTCGCAATCGTGGCCGCGTTCTTCGTCATCTACATGGCTCTCACTGGTGTCGCGGTCGTCGGTGAGACCGGCACGAACGCCGGCATGGTGGTTACTGGAAATGGCCTGCACGTCGACCAGACCGTTGGGAACATGGAGGGCAAGGAGACACGCTTCGGACCGACGGCCAGTGCGATCTGGGGGCTGTCGACCACGGGTACGACGAATGGGGGTGTCAACAGCATGCACAACAGCTGGACCGCACTCGGTGCGTTCTCCTTGCTGTTCGCGTTCGCCACCAACAACATCAGTAACGGTGTTGGCACGGGGCTGTTGAACATCCTGATGTTCGTCATCCTCACTGCCTTCATCGGCGCGCTGATGATCGGCCGCCGCCCGCAGTACCTCGGGAAGAAGCTCGAGTGGCAGGAGATGCGGTACGTCTTCGTCGTTATCCTCGTACTCCCGATACTGGTACTGATCCCGCAGGCAGCGGCCGTCGTGTACCAGGGCGCGATCGATTCGATGAACAACCCCGGGTTCCGCGGGTTCTCCGAGGTGCTCTACGAGTTCTTCTCGGCATCCGCGAACAACGGGAGCGGGTTCGAGGGGCTCGGCGACGGGACGCTGTTTTTCAACCTCGTCAACGGCGTCCAGGTGCTCCTGGCCCGGTACGTTCCGATCACAGCACAGCTCGCGATCGCCGGCTATCTCGCCAACAAGAAGGTGAGCCCCGAATCAAAGGGGTCTCTCGACACTGACACGCCGGCGTTTGTTGGACTCCTGATCGGTGTCATCATCATCGTTAGCGCGCTGGTGTTCCTGCCGGCGCTGGTGTTCGGCCCGATCGGTGAACTACTGAGCGGAGGGATCTGACATGGCAGAGATCACAGTCACAATAGACACGGACCAACAGAAGCAGGCGATCAGCGATTCGTTCGCCAAGCTGGACCCGCAGTACCTGGTTAAGAACCCGGTGTTGTTCGTCGTCGAACTCGGGACGATAATCGGCTTGGTGATGACGATCGCTCCGGGACTGTTCGGCGCGACCGGCTCGCGCGTGTACTACGCGGTCATCACGGTGTTGCTTGGCTTCACCGTAATATTCGCGAACTACGCCGAGGCGTACGCGGAACTGGAGGGTGAAGCGCAGGCAGATAGTCTCCGTGCATTGCAGACGGAAGCCGAGGGCAAACTACTCCAGAACGACGACGTCGACATCGAAGACATCAGCGAAGACGACTACGAGGTGGTCGCGAGCACTGAGATCGAGCAGGATGCGGTCGTCTTCGTCGACGAGGGTGACATCATCCCACGCGACGGGACCGTCGTCGAAGGCAGTGCCTCGGTCGACGAATCCGCGATCACCGGCGAATCCGAACCGGTCATCCGCCAGTCCGGCGGTGACCGGACGTCCGTGGTCGGTGGGACCGAAGTGCTCTCCGACCGGATCAAGGTCGAAGTGACCTCCGAGGAGGGCGAATCGTTCCTCGACCAGATGATCGGCCTCGTCGAGGACGCTCAGCGGCAGAAGACGCCGAACGAGATCGCGATGACGATCCTCTTGAGTGGACTGACCCTCGTGTTCGTCGTCGCCGTCGCAACGATGTTCTTCTTCGGCGAATACCTCGCCAGCTTCGTCGGTGGATTCGCTGGCCTGGACGTCGCCGAACTGGTTGCGCTGCTCGTCGCGCTCATGCCGACCACCATCGGTGCGCTGCTGGCAGCCATTCGCGTCGCCGGGATGACTCGCGTCACGCGGCGCAACGTCATCGCGAAGTCCGGACGGGCAGTCGAGGCAGCCGGTGATCTCGACGCGCTGATCCTCGACAAGACGGGGACGATCACGACCGGTGAGCGCGTCGCACAGGACTTTCACCCGCTCGGTGACGCGGACGACGCAGACGTCGTCCGGGCGAGCTATCAGTCGTCACTGTACGACGAGACGACCGAGGGTCGTTCGATCGTCAAGCTCGCTGAGAAGATGAACGGGAAGGTACAGACCGACGGCGGACAGTCTGCTTCCGAGGAGCTCGACGAACCCGGCGATTCCGTCGACGCACCTCGTGACGTGTCTGTCACCCTCGATGCCGAGGGGCTGTCCGAAAGCAACTTCGTCCCGTTCTCTGCGGAGACGCGGATGAGTGGAATCGACCTTTCGGATGGGACGGAGATCAGAAAGGGTGCCGTTGACGCAGTTGAAGAGTACGCGACTACCGTGCCGGGGAAACTCCGGCAGAAGTCGAACGCGATCAGTGAGAGCGGCGGGACGCCGCTGGCAATCGCCGTCGACGGGCAGGTCGTCGGCATCATCGAACTGCAAGACGAGCTGAAGCCGGGGATCGCCGATCGGATCGCGGAGATACAGAAGATGGGTGTCGAGACGATCATGGCGACCGGTGACAACCAACGGACGGCACGCTGGGTTGCCGATCAGGTCGGCATCGACGAATTCCACGCGGAATTCGACCCTGAGGAGAAAATCGAACTCGTGGAAGACATCCAGGACGACGGGAAGCTCGTCGGTATGACCGGCGACGGGACGAACGACGCCCCGGCACTGGCGAAGGCCGACGTCGGCCTCGCAATGAACGCAGGGACGAACGCTGCGAAGGAAGCCGGTAACATGGTCGACCTCGACTCCAACCCCTCGAAGATCATCGAGGTCGTCGGTATCGGGAAGCAGCTACTGATGACTCGCGGGTCGCTGACGACGTTCTCGGTCGCAAACGACGTCGCGAAGTACTTCGTGTTGCTTCCGGCGATCCTCGCGGCCGCGATCCCCGGACTGGGGGCGATGGACATTTTGAACCTGTCCACGCCAGCGAGCGCGGTGACGGCGACGCTGATGTACAACGCGTTCATCATTCCGCTGCTTATTCCCCTCGCACTCCGTGGTGTTGATTACAAAGCCCAGAGCGGTGCACAGCTGCTGCGGAAGAACCTCATCGTATACGGTGGCGGTGGCCTCATCGCCCCGTTCATCTTCATCAAGGCGATCGACATGCTGTTCGTTGCCTTAGGGGTGTTCCAATAATGAACCGCCAAGATCTCGCAGTGCCACTGCGGCTCCTCGGTGTGAGCCTGCTCGTTTTCGGGCTGCTCTACCAGGGGTCGCTGATGGCCATCGGTGATGCAGTGTTCCCGAACAGTTCCGCTGGTAGTCCCGTCTACGTTGACGGCCAAGAGCAGCCGGTCGGCTCGCAGATGATCGGCCAGCAGTTCCGTCCCGGCCAGCCTGAGGACGTCCAGTACTTCTGGTCGCGTCCCTCGGCGAACGATTACAACGCGATGACGTCTGCCAGCACCAACTGGGGCCCGACGAATCCGCTCTTGAGTGAGCGGGTCCGTGCGGACCTCCAGAACATCTCGCAGTACGAGACTCCGGACGACTCCGTCCCGGTCAATCTCGTCTCCGAGTCGGGCTCCTCGTACGACGCCCACATTTCCCCGGCGGCGGCGGAGTATCAGGTGCTGCGAGTTGCCAATCAGACTGGCATCTCCGAGCAGCGCCTGAACGAGATGATCGACGAGGCGACGAAGGAGCCGTGGCTCGGTATCTGGGGTCACGAGCGTGTGAACGTACTCGAACTCAACCTCATGGTCCGAGACGCACTCAACGAGCAGAACGAGACTGACCAGAACAGCGATATGAACGCGTCCGAAATAGCGAACGGTGACCACTAATGTCAGCACGAAACGAAACCGGTTACGAGCGCGTGCTCGTTCCAGTCGGCGACAAGTCGGATCCGAACATGCTCACCGAGCTGTCGAGCATCCTCGTAGACCCGAGGCGCGGTGCCGTTCGGTTCACGCATGTGACGACAGATCGGAGTTTCGTCGGAAGCCAAGAGAACTGGCGCACGGGGTCCGATAGCGTCGCCGAAAGCCAACACACCCTTCGCGAAGAAGGGATCGAGAGTACAGGGACGATCCGGACGGCCTCCTCAGCCCTAGACGGGATCCTGGAGGAAGCCGAGGAGTACGAAGCGGATGCCATCCTCATCGGGTGGACAGACAAGGACTCGGTGTCGAGTCTCGTCGACAAGCTCCTTCGGAAGGCGGGCTGTGACGTCATCGTCTTCAGTGCCGACCGGGATCCGATAGACACTGACTCGATACTGGTGCCAGTGGTCGTCAAACCCGACGCAAACCGCCTCCAAATGCTTGCGATCATGAGCCAACGAACTGGCGCCTCGATAACCTTCACGTACGTCACGGGCGACGAGGGAACGGACGAGGAGGGACGCGGCCTCCTCGATCAGTCGGCCGAACGGCTCGCCGAGTACGGGGTTCAAGCTGAGACTGAGCTCAAGAGCGCAAGCAGTGCTGTCGACGCACTCGGCCAACTGTCCGAGGACTACGACGTGATGGTTATCGGGACCTCACGCGGGTGGTGGCTTCGGAAGACGCTGTTCGGCCGGAAGACAGACAAGATCGCGCAAGAAGCGCAGTGCTCGCTTCTAATGCACAAGTGGCAGGGGGAGGTGCCACCGGAGTCCTGAGGGCCGCCGTGACAGACTCACGCAACGCGGCCGACGCTATCAACGCGTGAGCCGGCTCGTGTCGAACAGATTCAGACCGCGAGAGCAACAACAAACAAGGAGCATTTCCAAGCGACGTACATCGCCCGAGGAACCGACCACGACGCGGATGCTGCCCGTTCTGGTATGAGCGCCCCTTGATCGCGGTCGGTTCGTAATCGCGGATCTAGAACGGGAAGACCGGTGGATGTCCGTTGCACAAGAAGTCACTGATAGCCTAGAAACCACCCGGTGAGTTGTGGCACGTTCACCCGGTTGACCCCACCGAGACCCGCTCACCCCTCAGGGTGACTCGGATCTGTATTGGTTCTTCTGCCGTGAGCAACAGAACCACACGAGGGTGTCATAGAACGAGTAGCACACCAAAGAGCAGGGTGAATGCTGAGGTGGTATGGACTCAGCGACCCTGCAGGATGAGCCTTCGGTAGAGTCGTTCTTCAATGTCGCGGAGACGGAGACGTTAGCGTTGTTTGAGCACCTTTCCTTCGAGTTCCTCGAAGAGTTCGACGTGTTCGCCCCGGCGGAGACGGGGCGAACACGAGAGCACGAACCACCAGAGCTGATGCGTGGCTTCCTCCACTGCTACTACAAGGACATCTACGGTATTCGGCCGGTTGAGCGGGAGCTTCAGAACACAGTTGTCTGGTTGAGCTGTGGGTTCGATCGACCGCCGTCAAGAGACGCGGTCGATCGCTTTCTCACCGACCTCGAACACGTCGTCGACGAAGTCTTCGACCGACTCGTCGAGCAGGCCGCCCGGCGCGGCCTGCTCGACTTGACCTACTGCATTGATTCAACCGACGTGAGGGCGATGCCCGCCGATCAAGACGCGTCGAAGTGCTACGATCCAACCGACGACGAGTACTACTACGGCTACGGTTGCACGATTGTCTCGACCGGGCAAAAGATCCCGATCGCAGCGGAGTTCACAGAGAGTAAGCAAGCACCAGAGGAGACGGCGATGCGCGTCACCCGTGACGCGCTCGCCGTCGAACAGCCGGTGTGGATGGTCGGTGACAGCGCCTACGATACGCTCGACTGGCACGACCACCTGCTGGCCGCAGGGGTCGTGCCAGTCGCTCCGTACAACGCGCGAAACACCGACGACCCGAAAGATATCGAGTACAGGGTCGAAGACCGCATCGAACAACACAGCGAAGACGTTCAACTGAAGCAGTCCACGTTGGATGAAACGTACAACCGCCGTACGGGAGTTGAACGAACCAACGAATCAGTCAAGGACTGCGGCCTCGGGCGAACGCACGCCCGAGGCCGCGTCCACGCACGGGCGCAGGTGTTCCTTGCGTTGTGCCTTCGCCTCGTCATCGCAATCACCAACTACGAACGCGGAGACAATCCGGGAAGTACCGTGATCACGGTGTGAGAAGAGTTCTATGACACCCTCGAACCACACATCAATCGTTATGAGGGGTGGATTCGATACCCAACTATGGATCGCTCGCATCCACCCCTCGGGATCAGCGTTGTCTCCGGCATCTGGTTGCTGATGGGGCTGTTGAATGGAGCACAGACCGTTCGAGTTGTGACCACCGGACCAGTGTCGTCCGAACTTTTGCTCCCGCTTGGTCTGGTCAGCGGAGTCTCGATTGCCTACCTCGTGGTCGGGATCGGTCTCTGGAGAACCCGGTCATGGGCATGGAAAGGTGCCATCGTACTGGCGGTCATCGGTATTGTCGGGAGTTTCCTTCAGCAACCCGTGGGACTGCTCATTGCCCTCTTGTTGCTCTGCGTTGGGGGCTATCTGATACTTGAGCGTGACCAGTTCCTGTCTGCCGAAGGTGCCATTTGACTTTCAGTCACGAAACGATGACTGGGTTTGAGTCCGCCAAGACTGTAGATGCCCCACCGAACGATGTGGACGGCTGGACTGGTGTCTTCGTCACGGCCCACCGTTCGCATTGGGTTCTTCTCTGCGTTCGCGGCTTGCTTCGCTCGCAATCGACTATTCCGGGAGTGAATCAACACTCACATAGTGTGTAAAGACTACCCGTAGCAACATCACGAAAACCAGGCAGGAAGCGGGGATTGCCAGCGAGGGTGGCAGGACTCGCATCGTGACTATCCACTTGGCCGCTACTGCGTCGCCTCTGAACTCCGAGACGGGACCCCGGAAGCGGTATCTCGAGCCCGATTGGGCAAGACGACTATTCCTTCGGTGATCACGGCTTGTCGTGAGTGGCCTCTTCTGTACTTCCAAACCCCAAGAATTGGAGTCTCTCCTCAGAGTCAATCAACGAAACTGCTTCGATCTTGATATCGAACCCGGCCAGATCGTTTTGAATGGCCGCAGGTTGGCTTTGGCAGTTCGCGATAGCGACGACATGGAAGCTGTGGCTGCCACTGTGGTTGATCCGAGTACGAGTTACTGCGGAAAGTTGTCCGACCTTCTGGGAGATACTCTCGTATCCATCCGGCAATATTGTGCAAACGAAAAGTACCGAGAGAAATCCGAGCCGCCCGTATTGACCTCCTCCCGCGCCTGAAGACGCGGGAATCCCACCACGGGATTTCAGGCCGGGCGTGGCCCTATGGTTTCAAGACGCATACGTCCCAAGCGTCTCCTGCGTGGTAGCATCGGCTAGGGTGTCTTGCGGGGCGGTCAAACGCCCCCCATCCCCAGCCGAGTCATCGCCATCCGTGTGTTCTCTTGAATGGCTCTCTCCGCTGAGGTAGCGGTCTGCGATGTTTATCGCGCCGTTCACGTCCGCTTGGGACTCGCCCATCCAGCAAGCGTCGTTCGTACACTTGAACGTCGCCTGTCGCGGGCGATACCCCACTTCACCGCAAGCGTGGCACTCTTTCGACGTGTTGCACGGGTTCACCGTCTCGACGGGGATGCCCTTCTCGACGGCCTTGTAGCGTATCTGCGCGTGGAGTTTGGCGAATCCCCATCCGTGGAGACGCCGATTCATGTACTCACCGTAGTCCATCGACTCCCGTATGTACGTCAGGTCTTCTAAAACGAGAACCGGGTTCTCGACGGACTCGGCGTACTCCACGACCTCGCGGGTGACGCGGTGGAATACGTCGTCTATCTGGTCCCATATGTCGTCCCCGAAGGACTCCACGATACGCTCGCTTCCGCGCGTCTGGAGTCGTCGTGTGGCGGTGAAGTAGGTCTTGCGGAGCCGACGAACGGTCTTGCCCTCGTCGGCCCACAGTTCGGGCGCGGTCGGAGAACCGTGGCCGTCGCGGTGACACACCGTGGCGAGTGACGCTTCCCCGATGTCCACTCCGATGGGCGTCCGTTCTTCGGCGGACACATCGGAGCGTTCCTCTACGTCGCGGGTGGCGGTGACGTGGAGATACCACGTTCCGTCCCGCTCGAACAGCCGACTTTCGCCCATCGTGGCGTCTCCCGCGTTCAACGCTTCCAACCAGTCCCGCTGTTCAGGGTTCGGCTGTGCTGGCATCCAGAGGTGGTAGTCCTCGTGGTGCGGGATTTTGACGTACCACTCGATGGCGTTCTCGGGCTTGTGGTCGAGTCGTAGCCCTCCGTTCGTGAAGCGGACGGGGTGGTCGTCGTGAAGTTCGCCCGCGTTGTACGTCGTCGTGAGTTGCGGGACGTACTTCTTGAGCGCGTTCTTCGCGTACCCGCTCAGGTCGTAGTTGACCACCACGTCGTTCGCTTCGGTCTGCGTGGTACATCCGGCGTCGAAAGCGTCTTGGAGGGCTTGCTGGTACGCCTCTCGCGTCTCACGAAGTTTCCTCCGCTTGTGGGCGTTCGGCTCTACCAGTTTAAGTTCGAGCGTCTTCGTGAGTTCGGTCACGAATCGCCCTCCTTGTGTTGCTGGATGTAGTTCTCGACTGTCTCGCTCGAAACGTGCCCGGCGGTCCCTGCGTAGTATCCTCGCGCCCATCCGATTTTCTCGCCGTCGTGGTCGGCGTATCGGTGGTTGTACTTGCGTGAGGAGATGCCCTTGAACCAATTGGCGAGTAGTGCCGGTTCGTTCTTGGGTGGGCTACTGACGAACAGGTGAACGTGGTCGTGCTGTACGGTGAGGTCGAGTATTTCGACGCCTTTGTCGGCGGCTATTTCGTGGAGGATGGACCGGACACGACTGGCGACCTCGTTGACGAGTACCGACTGGCGGTACTTCGGCAACCACACGATGTGGTAGTTGAGGTTGTAGGTCGCGTGCCGTGTGGTCTTCATCCGTGCTGCACACTATGGTCCGTTGGCGTCTTAATATTACCGATAGAACGGTTGGAAATCCATTCGTGGCATCGTCGGTGGGTGTGTAGGCTATGGTCCGCTTGACCCCCGCCTAAAGACGGGGGTATGCGCTCGTATCTTTATCACCCCGCTCGACTCCAGTTTGTCGATTCGGATCGTTCCTGGTGTCACATCGACTTTCGCTGCCGTGTCCGGAGTTGAGCGCTGTCGTGCATTGAGCAGGAGATCGGTGAGCAGCTGTGCGTCAATCGCGTCAGTCTCGTACACTGAACCCCGTTCTTCTGCAACTCGAGTTCATTGGTCATGTTTCTGTCCACCCTTCTAGCGCGCCGAAGAGGCGGGCCATCATCGACTGGTTGATCAGGTCGATTGCTACGTCATCACCGTCGTCAACCGACCCGATGAAGCCGAGGGGAACCTGTCCACCGGCCATATCGTGGTGGCCACCGGCACTCCCGACCTGATCGAACGTTTCTTCCATCACGTTGCCAATATGAAGCTGGGAATTGCTCGTTCTACCACTGAGGTGGACGTTGTCATCTACGATGCCGTACACAATGGTCGTACTCACACCCTCCAACTGGAGAAGGTAATCAGCAGCCTGTGGAACAGCGTCGCGTTCACGAATCCATCCGAGAGAGGACACGAGGCAGGAGCCCCGGACCTCTCGATTGGCAATCGCATCGCCGATTCCGCTAATCGTCTCAGGTGTGAACACCGAGTTGGTCAACTCTTCGATGATATTGTGATCTGCATGCGGGTGGAGCACACACGCAGCTGCATGTTCCGTAGATGTCGTCTCACGGTTGAAATCCAGCGTTTCACGGTGGAGTGCGAACAAGAGTGCGGTAGCGAGGCGTTCTTCAAGTTCAATACTAAATATCTCCAAGTACCGGGTTAGAAGCGTGGCCGTTGCCCCAACAGCAGGTCGAAGATCTACGAACTGGCCCTGGAGGCCATCAGTTGGGTGATGGTCAATGATGATATCCGGCGTCATCTCTTCAACAGCAGAATTGTTTTGTCCCGGAATACCGTGATCAACGAACGCGACTAGACCATAGTCAGAGAGTGAAACCTGATCAATCGGTGTTAGCTCTATATCGAGAACATTGATCATCGCTCGATTCTGTTGATGCGTAACTGTCCCACCGTATACGATATCCACGGTCGGGACCTCCCACTCCTTGGCAATCGCTTCCAGTGCGAGGGCACTGGCGAGCGTGTCTGGGTCGGGATTATCGTGGCAAAGAATCGCGAGTGAATCAGTGGAGGCTACCAGTTCCTGGAATCGCTGGTAGTCGATATCCGAGTCATCCATTATCATTGCCAGCGGAGTGTTCGACTGAGATCGTTCCGCTGTCTCGGACAGTTCAGGCATGCTCAAAAGTCATCCTCAAGAACTGGCGAATCCTCACCAACAGACGTGCGTTCGATAGCCCGTTTCCACCGGTAGTAAACCGAGCTGAGCGCATGAGACGGTTGGCGAACCGTGAGTATGGACGTTGTTGGTTGCGGTTCTAACTCATCAGGGACCGACTGACCAAACAACCGTTGCAGAAGCGGCTGCTTTGTCGGCGCGCCGAGAATCGCAACGTCGTACTTCTCGATCTCCTGTAGTAGCTCAGCGACGACATCCTCAGATGCCCGTGATTCGCACTCCACGTCGGGGAAATCTGAGAGAACATATTCCGTGAGGTCGAGCGCCTTGCGCCCTTGCTGAAAGCGCTCCGCGTCCGTACTCTCGTAGAGGTGAACTCCACGAATACTTGTCCCGTAGGTGCTTCCCAGAGCTCGCGCAGTCTCCGCTCCGAGAATCGTATGAGGGCCCGGACCGACGGCGAGTAGGATATTAGAGGAGGTATCTAGAGCCGATACATCGTCTCGGTCCGTTGCGTCCTCGGGATCCGGTAGGAGGGGGTCCGCCTTTGTCCCCAGTGTTTCGAGATAGACGGCACAATCTGCCGTCTCCAAGACCATATTGAGTAGGGATTCATCCCATAGTTGCTGGCCATTCTCATTATCCTGAGCGAGAAAGACGGCATCGTAGCGCTCGCCTGTTGTACACTCTGCGAACACGTCATCGGGGGTGTGTGCCACGATAACTAGTCCTGACACCGGCACGTCTTCCCCGTAATCCGCCACGGCATCCCGGACGTTCGCCACATGGTCCCGTGCGAGATCGATAACCCGGGTCATTTCCTCCGAGAAACTCTCATTGCCCACCGTGTCTAGGCTGATCTCACTCGGAGCAGTTACGATGCTGGCGATCGTCACTGAACCGTTTCGATCGTTAGCAATCGCGAGCGGAGTCCGTAGGAGCCGATGGATATCCAGGCGGTTGTAATCGGCCGTTTTGGCGTCTGGAAGGGGAACCAGAAGGTCGTACGATTGCGATGAAACGGGTCTGTGAGTGGCTATTGAGGATTTCTTCGGCGTTCCGTCATGGCGCTGAACTGGGATTGACATTGGTTCTGTCATATTCACATCAGAGGGGTCTCCGAAGAGTTTGATGCCGACTGGCGATCCTCTTGACGGATCGTCAAATTGACCAATGTGTTGCTCTCGTGGGGAACCGACGTGCTATCAGCTTCCCATCCGGCGACGGGCGAGTACATCATAGTGGTGGTGGTGCTGAGGGAGAGCACGATAGGTGAAAACATTTTTGATATTATACGATAGGTTTACACCAAATTTGTTGTAAGGCCTTGGAGCTCGAAAACGGGGCTGCTCTAGTGTTGCTACCATTCACTCAAACTACACTTACATATAACACATCTGATTGAAATCTAAATAAGATAGCTCGAAAAGGATAGTTCGGCGGCTTGAGTGTCCATGCTCAATCAAGAACTGCGCAAGGAGACGTTGAATGCATCAAGTCGACGACGCCGGCGCCGTTGCGACCGAGATGGTTGTGCGACGACCGGGCTTTCGACGGGACAAAGAACCAGTTCTCCCCGTCGACATCGCCTACATCGACCGCGTCATCCCACTCGCCCGGCAGCGTTCGACCCCGCCGTTCATCGAGGACGTCCAGCGGGACTGTCTCGACCGGCTCGATGCCACGCGGTCACCAGACGCAGTGCTCGGACGGCTTGAACGAGCAGTCAACGAACTGCAGGCGGGCAACATAGCAGTGAGCGGCTCGTCGAGCGAAATCATGTCTCCAAGCCGCTGGAAGGCTACTCACAGAATACCCAGAACGTGGCGGCGTTGAAATGACGAGGTGATTCTAACCACAGCTGAACTCGCAGCTGAAGAACACGGTGACGCTCGACGGGCAGTCCGACTGTTCCGGAATGCGGGCGAGATCGCCGACGAAGAAGGCGACGAGATCGTGACCGCGAATCATGTTTTCGAAGCTGACGAACTCGTCGAAGTTGAACTCTTTATCGAGATGGTGAAAGGGACTCCGCTGTCAGGGAAATCACTCCTGTTTGCTCTCACGCGTCTTGACCGGAATAACCCGGAGAAAGAATGGTTCCGGACGTCAGAGATTCACGAGGTTTACCAAACAGTAGCACGGGACGTCGAAGTAGAGCCCAAGGGGTACAATCGTGCGCTTGAGCTTCTGAACAAGCACGTAACGACAGGAGTTCTCGAATCGAAAAAGAAGGAACGCGGAGATCAGGGGAAGTTCAGATCGTATTCGCTCCAAGGAGACGTTGAGAGCACACGAACTGGACTGATCAACTCGACGCCGGAACTCCAGACGTTGATGGGATGGTGACACCCTCACCCCTCGGTGTGAATGGTCCCCCATAGAATACGACGGTTGTAGTGATAGAGCGAGAGTTGAAGAACCTAGTGCGGCACGGAGAGCGGCTTACACGTTCTGCCACGGTGGCTGACCCGACCCGCTACTGCACCGCACCTGTAGTTATCTTTATTATACCTCAGTCGTACGTGTTTAGCCCCAGAGCGATTTCGGTAGTCTCTCCTAGGACCCGTACGAGCAGTGCAGTAGGTCGATGCAACAGGCGAACGAGTTCATCTTCGAGGGATGGTCTCCGACCCGGAGACCATCCCGTCTCGTCTGGTTATGACTCCGTCGGAGCCAACCGAAGAAGAGATACTCGACCGCCTTGCTGCGCTTGAAGAAGAAAACCAGCAGCTTCGGGAACAGGTTGAGGAGCTCGAAGAACTTCGTAAGGAGAACAAGCGTCTCAGAGCCAAGCTCCGGTGGTACGAAGGACCACATACACCGCCGAGCAAGGAACATCCAGGCGATGAAGAGTCGTCCTCGTCCGATGGGGACGAGGACGACGAACAGCCACGTACTGACGGTGGCACGCCCGGTCGAAAAGCCGGACACGAGCCAGAATGGCGTGAGGCTCCTGACCCGGATCGAGAAATCGAGGTGACCTGTGACTGCTGTCCAGAATGTGGCGAAGCGTTCGACGAGTCGGCGGGCGTCAGCCCCCGACTCGTCGAGGAACTCCCAGATCCACAGCCACCGGAAGTCACACAGTACAACCGCCACCACTACGAGTGCCACTCCTGTGAAACCGAGACTGTCGCCTCACACCCCGACTGCCCCGACGAGGGGCAGTTCGGGGTGAACGTTATTGCTCAGTCGGCGCTATCTCGGTACGATCACCGACTTCCCTACCGGAAGATCGGAGACCGCTTCCAGCAACTACACGGACTGGAGCTCTCGGCCGCGTCCACGTGGCACGCGACCGAGCGCGCTGCGCGCGCCGGTCGCTGTGAATACGAACAGATCCGTCGCCAGATCCAGCAAGCCGACGTTGTCCATATAGACGAGACTGGAATCAAGCGAGACGGCGAACAGGCGTGGCTGTGGACGTTCACCACCGAGAACCACACGCTGTACGCGGTCAGAGAAAGTCGTGGAAGCGATGTTCCCGCAGAAGTCCTCGGCGAGGACTTCGCGGGAACGGTCATCTGTGATGGGTGGACGGCGTATCCAGCCTTCAGTGAGACGCTTCAGCGGTGTTGGGCACACATTCTCCGGGAAGCTGAAGACGCCGCTGAACAGCAGGCTGAAGGCGAACCGATCTATCGTGCTCTCAAGGAGTTGTACGTCGCTCTCCAGGCTCGACTGGAGAGCGACTTGACAGTGCGTGAGCGGGCAGAATTACAGCGTGTTGCACGAAGAGAGCTTGAATCGTTGATTGAGCGGTCAGTCCCCGACGGACCAGTGGCAACACTACTCGGGAAGATCGAAGGAGGCCTCGACCACTGGCTCACCTTCGTCGGTGAGCCAGCGGTCTCCCCGACGAATAACGCTGCGGAAAGCGCACTACGTGAGCCAGTGGTTCTCCGGAAGCTCATCGGAACACTTCGGAACGACCGCGGGATGTTCGTTCACGAGACGCTGCTGTCCCTGCTGGCGACGTGGCGCCAGCAGGGACGCAACCCCTACGAGGAATTCAAACGAGTCGCCCGAGACAACGAGATGATCTCACGAGCTCACGCTGTGCCGGCTGTTGCGTCCTCGGGGTAAACACATACCCTCAGTCTAAACAGTCCTTTGAGCAAGTACATTTTGAAAGGCAAGGCCTTGTGCCGAAGGTTCGCCACTGAGTCGACAGCTTCCCTACGGCATGAGGACTTCTGCTGTTAAGGGCTTCTTAATCACGGTACCCTGGGTGGTGGACCATTCACACTGAGGGGTGTGGGGGTAAACGAGGCGTAATCTATCCGCGTGTTGCTCTGTCTTCTCTCGGTGTGAAGTCTCGTCAGAGAGTGGCGGTTGGTAGCCATTCACACGCTGGGGGGTGTCATCTGCTGCGCTCCGAATCACGTTGAAACGAATATCAGGCTACAGTTCCATCTCGTCTACTCGTCGGGATTCACCGGCTCTCTGTACTTCGACGTCACCGAATCACCTTCCCGCCACTGCCAGTAGTAGTAGCGATTGTCGTTGATCTCCTTGATCGTGATCGCCGCCTTCGCCGGCACGTCGTCTGGGAGGTCATCGGGGCGTTCCTCGACGTCGGCATCGTCCGCTTCCTCCTCGAGACGAGCTTCACGCTCCTTGTATTCGGCCAACGCCTCGGCGTAGCTGGCAGCGTCCCGAAGATGCTCCGATGTGGCTTCGTTGAGCGTGTTGACGATCTCCGTTGGGAGGTTCGCCGGTGGGGACGGTGGTTCGGAGGACATCGACTCTCTCTGTGTTAACCAACACGGACTCTCTATCCATAGTTTTGTTGGTTAAGGCGGTGGGGCAAGCTCTTGTCCCTCTCGGTCTGTAACATTACTCGAAGCTTCTTTATACACAAGTTTCGTTCTATGTTACACTGTGCTCCGGCGCATCGAACTCGAGGTCCTCACCACGGTCGACCCCTAACCACCGTACAACTCGATGACGGGTCCTCCGATACGACCCACGAACTCAATCGGCGTCCAACTGGGCCACCAGCCCTCGCGGATCCGATCGCCGTTACGCCCGTACTTGGCGACTATACCGAGCCATCGACCGACGGGCTCGTCGCACTCGACACCGATAGCTGGACGACGACTTGGACACACAATACAGCTGGCAGACCCAATCCACCGACTGTCGCTGACGACCTCCTTGTCGCCACGAGCGATCAGGGCGATGTAACTGCGCTTGCGGCGTCCACTGGTGACACGCCGTGGATGCGGACGTTTAGTGACGATCATCAGCGTGCAAGTATCCCTGCCCCGCCAGCCATCGATGCCGATTCCGTGTATATCACCGCAGATGGCGCTGCCGCTCAGGGAATCTACGCGCTGGACCGTGAGACGGGTGAGACACAGTGGGAAATTCCTGGGCCAAATATTCCGGGTCCGTTAGTTCGGACGGAGGATGTCGTCCTCGCGAGCTACGACCGCTATGAACTCGTGGCGTTCGATGCTGGGAGTGGAGACCGGCAGTGGTCAAAGGAGATGTATGATGGTGGTCCGTTCTCACCAGCAATCGGAGATAGCCGCGTTTTCAGTGCAGATACCAACACCGCGTCCGAGGCCATCGTTCCCTTCCTAGTGATGGTTGTCGGTGGCTATGCGGGAATCACACTTGCAGACATCCTGTGGGAACAGTTCTTCACTAACTGATCAGCGACTCTCCCTCTGGAATAGCGCTCTCATCGGACTCGACGGAAACCTTCTGCTCGTGGAGGACGTGGTCGACACGGCATTCGATCCTGTCGTCGCTCGGTAGTCGCCGGCGCGGAGCTTGTAGTACGGGTAGCCGGTGAGCTTTTCGAGGCGGTGAGAGGTCCAGTCTTTCGCCTCGTCGAGTTTCTTGACCAGTCGCTCTTGGGCTTCGATGTCGAGTCCGTCTAGCAAATCGAGTGCTTTTGATGTCCACTCGACTTTAGTCATCGATGCGCAGGCGGTCCTTCACGTCGTCTTGGGACACCGTCTCACCCTGCTCTCGCTGTTCGCGGCTCTCTGCCAGGTGCTTGAGCGCTTCCTCGGACAGCTGCGTGGGGGGATTGACCGCATCCCGGAGGGCATCGCGGATGAATTCGGACTTGGTCGCGTAGCCACGCTCTTCCCATACTTCGTCGACCTGTGCCAGCAGCGACTGCGGTACCCGGACGTTGATCTTCTCCATCTCGCCGTCGCCACCGCCGTCGCTGTCAGTGCTCATACGATGTGATACGCTTGTATCACGTAGGTAGCTTCGGTTGAGTGACTGGGCTGTGCTCCCCAGCACTTCTTCAGTCAATCCGCTTCGTGAGTTTTACGAACAACAGACCCCAGACTCCGAATATGCCGGAGATTGATCTTAATGAGGAGACAGTCAACCGACTCGACAATCTACGAGTCGACGACGAATCCTATGACGAAATCACCAATGAACTCATCAATATCTACGAGGCAGAAGAACTGACTCTTTCGTTTGCCGGAGATCGGCTGGAGTAATCAGAGAATCTGTCGACCGACAGGCGCGGTTGGCATTCTGCCGATATTGCCTCCGCCAGGGAGTTCTGACACGCAGTTCGCACAGTACCTGTATTCCCGTTCGTTGGTTGTCCCACACTCCGGGCAATCGACTTCTTTTGTCTGTACTGATTTTTTAGTGCTGTCCGCAGGTTCCACGCCACCGTCGGAGCTCTGCTTGGACCAATACGCATAGAGGACAGCCAGCACGTGGAACCCTCCGACGACTACGACGAGCGTGTACAGCCAAGGCTGGAGGGTCATGCCTATCAGGACATAGTGTCGGCGTTCACTTAGCCCTTACTCGTCGGTTCAGGAAATCAATATTCTTTTGCGGAATTATGTCCGGTATCCGATTGTATGGCGCTGTCGGTGGTGTTCGTCGTCGGCGTAGCAGCGGCCATCTTCGTCGGCGTGAATATCGGGGGCTCATCGACCGGCGTGGCATTCGGCCCCGCGACTGGAAGCGACGCTCTGTCGATGCGACAGGCATCCGGGTTGATGGCCGTGTTCGTGCTGCTCGGTGGATTCACCATCGGCACGAATGTCGTCGACGCCCTGGGGGCGGATTTCATCCCAGCGGAGTATTTCACGCTGGGCGCGTCGATCGGCGTCCTCCTGTTCATCGGGCTCGGCATCCTGATCGGAAACGTCCTCAACGTGTCGACCAGCACCAGCCAGACGGCGGTTGCCGCTGTCGTCGCGATGGGCGCGGCGCTCGGTGTCCTCGACTGGCGCACCGTCGGTGTCGTCGGTATGTGGTGGGTACTCTCGACGACCCTCGCCTTCTGGATCTGTGCGTTTGTTGGGCGGTACTTCTACGACGCGATCGTGAATCTGCTCAGTTTCGAATCCGACGACACCGGCCGCTTCGCGGAGCTCGTCGTGATCGGGATCGGCTGTTACATGGGGTTCTCGACAGGGGCCTCCAACGTCGCCAGCGCCGTCGCGCCCCTCGTTGGTTCCAGGCAGCTCGAGATGACATCTGGGGTGGCTATCGGCGGCGTGGCGATCGGGGTCGGTGCCTTCGCTATCGGTCCCCGGACGATGGAGACCGTCGGTGAAGATATCACGGACCTATCGCTGGAAGCGTCCCCTGATCGCTGAGACGATCGCGGCCTCGATCCTCACCGGTCTGAGCTGAGCCGGAATCCCCGCGAGTCTCGCCGTCGTGCTCACCGCGTGCGTCATCGGACTCGGGTGGGGCGGGAGAGCCGTCGGGTGCCTCTTCACGCAATCGTCCGACCTGACGGGCTTTCAACTGCTGAACGGTCGGACTGGGCCGCTGACCAGCTCGATCTGTTCAATCCCTCGGCGACGAAACGGATCGTGACGACGTGGATCGCTACCCCGACTGTTGCCGGTGTTATCGCCTTCGTTACGTTCGAGGCAGCCGAGCGATTCCACCGTCTCACCTGAGCAGGTCACACCAGGATGTTATCGGAGCGGAAGCCGTGCCTCTACTCAGACGAACTCCCAAGTCAGGCTTTTCGATACGAGACTCGAAGATAAGAAACAACGATGTCGCTGAGTTCGCTCAGTGGTCGCTTCCGAGGAAGACAGACGCAATTTCACATCGAACTCGTGTACGGCATCCTCTTTATTGCCGGCTTTGCTTTTCTCGTCTTCCGCGTCGATCCCCGGGTGGCAGCGTTCGAAGGAGGTCTCGTCATTGGTTACTTATTGAGAATTTAGGGGAAAATGTCAATCTACGAGTGGATCCTTGAAGAGACGATTTCAAGCGAGGCCGAACGACAGGTCGAGGCCGAGGTCGTGGATATAGATGAACAGATTGACCAACGTGTGACCGAACAACTCGAAGAAGCCGGTGAACCTCGATCGGATCAAGCCGACGATTCAACTACGTAAGGGAGAGTCACCAGTGCTACACGGCTTCAGCTGGCTTTTCGAACGCCTGCGTTTCGGATCCAGCGTTTGAGTCGACCTCTTCGAGCGCCTGCTCGAAGTGCTCTATTGACAGCTCGATTTCGTCGACGTTGGCCGATTCGGCACTCGCAGTCGCACGGACGTATTCGCGGACGGCGACCGTCGCAGCCTCGCGGCAGACCGCCTCGATATCGGCACCGACGTAGCCGTCAGTCCGCTCGACGAGTTCGTCGACGTCGACATCTTCGGCCAGCGGCTTGTCCTCGGTGTGGATCTCGAAGATCTCACGCCGTGCCGCTTCGTCGGGCTCGTCGACTGCGACGTGACGGTCGAGCCGTCCCGGTCGGAGCAAGGCATCGTCGATGAGGTCTGGGCGGTTCGTCGTGGCGATCACTACGATGTCCTCGAGTTCTTCGAGACCGTCGAGTTCGGTCAGCAGCTGTGAGACCACGCGTTCGCCGACGTTCGAGTCGCCAACGCCCTGGCCACGTTCCGAGGCGATCGCGTCGATCTCGTCGAAGAACACCACCGTGGGGGCGTTCTCGCGGGCCTTCGAGAACACTTCACGAACGCCCCTCTCGGACTCGCCGACGTACTTGTTGAACAGCTCAGGCCCCTTGATCGAGATGAAGTTCGAGTTCGCCTCGTTAGCAACGGCCTTCGCAAGCAGCGTCTTCCCGGTGCCGGGCGGCCCGTAGAGCAAGACGCCCTTCGCCGGTTCGAGTGCGACTTGCTCGTAGGCGTCGGCGTGTTCGAGGGGCCACTGGACGGTCTCCTGGAGGCGTTCCTTCGCATCATCGAGACCACCGACGTGGTCCCAGGTGACATCGGGGACCTCGACGAATACCTCTCGCAGCGCGGAGGGTTCGATGCCCCTCAGCGCCTCTTTGAAGTCGTTCTCGGTCACCTCTATCGAGTCGAGGATGTCGGCGGGGATCTCTTCTTCGTCGAGATCCAGATCGGGCCGAATCCGGCGAAGCGCGTGCATCGCGCTCTCTTTCACGAGGTTCTCGAGATCTGCGCCGACGAAACCTTGAGTATTCTCAGCGTACCGGTCGAGATCGACGCCGTCGCCGAGAGGCATCCCGCGCGTGTGGATCTGAAGGATCTTTTCGCGCCCGTCATGGTCGGGGACGCCGATCTCGATTTCACGATCGAACCGACCGGGACGGCGGAGCGCCGGATCCACGGCATCGACGCGGTTGGTCGTGCCGATAACCGTGAGCTGGCCGCGCTCTTCGAGGCCGTCCATCAGCGAGAGCAACTGGGCGACGACCCGGCGTTCGACATCGCCACTGACGTCTTCGCGCTTGGGCGCGATGGAGTCGAGTTCGTCAATGAAGACGATCGCGGGCGCGTTCTCCTCGGCCTCCTCGAACACGTCGCGAAGCTGCTCTTCGCTCTCGCCGTAGTACTTGCTCATGATCTCCGGGCCAGAGATCGTCTGGAAGTGAGCGTCGATTTCGTTGGCGACGGCCTTGGCGATCAGGGTCTTCCCCGTCCCGGGAGGACCGTGGAGGAGAACGCCCTTCGGCGGTTCGATGCCGAGCGTCCCGAACAGCTCGGGGTGGCGCATCGGCAACTCGATCATCTCCCGAACCTGCTCGAGTTCGTCGTCGAGGCCGCCGATGTCCTCGTACGTGAGGGCTGGAGCGGTCGTATTTTCCGGTTCTCCCGATTCGACGGAGACCTCCTGGGCGCTCTGGTCGGCGATCTCGATCTCGGTCGTGTTCTGCACGACGACCGTCCCGCTGGGCTGCGTATCGACCACCCGTAGGGGAATGCGTCGACCAGACCGACCGGAGAACATACCAAACCCGATCGGGAACGCGACCGTCTGTCCTGCCCTCACCGCCTGGTCGACGAGATGTTCGCGGAGGTGCGAGCCGAGATCTCCTCTGATCTGAAGATTCTGTGGTAGGGAGACGGTAACTCGGTCCGCCGGCTCGACCTCCGTTTTCTCGACCTCGACGCGGTCGTCGATGCTGACGTTCGCTGCCTGTCGGAGCTGGCCGTCGATTCGGATGATACCGCGACCCGCGTCGCTCGTGTTACTAGGCCAGACGCGGGCGACCGTTCGTCCGCCGTTGCGGCCCTCGATCGCGACGAAGTCGCCACTGCTGACGCCGATCTCCTGAAGCGCATCGCGGTCGATGACGGCCATACCGCTCCCTGGATCGCGGTTCTTGAGTTGTTTGACCGTAAGTCGCATGGCTCTCACCTCGATTACTCACGGAAGAAAGCGGCTGTCGGTCAGTACTCCTGTCCGAGGCGATGTCAGGCCTGGACCTCGATCTGCTTGCCGCGGGTGGTGGCACCCGTCAGTACCGGCAGCCGGACTTCGAGGATCCCGTTATTGTACTGGGCCTCGATATCGTCGTCCTCGACGTTCTTTGGGAAGCGGAAGCGACGGTGGTAGGTCTTGCGCTGGCTCCGCGTCTCATCCTCGTGTTCGGCGGCGATGTTGAGGACACCCTCGTCCCAGGAAACGGTGATCTCCTCGGGATCGAAGCCCGGCATCTCGACGCTCAGGACGAACTCGTCGTCCTCCTCGTACAGTTCGTAGTCGTTGCGACCGGTTTCGAACAGTCGGCTCGGGAATCCGGAGTTCTGTAGCCACGAACTGGTTGAACCTGTCGGAAGGGGCATGGCTAATCACCTTGACTCCAGCCAAAACTATGTCCGCATTTCGTAAAAAATTTTCTATCAAAACACAAATATGTATGTATTATTACATTGGTGTGGCGTGGCATAAACGGGGTGATTTGTTGTCGGAATCGAAAGGAATCGATGGATCGAGCAGCGTAGAATATATTTTGAAACAACCTGTAGTTTACTCGTATAGTGCTCGAGCGCGATGTTCTTCGTCGACGAATCGGCCAGTAGTGCAATTGCGAGCTGATCGATACGGGCCTCATCGGTCTCCGATCCCCAGTCGAACCCACCAGGGACGCGGCGCAGGACGTGGAGATGCCTGTCTAGGAGGTCGCCGTCGGGCGTGTAGACCAGCTGTCCACCCATGCAGCGTTCACCACGGTACGCTTGGCCGCTGGTCATCGGTACTCTTCCTCCCGATGGCCCCAGCCCCGTGATCGCGCCGGGGGCTGGCAGGGCGGGGAATTCGACGGTCGACAGGCTGTGTCTGGACTGCGCCCAGTCCCCCACTCGCTCGTGCTCGCGGCCTGCTGGTCGAGGACCGACGTACATCGGCTTTCGTGCTTGACTCCGCTCCGTGACGACCTCCCGATGGAGCATCGTACAGAGCTCCATGACACTCTCTGCGAGGGTGAACGCCGCGGCTCGCGACCGCAGGTCGTGCTGGCTGAAGAGGATCGTCTCATCGGCCCGGTCGACCCGGGCCAGCCACTCCGAGGTCTGCTGGACGTGGCAAAGAACGGTCTTCGAGAACTCGTAGCGAACCTGGTACTCGGTCTCTTGCTCGTCGTACCACGGCCACCGGGAGAAGACCTCCTTGAGGTCCGCAACGATTTCGTCGAGGCCGCTGTCCTGATCTTCAGCGTCGTACGCCGCACCCGCTCGGTGTCGCTCACGAGGGCCGCCGGTTTGTTCTCGCCGGGAACTGCCTGGTCGTCAGGCCCCCACAACGCGGAGTGACTGGGCGCTGGTCACACAACAGCGCGTTTTATGTGGAGTGCTCGGCGAGGGTGCGTATGGCAGTTCTTGTCCCCTACGACGGATCGAGTCCCGCACACGACGCCGTCGAACACGCCGTTGAGACGCACGACACCGACGAACTCGTGCTCCTGCACGTCACCGAGCTCGCGGACGGGATGCTCGACGCCGGCGTGGACATCGTCCAAGAGCAGCTGAAAGGCCTCCAGAATCCGGCCAGCAGCGAGGGACTCACCGAGGAGACCCAGGCCCTCCTGGAGGACGCGGCGCTCTCGTTCCGGATGGAGACGACAGTGGGGAACCCGGCGCGTGAGATCGTCTCGTTCGCGGAGGACAACGACATCACCGAGATCGTCATGGGGAGCCACGGGCGGCGTGGTGTCTCCCGTGTGCTGCTTGGGAGCGTCGCCGAAACGGTGGTGCGGCGCGCCCCGACGACCGTGACAGTCGTTCGGTGAGGGCGGCTCACAGGTGAGAGGGGATCCGTGCTGTGGGGTCGGATGTAGCCGGACGCCCCACCATCGATGTGTAACGGCGGGTCCATCGGTCAAGCACTGGCAGCCGTTGTGGCGAGAGGTTTTTATGCAGCGATCTCTGATTCCACAGTGTCGTGTGAGACAATGTCACGCAATAAAATCGCGCTGACGGGCCCCTACGACGGGCTAGAGGAGGCACGACGGGCGTGCACAGCGGACCTCAAAGAAACGTCCCCGGAGCTATACGACGCCTGCAACGGGTACACTGAATCACTTATCGCGGAGGTTTCAGCGTCAGGGAACGCGATTCCCGGAAGCGCACTCACAGACGACAAAGACCTCGCCGTGTTCCGCCAGTTCATCAAGCAACAACACACCGAGTACTGGTTCGCGGACCTCAACGGCCGCGGCAGCACCGCCGACCTCGGGTGGGATGCATTCCGGTCGCTGGTCGTGCGATACGCCGAACACGCGTACCTGAATGCGTTCGGCGCGTACCGGGCTGCGACCGAGCAGCTGTCACAGATAGAGCGCAGCCGCCAGGAGGTGAGCGAGTTACTCGCGGAGATCGAGGGACGACTTGATGGAGACAGCGCGGCAGTCATCGCCGACGGGGAGGCCACGCCACAGGAGCTGCTGACAAGCGCGAAACGAACGGTGGCAACGGCGACCCAACAGCTCGACACGGCACAGACGGAGATCAGCAACGCGCACGCCTACCACGCAGTCGGGGACTGTTATCAGACCGAGTACGACATCGAGTCGGAGTCGTTTAGCGACGTTTCGCTGGCGGACGACGCCGACTGGTTCCTGCAGGACCTGCGGCACCGGCGGGACCGGTTGCGGACGCGGGCCCGGTGGATGCGAAACGATGTCTCGGCTCTGAAGTCGAGACCCGCGGTCCGCGACAGTGCGTGAGTGGGCCATGGGTAGCCGGCAGGGCGTTGTCGACGGGAGTCCGTGCGGAGCGAAGACGCGCCGCCGGGGATTACACGTCACACGGACCAGTATTTTTAATACCGTGGTGTGGCACAGTGGGGTACAGCATACAGAGGTCGCGCTCCGAGGTGCTCCGGCTGGTCGTGCGAGACGTCGCCGTGAGCGTGCCTCGCGGGTCGGACTGCGGTCTGCGTGCTAAACACAACGGTTATGAAATCGTTACAACTCAAAGTCGGCGCAGTGGTCGGTGCATTCGTTTTGGTGACCGTGCTCGTTGGCGGTGGACTGGCGTGGAATCCAGTCCAGGAGGGGAACATCGAGGTGGTGAAAGAGTGGGGTGCAAGCACCGGTGAAACCCTGGAACCGGGTGCAAACGTGATCGTGCCGATCAAACAGTCGACGGCGGTCGTGCCGGTCCGGCCCCAGGAGTACACGATGGCGAACGAAAAACAGGAGGGCGCCGAAGCGCGCGACGATTCCGTTGAGGTGCTCACGAACGACGGGGTGAGCGTCAACGTTGACGTGACGATCCGGTATCGTGTGAACAAGACGGAGGCCGCGACGTTCTACGACGAGTACAAGGACGTGAGCCAGGCCGAGGCGCGGTTGATTCGGCCGACCACCCAGGACGTGTTGCGGACGGAGGGTGGGGACATCGACACGACCGAGATCTACACCGGCGCGGGCCAAAAGCAGATGGCGGCCGCGGTAAAGAAGGCGCTCGAGACGGAGGCCGTGGGCAGCGGGCTGATCATCGAGGCCGTCCAGATCCGGAACATCAAACTCCCGGGCCAGTACGCTGACGCCGTCGAGAAGAAGGAAGTCGAGAAGCAGAACATCGAGAAAAAGCAGAACTCCATCCAGGTCGCGAAGGCTGAGGCGGAGCGCAAGCGCGTGCAGGCCAAGGGTGAGGCAGAGGCCAACGAGATCGTTGCGGAGTCACTCAAGGACAACCCGGAGCTCATCAAGATCCGGTATATCGAGGCGCTGAACCAGGACAACAGCACGATCTACGTCGGCGCTGGCTCGCAGGCCGGGATCACGTTGACCAAGGACGTCGACGAGGAGAACAAGAGCTGATGGCTGGGCGCCTGATCGTGTTCGGGTTGTTGTGGTTGGGGGCGATCGCGTTGGTGACGGTCGGCGCGTTCAGGTATTTCAGCGAGCGCCAGCGGCTCAGCCACGAGGAGAGAATGTACGACAAGCGCCACGACGACGAGTAGGCTGTCAGCTGGAGGCGTCGTGGAGCGAGCGGTGGGTCGTCGAGTGTGAGTGGTCGATGAAGGCATGGGTCGAGAACTGAAACCGCCGGATGTTTTATTTCGTGTGGTCGTGTACGAAAGCGACGAGGAGAGAGTGTGTATCCACACACTGCGGCCGACGAGCCGTTGCAACGTCACCCCCAGTTTTAGGCCAGCCTAATAGCGGTAGTTTTATTTATTTTTAGGCTAGCCTAAAAATTGCGTATGTCAGAAGAAACCCAAGACGGAGACACCCGGAGAGGCCGGTCATCGTGACTGACCACGACGACACGTCGAACGCTGCCCTCCTCGAAAGCCAACGCCGACGCGAATCGAACGCACGCACCTACCCGCGCTCGCTGCCGATGGCGGTGACACACGCCGAGGGCATCGAGGTGACCGACGCCGGCGGCACCACCTACCTCGACTGCCTGGCCGGCGCGGGCACGCTCGCGCTCGGCCACAACCATCCCGCAGTGACCGCGGAGCTGGAGCGATTGCTCGCCGAGGACCGCCCGCTGCACACGCTCGACATCACCACACCCGAGAAGGAGGCGTTCGTCGACGCGTTGTTCGACAGTCTGCCGGCCTCGTTCGCGAACACGGCGAAGGTGCAGTTCTGCTCGCCGGCCGGCACCGACGCCATCGAAGCCGCGCTGAAGCTCACGAAGACCGCCACCGGGAACCGGAGCGTGCTCGCGTTCCACGGCGGCTACCACGGCATGACCGCGGGCGCGCTCAGCCTCATGGGCGACATCGACGCCAAAGAGCCGGTTTCGGGGCTGATGCCGAACGTCCACCACCTCCCGTATCCCGACCAGTACCGCCACCCGTTCGGCCTGCCGGCGGGCGAACACGAATCCATCCACACGTACATCGAGCACGCCATTAGCAGCCCCGAGCGCGGGTTCACGGAGCCCGCTGCGGTCGTGCTCGAACTCGTACAGGGAGAAGGAGGGGTCAATCCCGCACCGGACGCCTGGGTGCAGGAGCTCAGGCGCATCACTCGGGAACACGACATCCCGCTGGTCGTCGACGAGATCCAGACCGGCCTCGGACGCACCGGTGAGACGTGGTCGTTCGAGCACGCCGGCATCGAGCCCGATGTCGTCACGTGCTCGAAGGCTGTCGGCGGCGGTCTCCCGCTGGCGGTCGTCCTCTACAACGAGGGCCTCGACGTCTGGGAGCCGGGCGCACACGCCGGCACCTTCCGCGGGAACCAGCTCGCGATGGCGGCTGGCCGCGTCACCATCGAGCACGTTATCGAACAAGACCTCCCCGCCCACGCCGACAAAACGGGGGCGCGGCTCCGCAGCGCGCTCACCGACCTCGAAGCCGACTTCGACGTCGTCGGCGACGTTCGCGGCCGCGGGCTCATGCTCGGCGTGGAGTTCGTCGCTCCGGACGCAGCGGGCGACGAACGCCCGCCGCCGGACGGCGACCTCGCGGCGGCGGTGAAACAGGCGTGCTTCGAGCGCGGACTCATCATCGAGACCGGCGGCCGGGATTCCGCGGTCGCGCGGTTCCTGCCGCCGTTGATCGTCTCCAGCCACCAGATCGACGAGATCGCGGCCCGGTTCAGCGACGCGGTCACGGCCGTGCTCTCGTCGTCAGCCGAGGTGTCGGCGTGAGCCCGCCGCGCAGCGCCGGCGCGAACGCGTCCACGGACACTGACCCTGTGGCGCTCGCCGACCGGCTGTTCCTCGGGAGCGACGCCGGCAACGATGCATACGCCGACGCCATGGAAGCCGCCTGCGACGCCGTCCTGGACGTGATCGGGGGCGCTCACGGGCCGTACTCGGGAGCGAGTTACGACCGCCTCCGCGACCGGCTTGCGGACACCACGGCGCTGCCCGCGGAGGGACACCCGCTTGAGGACGTGCTCGCGGCCGTTCGGGAGGACGTGCTTGCCAACGCGGTGCATCCGAGCGACGAGACCTGTGTCGCGCACCTCCAGTGTCCGCCCATGGTGCCGGCGCTCGCTGCCGAGGCGCTGCTCACCGCGAGCAACCAGTCGCTTGACTCCTTCGACCAAGCCCCCGCGGCGACTGTCGTCGAGGAGCGGTTGATCGCCGACCTCACGGCGCTCTACGAGCTTGGCCCGGCCGCCGACGGCGTGGTCACCGGCGGCGGGACGGAGTCCAACCACCAAGCGCTCCTGCTCGCGCGCGACGACTACGTGGAGACCGTGTTCGGGCAGTCGGTTCGTGAACACGGCCTCCCGCCGGCGGCCCAAGACCTGCGAATCCTGTGTTCGGCCGACGCGCACTTCACGGCCGCGCAGTCGGCTGCTCTGCTTGGGTTGGGCGAGGACGCCGTCGTCACGATCCCGACGGACGGCCGCCACCGCATGGACGCCACCGCGCTCAGGGAGACCGTCGAGCGCCTCAACGACGCCGGCAAACACCCGTTCGCGGTCGTCGGAACCGCGGGCACGACCGACTTCGGGAGTATCGATCCCCTGTCGGCGGTGGCCGACGTGGCGGCGACCCATGACCTCTGGGTCCACGTGGACGCCGCGTTCGGCGGTGCCCTCGCAGTCAGCGACCAGCACAGCGAGCGCCTGTCGGGCATCGACCGCGCGGACTCGGTGGCCGTGGACTTCCACAAACTGTTCTTCCAGCCGATCGCCTGCGGGGCGCTCCTGGTCGCTGACGGGGAATCTTTCGAGCTCATGAGCCGCAACGCGGCGTACCTCAATCCGGCGGGCGACGCCGTCCCCAATCTCGTGGCGAAGTCCACGCGCACGACCCGGCGGTTCGACGCGCTGAAGCCGTACGTCGCGTTCCGGACGCTCGGTCGGGACGGACTCGGGGCGCTCGTGGATCGAACGCTCGCGCTCGCCGACGACGTGGCGGGCCTGCTGCGTGCTGACCCGGCGTTCGAGCTGGCGTGCGAGCCGACACTGAACGCGGTGACGTTTCGCTACCGGCCGGTCCGCGAGCACGCCCACTGTGATCCCGGCCCGTGGGCCGATCACGTCACCGAGGCCGCCCGCGAACAGCTGTTCGACGCCGGCACCGCCGTGGTCGCGCGAACGACCGTCGACGACCGCGCGCACGTGAAATTCACGCTCATGAACCCGCGCACAACCGTCGCCGACATCCAGTCGGTACTCGTTGCGTTCAAAGGACACGCCGCGACGATCGAGGCGGCCGACCGGACCGCTCCGATCACGACCGCCGCCGGGGGCGACCAATGACCGGTGTCGGTGCGGTGGCGGACACGCCGGCCGCGCACGCCGAGTCCGCCACCCTGCACGCGTTCCTCAACTGCTACCTCAGGGAGACCGACGCCGGCGAGGTCGTCTCCCCGAGGGCTGTCCCCGACGGCGTGCCGGCCGGCGCACAGCGGGCCGACCGCCGGGTCGTCCGCGTGCCGTTCCCAGCCCAGTCGACGACCGTGTTCGCCCCGTTGCGGTACGCGTCGGCCACTGGCCGCCACCTGTTCGCGGTGCCGGCGTACGCCCGCCCCGGCGTGCCTGACGCGCCGGCCGGGACGCCGTCCCCGATCGACGCGGCGGGCGTCGCGTCGCTGGCGCGCCGCGAGCTCGCGCTCGATGGCGACGACCCGACCGCGGGCCGGGACCTCTTGGAGCGCGTGTTGGCCTCACAGACCGCGACCGAGCGCTTCGTTGCCGCCCGGGATACGCCACGCGACCACGAGCGGCTGTACGACACGACGGTGTCGTTCCGGGACGCCGAGCAGTCGCTGGTGTACGGCCACCACATGCATCCGACGCCGAACAGCCGTACCGGGATCCCGCCACACGAGCAGTCGCGGTACGCGCCGGAGCTGCGAGCCGGCTTCCAGTTGCGGGTTTTCGCCGCTGATCCGGCGCTCGTGGAGACGTGGGCCGCCGGGGACGCGTCCGCGACGGAGTGGCTCCGGTCGGTGGTGGCCGACGCCACCACCGTGCCCCCCGAGTCGGAGGCCACGCTGGTGCCTGTCCATCCGTGGCAGGCCGACTACCTGCACGCACAGCCACACGTCGCGGCGGCGATAGCGCGCGACGAACTCCGTGACCTGGGCGCGTTCGGCCCGACGTTCTACCCCACGTCGTCGGTGCGGACGCTGTGGAGCCCGGACGCCCCGTTCATGTACAAGGGGTCACTGGCGGTGGAGATCACCAACGCCGAGCGAACCAACAAGCGCCCGGAGCTGGCGCGCGGGGTCGCCGTCTCGGAGCTGCTCGCGACCGGGTTCGGGGACGCCTTCGCCGACCGGTTCCCCGCGTTCTCGATCATCGAGGACCCCGCCGCGATCACGCTCACACTGGGCGACGGCGCTGAGTCCGGGTTCGAGGCCGTGCTGCGCGAGAACCCCTTCGCCGGCGATGACACGGACAACGTCACCCCGGTCGCGGCGCTCTGCCAGGACGGCCTGGACGGCCCCGCACGGGCGGCCCGCATCGTGTCGCGGATCGCCACGCGTGAGGGGCGCACCGAGAGCGCGGTCGCCCGCGAGTGGTTCGAGCAGTACCTCGCGCACACGGTCCGGCCGGTCGTCTGGCTGTACTTCCAGCAGGGCGTCGGCTTGGAAGCCCACCAGCAGAACACGCTCGTTCGGCTCGACGACGACGGCCGCCCGACGGCCGGGTTCTACCGGGACAACCAGGGGTACTACTTCCCGGCGTCCCAGGCGGCCGACGTCGACGACTGGCTGCCCGGCGTCTGCGAGCGCGCCGACACCGTCTGCCCGGACGCCATCGCGGACGAACGCCTCCGGTACTACATCGTGTTCAACAACGCCTTCGGCGTCGTGAACGCGCTCGGCGCGGGCGGCGTCGTGGACGAGCGCGCGTTGCTCGCGGTGCTGCGCACGGAACTGGAGTCGTTGGCGGAGCACGAACCCGCCGACTCGACGCTGGTGTCGGCGCTGCTGACCGAGCGCCGCGTGCCCTGCAAGGCGAACCTGCTCACGCGGTTCGAGGAGCGCGACGAACTCGAAGCCGACCTCGAAACGCAGTCCGTCTACACGGCCATCGAGAACCCGCTGGTCACGCGGGTGGACACACAATGACAGCGCCACTGCCCCGAATCACGAGCGACTACGCGTATCGCCGCCCTGACCCCCAGATCGACCGCACCGTCGCGTTCCGGCGGGTGGCACTCGACCGCGACCTGGGCCGCCTGCACGCGTGGCTCACCAGCGACCACGTCACCCCCTACTGGAGCCTGGGTGCGCCGCTGCCGGCGTTCCATCAGGCGATCGGTGACCACCTTGAGGACGACCACGTCACCGCGTACGTCGGCTGCATCGACGGCGTGCCGATGAGTTACGTGGAGCGCTACTGGGTGGCCGCCGACCCGCTGGCCGACCACTACGACGCCGACGACAACGACCAGGGCATCCACATCCTCATCGGGCCGCCGGAGTACCTCGGCCAGGGCTGTGGCACCGCGCTGTTGCGCGCGATGACCGCGCTTGCGTTCCGGCACGCCGCCACCGACCGGGTGGTCGCGGAACCCGACGCCACCAACGACGCCGCCATCGCCGCCTTCGAACGCGCCGGGTTCGAGCCACGGGAGACGTTTCGTTTCCCGCACGAGGACAAGGACGCAACCCGCGTCGTCTGTGACCGCGAGCGCTTCGTGGGGGCGTTCTCACCGGGTGCGATCGCCGCCAACGGGCCGCCCGCAGACGGCCCAGCGGTCAACCACGACGACGCAACGCACCGGTGTCCGTCCGGGGAACACGGCAACAGCACTCTGGAGGCGGACCGATGACGGAGTCGGTTCACGACCTCGTCGGCGTCGGCCTCGGGCCGTTCAACCTCGGGCTGGCCGCCCTGATCGAGGGCAGCGACGACGTGCCACTGGACGCTGCGTTCCTCGAACAGAAACCCGAGTTCGTCTGGCACGACGGCATGCTCATCGAGGGCACAACCCTGGAGGTGCCGTTCCTCGCGGACCTGGTGACGCTGGCGGACCCGACGAACCCCTACAGCTATCTCAACTACCTGCGCGAGCACGACCGGCTCTACGAGTTCTACTTCTACGAGACGTTCCAGATCCCGCGCCGGGAGTACAACGACTACTGCCAGTGGGTCGCCGAGTCGCTGGCTGCGC
Organism: Halobacterium sp. MBLA0001; assembly: GCF_049705385.1. Classification (NCBI taxonomy): domain Archaea; kingdom Methanobacteriati; phylum Methanobacteriota; class Halobacteria; order Halobacteriales; family Halobacteriaceae; genus Halobacterium; species Halobacterium sp. MBLA0001. The sequence continues at coordinate 100,983 of NZ_JBNAMQ010000008.1, forward strand.
CCCGGTTCTCGCGGCGCGTCGTCGACATCACGGCGATCGACGACGACGCGACGCCCGCGAACTTCCGCGTCACCGCTGTCGAGCCGGCCGACGAAGCGCGGTCGGCGACCGATGACGACGCACCCACACACCAGTACCGCGCCCGCGACCTGGTTGTCGGGGTCGGGTCACGGCCCTACGTGCCGCCGGCGTTCCGCGATCTACCCGCTCCGGACGTGTTCCACACCGCGGCCTACCGCGAGCACCGGGCGGCCGTGTGTGACGCCGACAGCGTCGCCGTGATCGGCTCCGGACAGAGCGCGGCGGAAGTCGTCCACGACCTGCTCACGCGGCGCTCGACATCCGACCGCAGCCCGCGGGTCGACTGGGTCACGCGATCTGCGGGGTTCTTCCCCATGGAGTACTCGAAACTCGGGCTCCAGCATTTCACGCCGGAGTACACCGACTACGTGTACGACCTGCCACAGCCAGTGAAAGACGAGCTGATCCCCAACCAGGACATCCTCTACAAGGGGATCGACCCCGAGACCAGCACCCGCATCTACGACACGCTGTACGAGCAGTCGATCGGCGGCCGGGACCCCAACGTGGGGATGATCGCCGCCACCGAAGTCGGGGCGGTCGAACCGACCGGAGGTGGGCGCTACCGCGTCGACTGCCGACACCGCCAGACGGACACCGGGTTCGCCTTCGAGACGGACGCCGTGATCCTGGGCACGGGCTACCACCGGCCCACGCCGGGGTTCCTCAGCAGCCTGGAGCCCCGGCTCGCCCGGGACGATCAGGACCGTCTCGCCGTCGACCGGGAGTACGGCGTCGGGGGCGACCTGCCCGGAGGACTGTTCGTGCAGAACGCCGAACTCCACACCCACGGCGTTGGCGCGCCCGACCTCGGACTGGGCGCGTACCGGAACGCCGTGATCCTCGACCGCCTGCTCGCGGACGCCCCGTACCCGGTCGACCGGGACACCGTCTTCCAGGATTTCGCCCCGGAAGCGTACGCCAGCCACGCGCCCGGCGGCCGCGTCCGCGACGACGACCCGACCACACCGCCAGCCGCCGGCCAGCCGAACGATCACCACCAATGACAGACCGCACCAATCCACCCAACCCATGAACACGTACGAAGACACACTCCAGGACGCTGTGACGGCCGACACGTGGGCGACAGTCGAGCGCAGCCTGCTCGCGAAGCTGTTGCGTGAGTTCACCTACGAGGAACTGCTCGCCCCCGAACGCACCACGGACACCGACCGCGGCGGCCGATACCGGCTCGTGTTGCCCGCGGCAGACGACGCGGACACCGTCCGGTATCGCTTCGAGGCTGAGGAGCGCCTCATGGACACGCTGCGCGTGTTCCCGGACACCATCGAACGCGCGCCGGCCGACGCCGACTCGTGGGCGACCGCCACCGACCCCATTCGGTTCCTCCTAGACGCCCGTGAAACGCTCGACGCCACGGAACTCACCACGGGCCACTTGATCCGCGAGTACCGCAACACCCTGCTGGCGGACGCCCACATCGAAGCACGAAGCGCGCCGGAGTCGTTTGCGGACTGCTCGTACGCCGAGTACGAAAGCGAAATGACCGGTCATCCATGGATCACGTTCAACAAGGGACGTCTCGGATGGGATTACGAGGACTACCGGGATTACGCGCCCGAGCGCCGCCAGACCACAACCATCGGCTGGCTGGCAGTGCGCACCGACCGCGTGACCTTCGAAACTGTCAGCGGGCTCACCCCCACGGGGTTGCTCCGCGGAGAGCTCGGCGACCAGTACGACGATTTCATGGCGACGCTGGCGGACCGGGGTCTCGATCCCCAGGAGTACACACTCCTCCCCGTCCACAACTACCAATGGGAGACCACGATCACGTCGCTGTACGCGAGCGAGCTCGCCGCGGACGCGATCGTGCCGCTTGGTAACGGGGCCGACAGCTATCTGCCGGGACAGTCGGTTCGAACGCTGTTCAACGTCGACGCCCCCGAGAAACACAACGTGAAGCTCCCGATGAAGATCCGGAACACGCTGGTGTGGCGCGGGCTGCCGGGCGACCGCACCGAGGCCGCGCCCCGGGTCACCGAGTACATCACGGACATCCGCGACGGCGACCCGTTCCTGCGGGACGACTGCGAGCTCGTGTTGCCAGGGGAGGTCGCGGGCGTCAACTACGATCACCCCGCGTTCAGCGAGCTTGAGGACAACGCCTACCAGTACGACGAGCTGTTGGGGGCCGTCTGGCGGGAGTCCATCACCGACGCCATCCCGGACTCACAGCAGGCGGTCACGCTGGCGGCGCTCCTCCACGAGGCCGACGGCACGGCCGTGATCTCCGAGTTCGTCGAGCGCTCGCCGCTGGAGCTGTCGGCGTGGCTGACGGAGCTGTTCGACACGCTGTTGCCGCCGCTGTTGCATTACCTCTACCGGTACGGCACCGTGTTCTCCCCGCACGGCGAGAACACCATCGTCATCCTCGACGAGGAGTTCGTGCCGACGCGGCTCGGCGTGAAGGACTTCGTCGACGACGTGAACATCTCCGACCAACCTCTCCCGGAGTTGGCGGATCTGGACGCCGACCTGCGGCGCGTGCTGCGCTCGGAGCCCCCGAACGGGCTGTGCCAGTTCTACTTCTGTGGGCTGTTCGTGGGGGTGTTCCGATACCTCTCGGACGTGCTGACGGCCCACCACGGCTACGACGAAACCGAGTTCTGGACGCAAGTGCGGGACGCGATCACGGCGTACCAGGCGGAGTTCCCGGAGCTGTCCGACCGCTTCGAGACGTTCGATCTCCTCCAGCCCACGTTCACGAAGCTCTGCCTCAACCGGAACCGGCTCACCGAAGAGGGGTACAGCGACACCGCGAGCAGGCCACACGCCGCCGAACACGGGACGGTCACGAACGCCCTGCATGAGGTCGCGGGCGACGCCGACGAGTAGTCAGCCCTGGATCAGGTCCATGGCCTCCCCGGCGACGTCGGGCTCAACGGCGATGATGTATCGGCTGCCCGGCGTGAGCGTCGTGTCCGGGCGTGCGATCCGTTGGCCGTCCGCGCCGGAGATGATCACTGTCCCAGCCGGGAACCGAACGTCGCGCAGCTGCTTGCCGGCGGCGGGCGCGCCGTCGGCGACCCGGACGAGCATGAGCTCCAGGTCGCCGGTGATGTCGGCCAGCGTCTGGACGTCATCGCCGATGATCTCGTTGGCCGCGACGCGTGCGCCGGCGCGTTCGGGGAACACCACGGCGTCGACGAACCGGGTGTACGAATCACGCACCCCGTGGTCGATGCGCGCGATGGTGCGGATCGACGGCGTGAGCTCGGCGGCAGCCAGGCAGACCGCGAGGTTCAACCCGGTTTCGCCGGTGAGCGCCGCGATCCCGTCCGCCCGGTCGACGCCCGCCTGTTCGATGATCGCGGGGTTGGTGGCGTCGCCTTCGATGACGGTCGCCATCCACTGATCGGCGATGTCGTCGACGACGCGGGTGTCGCGCTCGATGATCGTCACGTCGTGGCCGCGGTCGGCGAGGAGTTCAGCCGTCTGGAAGCCGACGCGCCCGCCGCCCGCGATGATGAGGTCTCGGTTAGTGGTCATGTGGCGTGTGTTCGGCGTCCGCCGAAATAGTCGTGGTGTCCTCGTCGTCGCCGGCGGCCGACTGCCGGCTGGCGTGTGCGTAGTAGGCAGCCGTCCCCAGAACGATCCAGGCCGCGCTGAGCGCCAACGCAAGCGGATCCGTGCGCACGAGGTAGTCGACCAGCACGACGGACAACACGAGATTGAGCGCGATGCCGATGAGTGGCGGCGCAGGATAGAACGGCATCTCGTAAGGCCGGTTCATGTCGGGGCGCTCGCGGCGCAGTCTGATGACGGCGACGTTGACGATGATGAACGACAGCAGGAAGAACAGACTGGACATGTTGCCGGCGCTCTGCGTGGGCAACGCGACCGACGCCAACATCACCACCGCGCTGGCGATGATCGCGACGAACGGCGTCCCGTAGCGGTGGTGGATCTGGCCGAACGACGGGAGCAGTTGCCCCTCACGGCCCATCGAGAATGCGACCCGTGAGGACGCGATCACGACCGCGTTCAGCGCCGTGAGCGTCGAGAACACCGCGCCGAAGACGATGAGTGCGCCGCCGTTCTGGATGATCGGCAGTCCGGTGGGCATGAACGACGTGGCTGCCTCCGCGATGCCCGCTTCGCCGGCCGCCGCCAGGCCGTCAGCGCCGAGCGTGCCGACGGCGACGGTGACGACTGCCAGGTAGACGATCACGGTCGCGATCAGGCTCACGAAGATCGCCTTCGGGATGTTCTCGCGGGGGTTTTTGACTTCCTCCGTGACGGTGGTGATGAGGTCGTAGCCCTCGAAGGCGATGAACGTCAGTCCCATGGCGGGCAGGATCGCCGCCGGGCCGCCACCCACTCCGAACAGCGGCTGGAATTCGGCCCCGGAGAACAGCGGGGACGTCGCGCCGAACGCCACGAACACCACCAGGATGCTCACTTTGATGATCGTGAAGATGGTTTCAGCGCTCCCGCTTGCCGCTGTGGACACGGCGTTAAGCGCCACCAGTCCGAGCACTGCGATGAACGCCAGCACGAACGCGGCGGGCACTGAGGCGTCGAGCAGCGGGACGGCGATCGCGCCGACCTGGTCCGGTGGGGCCACCAGGCCGTAGACGTGCAGCAGTTCGAGGAAGTTGGGCGCGAACCCGAGTGCGTACAGCGCGCCCGCGATCATGTACGCGAACCACAGCATCCACCCCATGATGAACGAGGAGAAATCGCCGAAGATCTCGCGCACGAACGCGTAGCCGCCGCCGCTTTTCGGGATCGAGGCCGCGAGTTCGGCGTACGAGAGTCCGGTGAACGCGGTGACGACGCCGTTCAGCGCGAACACGAGGATAGCGGCCGGCCCAGCGATTTCGGCCGCGAGGCCGGTCAAAACGAAGATCCCGGCACCGATCATCGCCCCCATGCCGATCATCGTGGCGTCGAGCAATCCGAGTTCGGCGTCGGGGGATCGCGTTTGGCTGCTGCTCATCAGATACTACTGTGGAGGTGTAGTGTATCCATCGTGTGAACGGGACAACTCAGCCGACACACTTGATTTCTTGCATACGAGCGGTGATAGGTGTGGCGACGTGGCTCCGGGACCAGGTGGGGCGGTGACACCAACGCCCACGACGTGACATCCTCCGCGCCGTGAACGGCGCGGCTTCCCTGCATGAGAATACCGGCTAACTACCGGCAGGGGGTTCCGACCCGACCTCTCCGAGCGTCATCTGCCGAGGTTGGCTCTGCTCGGTGGGGGTCGCGGCGCTGTCACAGGCGCTCCCATCCCGTGAAATGTCATCGCCCGCCGGTTTCAGCGGCAGGCTCTCACCCCACGGGTCGTGGCGGTCAGCGATGTTGACCGCCGCGTTAATGTCTGCGTGATACTCCGACACCCAACACTCCTCGTTCTGGCACCGGAACTCGTCGCCGTTCCGATACCCGATGTGACCGCACTCGTGGCACGTCTGACTCGTGTAGTCCGGTCGCACGTATCTGACCGGGATACCAGCCTCTCGTGCTTTGTCCCTGATGCGCTGTTGAACGCGAGCGAACGCCCATGCGTGGAGGCGTCGGTTCATCCACTCGCCGTAGTCCAGCGACTCGCGGATGTGGGCCAAATCTTCGAGGACGATAAGCGGCTTCTCGAATTGCTGGGCGTACTCGACGGCTTCCCGGCTGGCCTTCTCGATAATGTCCGTGAGCGCGTTCTGGGAGTGGTCAAATCGCTCGTCTATTCGCCATTGGGCGGCGTCACGCTCTTGCAGGCGGCAGAGCATCGTGAACATCGCTTTGCGGAGGTGTCGCGCTCGACCGCGGTTGATGAGTAGTGGGTCAGTCGGAGTGCCCTGCTCGTAGGCACAGCCCGCGAGCAGGTGTGCTTCGCCAATATCGAAGCCAACTGGTGTTACGTCGTCGTCGTCTGTCGCGTCGTAGTCAGGTTCTTCGACCGGATACTCGACGGTGACGTGGAGTGTCCACGATGTGCGGTGGCGTTGCAGGCGGAGTTGCCCTGCCGACGCCTCACCGTCACCGAGGTCGTGCCACAGCCCTTCTTGGGCGGGATTGATGCGAAGCGGAATCCAGAAGTTCGTCCCTCGGCCCGGCTGTGGCACCCACCACGTAAACTCGTAGTCCCGCTCCGGCGAGTGGTCGAACTCGGCGGCTTGGTTGGTGAGTCGAACCGGATGGTCGTCGTCTAACTCCTGTGCGTCGTAGGTGCCGTGCAGTTGCGGGACGTAGTTGCACAGGGCCGCTTTTGCCTGATACGGTAGGTCGTAGGGCGTCACCACGTCGCTGGTGGCGGTCATCGTCTCGCACCCGGCGTCGAACGCTTCGTGGAGTCCTGCCCGGTAGGTATCGAGCAGGTCACACAGTTTGCGCTTTTTGTGGGTTGTCGGTGGGGCGAGCGTGGCCTCCAGCGTTTTCGTGGTCGTGGTGGTCATGCTACTGATTTTCAACGTAATCCATCAACACGTCGATGCTGACCTGCCCGGTCGTGGTGAGGAAGTACCCCGGTTGCCAGAAAGCATCTTCGAGGCGGTCTTTAACATTGGGGTACTCTTTGCGAATCCGGCGCGAGGTGACGCCCTTCAGGGAGTTGATGAACTTTGTGAGGTTGGTGGTGGGTTTGGTCGTGAACTGGATGTGAACGTGGTCGGTGCCACCGTCGACGTTCTGTATATCGGTCTCGAAGTCCTCTGCAATCTCGTGGGCAACTTCGGCCACGCGTCCCAGCCGCTCATCGGTGAGAATGTCGGCCCGGTACTTCGTGACGGTTACAAAGTGAGATTAGAGCGCGTAGACTGTGTGCGACCCGGACTGCAGGTTGTACTCTATTTGGCCTCACGAAAAACAATTCACCCAAGTCGCACAATTCTTGTGCCGGTGGGTATTCCCTCAGGCAGACCCGCGTGGACTGTGGCACCGGGCTTACGCGGTTCACGCCCGCCGTGGAACGGCGGGATTCTCTCGCTGAATCAAGATAGTTTGAAGACCGTTGGCTGTGAATGAGAATATATGCCACAACTGAAGCGCTTCGTGATCGCCGGCGGCGGTCAGGTCGGCCTCCAAGCAGCCGGCAACCTCTCGTCGCTTGGCCATGACGTGGTGCTCATCGAACCCGATGAGCAGCGCGTCGCGGAGCTCTCCGACGCCTACGTCGGCCCCGTCATTCACGGCGACGCGACCCGGCCGTCGATTCTCACCCAGGCCGATCTCGACGACGCCGACGCCATCGCCGCGCTCACCGACGACACCAGCGCGAACCTCGCGATCTGCATGGAAGCCCAACACCTCAACCCCGCGATTCAGACGCTCGCCCGCGCGGACACGCAGTGCAACGAGGAGTACGAGGAGGTCGTCGACGCCACCCTCCTTCCGAAATACCTCGGTGGCGACTACGCGGCGGATATGCTCACCGGCGAGGACGTTCGCACGCTCGTCTACCCCACGAGTGATCTGGACATCATCGAGATCTCGGTCGCCGAGTCGGCACCTGTTGCCGGCCGCCGCCTCGATGAGATCGCGCTCCCGGAGGGGAGCCTCCTGATCTCGACCGCCGACCGCGAGCACCTGGCTGGCCCGGAGATGGTCTTAGAACCCGAGCGCCGATACGTGCTCGCCGTCGAAGCGGACGTGGCGGACGAGGTCAGGGACCTCATGCGGGGGTGACGCCGTCGTGGGCGGCACACGACTGACGACCAGTCGCTTCCAATCAGCCCGAGACGGCAGTAGTCAGGTGAGAACTGGGTCTGTAGCGGGTAGTCGAGGTGGGAAAGCCACCACACCCGTGTCGCTGTGACAGTGGGCCGGAACAGTAGGCTGTTACAGACAGTAGGTACAGAGATCTGTTACAGAACGCTGTAACAACTACCTGTGACAGACAGGTAGGTCGTCCGAGCGGGCAGTGGCCAGGTGTCGGTGATACGGGATTGCTGCGAAAACGCGGCTGCAGCCGCGACAGTGCGGTTCCGGGCGTTCCCTGTGACCGATGGCCCTCCAGATTTCTGTTACAGATAGTCGTTACAGATATCTGTTCCAGAAAACTGTCAAGACAGTCTGACACAGATATATGTAACCGGGTGCTCGTAGGGACACACATGATCACGGCGGTTGTCTACGCCGAGTCCGGAGGAACGTTCAAAACCACGATGACCGCGAACCTCGCGGTCGCGCTCAGCCGAATGGACCTCGATGTGCTGGTGCTTGACCTCGACCCGCAGACTGGCAACCTCACGTCACTGTTCGACGTGGGTGAGGACCGCAGCGATCCGAACGCGGACAACCTTGTCAAGCACATCCTCGAGATGCCGGACGGCGACTTCGCATCGCTCATCGAGACGTCCCCAGAGGGCGTCGACATCGTGCCGAGCCACGACATGCTGAGTGACTTCACGTCCAACCTCGAACAGAAGATCACGTACGAGACCGGCGTGAAAGACGTGTCCCGCGAGGAGTACCCGCGCTACGAGCTGCTGTACCGGCTGCTGTGGGAGCGCGAACAGGTGAACGAGCAGTACGACGTGGTGCTCATCGACCCCAACGCACGCGCCGAAGACCTCCTGTACAACGCGATGTACGCGCTTCGCACGCTCGTCGCGCCGGTCAAACCGGCTGGCAAGGGCAGCCTCAGCCTGGACGGCCTCGAAGAGATGGTCGGGAACATGGAGACCGAACTCGACATCGGCGTCGGCTTGTCGTGTGTGGTCCCCTGTGGGGTGGGGCAGACGAACGCCCACAAGCAGTACCGCGACCGGTTCGAGACCACGGACGCGTTCGCGACACCGGTCTCGATCGGCTCCCGAGAGAGCCTGATGGACGCCATGTGGGAGGCCCACGGATCTGCGTTCAAAGTCATCGAGGAGCGCTGGAAGACCTACGAGGGCGACGACGGGATGGTGAGCGAGCGCGGAAAGCGACGGGTGCCTGACCGCGAACTCGAAACCCTGGAGACGATTTGGCGACTCGCCGGGTTCATCGCCACCGACACCTTCGACGCCACGGTCCCCGAAGAGTTGGTCCTGGACATCGTTGACGACGGGACCGAGACCCTGCAGATGGCGGGCAACGGACACCCGGAGGTGGCCGACTGATGGGGAACTCGTTCAAGCAGGGCGCTGGCGACCTGGACTTCGGCGGCGACAGCACCGCCGACGAGGACGAAGCCGACGACGCGACGGAATCCGGTCCGGACGCAGCCGACCCAACCCCAACCGAACAGGGCGCGACGTCGGAGACGGACGGACACACGTACCCCTACTTCGTGCGCCGAAACACGGTTGGTGACGAGCGCGACAACCGCTTGGAGGTGTTCGCCCGCGACAGGGTGGTCGCCCAGGAGGCCGAGTTCCGGCGGCAGCTGGCCGCCCGCCTCGACACTGACGCGGTGTCGAAGACCGACGCCCGCGAGTACGCGCTGTTGGCGGCGTTCGACAATGTGGATGCCGTCGCCGACCGGATGGCCAACGACGGCTACGGCGAGACGGAGTAGTTGAACTCAGGGCTGGGCGTTCCGGCGGCGGTGGTCGGCGTCCCAGCCGTCGAATATGCCGTATTCGGTCATGGTGGTCATGCCCGCGATCGCGGCGCGAAGGCTGATCCCGAGCAGGGGGACGCCGGCAACCGTGACGATCGCGTCCGCCTGGATCACGGCCCCGTCGCGCAACAGTACGTCGACGAATTCAACGATGGCGTGGGAGTTACGCTTGGTTGGGTTCATCGGTACAGATGTCGGGCGCGAACGTGTACGGCGGCCAGGGGCCGGTGAATCGGATCGTCACGCCGTCGCGTGCGGCGATGTCGTCCAGTTGCGATCCCAGCGCGGATTCGTCGGTTTCGGGCGCGAGCACGGCGAGTCGCGCGATCGGCGTATGACGCTCGGATACCGACTCGTCCCGCAGAGACGTTGTGGTGTCTTGGGACGCCACCTGGGTGGCGACCGGTTCGACGGCTGCGGACAGGTCACTGGCGAGCGCCGACCGACGTGCCCGGCGGCGCTCCGCCAGCCGGGCGTCGTACTGCTTTTCGAGCAGGAACGTCGTGCCTGCGTCAGCCTCGGCCTGGCGCGCTTCGAGAGCCTGGAGCGTGTCGTCGGTGGCGGTTACGTGCGCCTCGAAGGGCTGTGGGTCCCACAGCAGGGTGACGCGATACTCCCAGCAGCCGGCAAACCCGTCCAGTTCAGTGCGGAGACGGGGATGCGTGTCAGCAAGCCAGTCGGTGAGCGCACTGTCGCCGCCGGCGAAGACGGTGTCGAACCGCATCGGGAGTGGCGTGCCGAACACGTCACTGACATCGTCGACGACCTGCTGGTGGGTGACCAGCCACCGCTTCACCTGATCGATGTCGTCGGCGTCGTACACCGACGTGCAGTCGTGGACGACAGCGCCGACGCCGTCGACGGAGACCACGCGAACGGTCTCGTCGTCGATTCCCGTCGTCTCCCCGACGGAAGCTGATGGCACGGACGTGGTGTCGACGACGCAGTAGACGTACCGCCCGTCCGAAAGCTGTGCGCGAGCCTGCGACTGTGCGGGCGTCACGCTGACCCACCACCGGAGTCGCCGTCAGCGCTGTGCTGGGGTTCGAACCCCGGTGTGGAGTCGGCCTCCGACATCTGTGTGATGGCGTCCCGGAGCACGTGGTCCAAGTCGTCTTTGAACTCGTCGACGGCCGCCTCGATGTCCTGGTCGGCCTGCAGGCGGTCTAGTTCCGCCTCGAGCGCCTGGAGTTGGCTCCCGAGTCGCTCGATCTCCGCGTCCGACAGGGAGCCCGACTCCATGCGCCGCACGGCCTCCCCTTCGAGTGCCTCGACCAGGAGTTCGACGACTGTCACGACGAGCGCCGTGAGCCCGCTCTGGAGGTCCTCGTCGTCGTGGTCGTCAAGCGCGATCTCCATGTTACTCCGACCCCTCCGTTGTGGGTGGGTCAGGGCGCTCAAGCACCGACTTGCTGTCGTCGGCGTCCACGCCCGCGGCGGCAGTCACGCGCTCCATGTCGGTTCCCGTCGGGAAGTCAAGCCCGTACTCCGCGGCCGTCTCGAAGGACGCAATGGCTGCACGAAGCTCGACCCCGAGGAGCTCCGTGTCGCCGACGCTGACCGCGATGTCGGCGTTGACCACCACTCCCTTGTCGAGCAGCAGCTCCAGGGTTTCGGCGAGATCACCCTGTGAGCGCGTTGGTTTGGGGTCGCTCATTTGTCGGTGGTCGCCGTGTTGTGGAGACGCAGCCCATACAGCCGCGCTCGGGCCGCGGTCGTGGCGTGCGTGGGCTGTTCCGGGACGGTCGAGTGGGCGTTTCGGGCTGCGTTTTGGGCGTTCGTTCGTTGTGCCGGCAGCGTCGAATGTGCGGCCGGGTTGGTGGTGTCGCTGGTGGGCTGCTCGGTGTCGCTGCGGCGGCGGTTGCGCGCCCGCTGCTCGGCGAGCGCCGCGTGTTGGGCGATGAGTTTGCGCCGCGCGGCGTCCCGGCTCTGTTGGGCGTTCCGGCGGGCGTGCTGTGCGTTCTGGCCGTGGGTGTGTCGGTTCGTGGGTGTCATGTGTCGGTGGCTGATGGCTCGCTGGGGGTGACCCGCAGCTCGAGGATCTGGTTGGTGACCGTCAGCGACGTGATCGTCATCCCTGGGTCGTCGAGGGTGAGTCGCTCGACAACGTCGTCGCCGACGCTGATCGTGAGTGCGCCTGTGTCCTCAACGGCTGCATCGACGGCTGTCTCGTCGGTGACGCCCGGCAGGTCGGCGACCACCACGAGGTCGTCGCTGTCGTCGGACGCGCGGGTTTCGATGTGCGCCGTCTCCGCATCGCCTGCGTCGTCGGCGTTCCCGGCGGGCGTCGACGGCGAACGGGCGTCGGAACCCAGACCGATCGAAACGGCGTAATCGTAGTCGATTCGTGTGCGACCGCGGTCGATCGTGGAGTGGCCGTGCTGTTCGCCGTTGTCGTCGTCGAGTTCTGCGAGCGTCTCGATGAGGCGACTGAGCTGGTCGAGGAGCCCGCTCGGCCGGTCGGACGGATCGTCGGTGGGCATCAGTTCTTGATCTCCATGCGGTCGCGCATCTGGTCGCGGATCTGTTCGGCCGTCCGCAGTTGGGCTTCCAGCTCCTGTTTGCGGCGCTCGTACTCGTCCGCGGGCCGGTCGCCGATCTCGTACAGCAGCTGGTTTTCCTTGATCTGGTCGCGGATCTCGCTGGTGTCGTACAGTTCGTCGAGGGCCATCGTCTGGAGGATATCCACCAGCGAGAGGAACGGGTTCACGAACAGGTCATCGAGGACGAACACGGCTATCTACCCCCCTGTTGGGCCTGCTCAGCGCCGATATGGATGTCCACGAAGTTGTACGGGGGCCACGGGCCCGTGTACCGAACCGTGAGGTCGTCGTGGGCGGCGTCGATCTCGTCGATGGCGGCGTCGAAGGCGTCCCTGGTGTCGTGCTCGACCAGATACGACTTGTTGATGATCAGTCGGTCCGTGAAGCAGTCGTTTTCCGTTTCCCCGACGCTCAACGCACTCAGCCGGGCGGTGACGTCTGACCGAACCGCGGCCGTGTCGACGGCGGTGTCGTCACCGGGCGCAAGCACCTTCACGCCGAGCTCGACTGTGCCGGCGATCTCGGTGAGCGTGCTCCGGAGTGCCCGGCGTGCCCCCCGGAGCACGCCTTTCAGTGTGCGCGCGTTCTTGAACGCCATTCCGAAGCTCATTGGGACGACAGCGCGCGTGGCGTCGTGTTCGAGCACCGCCTGCAGGACGGTGTTGTGCGCTTCAACGGCCGCGTCGGTTCGCTCGGGGTCGGTCGTCTCGATGTCGGAGACGACCGCCGACAGCGATCTGTACGAGACGGTGTACGCGCGGGTCGCGCCGGCGACGCCGTCGACGTTCAGGGCGAGCGATTCGTTGTCGTCGATGATGCCGTACGTGTAGAGGTGTGACTCACTCATCCTGGGGCTGTGGGTCCGCTGATTGGTTCACGATGCAGTCTGCCATGATGGTCTGTAATCCGACAGCGAACGTGAGCAACTGCAGGACGACGCTGTCGACGTGCTCGATGGCGGCTTGGGCGTCCGCGACGCGGTACACCTTCCGCTTGGTGAGTTCGCTCATTTCGAGGAGGCCGGCATCGGCGAGCTGCTTGAGGTGTGGGTACATCGTGCCCGGGCTGACATCCGCGCCGAACAACCGCCGCACGTCCTGTAGCAACTCCTTGCCACAGGCACCGCCACGCACGGTGATCAACACCAGCAACACTTCGTCGATGTATTCGGCGATGATGTCGTCGCCGACGCCGTGGAGCTGGGCGTCGTCCAGCCAGGCCTCGAGCAGCGGGAGGTCGTCGCCGGTCAGCGGCGTGTCCGTGTAATGGTGTGGCGGATCATCGGTGTAGAGCTGGGACGTGTCGTCGATGGTGGCGTCGAGCGCCGCCGTGAGCTCCAGGGTCGGCAGCGAGAACTCCACGTCGGCGTCGACGCCGGCCGCATCCATCTCGGATTTGAGCTCCGCTAAGAGGTCGTCCATGCGGTCACACCATCTCCGTGAGCGTGATTTCCGGGATCGTGCCGGACTGGTCGACGCCGATTCCGAGCAGCGGCGTGAGCGGGGTTTCGCCGTACAGCACGATGGCGTCGCCGGCACACTCCAGTCGGAAGTGCATGTCCGCGACGCGGTCTGCTCGCGTGCGGAGGGCGGTCCCTGGCTTGGTGATGAGAACGCTTGCGTCGTTGTGCAGGGCGACGTAGTTCGCGAAGTCGCCCAGGCGGGTTTCGAAGGCGTGGTAGGCTGTATCCATGCTAATGACGTGTAGCAGCGGCCCGTCACTGTGCTCTCGGATCCGTTCGGCGCGGGCGATATACGGGTCGTAGGACAGCGTCCCGTGTTCGGTCGGCGTGGTGTCGTGGCCGGGCAGTCGGTCGGGATCCACTGCGTCGTCGTGGTCTCGCGTGGGGCCGGCGTACGTCTCGAAGACGTGGCAGTGCGTGTCGAACACCGCCTTGGAGAGGACCGCGCTGAGGTCGTTGTGCAGCAACCCCGGGCTGCCCTCCTTGGGGGGGACGACGGCGACCCCCATCTCGTTTGCGAGGAAGTTCCGGATCGCCGGCAACACCAGCACGCTCCAGGCATCGCGGGACAGGTCGGCCCCCAGATCGAGGTGGACGACCCCGCCGCGATTGAACCCCCCCGAGAGGATGGTATCGAGGTCTCGGATCCCCGTGGAGAATCGCGCCGTCGGGTTCGCCAACGGCTCCCAGGTCGCCTCGTCGGGGACCGACTGCGTGGTCGACAGCTCGACCGGTGTGATGGCTTTGAACTGTCCGTCGGCCAGCGTGAACGGCTGTAGGCGGTTCTCGATGCGGACGCCACGGAGCTTCTCTAACCGCAGCTGGCGTCTGGTGCGGCCGCGCTCGTTGTCCGTCACGTGGAGTGTCACGACGCCGTCGACGATGTACTCCAGTGGCGACTGGGTGGCCGTCTCGGACACCAACACGAGGCGCACGCCGGCGTCGCGGGCGAGCGCCACGAGTTGGTTGGTGACGGTTTCGATGCTGGGTGGGGAGTCGTGGCGGGCGGCTAGATACTCGTAGACCAGCCGCCAGCTGTCGAAGGCGAGTGTGAGCTTGGTGGCCGGGGCGCTGATGGCGTCGACCCACGAGAGCAACGACTCCAGGTTCAGCGTCTCGAAGGGAACGTCGACATCCATCGGCAACCCGAACGGGTCCTGTGAAAGGTCGAGCAGTGCTGTTCTGTCCAGTGCGGCGTGCCCTTCGACGTACATCTCGTAGACGGTCTCCTGATCAACGCGCGTGGACACGTAGAGCACGTCTCCCTCTCGGCTCAGCACGTCGAGGCCGCGGATCGTGAACAGCGTTTTGCCCGTGCCTGGGGCACCGTTGACCAGCAGCGTCTGGCCCGGCTCGCCGGTGAAAAACCGCCGGATCTCGCGGGGGAAGTGTGCGATCCCCTCGTGGGATGGGGGTGCGTGGAGTGGCGTGCGTGCGCTCATTGGTCGGTCTGTGTGGTCGTCGGTCGTGTGGTGCCGGTGGTCACCTCGCGGCGTGACTGTCTCAACGCTCTGTTACCTGGAGTTTCGACCCGTAATATTCAGTTCGACTACCATTACAAGTGTTGAAACAATCCGAACGCATTTTTATCTTGTTCAAGATTTTGTACAAATCAGCGAACTATTACGAGCGCCGAAACGGGGGTTGAACTCACAACGGCGGTTTTCCGGACACTCCCTGTAGTTGCGGGTGGGTACCACCCAGATCACTATGGCGCAACCAGACTCCTCAAGCTTGGCGGAGGTTCTCGACCGTGTACTGGACAAAGGCGTTGTCGTCGACGTGTGGGCTCGCATCTCGCTTGTCGGGATCGAGATCCTGACCGTCGAGGCCCGCGTCGTGGCCGCATCGGTCGACACGTTCCTCCACTACGCCGAGGAAATCGCGAAAATCGAACAGGCAGAACTCACTGCGGGTGCCGAGGCCCCCGAACCGGCACCCGAGGCGTAGCGAGAGCACTCCGGTGAGCAACCAGGGAGATGCATCGAACACAACCACACCACGCCGCTTTCTTAGCCCCATTCCACCCAGACAATGACGGTTACAGACCACCGAGAGGCGATGATCGAAGCCCGGGCGGCAGTCACCGACGTCCGCGAGGCGATGGACGCGTACGCCGAGGAGTTCGCCGCGGACGTCAACAGCATCCGTACGGACAGCCGGCACCGGGAGAACATCCGTGACATGCGGGCGGCCGTGGACGCGTACTGTGAGTCGTTCGCCACTGCTGTCAGCACTCACCACGACGAGACCGCCGCGCTCCGGGCGGACCTCGAAGCCACGGCAGCGGCGTTCGACGCCTACACCACCGCGTTCGCTGCCGACGCCGCCGCTATGCACGACGTTTCGGCGCTGCACCGCGACATCGAAGCGCTGCGCGAGGAGTTCCGTGCCGTCACGACCGACTTCGAGGACTACACCACCGACGAGTTCGCCCCCGCCGTCGGGGCGTTGCACGCGGACGCCGCTGAGACGGCGGCGTCGTTCACCGCCAAACAGGAGGGGTTCGAGGCGTACCGGCACGACGTGCACGAGAGTGCCGTCCCCGCGCTGACCGCTGACATCGCGGCAACGCGGGCTGACTTCGACGACACTGCGGCGTCGTTTGCTGCGTACGCACGTGCGTTCTACGGACACACCGACGACGCCACTGCCCAGACGGACGCCGACGACACCACTGCCCAGACGGACGTGCTGTCGGGCCAGGCCACAGTCACCAGGGCACAGCCCGAAGAGGACGACACGCCCGAGGACATGGTGCAGTGTCGGGTGTGCGAGGAGTACTACCAGGCGATCACTGAGCCCCACCTCCAGACCCATGAGATGACCATCGACGGCTACCGCGACGAGTACGGCGAGGACGTTCCGCTCCGGCCGGATGATCACGCATGACCGACACCTCACGGAACCGCAAGGTCAGAGGGTCGAAAATCCGGTCCTCGCGCAGCGATAAGCGTCAGTCACGGGGCAGCGAGGACAAGGAACTCAAGCGGCTCGCGGACGCGCGGGACACCGATTCCGAGCAGGCAGGCGACCGCGTCGGCGACGCGTTCATTCCCGACGAGCAGTCGTTCATCGAGACCGACGCGGTGGCGCGGGTCACCGACCGCATGCGGCGGTGGCTCAGCGTCGACCGACCGGTTCACTTGATCGGACCGACTGGCTGCGGGAAGACCGCAGTGGCGATGCACGTCGCTCGGACGCGTGACCGGCCGGTGGTCTGGGTCAACGGGGACGCCGACCTCACGACGAGTGATCTGGTCGGGGAGTACGCCGAGACCGAGCGCATCTCGGAGCACGACCAGTTCATCCACAACGTCGTCAAGCGCAAGGACATCGTCCGTGACCGCTGGGTTGACAACCCGCTGACGCTGGCCGTCCAGGAGGGCGCGACGCTCGTGTACAACGAGTTCTCGCGCACCAAACCAGTGGCCAACAACGTGTTGCTGTCGGTGTTCGAGGAGGGCGTCCTCGAGCTCCCCGGCAAACGCGGGGCGTCGCGGTACGTCGACGTGCATCCGGCGTTCCGAACGATCCTGACCTCGAACTCCGTCGAGTACGCCGGCGTTCACGAGCCACAGGACGCGTTGCTCGACCGGCTGGTCGGGCTGCACATGGACTTCTACGATGCCGAGACCGAGACCGCCATCGTTCGTGCGCACGTCGAGGCGGCCGACGTGCCGGTCGCGGCCATCGTGGGGATGATGCGCGAACTCCGGGAGCGCCTGGAGATCACCGTCGGCACCCGCGCCGCGATCATGGCGGCCGAAGGGCTGACTGCGGCCGACGACCCGGACGCCGACACCGTCGTGGACGTGTGTACGGACGTGCTGGCGTCGAAGGTGAGCCAGCGAAGCGACGTCGAGGCGCTCCGGGACGTGATCGAGGAGACGCTGGCTGACCGCGGAGTAACGCTTTCGTGATGGCACCCGACTACGCACACGCATGGACGATCCAGTAGCCGACCAACCGGACGGCACGGATGAGACCCCCGACGGCGACACAGCGGGATCGTCGCCGATCGGGCTCGCTGACGCCCAGGCGCGTGCTCGGGAGGCCGTTGCCGAGCTGCTCGAACACCCCTTCGACGGCATCATCACCGCCGAGTCGGGGGCCGACGGCGGGTGGCGAATCCTCGCCGAAGTGGTCGAGCGGAGCGCCGTCCCCGACACCCAGGACATCATCGGCCGATACGAGATCACGCTCGACGACGGCGGCCGCGTCACCGGGTACGAGCTGCGTGAGCGCTACCGGCGCGGCGAGATGAAAGAGGAGCTGTGAGGCGGGGCGGGAGCCGGCACCCCCACGCCGTGGCGGTCAGTGGGTGAACAACCGAAGCGAGGATTTATCCGCGTTGTGAACGCGACAGTGATGCAGGTCATCATCGTCGGAGCGGGGACGGTCGGAGCGCCGCTGGTGGACGTTGCGACTGGATCCGGGAACGAGGTCGTCGTCGTCGAGCAGGACGGGGGGCGCGCGAACGAGATCGCCGACGCCTACGACTGTGCGGTGTTGCACGCCGACGCCACGGACGAGTCGACGATCCAGGACGCAGGGGCCGACCGCGCCGACGCCCTGATCACCACCACTGGGCGGGATCCGACGAATCTCTTCGTGTGTCTGCTCGGGGCCGAACACGACATCCCCACGGTTGTGTCGCTGCTACAGCGCCCGGCGCACCGCCACCTGTTTGCGGAGTTGGGCGTCTACACGGTTGCCGGGCTGCACGATCTCGCCGCCGAATCACTGTACCGGGTTGCCAGACAGCCCGCCGTATCGGAGTCCATGCCGGTTGCTGGTGACGCGGCCGTGTTCCGGATCACGGTGGGCGCTGACGCGCCGATCGCGGACACGATGCTCGTGGATGCGCGGTCGACGGGGGTGTTGCCCGACGACGTCCTGGTTGTCGCGGTCCGGACGGGCGACGGGGAGGCGGAGATCGCGCGCTCGGAGACGACGATCACCCCCGGTGACGAAGTAACGGTGTATTCGAGCCGTGGCACCACGGCGGACGTGACAGCTGTGTTCAGCACTGACGTTCGCGAGGACGGCGCCCGCGGGCGGTTCTGAGTGGATGGCGGGCGTGGTTGCGTCCGCGATCGACGCATCCATACGGACGGACTCGTGAGAACAGCCCAGCACGGGGAGACGGATTTCATTCATGGCTTCGCTTCTCGCACTCGTGGCGCTCGTTGCATCGATGTTCATGGCGTTCACCGTCGGCGCGAACAGCAACTCCGCACCGATCGCGCCGGCGGTGGGCGCGAACGCGCTGTCGACGCTGCGTGGGGCGTTGCTGGTCGGGATCGTGGCCGGGCTGGGCGCGATCTCCCAGGGCGGCAGCATCTCCGAAACCATCGGGCATGGACTCGTCACCGGTGTCACGATCACACCCCTGGCCGCCGCGGCGACGCTGCTGACCGCCGCCACCCTCATCACGATCGGGAACTCACGGGGATACCCGATCCCGTCGGCGTTCACCGTCACCGGCGCTGCGGTCGGGGCGGGCGTCGCACTCGGGGGCGGGTTCGCGGTCGGCACGTATCTCAACATTCTGGGGTTCTGGTTCGCGATCCCGATCGTCGAGGGCGTGCTCGTGTACGCGCTCGCTCGGGTGCTGATCGGTGACCGTGTTCCGGACCACGTGACAGTGCCCGTGCTCGCGGGCGGTGTCGGGTATGCGTTGGCGATGATTCGGCTGTCGGTGCTGCCCGCGCCACAGGGCGCGCGGGCCACGGTCGCCGGCGTCGTCGCGCGCCACCTCCCTGCGGGGGTGGTGCCCACCACCGCACTGGGCGTCGCCGGCGCTATTGCGGTGGTGCTCGCGGGCGCGATGTACTGGCAGTTGCGGCGGGACGTGACGACCGGCATCCACCGGCTGCTGGTGGGGCTTGCGCTGGCCGTCCTGTTCACCAGCGGCGGATCCCAGGTGGGGCTTGCCACGGGGCCCCTGGAGCCAGTGTTCGAGTCCGCGCTGGATCTGCCGGCGATATACCTGCTGGTTCTCGGCGGCGTTGGCATCCTGGTTGGCGGCTGGGTGCGGTCGCCGCGACTGATCCAGGCGGTCGCCAGGGAGTACGCGTCGCTTGGCCCGAAGCGGTCGATCGCGGCGTTCATCCCGGCGTTTCTGACCGCACAGGCGGCGATCATGTTCGGCTACCCGATCTCGTTCAATAAGGTGATGATCTCAAGCATCATCGGGGCCGGGCTCGTCGGTGGAGCGGCCGACACTGGCGGCGTGTCGGTCACGAAGACGGGCTACACGGTGGCGGCGTGGGTCGGGTCGATGGTGGGCGGGGCGGTGCTCAGTTTCGGACTCTACCGGCTGCTGGCGGCGATACCGGGATTACAGTAGGCACCGGGAGTCGGCGTATGAATGTGCGTTCGGCTGTGTTCCCGGAGTGCGAGAACGGCCCCCTTGGTTAACTGTGGGGCTGGCGTACACACACACGAGGAGGTGTCCAACGAATGATTCGACACACTGGGCTCGCACAAATGGGGCCACACCATGGTGCGCACGGGCCGATGGGGGGCGGCATGGCCGGGGGGCTGATCTCGACTGTCCTGTGGCTGGTCGTCCTGGCTGCACTCGTGGTAGCGATGGGGTATCTCGTGGTCCGTGTCCGCCGTGCCATGGACGATGATGGGGCGACCGGCGGCGACACCGCCATGGCAGTGCTGCGGGAGCGCTACGCGGCCGGCGACATTGACGACGAGGAGTTCACGGCTCGACGGCGCACTCTCGAACGGGAGCGCGATGAGACGCCCCCGAAACACCAGTGAGACGGGGCCAGTCGGCAGGAGCGCGGCGGCCGGGTTACAGGGGTGGCTCGGTGACGGAATCGACATCGAACCGGCGGATCTCCGGCTCGCCCGCGAGCAACTCCGGAAGCTGCTGTTCGAACGCCTGGAAGTGGTCGGTCTGCGAGTGGGCGTCGAACGCGGCGGCGTCCTCGTACTGCTCGAAGAACCGAACCACGTTGGGGTCCGAAACGTCGACCGCGGCGCGGTAGTCGATCAGTCCGTCCTCGGTCTGTGACTGCTCGACGAGGTCCGCGATCAGTTCGAGGGCGTCGTCGCGCGCGTCGGGGTCGAATCGGAACGTTGCGTGTACGACGATCATGGGGTGACCGAGGAGGGCCGCGGGGAAACGTGTGATGGATGGATAGTGTCGTGCCGGTTCCGGGTCCGAGACCACCCAGGGAACTTACGGCCGGTCGCGCACACGGACTGATATGGCGCAGCACGGAACAGTCAAGGTCCCGGACGGCAAGCTCGTTAGCGTGTCGCTGACAGCCAACGATCGCATCACGTCGGTGCGCGTGACTGGCGATTTCTTCCTCGAACCGCCGGAGGCGCGCCCACACCTGGAGCGCGCGATCGAAGGGCACCCGGTGGACGTCGACGCCGCCACGCTCCGGGAGGCGATCGCGGACGTGGACGCCCGTCTGATCGGGTTCGAGGCGCGCGATCTGGCCGCCGCCACCATGGAGGCGATCGCGTGACGCTTCGCGTCATCACCGACGGCACGTACAGCGAGCCGGTCCAGCAGGCCCTCGAACGTGTGCTTGCGGACAAGGTTGCGGCTGGCGACATCGGGCCAACACTCCGGGTGTGGTACCGGGACGCCCCCGCGGTCCCGATCGGGCGGTTCCAGTCCTACGAGGACGAGGTCGCCACCGACTACGTGGAGCGCCACGACATCGACGTGGTGCGGCGCGCGACCGGTGGCGGGGCGATGTACGTCGAACCCGGTGCGGTGCTGACGTACTCGCTGTACCTCCCGCCCGAGGACGTTCCCGACGACGTTGCCGACAGCTACGTGTACCTCGACCAGTGGGCCATCGACGCCCTGCAGGCTGTCGGCATCGACGCCAGCTACGAGCCGCTGAACGACATTGTGCACGCCGACGGCAAGCTCGGCGGGGCGGCGCAGCTGCGGACTGACGGGGCGGTGTTGCACCACACGACGATGAGCTACGATCTGGACATCGAGCGGATGCTTCGCGTGCTCCGGATCGGGGAAGAGAAACTCTCGGATAAGGCCGTGGCGTCCGCCGAAAAGCGGGTTGCAGTGATGACTGATCACACTGACGCGTCGCGTGCCACGATCGTCGATGCACTCGTTGCGGCGATCGGGGACACGTTCGAAACGCGGCGGGGATCGCTGTCGGCGGCGACTCGGGAGGCGGCGCGCACGCTCGCAGCCGAACAGTTCGACACGGCGGCGTGGACGCGGAAGCTGTAGGGTGCCCGGAATCGCTACGTGAGCACGCGCTTGACGTCGAGGCCGGTCGCGCGCCGCACGACCGCCTGCACGGGATCGACGGCGTTGCGGAGGTTGTGTGAATCGCCGTCCAGCACCACGAGGGCGGCGCGCCGCCCGGGTTCGATGACGCCGCAGTCGAGGCCGGCGATCTCGGCACCGGCGGTGGTCGCCATTCGCAGGACATCGGTGGCGGAGACGTCGAAGCGCTTGGCGGTGGTGGCCATCTCCCGGAACATCGACGGCGGGTTCAACATCACGTTGTCAGTGCCGAGCGCAACGGTGGTGTGATCGAGGAGGGCGGGGATCGGTGCGTCGCCGACATCGAGCACCGTGTTTGCTCGTGGACAGACCGCGATCGGGACCGACTGGTCAGCGACACGCGTGAGGTGGGTGTCCTCGGCATGCACCATGTGCACGAGGAGGTCGGGCTCCAGGTCCAGGGCCGGATGGATGTCGGTGGCGTCGGGTTCGCCGGCGTGGATCGCGAACGGGGCGTCGCGACGCGTGCAGGCGGCGCGTTCGTCGGCGAAGTCGTTGTCGTTGGCACCGGACGCGCCGTAGCCGTCGGCGATGTCGAGCACGTCCGGGTCCCCGCTGCCGAAGATGAACGGCGTCACGTCGACGGTGTCGGCGGCGGCGCGCAGTGCCTCCGTGCCGGGGCGGCCGGACTCCCGGAAGTCCAGGCAGGCAACGGTGCCGGTCTGGTGCATGAACGTGAGCGTGTGGCGCATCGCTGCCACCAGGTCGTCGTCGTCGGCGGCCGCCAGACGCCGATGTTTCAGGCTGTTCGGCGGCGCTACGGCGTCGTCCAGGGAGAGCCCCACGGCCGCTTCTTTCGCGATGGAGTCGCCGAGATGGGTGTGGGCGTTCACGAACGCGGGGAGAATGATGTCTTCGGAATCGACGTGGGTGTCTTCCTCGACGGCGTCGATGCGGCCGTCATCGATCACGACACGTCCCCGGGTCGGCTCGAAGGCGTCGCCGGCGAGAACGGTCCCTGCGAGTTCAGTCATACCCGCACTCGGCACTGGGGACCGATATGCGTTTTCGAATGCGCGAGTCCCGACTGATTGTGGGGGAGTGGCGCACGCACGTTCCTGAGTGCTTTTACGTGTCGTGGCTGAATACGGTGGTATGCGCGTTGTCGCCATTGGAGTCGGCGGTGCCGGCGGACGCATCGTCGATGCGCTCCACGAAGATGACAGCACACGAGAGGCGTCGTACCTGGCCGGCGGGTCGGTGCTTGAGACCGACCGCGGTGCGCTGGCTGCGCTCGACGCCGTCTCCGAGGAGGATCGCCACCACTTCGGGCACAGCGGGTTCGGGGGTGATGCCGACAGTCCCCGGGAGCGCATCGAGGCGCTCGCCGAGGACGATCACGTCGAGATGCGGCGGGCGGTCGACTCGGCGATCACCTCGGATGCGGCCGCGATCATCGTGATCGCAGGGGTTGGCGGGGCGACCGGGTCAGTGATCGCGCCGAAACTCACCGACGCGTTGCAGCGCATCTACGACCGGCCGGTGTACGCGGTGTCGGTGCTGCCGGCGACCCACGAGGAGGTTCCGCCGGAGAACCCGGCACGCGCGATTGCGGCCTTCGAGAGCGCGGCGAACGCACAGCTCGTGTTCGACAACGACGCCTGGGTTGACGACAGAAACGACGTGGAAGACGTGACCGACGGGCTAAACGCGGAGTTAGCGATGCGACTCGGGGCGCTGTTCAGCGCCGGGGAGGCCGTGACTGCGGAGTCCGTGGGGCAACGCGTGGTCGACGCCAGTGAGGTCATTTCGACGCTCGACGAGGGCGGGCTGGCGACGATCGGGTTCGCCCGCCAGCCGCTCGGGACCGACGGGGACGACGGCTCGCTGCTGGATCGCGCCCGAGAGCTGGTTGGGATGGATGAGACGACCGTCGACGAGGTGGAGTCGATCAAGGCGGTGGAGACGACCCTGCGGCAGGCGACAAACGGCCGGTTGACGTTCGACTGCCCGCGGGACGCGGCCAGGAGCGGGTTGCTCGTGGTGTCCGGGCCGCCGGAGTGGCTCCACCAGACGGCGGTGTCCGACGGCCAGAGTTGGCTGGCCGACGAGATCGGGTCCGTACAGCTTCGCACCGGTGACAACCCGATGCCCGGCGGGGACGAGCTCACGATCCTCGTACTGCTCGGTGGGATTCGGGGTGCACCCCGCATCAAAGAGATCCAGGCGGCCACCGATTGAACCGCCGTCGAACCCGCCGTGACGGTCCGAAACGACACAAACTTCACCCTACAGTGTCCAGTGTTGTGCACTGATGGTTGATCGTGATTCGTGGGTGTCGAACGTCGGGTTCGTGCTTGCAGCCGTCGGCAGTGCGGCAGGCCTCGGGAACATCTGGCGGTTCCCCTGGCTGACCGCCGACAACGGCGGGAGCGCGTTCCTCGCGATGTACCTGTTGCTCGTGGTTGGCATCGGGGTCCCGGGACTGCTCGCGGAGTTCGTGCTCGGGCGGCGTGGCCGCCAAACACCCATCGGCGCGCTCCGCTCGCTGATCGGTTCCCGATGGGGGACCGCAGTGGGGACGTTCAACGTCATCACCACCGTGGTGATGCTGTCGTTCTACTCGGTTGTCGGCGGCTGGATCCTCCGGTACACACTGCTCTCACCGACGGGCGCGTACTTCGCACAGCCACAACAGTACTTCAGCCACGCGAGCCACGGCCTCCCTGCAGTCGGATTCCATCTGCTGTTCCTCGGGATCATCGCTTTGATCGTCTTCTTCGGCGTGAGCCAGGGGATCGAACGCGTCTCGAAAGTCATGCTCCCCGCGGTCGTCGTGTTGCTCGGCGGGCTGGCTGTCTGGACGGCCACCCAACCCAACACCGCCGCCGGCTACGCGTTCTACCTCGGCTTCGACCCCGACTACCTCGCTGCGAATTTCTTTTCGGTGCTTGGTCCCGCCGCGGGGCAGGCACTGTTCACGCTCTCACTGGGCGCTGGCGCGATGCTCACGTACGCCTCCTACCTCGACGACGACGCCTCGCTGCCACGAGATACGGTCGTGATCGCGATCTCCAACACGGCGATCGGCGTGCTCGCCGGGCTGGTCGTCCTCCCGTTGTTGATCTCCCAGGGCATCACCCCGGGACAGGGCGGCCCCGGCGCACTGTTCGTTGCCCTCGCAACCGCGTTCGGTGCACTCCCGGGTGGCAACGTTGTCGCCACGGTCTTCTTTTTCACCGTGCTGTTGGCGGCCGTGACCAGCGGCATCAACCTCCTCGAAACCCCCGTGGCGACGCTTGTCGACAACTACAACGCCTCCCGGCGGGTCGCGACGGCGGCAGTGACACTGCTGCTCGCGGCCACCGGCAGCGGGCTGGCGCTCGCCGGGCCGGCGTTCCGGTTCGTCTCCGGCCCCGTCGTTGATGTCATGCTGACCCTAGGCTTGCTTGCGTTCCTCGGGATCGTCGGTTGGGTGCTGCGCGAGGAGGCAGCAGCTGAGTTCCGGGCCGGTGCCGGCCGCCTCAGCGGGCTGGCGACCCCGTGGGTGGTGGCGGTTGGCTGGGTGCTTCCGGTGGTCGTCGTGTTTTCGTTGACGACGACAGTGGCGTCCATTACCGGCGTCTCGCTGACGAACACCACGCGTGCGGCGATCGCCGTTGGCGTGGCGGTCGCGTGCCGCACTGCCGTCACGCGAACAGCGTGACGGAGACTGTCTCGTCGCCGGCGAGTAGCAGTGGCTCAGTCGTCGGTCG
Source organism: Halobacterium sp. MBLA0001 (assembly GCF_049705385.1). Classification (NCBI taxonomy): domain Archaea; kingdom Methanobacteriati; phylum Methanobacteriota; class Halobacteria; order Halobacteriales; family Halobacteriaceae; genus Halobacterium; species Halobacterium sp. MBLA0001. Next base: position 126,586 of record NZ_JBNAMQ010000008.1, read on the forward strand.
TCGTCGGGTCCGAGTTCGGGGAGATCGCCCCCATCTCCGGCGTTTCAGTGCCGGTGAGGGCGGTCTGTAGCTTCCCCGCCAGGACTGCGAGCACGTAGACTCCAACGGCGAGCAACACGATCACTCCCCCGGCAGTCGCTTCCCCGTAGTAGGAGACGGCGATGCCCAACACCACGGCGATTTCCGCGAGCACGACTGACACGAGCAGTGATTCGTTGAAACTGCGAGCGACCTGTGACGCTCCCGCCACGGGGACGACGAGCATCGCCGCCACGAGGATGACGCCCATGATCTGCATGGCACCGACGACGACCATGGCGGTCAGCATCACCATGATGCGGTTGTACCAGTTCACGGACAGCCCGGAAACCGCAGCGGCGGTCTCATCGAAGGTCACGTACAGCAGTTGGTTGCGGGTCACTCCGACAACGCCGATGATGATCGTGAACAACACCAGGAGGATGGCGGCGCTGTCGGTGGAGACCGTCGAGAGGTTCCCGAACAGGAACTGATTGACGCCGACGGCCAGCCCACCAGCGTTGATGCTGATGAGCGTGGTGCCGAGCGCGAACCCAGTGGACAACACGATCGCCATCGAGACGTCGTTGTACGCGTCGGTCGTCTCCGAGATCACCTCGATCAGTAGCGCCGCGACCATCGCCACGATCACCGCCGTCAGGTACGGCGAGATCCCGAACTCAAAGACGGCGTTCAAGAACAGGCCGATGGCAACGCCGGCGAACCCAGTGTGGGCGAGGGCGTCCCCTATGAGGGCGAGTTGCCGGTGGACTAGGAACGTCCCGATGAGCGGGGCCATCACGCCGATGCAGAGCCCAACCAGGATCGCGCGGTGCATGAACCCGTATTGGAGGACCTCCAGGCCGGTTGCACGCGCAACCCCGGTCATGAGCTGCGACCAGACGCCAAGCAGCCAGTACAGCGGGCCGAGCAGCGGTTCGATGACTGCCGGCTGGACGATCACGTCCGTCATCAGTCGTCACCGAGCACGGCGGTCGTGGTGCCGAACGCGCGTGCGAGCGCGTCGCTGTCGACGAACTCCGCCGTGGGGCCGTCGAAATGTAGTTCTCGGTTGAGACAGATGACGCGCTCGGCGTGCTCGGTGACCGCACCCAGGTCGTGTTCGATGAGCACGACCGTGATACCGTCGTCGTGCAGCACGTCCAACAGGTCGTAGAACGCAGCCACGGACTCGATGTCGACGCCGACCGTGGGTTCGTCGAACACGAGCAGTTCGGCCTCACCGGCGAGCGCGCGAGCGATGAACGCGCGCTGTCGCTGTCCGCCGGATAACTCGGTGACGCGGCGGTCGGCGAACGCCGACATGCCGACCGTGTCCAGCGCCTCGTCGACGACGGCCCAGTCGTCGGCCGACAGCTGGCCGAAGCCGACGTGTGGGAACCGCCCCATCTTGACCACCTCCCGGACGGTGATCGGCATCTCCTTGGAAGCGCTCGCGTGTTGGGCGACGTAGCCGATGCGCGAACCGGTGTCGAACTGGTGTGCTGGAACCCCGAACAGGCGGGCACGACCACGGTCGGGCCGCAACAGCCCGAGCATGAGCTTCATGAGCGTGGACTTCCCGGAGCCGTTGGGCCCGACGACGCCGATGTACTCACCGGGTGAGACCGCAAGGGAGATGTCTTCGACGACCGGGGTGGCTGTGTACCCGAACGCGACATCGGCGAGCTCGATGGCGGGCGTGTCGGCAGTGTTGTCGTGGTGTGGTGTCATTCGAAGTTCCTCCATGTGGCGTTCCACTCGGCGCCCCCGACGTCGTCCGGAGCCGCGTTCCCGAGCAGGAGCTTGAACGTGGGCATGTTGATGTTACGCGCGATCTCCTCGTAGCCCCAGCCCTGCTGGACCCAGTCCTCGCGAACGCCCGCGTAGGGCGTGACTGGGTAATAGGCTTCCACGTCGGTTTCACTGAGCAGCTGTTCGGCGGGGCGGCGGGTTTCGAACACGGCCGCACCGATGTACGTGATGTCGTTGTCGTCGATCGTTTGCTTGGCGTCCATGATGTCGGATGCCTTGACCGTCCCGCTGGCGGCCAAGTTCACCACCAGCGGCCGCATTTCGATGTCGTAAGCCGTCCCGAGGTATTGGAACGCGTTGTGCGCGGCCAACTGAACGACGTCACGGTCGGCGCGGTCGAAGATGGCGGCGTATGCGTCGTCGAGCTCGTCCAGGACCCCGGATTTGTACGCGGCGGCGTTCGTTCGGAGTGTGTTTTCGTGGGAGGGTGCGAGCTGAACGAACCCCTCGGTGAGGTTGTCGATGGACTGCTTGGCTCGGTTCGGATCGAGCCAGAAGTGAGGGTCTTTGCCGCGGTTCTGGCCGATGCCCTCCTCGTCGCGGTCGAGGCTCGCAGCGAGGTCAACGAGTTCGACGCCATCCCGAACGTTGATGCGGCGAGTATCGGCGTCGTCGTCGTCCAGTGATTCGATTGCGCGGTCAACCCAGGGTTGAAAATCCGGGCCGACGTGAATGAGCGCGTCGGCGTCGAGGATCTCCTTGGTGATGCTTGCGTTCGGCTCCCAGCCGTGGCCGTGGAGCCCCGTGGGAATGAGATTGCGGACGGTGATCGGCGTGTCGGCGACGATCTTCCGCGCGAAGTCATAGAAGCTGAAAAACGACGCGACTGCGACGGTCGGTCCCGATTCCGGGTCTCCGTCGGTGTCGCCGCTCGTTATGCAACCGGCGAGGCCAGCGCTGAGAACGCCGGCGCTGGCAGTGAGTGTGCGTCTGCGTGAGAGGTGCGTGTGTGTCTGCTCGTCCATCGGTACTGGGAACGTGACGGATAGAATTATAAAGTAGTTTCTATCTAAATCTAAATTTAGATGTATCAAATCCTTGGACGGGCGTTCCCACCAGAGACCACGCGATTCCCACGATCGTGCAACTGACGCCCGGCTAAAGGCCCGAGAGAAGATCTAATATCGGCATGCCGATCGAAGGGGTAAGTACAGACACAGGCAACGCGATGGCCACACAGGGTAGGTTCTCGTTTTGGGTAGGGATAGCGAGGCGACAGGAGTTCACTTGCGCTAACTGGAAGCCGGTGCTCGGGAACCGATTACCAATGGCGAGTTCGTCTTTGGCCGCGGTGTGACACCAATAGACGTGAATAAGAACGCAGAGCTCGGATCGTTCGAGGTCCGCACAACGACTCCAGACCGGATCGTCTGCTGTTGGCGAGCAGAGGTGGAATAGTTGTGCGGGGCGGTCGTCTACTGAAGCGTTTCGCTGCCCGAAGGTGTGTCTAGAGTGACATCGACCCCAGGATCCGCAGACCACCAATCGTCGCCTGGAGGCCGTTCGCCGTCGTCAGTGTCGAACTTTATTTCGTCTTCTTTGTCGGGTTTGACCTTCCCCTGAACGATAGTTTTTGAGTCGTACCGTTTGACTGTGTCATTACCTAGGAACCCGGTATCGACAGTTTCACAGGTTGCATCGCTGTCTGGGACTTCCGCCCTGTAACCGCCTGTTCCGCCGTTTGAAGCGACTTCAAACGTGATCGAGAAGGATTTCGTGGAGGTGGGCTGAACCGACTCCGACTGGGCTGTATTTTCACTAGCTACAGCGCTTCCGGAGACAACTGCCAACCCCGCTGCAGTCGTACCGGCGGTACGGATGATGTCGCGTCGCGTTCGTTGGCGTGACATGATACACATTTCTTTTCTACCCGGTAAATAATATAATTTTGTTTCATTATGTATGTTGAAACGGAATTAAGGGCGAGTTCAACGGAGAGCAGAAATACACTACCCAGGGTGTGGCCCTGCAGTGTGGATCTCGGACAGAAACGATCAGCAATATCCAATAACGAATTGTGGGAGCCAAACAGAACTGAGCTGGAATTGACGGATCGTTTGCAGCAGTCAAACCATAGCGGATAACCCGTCCATAGTATGTACAGAATCATAGTTGTTGGGAGAGAGACACAGCCATGAGAAGTGTTATCGAGAGCTTTGCCCAGTGAAGACACGACAGTGGTACTGAACGATTGTCTAAGAACGTTCGGTATTTATGCGTGGAACTGACTACCGTCACCGAAAACGCGGAATCACTCTCCAAGACCGTCAGTGCGCTCATCGGACACACCAGCGACGATTTAGCATACATACGAAATCCGGTAGTTCGGTTGGTGTGGTCGGTGGGCTGCGCGACGACGGCGCAGGTGTGGAGACGACCGCCCGATTCGATTATGCCACAAGACCCATCGGAGTCACCATCCACGGCGGACACGAATCGCACGACAAATGACCACACACGGCCTGGGCCGGCTCCAACCGTTCCCGCCGGAAAGAACGTCGCCGAGCTCACCGTCAAGGCGGTGTTGATCGGGCTCGCGCTCAACGTGTTGCTGCTCACTGCGAACATGTACCTCGGGATGCGGTCGGGGCTCACGATCAGCGCCTCGATCCCGGCGGCAGTCATCAGCATGGGACTGTTCTACGCGCTGCGGTACGCGGGCATCGGCGGCACGATCCTGGAGAACAACATCGTACAGACGATGACTTCGGCGGGCGAGGCACTGGCCGCCGGTGTGATCTTCACGATCGCGGGCGTCACGTTCCTCGATCAGTCCATCAACATCGTCGAAACCGCGGCCGTGGCTGCGTTGGGTGGGCTGCTCGGCGTGCTGTTCATGATCCCGATGCGGCGGTATCTCATCGTCGACAAGCACGAACAGCTGCCCTACCCCGAGGGCACGGCGTGTGCGGACGTGCTCGAAACCGGCTCGGAAGGCGACGGCGGGGTGAAACTCATCTCACTGGGATTCTTCGTGAGCTTCATCTACATGTGGTTGGCCAACGGCATGGCCGTGATGAAGACGACCCTCGAAACGGCGTTCTCGGCGGGTCAGACCCGCGGGTTCGCGATCGGCGGTGACTTCACGCCCGCCCTGATCGGCGTCGGCTACATCATCGGTCCGCGGATCGCAGCGTACGTGTTCGGTGGCGGGCTGGTGGCGTGGATGATGTTGATCCCGCTGCTCATCACGGGCGGGTTTGTGCCCGATCAGGCGGCGAATCTCACCCTGATGGGACAAGCACACGCGGTCTGGGATCAGTACGTGCGATACATCGGTGCGGGCGCGATGATCGTGGGCGGGTTCTACGCGATCATCTCGATGGCTGGAACGATCCGCGACGCGCTTGCGTCCGCGGCCGCCGAACTCAGCGGCTCCAAATCGGAAACCGCGACACAGATCCCCCGAACCCAGCGCGACCTCTCGATGAAAGTGGTCGTGCTCGGGGCGCTCGCGATCACGATCGCGCTGGTTGCGATCCCACAGGTCGAACTCGGCGTTCTGGGCGGTGTCATTGCCGTGGTCGCCGCGTTCCTGTTCGTTGCGGTGTCCGCGTACCTGGTCGGGGTCGTCGGCAGCTCGTCGAACCCAGTCTCCGGGATGGCGGTCGCGACCGTCCTGATCGCCGCACTCGCGATGAAATCCACCGGCGTCTCGGATCCGGTCGTGGTGCTCTTGACCGCCTCCGTTGTTGCGATCGCCGCGGCGGTCGCCGGCGACACCTCACAGGACCTGAAAACCGGCTACCTGCTCGGCGCAACCCCACGCAAACAGCAGATCGCACAGATGGTCGGGATCGCGATCTCGTCGGTGTTCGCGGGCTGGGTGCTGTCGTTTTTCAACCAAGCGTACGGCATCGGAAGCGAGACGATCCCCGCTCCGCAGGCCGGCATGATGGCGCTGATCTCGGAGGGAGTGCTCACTGGAAGCGCGCAGTGGGGGATGATCCTCATCGGTGCCGTCTTCGCGATCGTGTTGATCATGATGGACGTCCCCGTGTTGCCGTTCTCGGTCGGCATCTACCTCCCGATCACGCTCGCCACGCCGATCTTCCTCGGCGGGCTGCTGCGGGCGGGCGTCGACCGATACGTTGACTGGCGCAGCGACGACGGCGACGGGGCGGCAAAGGAACGTGCGACCTACCGCGGCCGAATCATTGCCGCCGGGCTGATCACTGGCGAGGCGATCATGGGGATCGTCGTCGGCGGGATCTACGTGCTCGGGATCGGCGCCGACGAGGGCGCGCCGTACGCGGTGGGACTCGCATCCGGCACACAGACGCTGCTCGGTGGCGTGGCGCTCGTCGCTCTCGTCGCCGTCTTCGTCGGCGGCGTCATCCGCGACCCACAGGACACATGACAACACACGCGCCAACTGCGATTCCGGAGCGCACAACAGAGGAGTGGACGGTCACGCAGACCGACGACGTGGTGCAGGTCACGATCACGCGAACGGTCGCCCCGCGGAACCGCGTCGATGGGTTCCTGTTTGACCTCTTCGACGCGGACCGCGACCGCAAGCTCGTGCTCGATGCGGTTGGCGCAACCGTCTGGCGCGCCTGCGATGGCACCAACACCGTCGCGGACATCGCGTCTCGCGTCGCCGATGAACACGACGCGGAGCGCGTTGCGCCGGTCGAAGAGACGCTCGGCCACTTCCTCATGCAACTCGGGGAAAAGGACCTGCTTCGGTTCGAGGAGTGACCACGGTCGGCGAAGCGCTCGGGTGGTATTAGCGACCGGAAGACGGTGCCGAATCGGTTGCGGGGCTGCTCGACGCGACGACCTGTGTGTGCGTGAAAGATCGCACAGTATAATGGATGTATGACGTGGTTTCTCCGGAGATAATGCGTGTTCTCGTAAAGTATATGCGGCTCCCCGGTGAATTTTTAGTACGGCCGTATGTGTTTACCCCGAGGACGCAACAGCCGGCACAGCGTGAGCTCGTGAGATCATCTCGTTGTCTCGGGCGACTCGTTTGAATTCCTCGTAGGGGTTGCGTCCCTGCTGGCGCCACGTCGCCAGCAGGGACAGCAGCGTCTCGTGAACGAACATCCCGCGGTCGTTCCGAAGTGTTCCGATGAGCTTCCGGAGAACCACTGGCTCACGTAGTGCGCTTTCCGCAGCGTTATTCGTCGGGGAGACCGCTGGCTCACCGACGAAGGTGAGCCAGTGGTCGAGGCCTCCTTCGATCTTCCCGAGTAGTGTTGCCACTGGTCCGTCGGGGACTGACCGCTCAATCAACGATTCAAGCTCTCTTCGTGCAACACGCTGTAATTCTGCCCGCTCACGCACTGTCAAGTCGCTCTCCAGTCGAGCCTGGAGAGCGACGTACAACTCCTTGAGAGCACGATAGATCGGTTCGCCTTCAGCCTGCTGTTCAGCGGCGTCTTCAGCTTCCCGGAGAATGTGTGCCCAACACCGCTGAAGCGTCTCACTGAAGGCTGGATACGCCGTCCACCCATCACAGATGACCGTTCCCGCGAAGTCCTCGCCGAGGACTTCTGCGGGAACATCGCTTCCACGACTTTCTCTGACCGCGTACAGCGTGTGGTTCTCGGTGGTGAACGTCCACAGCCACGCCTGTTCGCCGTCTCGCTTGATTCCAGTCTCGTCTATATGGACAACGTCGGCTTGCTGGATCTGGCGACGGATCTGTTCGTATTCACAGCGACCGGCGCGCGCAGCGCGCTCGGTCGCGTGCCACGTGGACGCGGCCGAGAGCTCCAGTCCGTGTAGTTGCTGGAAGCGGTCTCCGATCTTCCGGTAGGGAAGTCGGTGATCGTACCGAGATAGTGCCGACTGAGCAATAACGTTCACCCCGAACTGCCCCTCGTCGGGGCAGTCGGGGTGTGAGGCGACAGTCTCGGTTTCACAGGAGTGGCACTCGTAGTGGTGGCGGTTGTACTGTGTGACTTCCGGTGGCTGTGGATCTGGGAGTTCCTCGACGAGTCGGGGGCTGACGCCCGCCGACTCGTCGAACGCTTCGCCACATTCTGGACAGCAGTCACAGGTCACCTCGATTTCTCGATCCGGGTCAGGAGCCTCACGCCATTCTGGCTCGTGTCCGGCTTTTCGACCGGGCGTGCCACCGTCAGTACGTGGCTGTTCGTCGTCCTCGTCCCCATCGGACGAGGACGACTCTTCATCGCCTGGATGTTCCTTGCTCGGCGGTGTATGTGGTCCTTCGTACCACCGGAGCTTGGCTCTGAGACGCTTGTTCTCCTTACGAAGTTCTTCGAGCTCCTCAACCTGTTCCCGAAGCTGCTGGTTTTCTTCTTCAAGCGCAGCAAGGCGGTCGAGTATCTCTTCTTCGGTTGGCTCCGACGGAGTCATAACCAGACGAGACGGGATGGTCTCCGGGTCGGAGACCATCCCTCGAAGATGAACTCGTTCGCCTGTTGCATCGACCTACTGCACTGCTCGTACGGGTCCTAGGAGAGACTACCGAAATCGCTCTGGGGCTAAACACGTACGTACGGCCTAACTCATGACGAGCGTATTCAAATCGCCATCGACGTACGTACAGGGACGCAACGTGACGACCGACATCGGCACGCACGCGGAATCACTCGGTGACACAGCATTGCTAGTCGCCGACGAGATCGTGATGGACATGATCGAGAGCGACGTGCACGAAAGCCTCGCGGAAGCCGGACTCGACGGCTCATCGGTCGTGTTCAACGGGGAGTCCTCGGAGGACGAGATCGAGCGGATCGCGTCCGTTGCTGTCGACGAGGGTGCCGACATCGTTATCGGGGCCGGAGGCGGCAAGGCCCTGGACACCGCGAAAGCAGTCCGCGAGGAGGTCGGCGGCGCAATGGTGTCGATGCCGACGATCGCATCGATGGACGCGCCGACGAGTTCGCTGTCAGTGATCTACAGCGAGCACGGCGAGTTCGAGGATTACTGGTACTACGAGCAGCACCCGGACTTGGTGATCGTTGACACCGAAGTGGTCGCTGCAGCGCCGGCTCGGTTCCTGCGCTCGGGGATCGCAGACGGGCTTGCAACGTGGTTCGAGGCGGACGCAGTCGCACAGTCCGGCGGCGACAACGAGGTCGGTGGGAAACCAACCCGCGCGGGACACAAGCTCGCCGAGCTGTGCTATGAGACGCTCCGTGAGCACGGTGCCGGCGCGCTGGACGCCGTCGAGCACGATGCCGTGACCGAGAGCGTCGACGCCGTGATCGAGGCGAACACGCTGCTCAGCGGGCTGGGGCTCGAAAGCGGCGGGCTGGCGGCTGCCCACTCCGTGCACAACGGCCTCACGCAGCTCGCGGAAACGCACGACGCGACCCACGGTGAAAAGGTGAACATCGGTACGATCACGCAGCTCGTGCTGGAGGGGCATTCCGACGCGAGGATCGAGGAGTTCATCGAGTTCTCGGTCGAACTCGGGTTGCCTGTCACCCTCGGTGAGATCGGGATCACGAACCCTGAACAGGTAGACCTGGACGTGGTCGCGGAGGCGGCCTGTGACGAAGCCGAGACGATCCACGACGAGCCGTTTGACGTTACACCAGCAATGGTGCGTGATGCGTTGCTGACCGCCGACGAGATGGGGCGGCGGGTTCGGGATCGATAGCGGGGTCCCGTACCACCGTTCCTGCTGGGCGGCCCGCCGAGATTCATGCGGGAGCTGGACGTGTCGGCGGCGAAAAGGGAGGGGGGACTCCCTCCCCCCGTCATCGATGTGTAAACGGGATTGCCGCAGGGTGGGGGGATCGGTCGAACCAACCAGTAGGTGAGCTACGACCGCGATACACGCCGAGGACAGCTCCCTTCTGCCGGTTTTGTCCCTCTCAGCGAACTGTATTACTATTAAGGAAAGATTTATAATAGACCAGGGAAAACAGTAACCGCACTGCAATAGCTGTATGTTAATTTGGTAGTTGTAGGAGAACACGTAACTAGTGCTTGACAGCATTCGAACTCCGTCTAATACGTCGCCTTCCTGTCACAGCGGCGTTGAACCCTGCTTCTGTCTTGGTCTCACTTCGTTGCCAGTGTGCCATCGATCCCTCGGTGGTATCGTTTACACATCGATGACGGGGAGGGGGTGTGGCCTTGCCACGATCGCCAGCAGGAGCCGACGATCTGATCAGAGACACGACAGGAGATTACACATCGAAGACGGGGGGTGGGGAGGGAAGCGAAAGGCAGCAGGGAATCGCCTGGCAACTACTCCTCGAACTCTCGAAGTTGGGCGTTCACCACCGCGTGGAGCCGCTCGGATTCGGTGCCGACTCTCTCCAGTCGCGTGTCGTCGACAACCCGATGCATCATCGACTCCGGATCACCCCTGAAGGTGAAGTCCATATACATTCCGCCACCGCGTCCACGGCTCTTTCGGGCCGTCGACACCAATCCATACGTCGACAACTCCTTGACGTATTTCACGTACGTCTCCCGGGTCATCTGGTCGGCATCGATCTCCTCGGTGACCCACTGGTACACCTGGAACCCAACCGGACTGGGCACCGAGTTCCGCGTTGCACTCGAACAGTGCGCGACAGCCGCCGTCGCGTACAGGGAAATCTTCTTCTGGGTCGTCAGCCCCGCGATCAACTTCAGCGACCGGTCCTTGTCGATCTCGTCTTGGGACTCCCGGACGTGGTCTTCGCGGACCGTTTGATCCCCCTGTTCGTCGGCCAGATCGCCGGCTCCACGGAACAGATCGATCGCTTTCCGAGCATCACCATGGCTTTGTGCCGCAAACGCCGACACGAGCGGGAGTACGTCGTCGGTCAACGCGTCTTGGCGGAACGCGTCACGCCTGTTTTCGAGGATCTGCCGGAGCTGTGTGGCGTCGTAATCCGGGAAGTAAATATCGCGGGGATTGAACGAGCTCTCGGCCCGCCCGTCGATGTTCTCCATGAACTTGGGGTCGTTTGTCAGTGCGGCCACCGACACTTGGCCTTCGATGTCGTTCGTGTTGCTAGCGCGCGAGAGTTGATACAGCAGTTTGGAGTACGCCGGCTCGTCGTTTGCGCGCCGACCAACCAGCAGATCGATCTCGTCCAGAATGAAGATGACCGAGTCGTAATGCTCGTTGATGAGGTCGTAGAGCCGTCTGTACTTCCGTTTCGTCGACACTCCGGTTTCGGGAACTCCGGGTTCGATGCCGACATCGCTGGCGACCGTCTGGACGAGTTCGTACACGGCTTGGTCGAGCGTGTTGATCGGCTGGCAGTTGACCTGCACAACGCCGAACCGCTCACCCTTGGAGTGGCACAGTTCGATGATCTGTTGGGTGACCGCACCGATAATGAGCGACTTCCCGGTTCCCGCGGGCCCGTACAGGAGCATGTTCGGTGGCCGATTCCCTTGCAGCGTTGGCTTCAGAAACGACACCACCGACTCCAGTTGTTCGTCGCGGCCGACGATTCGCTCCTCGTCGATGATCGTGTCCGGCTCCACGAGGTCACGGTTGACGAACACCGACGCGTCCCCGTCGTCGTGAAGCATGTCACGGATCGACCGCTGTGCGTCCTCGTCTGTGGCCGCGTCCGAGCCAGCGAGTTGGCTACCAGCGCCATGCCCGGAGCCATCGGCGGCCGCGTCATCGCCGCCCACCCCGGCGTCGTCGCCGACTCCGTGCGTCCCACCTTGGTCGCGACCAGCCATACGTATGCTGTACACCCCCTGGTTGAAAAGCGTAACCCCAATCGATGTTTATCCTGGTGTGATACGGGATCTGTGCCCCAAATTCGGCCATGTCACTCTCTCTCTACCGGCACCGCCAGCGATGTATCGCGCTCGCTCACCCCCCGTCATCGATGTGTAACTCGCTCTATCGCGCCTTCAGCCCTACTGCACTCTGTCGTGGTGTTGTCTACAGGCGGTTCAAGGCGAGTGCCACGAGGCTTGGCCCCGTGGTGGGTTCACCGCTTCCAGTGGCCTCCACGTCGGATCGCCCTCCTTGAGCTGGTTTAGGCTCGCCAAATACCATGGATTTATGACACTATGGTGCGTCTGTACATCCGCAATGAGCGCAGGCAACCTCGAACGACAGACGCGCAACTATCTCAGTGACAACGTCCCCCAGATCCAGCAACACGGCGGCAACTTCGAGATCCGGGAGATCGACGAAGCAGCCGGCACCGCGACCGTCGCGATCGGCGGCGCGTGCTCGGGTTGCGGCATCGCACCGATGACGATGAACGCCATCGAAAGTCGCCTCCCCGAAAGCCTCGACGACCTCGATGACGTGACCGTCGTGCGCTCGGGCGGCCCCCGTGCCGCGGTCATGCCGTCGAAAACTGACCGCATGGAGGACATGGACGAGTACCAGGACTACAGTCCTCCGTTCTGAGGGCTGCCCGCAGCCACGTGCGTCGTGTCGCACGCATCCCCACCCCCTCATTTTGAACCTGCGCCATCCTCACAACTGACTGCGGTGTGGTCGTCGACGATCTCCCGATCCGCACTCGAGTCACGCCCGCTACCACGCACGGCCCTCGGACACTCCCGCTGTCACCGCCCCACCCGCTTGGCGAGCACTGTCGGCAGCCAGACGCCAACGCCGATGAGCGTCACCAACTGCACCCAGGCCGCATCGGTGATCCGTCTCACGACGAGCCAGAGCGCGACCGCCGAAACGATGCACACGACTGTCACTCGCGTTGCGTTCGAGAGCATGAATCCAACAGCCACCCACACAACGACTGGTTCGATATTAAAAACCGGGGTCAGTTCTGGAACGTCGACGGTATTGCTGCGCGCCGCCCCATGCACGGCTCAATAGGTCTCCAGAACTGTCTGGACGGATATTTTCAACTCATATAAGCACTCATCCGAGGACCCCGAGTTGCGTTATCCGATGGCGCCCACCACAGAGACACGGAGAGCCACAGCGACACGACGCGCAGTCCTCGCCGGTGCCGGCACGGCCGGACTCACAGCATTCGCCGGTTGTGGCGCACTCAACACAGCCACAACCCAATCGGATACCGGCTCCAGCACCATCACGCTGGACTTCTGGCACGTTTTCGGCGACGAACTGGCGACCACAATCGAGCAGATGGCAGCGGATTTCTCAGCACAGACCGACGGTGTCTCGATCAACCCCGTGAGCAAGACCGGCTACCGTGAGACGCTCAACCAGTCCCTCCAGGCGTCGCGGGCCGGCGATCCCCCGGGGATCGTCCAACTCTTCGAGATCGGGACCCGAATCGCCCTCGACAGCAACGCGTTCACTCCCATCGACTCCCTGCTCCCCGAAGACAAAATCGACCGCGAGGACTTCCTCCCGTCGGTCCTCAACTACTACCGCACCGATGGCACGCTCAACTCGATGCCGTTCAACTCCTCGAACACCATCATGCTCTACAACAAGCGTGCCTTCGAGGCGGCTGGGCTCGATCCGAACGCCCCGCCGACGACGCTTGCCGAACTCCGGACAGCGGCCAGCACCATTGTTTCGAACACGCAACTAGAGTACGGCCTCACCTGGCCGAATCACTCGTGGATGCAGATCGAACAGCAGTTCGCGAAGCAAAACCAACTCCTGGTCAACAACGACAACGGCCGTGCCGGCCGACCCACGGAGACTAACTTCGACAGCGACGCCGGACGCGCGGTCTACCAGTGGTGGACCGACATGGCCAACGCCGACCTCTATTTGAACCCCGGGATCGAGGCGTGGGACGAGGCCCGACAGGCGTTTCTCACCGAGCAAGCGGCGATGCTGTGGGATTCCACGTCGAATCTGGTCTCGCTGGTGGCCGGTGCAAAGCAGCGCGGCTTCGAACTCGGATCCGCATACCTCCCAACCCCGACCGGAGACAACTCAGGCGTCGTCATCGGTGGCGGCTCACTGTGGGTTCCGGACGCACTGACGACTGCGGAGAAACAGGCCGCCGGTGCGTTCATCGCGTATCTCACCCAGCCCGACCAGCAGCTGCGGTGGCACCGCAACAGCGGCTACTTCCCGGTGCGACAGAGCGTCATCGACCGGCTCACGGACGACGGCTGGTTCGACGAACACCCGAACTTCCGCACGGCCTTCGACCAACTCCAGGAGACCACCGACACACCGGCAACGCGCGGCGCAGTCATGGGCGCGTTCCCGGAAGTCCGAACGATCAACGAGGAGCTCTCGGTCAGCATCATCACCGGTGACATGTCCGTTTCGGCGGGCCTCGCAGAGATGGACACCCAAGCGACCAGCGCCATCCAGGACTACACCGACTCCATCGACGACAGCGCGTAACCCGACCACCCATGTCCACACAGCCAACCCCATTCGATTCGACACTGCAGGCCCTGGGACTGCTGCTCCCCTCCGTGGTCGTGCTCGGTGCGTTCCTCTACTATCCGGGCCTCGAGACGTTCCGACTCAGCCTGTACAGAACCCTGTTCCTCGGGCAGCAGACCGCCTGGGTCGGCGCGGAGAACTTCGTTCAGCTGCTGACCTCAACCGCCTACCACCACAGCTTCGCGATCTCTGTCCTGTTCGCAGCCATCGTCGTCACCGGAACCCTCCTGCTGTCGATCGCGGTCGGATATCTCCTCTTCACCGTGTCCGTCGGTTCGTCGGCGTACCTCATCGCCGCCATCTGGCCGTACGCGCTGCCGCCGGCCGTCGCCGCGATCCTGTTGAACTTCATCCTACACCCGAACCTCGGTGTGTTCACCCACTACCTCGAAGCGGTCACCCCGTTCACCTTAGACTGGTTCAACAGCGGCCCGCAGGCGTTCACCGTCGTCGCCGTCGTCGCGATCTGGAAGCAGCTCGGATACAACATCATCTTCGTCGTTGCCGCGTTCAACACGATCCCCAAAACGCTCACCGAACGCGCCACGCTCGACGGGGTTGGCCACCTCAGACGCCTCCGGAGCGTCTACCTCCCGCTGATGGCACCAACGCTGGTCTTCCTCACGGTGATGAACACGATCTACGCGTTCTTCTCCACGTTCCCGATCGTGGACCTCCTCACCAGCGGCGGTCCGGGCGACGCAACCAATCTCCTGATATTCAAGCTCTACCGCGACGCCTTCGAGTTCAACAGCCTGGGCTTGGCGTCGGCCGAGTCAGTCATCCTGTTCGCCCTGGTCGCGGTACTGATGTACGTCCAAATCCGCGTTTCAGAGGGATACGCACAGTATGGGGCGTGATACAATGGCCACTGACACCGCCCAGTCTTCGACCCGGACGACCCACCGTGACATCCTCCCCGAGAACGCTCTGATGCACCTGGGGCTGTTCGGCGCGATCGCACTGATGGCCGCCCCACTCGTGTTGGCCGTGCTGATGAGCACGCAAACGACCGCCGAAGTCTACCAGCCCACCACCATCGGACCCGGCAGTAACGCCCTCCAGAACTACCAGGCCGCGCTCACAACGTACAACTTCGGGACCTACCTCCTCAACTCGCTGGTGATGAGCATCGCCGTCGTCATCGGGAAAGTCACCCTCTCGTTGCTGGCCGCGCTCGCGCTCGTCTACTACGAACTCCCGTACGAGCGCGCGATCTTCATGTTCGTTCTGCTCACGCTGTTGTTACCCGTTCCAGTCCGGATCGTGCCCCTCTTCCAGCTGATGGCGGATCTCGGCTGGACGAACACCCTCCTAGCGATCACGGGGCCGTACATCGCCAGCGCAACCGCGGTGTTCCTGTTCCGCCAGCATTTCCGCTCGATTCCCGACTCGCTGGTCGAGACAGCCCACGTGGATGGGGTCGGCCCGTTTCGCTTCCTGGTGTCCGTGCTGATCCCGATGTCCCGCAGCATGATCGCCGGCGTCTGCGTCATCACGTTCATCTACTCCTGGAACCAGTTCCTCTGGCCGCTCATCGCGGTCACGGACAAACCAAGTCAGGTCGCCCAGGTCGGGATTCGATACATCCAGGGGGCGGCCCAGGCCGGCTTGACACAGTGGGGCGTCATCATGGCCGCGGCGGTGCTCGCGTTGTTGCCGCCGCTTGCCGTACTGCTGGTCTTCCACCGTTCGCTTCGCGAAACCATCGCGATTCAGCAATCCTGATTCCAATGAGTACGATCACACTCACCGACCTCACCAAACACTACGACAGCATCGCCGCGGTTGACGGGATCGATCTCGATGTCCTCGACGAGGAGTTCCTCGTCGTCGTTGGCCCCTCGGGCTGTGGCAAATCGACGACGCTTCGGCTCATCGCTGGCCTCGAGGACGCCACGGCCGGCACCATCCGGATCGGCGGCACTGATGTCACCGACTCACCACCCGAGGACCGTGACATCGCTATGGTGTTCCAGAACTACGCCCTGTATCCACACATGACTGCCGCCGAGAACATGACCTTCGGGATGCAGTCAGTCACCGATTACTCCAGCGCCGAGATCGAGGACCGCGTCGCCGACGCAGCCGCAACACTCGGTATCACGGAGTTACTCGACCGGACCCCAGACGCCCTCTCCGGTGGTGAGCGCCAGCGCGTGGCCATCGGGCGCGCGCTCGTTCGCGAGCCGTCCGTGTTCCTGCTCGACGAACCACTGTCGAACCTCGACGCGAAGCTCCGCGTCCACATGCGGGCGGAGCTGTCGAAACTCCATCGAGAACTCGACACCACAACCGTCTACGTGACCCACGACCAGACCGAAGCGATGACGCTTGGCGACCGCGTCGCCGTCCTCAACGACGGCACCGTCCAACAGGTCGCGCCGCCACAGCAACTCTATGATTTCCCCGCAAACCAGTTCGTCGCCGGATTCATCGGCGAACCGGCAATGAACCTGGTTCCCGTGCGGGTTCGCGACCGCCCCCGTGGTCTCGTTGCCGACCACGAGGGGTTCGCTCACCCGCTTCCCGACGGCGGCTCCAACTCGGCACTCGTTGACCGCCGCCTGACATTCGGGGTTCGACCCGAGGACGTCCTATTGGCTGGGCGCTCTGCCACTGGACACGAGGAGTCCTTTGAGGCGAGGGTAACCGTCCGAGAACCGCTCGGTGAACAGCTCCTGTTACACTGCACCATCGGTGACGACGAGCTACAGGTGAAAGTCCAACCTCGCCGGGACGTTTCGACCGGGGACACGATCCGTCTGTGCTTCGATCAGCAACGCCTCCACCTGTTTGACCCCGAGACCGGTGACGCGATCTACCACGCGGCGTCCGAAGACCAACCCGCCAAACCAACCCCGTCACAGTAGCTCGTGCACCCACCGAACGATGCGGTTCCATTACCAGTTGTTGGTAATACGATTTCTTTATTCAGCCGCACCGCTGTATTTTTCTCGTCCGATTCATCCTGATTCTGGTGTTCCATCGGTTGCTTGTTAGTCGTTACTTCTCTGATTCCTGATACTGTTCGCCGAGGGGCTTCAGCCGCAGTTCACCGAAGCCGTATCGGGAGTGCGAGCCGACCCTCGTGAGGCCGTTCTTCGCGGTCTCCACCGGACGGTCGCCAAGGTACTTCACGACCTGCCCGTGGTCCACCGTCTCCAGTCTGAATACCTCGCGCTGTTCGAGGATCTTCTCCTCACGAAGCCGGAGACCGTCGCGGTTCTCAGCCCACCACCACGGGACAGGCCGGTCGTCCGCGTCGGGATACTCCGACTCCACCACGAACGGCGTCACGAGTTCGATGAGGTACGTCTCCGCGCCTTCGAGCCGCGAGTAGTCCAGTTCATCGAGGTCCACCATCTGCGTGTCCTTCAGCTGGACCTCGCCGTAGCCGTAGTTGCGCTTGCCGCCGAACTGGAGTCCCTCCAGCACATCCTCGCCGAGTGGGAGTACCGTCGGGTCATCGGCGTGGAGGTAGGCGTGAACGTACCACTTCGTCGTCTGCTGTTGCTTCCGCTGGTCTTCCCGGCGACCCATGATCGTCTCGTGGGCGAGCGCCGGGTGGCCGCCGTGGACCCGGAGATCATGCGTGTTCAGCGCGTCCCGAGCGCGGGTGTCCAGCAGCCACGGATGCATCGCTTCCCGCTGGAGGAAGAGGTCGTCGTAGGCCTTGACGTCGGGGAGGCCGCTCCCGAGGTACGGCCGGATGCCCGACTGCGTGTGTTCCTCGGGGAACGTCCCGAACTGACCGGGGACGAAGACGCCATGACTGGCCGATACCGACCCGTGGATCTCGGGATCGAGGTGCTGGCCGAGGGCGTGCAGGATGGCGTTCCCCGAGACGTAGTACGGGTGGCCGATGTAGTCCATCCACAGTTCCCACAGGACTTGCTGAATCGCCGTCATCGGTCGGGCCTCCACTCGTGGTAGTCTTCGATGTACTGGAGCGCCGCGCTCCAGGACTGCATCCGCCGAAGGTTGGCATCGAGGGTCATGTCGTACTTGTCGTGACCGGTATCGAGCGGGTGCGCTGTCAGGCGGTTCCACACTGACGCCCACGACCGCCACGGCCGGCTTCCAAGCCGGGCCGACGGACTCCCGTCGGTGTTCTCGTCGATACGGAGCGCGAAGCGGTCGCCGTTGAAGACCGTGCGGAACGGGACGACGTCGCCCGCCGGGTCCACGATGAGCCGGAGATCGCCGAAGTCGTGATCGGCCCGGGGGTTATCCAGTAGCGCCGCCACGAGGAGCGTGTGGAACTTCAACGAGGTGTACGGGTGATACACCGACTCGTTGAACGCGGCTGCCACGTCGGACGCCAGCCACCGCTCGTGCGCGGTCTGTGCGTCCTCGATGCCGATGAGGTCCGACACCTCGATCTCGATGGTCGCCTGCGAGAACTCACCAGGGTCGTAGGCCGTCTCGCCGGTGAGCAGGGACAGCCGGTAGTGGTCGTTGTGGGTCGGGGACGGTCTGCTCTTGCTTCTGCTGAGGCCGCGAGAGCGCCGCCGCATCGCCGTCCGTGCCCTCGGGCACCGACTGGTTCACGGGCACGCCAGCGAACTCCTCGCGGGCGTCGTCTGGATCGAGTCCAGTGCCAACCTCGATAGGGCCAGAACTCCAGCGGAGCCCGACACCGCACCAGCCGTTCTCTTCGTGAACACCTTCAATTTCGAGCGGGCCGTCGTTCATTTCTGCCGTGACGTGGACGTTGTTCAGCCCACCTGGAACGGAGCCACAGTCGGTGAGCGAGTACGTTCCATCGTCGGTCACGCTTCGGTCTTCGACGATCTCGCCGGGGGTGGTCGTGTTGCCAGCCGCCTCAGCTTGTGCCGCCTGCGGAAGTGCCGTGAGTGCTGCGGCCGCGGCGAGGAACTGACGACGCTGCATCACAGACCCTCCGGGGTGGATTCTCGCGCCTCGATCAGTCGTGCCGTCCACGCACCTGCTTCCGCGGCGCTGATGCCTGGAACGTCACTCCAGTCGGTGTTCTCGTGTTGCTCGATAAGCTCCGCAAGAGCGGAGTCGGCCTCCTCGTTTTCGGGGTTCGATTCGTTCGCCGTGCCGGAATCCTGAAGTCCGGCGGATGTCTTCATTGACATGCTTCGTTGGTCTCCAGCGAAGCACGGTCGGGCGTGGTCCAAACACGCCCCGGGCAACTTCTGACCGGCGTCCCGCGCTTCTCAACAATCACTCTCACCGCCATCCTCATATGATTTACTGTTAGTCAATCCATTTAGTCCATACTATCCAAAAGGACTAACTAACCACTCGTAATACCTATGCCCATAGTCACGCATGCAAGCAACAAAGATGGAAGCAGACGAGTTGATAGAAAGTGACCGAAAAATCCTTGATGAGCTTCAGAAAGGACGGTGTACGCCTGCTGTTCTTGTAGATTGGACTGGCCTGTCGAAACAGACCATTCACAACCGTCTAAACGTTCTTGTCGCTGCTGGACACGTCGAAAAAGCCCATGAAAGCGGCCTCTACGAACTGGTCAGCGATCCGCGGGACGACTGAGCGACAGTTCTTTGAGTACCACCGGCGTACCACAGCGTATGAGCACGGACACGCCCGGGGATAACGGGGAGGAGGGTGAGATGGTGAAGCTCAACGTCAAGGTGCCGAAGCGGCTTCTGGACGAGCTTGATGAGCTTTCGGAGGAACTGAACTACACCAACCGCTCGGAGTTCATCCGTGAGGTGCTGCGCGATACCACGGAGCCGATTCTGACGCCTGGTGCGCAGGAAGGCGTCTCAGAGGGCTACGCGGACGTTGCAGCGGGCCGGACGATGTCCACAGATGAGGCCCGAGAACGCCTCGGTATCGACGACTGAGGGCTGAACGGTGGCTCATGAGGTCGTTCTGACGGAGACGTTGGTCGAAACGCTGGAACAGTTTGAGACAGAGGAAGCCGAGCGGATCATCAACAAGCTGGAGGACATCGGCGACTTCCCGGGCCACTTTCTTGATCGGTTGAAGAACCACCCCGGCTACAAGCTTCGTGTCGGTGACTTCCGCGTCCTGATCGAGTGGGACAAGGACAACGAGGTGATCTACGCCATCGATGCCTTCGAGCGGAAGAAGGAGTACCGCGAACTCGGGAAGTATCGGGAGGTATGGGGGTCGTGGCGAGACGATGAGTAGGGGGGATTTGTCGTGGCAAAGGAGAAAGACGAGAACGCCGACCGTGACCCTGAGTCGAAGGGTGAAATCCATGAGCGGCAGAAGAAAAGGCGGAGATTTCAAGCCGGTACAGAGAAGCCAAGAGTAAGCTACCCGACAACCCGCGGTATGACACTTGGGGGTACACGGCCCTCCCGACGCGCAATCCGGCCAAGAATATCATCCCGCCGCTGTGGGAAGTAATCAAATCAGAGGCCTACAGCATCCACAATTGGTCGGTGGAACGGGATCGGTACGACGAGCTAGAGACGCCCGAGCATCGGCTCGCAAAGGCACTCGGGAAGGTCCAGCTTCGTCCGTACTACTGGTCGAAGCCGACTAACGAGAACCTCACCGAGAATCTGGATGGAGAGGACGCGACGCGGCACTACTACGCGAGCGAGACTGAAACGCTGGTCCGGCGCTTGCAGGGCACGAAGCTCGAACACTGGTTTCGAGGCCCAACACCGGACACGATAGCCACTGACGGCGAGGGGTTCCCGCCGGTTCAGGTGATCGCTCGGGAGCTTCGCTCGAAGACGTTCAAGTACCTCCGACTGAAGCGCGACGACAGCACGGAAGTGACCAAAGATCCGTCGCTCCGGGTGCTCATCGCCGCCGCGAACGGGAACGGGTTCGTCAACGACGCCGCGAAGAACCTCAAGTACAAACCGTTCTACGACGACGGCGACATCCCGACCGGACAGAACCTCACGCACCACCTTCGGAAGTCCTCACGGGAGTCAGTCATGCGGATGTTCCGGGAGGCGAATGAGCAACTGTTCAAGATCGCCGCCCGGTACGACTACTTCCCCGAGGATGCAGAGGTCGCTATCGACATCACGCATTGGCCGTTCTACGGCGACTCAGAGAGTGACGAGTACATTCGCCGGACGAAGCCGGGCCGGAACTACTCGTGGGCGTGGAAGTACATCACGCTCGCTGTCGTCGGGACCGACACGCCGCTGATTCTGGTCGTGCTCCTTGTCAGAGACAAGTCGAAGGCCTCGAAGTATATCCGTTGGATGCTCCGGCTGAGCAGGCAACACGTGGATATCGGCCGCGTCTACCTTGACGCCGGGACAGAGTTCTACAACTCGGACACGATTTCGACCATCAAGCACTTCCTGAACGGGATGGCCCGTACCGATCTGCGGTCGTCGTACTACTCCTACGGCGTGGGCAACCTCGACGAAGATAGCTACTACGCGGTTGGGCTGGAGTCGGACAAGACGGTGAAACTACGGAACTCAGGGGCTAATGAGCCGATGGACGACTACACGTACTTCTACACGAACCTTCACCCGGAGGAAGTCCCACCAGAAGAGTTGGGGAAGGCGTACCGCCGTCGGTGGGGCATCGAAACGGACTTCCGGAAAATCAAACGCGACTTCTTGGCCAAGTCTGGGTCGAAGAATCCGGCGCTTCGGGCGTTCTACTTCAACTTCGCGGCCCACCCCTTCAACATTTGGACGGTGACGAACATCCTCCGCGCTGAGGAAACTGGCGAAGACCTAAGCGAAGGAAAGCAAGTCACCGCTGGTGAATTAATGCAGGCCATCGAGGACGATCCGCGCGACCTTCAGATTCCGACCGAACCGCCAAAAACTCGGCAGGTATTCGAAGATATATTTGATGCTGACTGGGCCCCCTCAGATGCCGATTGATAGGAATTTTAGATTGAATCTATGTCCTCATCAACCGTATCATAGAGGTCGCCCTCTAGATTACGGGCAAACCGACGGACTCCCGGACTAAGATTTTCGTCGTTTTTCCACCCTCGAACGAGTTCAAACTGGCGTGAGTATGACTCCTCAGTAGTCGGGCCAACCTGAACACCCGTCGAATTGATAATTACGGCGTGCATTGCTGACTGGGCACGGTCATTTCGACGAATATTGTCTATTCCTCTATCCATACACGCTCTTAGAAGCCGGTCAATGTCATCATTAAGCGGAGCAGAATCGCAGTAGTGCAGAACTCTGATTACTTCTTCCTCAGGGCACTGTCTAGTTAAGCACGGCTTCAGCTGGCGTTCGTTCGTCGAGTGGTTGATGCGGTCGTTGGCGGTTGTAGTAATGTACGAATTGTTCAATCCATTCGCGTGCGCTCGCCCGACTGCCGACCCAGGAGTTATGGAAACGGGCGATACGCATTTTGAAGGTGTGAAACCACTTTTCGATGAGGTTTCTGTCGATATAGTCAACCCGACCGTTGAGCCCTAAGCGGGAGAGGGCAGTCCGGTAGCCGAACTGGTCAACGAGAAACACAGCGTCGGAGAGATCGTGTTTCTCACGGAGTCCATGAAGAAATGCAGCCGCTGGATCAGTCCCATGCCGTCCAAACAATTCCACGTCAAGAATCAATTTTGTGTCGAGGTCTATTGCAGCGTACAGCCAAGACCATTCGCCGTTGATTTTGATAGCGGTCTCGTCAACTGCGACCCTTGACGGCTTCGCCGTCCGCTCTCGCTCCCAACATTCAAGATTCGCTGTGTTCAACGTCTCTGTGAGCAGTTCTTGGTTTCGCATAGACACCAAAACCAACGAACTGCTCACTTCTCAAACTGGCTTAACTAGACAGTGCCAACTAAGACACCTACACGACCCCCAACTCTCAGCCCAATTACCATAAATCAGACAATTGTTTGCCGATCTTCTCAAGGGTAGTTTGAGGGCATCAGACATTAACTGATTACCGAGGCGCGTTGCTGAATAGAATCGGCGTGTTTTCAACTACTGTTACCGACACCGAGCCGCGAAAAACGTGCGGTGGGTAGCTGGCGGTCATCGATAGCGACAGCATACTACACAGCCGCCACCGCCATCACGCAGGTCCGGATGCCCCGAGAGTCCGTGCAGTTCGACGCATATTTGCCCCTTGACAGCGAACCCCTCACGAATGAGTCGTTACCGGACGACCGGTCGTTTCTTGCTCCTGTGCGCTGTCTGGGGAACGGCGTTCATGGCAACCGACGTTGGATTGGCCGATCTCCCCGCAGTCCCATTCGCGGCCGTACGCTTCGACATCGCTGCCGCACTGCTGTTTGCTGCCGTCTTCGTCTCGGACGCTGACGTCTACCCCCGAACTATGGATGACTTCGTTTACGTGCTCGTCGGCGGCACCCTCACGATCGGCGCCCATCATGCGTTCCTCTTTACGGGTCAGCAGTACGTTACCGGCGGTGTCGCAGCTGTTCTGTTGGGTCTCGTTCCCGTCGTGACGCCTGCGCTCACGCGCCTCGTCGCCACCGATGAGCAGCTCACCGCCGCCACTGCGGTCGGCGTCATGCTTGGGTTCGCTGGGGTCGTCATCATCGCTAACCCCGACCCTACGAACATCGCGGACAGCGTCCTTGGCGTGTCACTTGTGCTTGCGTCCGCGTTCGCGTTCGCCGTCGCCGCGGTCGTCACACACAGCCGATCGCCATCGCTGCCGTTCCTATCCACCCAGGCGTGGCTGATGGCCACCGGCGCCGTCGTCCTCCACGTCGCTGTACTCGTGCTCCCCGGCCAGTCGTTTGCGGCCGCCACCTGGACGCCGTCCGCGCTCGGCGCACTCACATACCTCTCTGTGGTCGCCGGCGTCGGTGGGTTCCTGCTCTACTTCAGATTACTGGACGACCTCGGTCCCATCGAGATGAGCTTCATTGAGTACGTAATCCCCGTCTTCGCGGCGCTGGCCGGCTGGCTCGTGCTTGGACAGGAGATCACGCCAGCAACCGTCGTGGGGTTTGCGTTCATCCTGTCCGGGTTCCTCGCCTCGAAGTGGCGAGCACTACGTCTGCGGTCCGTTGTCGTGACTACGATCTCGTCATTCACGGGTCCACGTGATGATTAGCCGCCCGGCCAACCGTTAGCTGCCGGCCCTTCCACACCGTTGTTCCGCCGTTTTCTGGCTCAGAATCGCTAGAAGCATCTTCGTGGACACCCGGTCCGCTGCCGACCTTCCATCCTGCGCGATTCAATTCGTATCGTATCGGGTCGGACCCAGGGGTTGCCAAGCAGATCACATACTGCCCGTCGCACCAGCGCTCGAACGTCACACACTGGCGCGGATACCATTCGTCCTGATCGCAGTTGCTCACAGCCGTAGTCAGAAACAGCAACAGCTCCACCGCGTTAGCGACACGCCGACCGCCACGGGTGGACGGCGCGTGGATCGGGCGCGCTATTCGAGGTCGAAGCGGTCCAGCTTCATGACCTCGCTCCACGTGTCCACGAAGTCCTGAACGAACAGCTCCTCGTCGGCATCACTGCCGTAGACCTCCGCGATGGCGCGCAGCCGCGTGTTCGAGCCGAACAGCAGGTCGACTCGCGAGCCGGTCCACTCGACGTCCCCGGTCTCGCGGTCGCGCAACTCGAAGACCTCGCGGTCCTCGGAGGCGGCTTCCCACTCGTAGTCCATGTCCAGCAGCGTCGTGAAGAAGTCGTTCGTCAGCGTCCCCGGCTGGTCGGTGAAGATGCCCAGCTCGGAGTCGCCGTGGGTCACTCCGAGCGCCCGGAGCCCGCCGACGAGCACCGTCATGTCGTCGGCGGTGAGGTTCAGCAGCTCGGCCTTGTCGACCAGCAGCTCCTCGGGTTCGCGCTCGGCGTCGTCGCCGAGGTAGTTCCGGAACCCGTCGGCCTTCGGCTTGAGCGCCTCGAAGGACTCGACGTCGGTCTGCTCGGGCGTGGCGTCGGTGCGGCCCGGTTCGAACGGCACGTCGACGTCGTACCCGGCGTCGGCCGCGGCCTGCTCGATGGCGGCGTTCCCGCCGAGCACGATCAGGTCAGCCAGCGACACACGCATGTCGTCGCTGCGGGCGTCGTTGAACTCCGCCTGGATGTCCTCGTAGGTCGACAACGCGGCTTCGAGCTGCTCGGGCTCGTTGACCTCCCAGCTGCGCTGGGGTTCCAGCCGGATGCGCGCGCCGTTGGCGCCGCCGCGCTTGTCGCTGTCGCGGTACGTCGACGCCGACGCCCACGCGGTCTTCACGAGCTGCGGGATCGACAGCTCCGACTCCAGGAGCTCGGATTTGAGCGCCGCGACGGCCTCGTCGTCGACGAGGTCGTAGTCGGCGTCCGGGAGCGGATCCTGCCAGATCATCGTCTCCTCGGGCACCTCCGGACCCAGGAACCGCTCGGACGGCCCCATGTCGCGGTGGATGAGCTTGTACCAGGCCTTCGAGAAGGACTGCTGGAACTCCCGCGGGTTCTCTTGGAAGGTCTCCAGGACCTCCCGGTAGTCGGGGTCGTCTTTGAGCGCGACGTCCGTCGTCAGCATCATGACGTCCTCGGTGTCGGTCGGGTCCTGCACGCCAGGTGCGGACTCGTTGAGCTCGCCGCTCTTGGTGGTCCACTGCCAGGCGCCACCGGGCCCCTTCTCGGGCTCCCACTCGTATTCGAGCAGGTTGTCGACGTAGCTCATGTCCCACTGGGTCGGCGTGGTGTTCCACGGCCCTTCGATCCCGCTGGTGATCGTGTCCGGACCTTTGCCCTCACCGAACTCGTTCTCCCAGCCCAGCCCCTGCTTCTCGATGGGGGCGGCGGCGGGCTCGGCGCCGACGTTCTCCTCGGGGTCGTCGGCACCGTGGACCTTCCCGAAGGTGTGGCCGCCCGCAATGAGCGCGACCGTCTCCTTGTCGTTCATCGCCATCTTCCCGAAGGACTCGCGGATGTTCTTCGCGGAGCCTTCGAGGTCGGGTTCGCCGTTTGGCCCCTCGGGGTTGACGTAGATGAGGCCCATGACGGTGTTGCCAAGCGGCCACTTGAGGCTTCCATCCGCGTCGAAGCGGTCGCCGGATGTGGTCTCCCACTCGTCTTCGGGCCCCCAGTCGACGGCCTCGTCCGGGGTGTAATCGTCCTTACGTCCGCCCGCGAACCCGTAGGTTTCGAAGCCCATGGATTCGAGCGCGACGTTTCCGGCCAGGATGATGAGGTCGCCCCACGAGAGCTTGCGGCCGTACTTCTGCTTGATCGGCCAGAGGAGGCGACGGGCCTTGTCGAGGTTGACGTTGTCCGGCCAGCTGTCGACCGGCGGGAGGCGCTGGCGACCGCCGGCTGCGCCGCCGCGACCGTCGAACGTCCGGTAGGTGCCGGCGCTGTGCCACGCCATCCGGATGAACAGTGGCCCGTAGTGGCCGTAGTCAGCCGGCCACCAGTCCTTCGAGTCGGTCATCATCTCTTCGAGGTCGTCTTTGACCGCCGCGAGGTCGAGGTCCTCGAACGCCTCGGCGTAGTCGAAGTCCTCGCCGTACGGGTCGACCTGTTGGCTGTTCTGATCCAGAATCTCCAAGTCTAACTGGTTTGGCCACCAGTCGCTTGTTCCGAAGTTGTGGTCTTCGTTCTCCATTGATTGAGCGTACGCTAACAATGTTTTGGGGATACTAAAGCGTAGTTATCGAAGGTCGAACGAAAGCGTCAAATCAGTGGCTGTGATCTCGTGTTATGCGACCTTTGAGTCCGGATCGACGTTGTAGCGCCTTGCAGTACCATCCACACTACTCTCTCTGTGGCGTGGCAATGGTACGGATCTCCCGCTCGTGTTCGATCAAATATAACTCAGCACAATGGGACAACGTCTTCTGACGCGACTTCTACCGCTTTGCTCCGTACGACCTCACGACGAAACAGCGACTACTCGTGGCCGCCGCTTTTTCGCCGGTTGCTTGGTTTCCGCGCTAGTCGCAGCTTCGTCACGCTCCATCAGTGGCGTGTTTGACATCCTCGCCGCCCTCAACTGTAGCGCTTGGTTCCACGGCGTCCCGGAGGAACGCCTCAGGGCGCTCGACGTGGGGCTGCACGTCGGACTCTTCGAGCACCACCAGCCGCGCGCCCGCGGCATCGGCGATGTCGCGGCCATCAGCGACAGGCGAGATGGTCGCTTCCTGGCCCCAAACAACTGTCACCGGCAGATCGAGAGCCGCCAGCTCGGCACCCAAGTCCATATCCACATCCAGGGCGCCCGCGAAAAACGACGCGGCGGCGAACCGAGCGCCCGGCTGATGGGCGGTCCGCCAGTGGTACTCGACCACGTCCTCGGTGACAACCGACTCGTCGTGGTAGCCGTGATCGGCGTTGAAATATCGGATGGCGCGCTTGCTCGTGGCCACGTTGAACAGCGCCGTGCCGACCACTGGCGCCCTGACGAGCGCGCCGACGAGCGGGCGCGTCCCCGAGAACCCCGCGGTCGTCGGACACACCAACACCAGCTCGCTGACCGAATCGGTGTCGGCGGCCGCAGCGGTCGCGTACGCACCCGAATGCGATGATGCCACGACCATCGGATCCTCGGCGGCGTCGGCGAGGAAGTCGGCCACGAACGTCGTGTAGTGGGACGCCGCGTACTCGATCGGCGGCCGGTCTGAGCGACCGAACCCCGGCAGGTCGGGCGCGATCACGTGGTGATCCGCGGCCAGCGCGTCGAACACGTTGCGGAACTCGAAACTCGATCCCGCAGCGTTCAGTCCATGCAGCAGTACCACGTCCTGATCGTCCGGATCGCCGGCCTCGGTGTACGCGATGTCGAACCCACGCCACTGGTACGTGTTGTTCGTCCCGTCTAGTGGCGACGCAAGCTCGTCCGCCCGCCACGCGAGGGCGGCGTTCGTGGCAGCAACGACACCGGTAGCCGCGGCCAGCGACCCGGCAATCTGGCGGAGCTTCATACCCCACCTACGCATGCCGGAGGCTTATCAGTTGTTGCCGCGAGCGCAGTCGCCACGCAGGTGCGAGCGCACTCGATCGTTGCCCGGTGCGTTCTGGTTGCTGTGACTGCCCCTCGATCCGTGTTATCGACATCGCGTTTTCGCACCGTTAACTCCTTCACAACACAAGATATTTACTTTGTTCTTATATGTTTTAACTATGGTAGATTCGATCTGTACACGTCGCCGTCTGTTAGCAGCAGTTGGGGCGACATCGGTGAGTGCGGTAGCCGGCTGCAGTAGCACTCTATTCGGCGGAGACGTTGAATACATACAGGATGCCCCGGTTGGGGAGGTGACTGGTCCGTGGCCGACGTATCAACACGATTTCGCGAGAACCGGTGCAACAACCGATCCTGGCCCTTCGAGTGATGCAACCGAATCGACTGTACTTGAGCTATTCAATCTGCACCCCGACTCACAGGTGATGTTTACCGGTGACCGTGGCATCCTTGCACTCACTCCAGATGAATTCGGAGGTTCGTACACCTCATTCGACATCAACGAAAACACACGATCCTGGAATGTAGAGACAACCGGCAGCGGTGGATCGGTGACAATCGCTGGGTCGTGTCGCAAAGTCCTCTAGAGTTCAGTAGCAACTGGCTCCCGTGAGGAACGGGACGCCTCTGGTGTCCACCCAAGAGGTGTCCCCATCCGTCTTTAGTTAAGCCTCACACCTCGGTTGTGTAGTGGTAGCGAGCGTCTCTTGTAAGATTGGTCGTTGCTTGTGGATCTTCTGAGCGTCTTCGATCAGCCGGTCGAGCAGCGGCGGTGGTGAATAGCCGAGGAACTCACCGAGTTCGTGGAGAATGAGCTGGGCGTGCGACCGGAAGGTCGCCGCCCAGCGCTCTGTCGGAAACACAAGCTCATCATCCGCCTGCTCAGTGACTAGATCCAACAGATCGCGGCTTACAAGCAGCGACAGCAGCGCTGCGTACAATAAGATCCTCACCACGTGTTCGTCACTCGTGTCGAACTCGTCCAATTCGTACTGCGTCTTCAGCTCCCGGAACAGCAACTCAACTTCCCACCGACAGCGGTAGATCTCCGCTAAATCCGCCGGAAAGAACTCCTTCCTCGCTAAATTCGTCATGTACAGGTGGTAGTCGTCGGCGTCCTCGTCGCGGACGCCGACGACGCGAAATCGCTTCGTATCTAGTGACCGCGTCCCATTGTACGGCCCTCGTTTGAATTCGACTTCGACTTCTACATCGATGTACTTCCGATCGAGATCGTCGAGAACAGCTCGGAGCTGCTTGCCCTCTAAGGGAATGGCGCGACCGCGCCATTCCCGTAACTCCCTCGTAATCAGCGGATTCGCGTTCTGCTTCAGCCGACTCACGAAGTAGCCGTCGTTTTCGTCGATCAGCGCAAACCGGCGGTACTTGAAGTAGGCGAGATCGAACAACACGAGGCGATTCTCAAGCCACGGCCCTGTTTTGAACAAGGTGCTGTCGTGCGTTTTCTCGTTAGCAGTATCGAGCCGTTCAATCGTCTGCTCTGTGGCATTGTGGAGCAGGTGGAGCTTCGCTCCAGCCTGCTCCTCGTGGCGGGCTTCGAACTGATCTGAGAGAAATTCGTGTAACCGCAACACCGTTCCATCAGCGATCATCACGTCTCTAAATCGGTCGATATCAGCGTCAACAGCGTTAGGAACAGCGACCTCGTCGAGACCATGCTCAACGAGGTCGCGGAGATACTCCGCAAGCGTCGGTGTCAACCGCTGATAGAATCCACCCGGAGAGATCGTCTCATCGGCAGTCGAGTTGTAACAGCGTCTAAACCCGGCGAGTGTTCGGCTTTCGCCTGCGGCGAAGCCGAACACGAATGCCCAAACGAAGGCAGGGATCTGGAGCTTGCGGTCACGTTCGACCACGCCGAGTTCCTCGGCGTGCTCTTCAAGGAACTCAGAGGGAAACAGTGTAGTGAGCCGACGCATAATCCGAGATGAGGAGTCCTTGTCGTGCACAGACTGGACTTCCTCATTCCTTCCGAAAGGTGCCTCGATAAGCCGCCGCTATCACGCGGTTTCTCGCTTAACTAAAGACGGATGGAGGTGTCCCATGCACGCCACAATCGACGTGCGGTTCACGATTAGCATCGACGAGGACAAAACGGTACCGCTCGCCACGCTTGCCGAATTCGTTACCGAGCAGAACGTCGAATCTGTACTGCTCGAATCGATGGTCGAGAGCCTCGACGCGAGCCGCGTCGAGGCGCTCTGTGGTGAGAAACACGCTCACGGCAATGGTGATCAGCGATTCCAACGCGCCGGTACTGACACCCGCACAGCCGTCACAACCGCCGGTGAGCACGAATTCGACCTTCACTACGTCGAAGACACCGCCGCTGACCACGACGAATCCAGCTACTTCCGGCCCGTCGAAGATGTTCTCAGCTTCGACGGGCAAAACCGCTATCAGCAGGACATCGCCGCCAAGAGCGTCGATCTCGCTACTTCGGTCAGCTATCGTGACGCTGCTGACCACGGCGACGGCATCCTCTCGAAGATGCCGTCGCCGACCACCATCAATCGTCGCGCCAAAGAGTACGGCAACAAGCTCAAGCAGTTCCTTCCAGACTGTGTCGCTGACACAGACGCTGACGCCGTTATTCCTGACGGCACGAAGTGTCACAGCCAAGACGACGACCGCGCGTACCACTCCGTCCAGGCCACGCTCGGCGAAGATACTGCCAAGGAATCACGCTCTCTGCTGGATCTCTCGATCAACGCTGACTGGGACGAGACAGCCGCCAAACTCGATGACATGGACGCAGTCACTGACGACGCGACGGTCGTCAGTGACGCTGATGAGGGTATCGTCACGGCATTTACCGACGAAAACCGTAATCATCAACTTGATCTCGTCCACGTCGGCCGAACGCTGGACTACAACCTCTGGGACGACGGCGTGTTCTCCTTGGATCGGCGGAACGAGATCGTCTCGGAGGTGATCGACGAGGTGTTCCATCTGAAGAATTCGGTCGCCAAGCACCGTCCAAACGAGGAGTTCGCGGCGATCCGCGAGCGGATCGCGCGAACGACCGAGCGTATCGAGAAGACAGCGTGGCAGTTGGATCAGTTCGGGTCAGAGAAAGCTGCGGGGTATCTACAGCGGTGGCTGCCGTCGATCGTGACGTTTGCCGAGCAGGCTGTCGAGGGGTTCGAGGTGCCGTGGACCTCGAACCCCGTCGAACGGCTGATGGGCGAAGTCAGCAAGCGGTGCAAGAACCAGTGGATGCGCTGGACAACGGAGGGGTTAGAGGCGATACTCCAGCTTCGGCTGGTGAAGTACGCCGATCCAGAGCACTACCAGTCGTTCCTCGACGAACTGCTCCAGCCATCCGTCTTTAGTTAAGCGAGAAACCGCGTGATAGCGGCGGCTTATCGAGGCACCTTTCGGAAGGAATGAGGAAGTCCAGTCTGTGCACGACAAGGACTCCTCATCTCGGATTATGCGTCGGCTCACTACACTGTTTCCCTCTGAGTTCCTCGAAGAGCACGCCGAGGAACTCGGCGTGGTCGAACGTGACCGCAAGCTCCAGATCCCTGCCTTCGTTTGGGCATTCGTGTTCGGCTTCGCCGCAGGCGAAAGCCGAACACTCGCCGGGTTTAGACGCTGTTACAACTCGACTGCCGATGAGACGATCTCTCCGGGTGGATTCTATCAGCGGTTGACACCGACGCTTGCGGAGTACTTCCGCGACCTCGTCGAGCATGGTCTCGACGAGGTCGCTGTTCCTAACGCTGTTGACGCTGATATCGACCGATTTAGAGACGTGATGATCGCTGATGGAACGGTGTTGCGGTTACACGAATTTCTCTCAGATCAGTTCGAAGCCCGCCACGAGGAGCAGGCTGGAGCGAAGCTCCACCTGCTCCACAATGCCACAGAGCAGACGATTGAACGGCTCGATACTGCTAACGAGAAAACGCACGACAGCACCTTGTTCAAAACAGGGCCGTGGCTTGAGAATCGCCTCGTGTTGTTCGATCTCGCCTACTTCAAGTACCGCCGGTTTGCGCTGATCGACGAAAACGACGGCTACTTCGTGAGTCGGCTGAAGGATAACGCGAATCCGCTGATTACGAGGGAGTTACGGGAATGGCGCGGTCGCGCCATTCCCTTAGAGGGCAAGCAGCTCCGAGCTGTTCTCGAC
Organism: Halobacterium sp. MBLA0001; assembly: GCF_049705385.1. Taxonomy (NCBI): domain Archaea; kingdom Methanobacteriati; phylum Methanobacteriota; class Halobacteria; order Halobacteriales; family Halobacteriaceae; genus Halobacterium; species Halobacterium sp. MBLA0001. The sequence continues at coordinate 158,706 of NZ_JBNAMQ010000008.1, forward strand.
GATCTCGATCGGAAGTACATCGATGTAGAAGTCGAAGTCGAATTCAAACGAGGGCCGTACAATGGGACGCGGTCACTAGATACGAAGCGATTTCGCGTCGTCGGCGTCCGCGACGAGGACGCCGACGACTACCACCTGTACATGACGAATTTAGCGAGGAAGGAGTTCTTTCCGGCGGATTTAGCGGAGATCTACCGCTGTCGGTGGGAAGTTGAGTTGCTGTTCCGGGAGCTGAAGACGCAGTACGAATTGGACGAGTTCGACACGAGTGACGAACACGTGGTGAGGATCTTATTGTACGCAGCGCTGCTGTCGCTGCTTGTAAGCCGCGATCTGTTGGATCTAGTCACTGAGCAGGCGGATGATGAGCTTGTGTTTCCGACAGAGCGCTGGGCGGCGACCTTCCGGTCGCACGCCCAGCTCATTCTCCACGAACTCGGTGAGTTCCTCGGCTATTCACCACCGCCGCTGCTCGACCGGCTGATCGAAGACGCTCAAAAGATCCACAAGCAACGACCAATCTTACAAGAGACGCTCGCTACCACTACACAACCGAGGTGTGAGGCTTAACTAAAGACGGATGCTGCTCCAGCGATCGACCAAAACAGCAATGAGCTGTGACCTCTCAATTGAGAGCACCAGAGGCAAACTCTAGACCGCTTTGCGACGCGACCAACAATTTGATACCGACCCTGGACTAGCTCGTTCGGTTGGTCAAGGTGCCGTGATGACATTCCCACCGTAAACAGCAGGTCACTCTCCGATTGGACTTCTCCTGTCCAGGTCACGCCACTGTGGACGAGTACATCTTGGGCTACGTCAATACAAACCGGGGCACTCGGTGTCGGCACTTGGGCGCGGTTACTCCCACACGGCGTGCTGTGTTCTACCGTTTCCTGAACGCTAGTTTGCTGCGCGTAGAAGTTACCAGACACAGACACGACATCGCCAGCTTGCGCCTCGTTCCGGAGGGCAGTCACTGAATCATACTGCTCGCTCTTAACCTGAGCTTCAGTTACATACCATCCGTTCTAGTTTAGCAGAGTGTACCGTCGTCTGATTAGATATCGTTGTAACTACCAGTCAGAGAAATCCGGTGGATAGTGTGACTTACTCCCCACCGGATTCAGTGATTGTTGATCGGATTCAAAGAGCGTTTCCCTCCGATGAGTTGCGCGAGCGCGCTCGCGCAACGAATCTCGTCGAGCGTGAACGGAAATTCGACGCTGTTGCGCTGTTCTACACGCTTTCACTTGGCTTCGCTGCTGGGTCAGACCGATCTGTACAGGCTTTTCTCGAACGATTCGTCGAAATGTCCGACTGCGATGAACTCTCCTATGCAACCTTCCACGGGTGGTTCTCTCCACCGTTCGTTGCACTCCTTCGAGAGATTCTCGATGATGCCATCGAGAATCTCGATACCAGAAATGCCGACCTTAGCGGACGTCTCGAACGCTTTCGAGACGTCCTCATTGCCGATGGGAGCATTGTTTCTCTCTATCAAGACGCCGCGGATGTGTACGCTGCGACCGGTGACGATCAGGCCGGTCTGAAACTTCACCTAACAGAATCACTCTCAACTGGCCTTCCAACACGGTACCGAACAACTGACGCTAAAACCCAAGAACGGAGCCAGCTACCCACCGGCGAGTGGGTAGCTGGCGCACTTGTCTTGCTCGATCTCGGTTTCTACGACTTCTGGTTGTTCGACCGCATCGACCAGAATAACGGCTGGTTCGTCTCCCGTGTGAAAGACGACGCAAACTTCGAGATCGTCGAAGAGCTCCGGACGTGGCGGGGGAACAGTATCCCGCTCGAAGGAGAGTCGCTGCAGGACGTCCTTGACGACCTGCAGCGACAGGAAATCGATGTTCGCATCACCCTCTCGTTCGAGCGAAAGCGAGGGTCGTGCACCAGCACGACCCGAACGTTCCGACTGGTCGGTGTTTGGAACGAGGATACTGAAGAGTACCATCTCTATTTGACAAATCTCTCGAAAGACGACTATAGTGCGCCCGATATCGCACAGCTCTATCGGGCGCGCTGGGAAATAGAATTATTGTTCAAAGAACTGAAATCACGCTTCGGACTTGACGAAATCAACACGACCGATCCGTACATCATCGAAGCTCTGGTCATCATGGCCGCAATCTCACTGCTGATGAGCCGTGTTATCGTCGATGAACTCCGGAAACTGGACGTGAAACAACGGGAAAGCGCCGACGACGCCACAGCGTCGTCGCCGCAACTTCCTCGTCGACGATGTTCTCACGCTGTCGAACGCCATTCACACCTGATTCAGTTGTACGTGATGCTCGATTTAGGGTACGAACTTCCGGATTTAGATGAGTTGTTGCTGTGGGCTTCACGTGATCCAAATCCGCATCGACCGCGGTTACGTGAGCAGGTTGAGTCAGGCGAGTTCTGGTAACGAACTCGCCTGACGACCGGGGAAGCACCTGTGTCGATAGCGGCAGCGCTGGAACGGCGACGCACTCACGGCTGTGAGTGCGCCGCCTCGAAGGTATCACACAACAAATCAGCGACTGCCTGCTCCAGCGAACCCAGTCTCCTGAGCTAATCCGCCTCAATTCGGTATAGTCTCCGCTGAGATCCTGCTTCACTCCGTCACTAAACTAGAACAGATGGTGAGTGACATGGGTCCCCCTTCAGATGGGACTTACACGCCCAGTCTTTTAATATCTCACTAGTTAGTGAGTTTCACCGCATTAAATAGTGATTCACATCTGATATATCCTCGTAGCGACGACGAGACGACAGGTGGCCACCCGCGTGAGACACCCAGCATCCTGGATGCAACTTCCAATCGACGACCGCATCCTCGAGATACTGGACTCATCAGAGCTCATCCTCTCACCAGCCGTCATCGCACTCAACATCGAGAAATCCCGGAGTGAAGTCAACCGCCGACTATCAATTCTCGTCAAGTACGGACTCCTCACACGCGTGAAACGCGGCTACTATGAAATCGCCCCTGACGGTCAAGCGTATCTCCGAGGCGACCTAGACGCGTCAACCCTCTCCGAGCAAACCGACTAACAACCACCAGACGGGAAGCTCCCGGAGACGACGAGAGGCAACCACCATTTAGCCGGACTTCACGAAGAAGGGTCTGCGGAAGATGCGGTGTGAGCTACGGTCGTTTTTCGCGGATGCCGTTGCGGTCACGCATGACGGTTTCACAGCTGGGGCAGGCCCGTGGGTTTGTCACGTCGTCCGGGGTGAACACCCGGGCATAGGCGTCGGTGACGCGACTCCCACAGTTCTGGCACTCCGGCATACTGGCGTCCACTCGACGCCGTTGCTATAGCCTTTCTGTGGTGGCTGTCGTTTCTCGATAGGATCTCAGACAGGCGTGGAATTCTCTTTGGGACGACCGGTAGAAGATTTCATTCGTCAAAAGGGGTGTCAGGTGAAACACTCGGCTATTCAAAACCATAGACTGGCTTGTTAGGAGGTGAAATGTAATATTTTCATTCGTCAAAAGGGGTGTCACGTCAAACACCTTGCGGTGGTTTCAATCTGCAAAGGGAGTAGGTGTGCCTTGGAACCGACCACCGCTAGAGGTACTGGATAGACAGCACTGATCAGTTTTGCACGGGAGAGGCAGCTGTGGGTTGTAGACGCCTCTGGGGCGACCTAAGCTTCGGCTTGTGAGCCAGCACGCGACTGCTATGCGGTAGAGAGTATCCGGTGAGCTGATTAGTCTACATTAGCGGTTTCGTTGTTCTTGTTTGCTCACTGTGCTCGGTTCTGGAGACGGGCAGACACCACAGTAAGAATTTTTACTATGGTGGGGTGCGTGATGCTGTGTACGATGCCAGATCCAGCCGACCGGCCGTCATCTGCCGAGGACGTGACGTCACACGACGAGCAGACAGAGCAAGCCGGGTCTGCCGACGAGACAGCGACCGAGTTCACGCTTGATGTGGAGATGCCGGCAGATGCGCTGTTCGACCTCGAGGAGTACCTCAAGATGTACGAGGTGGCAGCAGAGCCCAAGCGGTTCAAAATCCTGGTCGCCCTCGCAGATGAATCACGATTGAGCACCAGCGAGCTCTCGATGCTTCTCGATGCAGAGGGTAACGATTTGCACTATCCGCTGCGAAGACTCACCGACGTCGGGCTAATCGAGAACCGTCGTGATCCGACGACTGGAACGGAAGAGCCGTACTCGTACTACGAGTTGACCGAGATGGCTCGAACCATCCTTACTGAGGGGGTCCTCAAGGGAGTCGAAACGCTCGCCGCTCAGGAAGCCGCCCTCGAAGACACATACAGCAAGTAGCAGTGCCACACCGGTTGGCTTCGAGTGGTCTCCTCATTCACTCCTACCGTCTGGGTGGGGAAGAGACGGATCGGAGTTGGAGTGAACTACCCTACACGACTCGCTCACGGCCGACGCCGTTCGCTCCGTGTGGGGCGGGCTCAGCGCCTCGAATCAGTTAGGTTTTGACAACCCACGTACGTGTTGTGTCACGCCAGGTGGTTGAGTTATATGTGGCTGCAGGTGCTATGCTTCGATGGCGGGACAGAGCGGCCCGCTGTCACACGCTCGCCCCGAACTCAGCCTTCTCATGTGAAGGCTGTCCACCCCAACTCTGAGAGACGAGGTATGCCCTCACAGGATTCGCGGCTCGGCGTCTGCCCCCGATGTGGAGAGTCTATCTACCAGTGGCATGTCCTCGTTGAGTATGAGAGCGGCAACAATCCACGATACTGGGCGGAATGCCCGGGTTGTGGAGAGGTCGTTGACCCGAGGAGATGATTCGGATGCTCGCCCGCGTGTTCTGGAACACCGATTCGGTGGACGTGGTTGAATGTCGGCACTGTGGGACGACTCTGGAGTCAACAGAGACCGAGGAGTGTCCAGCGTGTGGGCGCAACGAAATCGCGTGCTACTCGGTGTAACGTGGGCGAGTCATCGAATTGTCGTAGAGAGAACGGAGAGGGTCTCCAATGAGTTGGGCATCGACGCCTCGTTCAACAGGTGCTGGTGGCGGTCATCGCCGGGGCCTGAGTCCTGCTGTAATCGCTAAGTACAGGGTGTACACTGACCGAGGAACCTGAGTGGCAAAGACTAATTCATAGTTGGCAAGGTCGTCCGATTTCGCTTTCGTATTCCGATTTGATTTGCTTAAACAGGTCCTGGCCGAATTCTGTCTGGAAGCGTGGCGCGGCGGTAGCAAAGAACTCGTCTAGATTCTCGAACTCGGTGAAGTGGTCAGTTGTTTCGGCTTCATCGTACCTATTTTGGCGCTCATACTTGAGCGCCTGGAGACAATTATCAACAAGATCCATGTCTTTGACGAACTGTGCCGTCGGGGTGTCACGGGCTTCGTACTCTTCCCAGAGCGACAGCAGTTCGGAATCGTTGAAGGGCCCGACGAGATCGGTTACCGCGCTCCGTTCAGCCGTCTCTTTCTCGGACGTGGGAATGGTCTGGCGTCCGTCCTCCGCACGGGTTGCAATATCGCCCGTGCGAGCTTCGCCGAGGTCGTGAATGAGGGCCATCGTCACTGCTTTCTGGCGGTCAACATCTTCTTGGTCGGCATAGAGCAGACAAAGCGCCGCTGTCCCCCACGTGTGGGCTGCGACCGATTCAGGCGAGTCGACATTCCGGAGTTCCCATCCCGTCCGAAGTTCGTCCTTCAGGTCGAACCATTCGAGCAAGGATCCGAGTTCGTCTGTCATCATATCGGGGAAACAGCAAGCGGCCAATTCAAAATATCGAGATGATTCCGCCGAGCACCCACACTCAGTCAATAAGTTCGCACACCTGCTTGCCAGCTATTTCACAGTTCAAGATGTGGAACGAACAATCCCCGCTTGCTGACTGCATTCTCTGTACGTAGGGGATATACTTGAGTCGAGTCTCCGATGCGGGTCTGACCAGCGCCAGACAGGTCCACTCGCTATTTACGTGGGGTGGCCGACGAAGACGCGTATGAGCAGTTTGGCGGACACGATCCACATCGAGAACGTTGTTGCATCCAGCGATATCGGCCAGGAACTCGCCCTCGACCAACTCGCAACGGATCTTGATGGCGCTGAGTACAACCCAGAGGACTTCCCCGGGGTTGTCTACCGCCTTCAGGAGCCGAAGTCAGCCACGCTGATCTTCCGCTCGGGGAAAGTCGTCTGCACCGGCGCGAAGAGCGTCGATGCTGTTCACGACGCTCTCGAGATCGTTTTCGATGACCTCCGCGAGTTAGGCATCGACGTCGACAGTACTCCACCGGTCAAGGTACAGAACATCGTCTCTAGTGCCAGCCTTGAGCAGTCGCTGAATTTGAACGCAATCGCAATCGGGCTGGGCTTAGAGCAGATTGAATACGAACCCGAACAGTTCCCCGGGCTCGTCTATCGTCTCGACGACCCCGATGTCGTCGTTTTGCTTTTCGGGAGTGGGAAACTCGTGATTACTGGCGCAGCGGAATCTGCGGATGCCCAGCACGCGCTGGCACACGTCAACGATCGCCTCACGGAACTCAGCCTGCTTGAGTGAGTCCACGGAACTATCGAGTAACTCCTACGCGACGGGAGCAGTGTTGCTGGAGTGGGTAATCTCCTTGAACGCTGGGCCGCTTCGACTGGGTTGGATGAGTTCTCTCTGAGATTCTAGTCGGTGTTCCAATCTGAGGGGTAAAATCCCAGATTGACTCCAAGATGGGAACGGTGGGGTCATCGGAATCAAGTGATTGGCGCGGTAGTCAAAGAATCCCTCAAAGTTAACCAACATTCTACTGGATGGCGCTGTTCTGTTGGTTAACAGTACCCATCAATACGATTTCCTTAGTTTGGAGTGAGAGCTGAAACAGCCGCTCAGTAGGTGTGCGAACTTATCACTGGTATCTCTGTCAATTTATGTCGTATAGCAGCGCAATGCTGAATACAGACACATAGCGACCCCTGAATATTATCATTTCAAGAATAGTTAGGATGGGGGAGAGTCGATACAACAGTATTGTTTTCCCATCTCTTGTACAAACCCGACTAATGACGGCGCAGGACTCCACGCAGACTGAAGACCGAAAAGACGACCACCTTCAAATCGTCCAAGAGCGGGACGTCGAAACGACAGGCACGGGCTTCGACGACGTCCACCTCGTCCACAACGCGCTTCCGGAACTCGATTACGACGCGATCGACCCCTCCATCGACTTCCTGGGTCACGACCTCTCTGCCCCAATCTTCATCGAGAGCATGACTGGCGGGCACCACAACACGACGGAGATCAATCGGGCGCTGGCCCGGGCCGCCAGCGAAACCGGTATCGCCATGGGTCTCGGTAGCCAGCGAGCAGGCCTCGAACTCGACGACGAACGCGTCCTCGAATCGTACACCGTCGTCCGCGATGCCGCACCCGATGCGTTCATCTACGGGAACCTCGGCGCTGCACAGCTCCGAGAGTACGACATCGAAATGGTCGAGCAGGCAGTCGAGATGATCGACGCCGACGCGCTCGCGGTCCACCTGAACTTCCTCCAGGAAGCCACCCAACCAGAAGGCGACGTCGATGGCCGGAACTGTGTAGCTGCGATCGAACGAGTGTCCGAGGCACTCTCGGTGCCGATTATCGTCAAGGAAACGGGCAACGGCATCTCCGGGGAGACTGCCCGAGAGCTAACTGCGGCAGGCGTTGACGCTCTCGACGTCGCTGGCAAAGGCGGAACGACGTGGTCCGGGATCGAAGCCTATCGCGCAGCAGCCGCGAACGCGCCGCGACAGAAACAAATCGGCACCCTGTTCCGAGAATGGGGCATTCCAACCGCTGCAAGCACGATCGAGTGTGTTGCCGAACACGACTGCGTCATTGCGAGTGGTGGTGTCCGAACGGGATTGGACGTGGCAAAAGCGATTGCCCTGGGTGCCCGCGCCGGCGGGTTGGCGAAACCATTCCTGAAACCAGCTACAGACGGGCCAGACGCTGTCATCGAACGCGTCGGGGACCTGATCGCCGAGCTGCGAACAGCGATGTTCGTCACCGGCTCGGGGTCGATCGACGAGCTCCAGCAGGTGGAGTACGTGTTGCACGGAAAGACGCGCGAGTACGTGGAACAACGAACCAGTAGCGAGTAGTCCCGGATTCCCCAGTCTCAGCAGGACGGATAGAACAACAGCGGGAAAGAGAGAGCCGACTCCGATATCTGTCCAACCTGTACTTACCGTTTGTCGGGGTAGTCATAGACGGTGTGTGTGTGCCGTTTGATGACGCTCGCTGCCGAGGAGCACGATCAGTTACTCGGAAATCCGGTGGTACGCGATTTCGCCTGATCCACAGTCAGGACATTGATCTGCGTCTGGTGGGAGCTTCGTTCCGCAGTGGCGGCACTCAACGACGACCTCCGGCTCGTCACCGGGGAGTAGCCGAGCGAGTACCGCACGGACACTCATGAGTATCCGATATTCCGGCAGCAGTGAGTTAATGGTACTGGTGCGGGATTTTCTCCGGAAATCCGGGGGTGTACAACCAGCAAATCCGCCAAAGGCTTATCTTCCGACCGGAGTGAACTGCACGTGGAAGGACCTGTCACACGCTCCTTTCACCCCTAGGCATGCCTACCGATGACTCGTCGCTTGGTCAGTGTCCGGACTGCGGGGACCCGATTACCTCTGCGTGGTTGCTTGTTGAATACAGGAAAGACGATGGGACTGACGGCGTTTGGGCAGAGTGTCCATCGTGTGGGGACGTCGTCGCGCCAGAGTAGTAAGACAGCACCATCAAGTGGCCTTCACAGCGTATCTCAATCAGAACACGAGAATGGAGATTCCCACCCAACTGCGGTGTCTATTCGCTGGCGCTGTCGAACAGCAAGACGGGACGTATCTCATTAAGATTCCCGAGCGCGAGATAGACCGTGGCGAGCTGCAGCAGGGCGACACGTACCGCGTGGCTGTTCTCGGAGCAGCAGCCACCGACGACGCTGCCGAGACTCCCACCGACTCACAGCGCGGGCAGACGCCGAGCACGCCACCGGTTGCCGAAGGCGAGCAGCGTACCGTCGAAATCGAAGATATTGGCGATCAAGGAGACGGCATCACGCGTGTCGAGCGTGGCTTCGTCGTTATTGTCCCTGATACCGAGCGCGGCGAGCGTGTCACCGTCGAAATCACCGACGTCACTGAGAACGTTGCCTTTGCCGAGATCACCGAGCGCGAAAATCACGACTAACAATTCCCGGGTCTGATATCTGTCTGAGCGAGTGCTGGCCCGTGAGCTCGTCCTAGTAGACGATTGGTGTGGTGCAGCCACACACTCAGTGACACTCTCGGGGAGAGGGCGTTCCATATACAGTAACTTCTAGTAGACTCGGAGAGAACGATATCAGTCGTAACACTGGCTCTTATTGGTGAAATCCCGGAGGTATAGTGTGCCGACGATTAACTTCTAGTGCGCTTCTCTTCACCAGTGTGTCCGGTGCAATAGCCGCTCAGTAGGTGGCGCATTTTGTATACTCACACTTAAAGAAGACAGTACAAGCTACACAAAGATAGGGCTACTCGGAGCGGAACGCTGTCACCCGTTCTACGGTAGCCGTACACTTTTTATGCGGTAGTACGTAGACTAATTCAGTATGTCACGGTCAAAGCTCATCGCAGGTGTCGCTATTGTTGCTATCATTAGTATTCTTCTCCGTCGTCGTGGAGATGGAGCAGCGGAATCCGATAACTGATTCAACTGTACTTACCGAAGCTACGCATCACATCGAGACGGATTCTTACCAGCCTATTTGGAGTGAAACAGCCGCTTAGTCGGTGTGCATAATAACCGGAAAAACCAGTCGGCCAGTGTATGTAACACAGATGGTTTTTTAGCCGCAGTAACCACAGTTCGGGATATGCGTCGTGCCCTCCGGTACGCTGTGTCACTACTTGTTGGACTGTTGAGCCTGTCATAGAAAGCGTCACGTACGAAGCAGCAGGGTGCAGAAAGTGTGTCCAGCACAATCGCAACCCTGCAAGACGTAGCTTCGGTAGACGACTTCTTGAATGCGGCGGCTACGGAGACAGTACCGCTGTTCGAACACCTTGAGTTCGAGTTTCTCCTGGAATACGACGTGTTCGCCCCCTCGAAGCGGGGGCGAACACGAGTGCACCAGCCACCGGATCTCTTTCGCGGCTTCCTCCACTGCTACTACGAGGATGTCTACGGCACACGCCCAGTTACACGAGAACTCCAGCACAGCCTCGTCTGGTACTACTGCGGACTCGACAAACCGCCATCCAGAGACACGATTGATCGCTTTCTCACCGATCTCGAACACGTTATCGACGATATCTTCGACAGGCTCGTCGAGCAGGCCGCCGCTCGCGGCCTGCTCGACTCCACGTATTCCATCGATTCGACCCACGTTGAATCAATCCAACACAACGACGCTGCCTCGTGGAATTACGATCCAACAGCTGAGGAGTACTACTACGGCTTCGGCTGTACGATCGTCTCAACTGGTGCAAAGATCCCGATAGCAGCGGAGTTCACACAAACCAAGCAAGCGGATCAGAAGACGGCGATGCGCGTCACGCGTGACGCGCTCGCCGTCGATACACCGGTCTGGATGCTCGGAGACAGCGCCTACGACGTCCTCGATTGGCACGACCACCTGCTGGCCGCAGGGGTCGTGCCAATCGCTCCATACAATCCGCGAAACACCGACGACCCGAAAGACATCGAGTACAGGGTCGAAGGCCGAATCACCGAACACAGCGAGGACGTGCAGCTGAAACAATCCATCTTGGACGAGACGTACACCAACCGGACAGGAGTCGAACGAACCAACGACGCGGTCAAGGACTGCGGCCTCGGGCACGTCCGCGCCCGAGGCCGCGTCCACGCACGAACAGAAGTGTTCCTCGCACTGTGCCTTCGAATCGTCGTTGCAATCACCAACTACGAGCGAGGAAACGATCCGGGCTGTGAGAAACTATGAGATGGATTCTATGACAGGCTCCTGTTAGTTACGGCATCCGTCGCAGAATTCGCTGCGACAGATCACTTGCTTACAATCTCACTATTACCGCTCTACATCCGTCTTTAGTTAAGCCTCACACCTCGGTTGTGTAGTGGTAGCGAGCGTCTCTTGTAAGATTGGTCGTTGCTTGTGGATCTTTTGAGCGTCTTCGATCAGCCGGTCGAGCAGCGGCGGTGGTGAATAGCCGAGGAACTCACCGAGTTCGTGGAGAATGAGCTGGGCGTGCGACCGGAAGGTCGCCGCCCAGCGCTCTGTCGGAAACACAAGCTCATCATCCGCCTGCTCAGTGACTAGATCCAACAGATCGCGGCTTACAAGCAGCGACAGCAGCGCTGCGTACAATAAGATCCTCACCACGTGTTCGTCACTCGTGTCGAACTCGTCCAATTCGTACTGCGTCTTCAGCTCCCGGAACAGCAACTCAACTTCCCACCGACAGCGGTAGATCTCCGCTAAATCCGCCGGAAAGAACTCCTTCCTCGCTAAATTCGTCATGTACAGGTGGTAGTCGTCGGCGTCCTCGTCGCGGACGCCGACGACGCGAAATCGCTTCGTATCTAGTGACCGCGTCCCATTGTACGGCCCTCGTTTGAATTCGACTTCGACTTCTACATCGATGTACTTCCGATCGAGATCGTCGAGAACAGCTCGGAGCTGCTTGCCCTCTAAGGGAATGGCGCGACCGCGCCATTCCCGTAACTCCCTCGTAATCAGCGGATTCGCGTTATCCTTCAGCCGACTCACGAAGTAGCCGTCGTTTTCGTCGATCAGCGCAAACCGGCGGTACTTGAAGTAGGCGAGATCGAACAACACGAGGCGATTCTCAAGCCACGGCCCTGTTTTGAACAAGGTGCTGTCGTGCGTTTTCTCGTTAGCAGTATCGAGCCGTTCAATCGTCTGCTCTGTGGCATTGTGGAGCAGGTGGAGCTTCGCTCCAGCCTGCTCCTCGTGGCGGGCTTCGAACTGATCTGAGAGAAATTCGTGTAACCGCAACACCGTTCCATCAGCGATCATCACGTCTCTAAATCGGTCGATATCAGCGTCAACAGCGTTAGGAACAGCGACCTCGTCGAGACCATGCTCGACGAGGTCGCGGAAGTACTCCGCAAGCGTCGGTGTCAACCGCTGATAGAATCCACCCGGAGAGATCGTCTCATCGGCAGTCGAGTTGTAACAGCGTCTAAACCCGGCGAGTGTTCGGCTTTCGCCTGCGGCGAAGCCGAACACGAATGCCCAAACGAAGGCAGGGATCTGGAGCTTGCGGTCACGTTCGACCACGCCGAGTTCCTCGGCGTGCTCTTCGAGGAACTCAGAGGGAAACAGTGTAGTGAGCCGACGCATAATCCGAGATGAGGAGTCCTTGTCGTGCACAGACTGGACTTCCTCATTCCTTCCGAAAGGTGCCTCGATAAGCCGCCGCTATCACGCGGTTTCTCGCTTAACTAAAGACGGATGTTACCGCTCTATGTGGCTGTGAGTTCAATAATGATAGCACATCGCCGAACGTTTATTTCTCTCTCTCGTGAGGCCGCCCCGGCAAGGAAGCGTGGAGCTATTGTTGGCGGTGTTAGTGCGTTCACCGGCGGATTCCTCCTACAGAGCTCGATCCCGGCAGGTGCCGCTGGGTTTGGGTTGATGTTTCTCGGCATGGCGACTACCGTTGCTGACTTCGACGACTTATAAGAAGTTGTGTAGGTTGATTCGGTCGCTGTACCGAACGATCTGTGGGTCGCCTGTACTTACCGACCTGCGTCAGAATATGTTATCCGTTGAGGATTTCAATAGAGCCGAACCGCTCTATGACACCCCCTGTCTGTAGGCTAATTGATGTGAGAGCTATTGTTTAAACCCGAAGACGAAGCATGATACGGCCAGAATACTCTATGACCAATCAGTACGCCGACTACGAAGCCCTCCGACCGCTCGGCGAAGCGACCCACGTTCCCGACGACCAACTCGCCAGTAGTAGTGGCGAGCCCCGGCGGCAACGCTCTGGTGGCGTCAACACGGACTATCCAGACGACCCGACAGCAGATGAGACCGAGTGCACTTCCTGTGGAGCGTCAATCCCCGCTGGCCAGTCGAAGTGCCGGTTCTGTCTCACCAACCATCTCGAAGGAGCCGACGACCAGGACACATCGAATGTCGAACGGACTCTCCTCCACGTCATCCAGCTGCTCGTTGAGGCGTCGACGTTCTACGGCGCCGTCGGGAAGGGATCTGCTGCGGCCACCCTCCTCGCGAAGGGAGATGATGACCCAGTAGTCGATGACTGCAAGCTAATCTACGATCTCGACGAGGAACCGGCCCCACAGCTTGTCGATCAGTGGCCCTCGCTCCCCTCGGCGACACGGGTCACGTCTGAATGTGGTAATCAGCTGCTCGCGGCTGCTCGTGAGCGGACGGCGTGGACAGAGACGACGCAGTCCTGTCACGACGGCGAGCACGCGACGTTTCTCTACGACGAAACCGGGAGCGAGGTTCGCACCGAAGCTCGTCTTGCAAGCCTACGTGAGGACGCAGACAACGACCTCTGGCTGGTGCCAGCGATTGCGCTCCAGGAATCCGTTGACAAGACCGATACCGAACAGCCACGACGCGAGCGCCCGAACAGAACTCACCTCGAGTGCCGGGAGTGCGGTCGGGAGACGAAGCATCGATTCCGCGAATTCGAGACGGTCCCTGATGACGAGTGGACCGGGCAGCCAATGTGGGGCTGTCAGCGGTGCGGCACGCCACGCTACGGGCCCGAACCCGAAGCCGATCAGTAAAGACGACGTCAAATTAACCAACAATTCTGGTGTCGGCTCGGAGTTGTTGGTTAACAGAAGCCAGCTCGCGACCACCCGACGATACCACACCTGCTGACTGCCCGCCGGTGTTTTTCGGCGCCGAGAATTGGCGGAGGCGCACACATGGATCCACGAGACACCCCCGGCTATCGACTCCACCGCGCGCTCAGTAGCCTCACCAGTATCGACAGCGACCAATTGGAGCCCGCTGATCGAGAGCGAATTAGCACCGCGACGACGCTCCTCGAGCAGGTAGATTTTCTCACCCAACCGAATACGACGAGGGACGGTGACATCAACAGAGAATCCTGACAGCTCGACGCATCGGCAGCGCAACGTCATGTGGCCGTCACAGCGTGAGCAGTTGCTCGCCCCCTGAAAGGGTGCGGGGGCGCGAGACCGCTCCCGAGAACAATCCATGGCAACATTGCAAGCCGCAACGACATCGACCGGCGCGCTCGTATCGGATCCACAGGCAGTCCGCGAGCTCTGTGAGAACCACTGCTTCGGGACGCTCAACTGGGAAGTGGACGACGACGGCGAACTCGTTATCTGGGGCTACGACAGCTTCGAAGTGTACGAGGCCCGTGAGAACGGTCTTCCTGACTACGACGGTGGCATCGTCACTCACGAGTTCCTCCGGTCGCTCGCGGAGTATCTCGAACCGAACGAAGAATTCGACATCCAGACAGCCGGATTTACCAAGTGCCGGTTTCCCGTGCTGGCGAAACGGTACGTCGTTCGCGACGGCGAAGTCCTCCACGCGGACCTCAGTTCCCCCGACCCGATCGACGAGTAGCGTTGTTCGGCCCCCGGGAGGGGTGCGGGGCGATCCAGTCGTGGGTCGTCCTGCAAGGAGATTGTTCAATGGGCCACCGCGCACTCGTTGCGTACGAACGCACAGACGGACAGTACACGCTCCACTACTCTCATTGGGGTGCAGCGAATCTCAAGCTCAAGCACCGAATCTCGGCCGAAACACCGTTCGGTGGCGACGACACCGACTCCAAGTGGGCGAAACAGCTGCTGGCGGAACTGGCCGATGGCCTCGAAGCAGATGGCGTCGACGGCTACCTCGCCGGCGAGGATCGTCCGTCGTCGGTCGTCAAGCCGAAGCCCCGTGCCACCGGGCTCACCCTCGACGAGATCGTCGCGGACCACCTCGACTATCTCCACCACGAGGCGATCTTCGTGGTGTCACCCACCTTCGAGGTGACCGCCTATCGGACGCTGTGGTTCGGGCTGCAGTACGACTCGGAGACGGTCGAACAGGGAGAGACAGTCGGGAACGGCGCGCTCGCGACGGTGCGCTGGTACGACGGCAAGCCGGTCGGCGACGGCCACCTACAGGGACAGTTCGCGGCCCTCAAAGACGTCGTCGGCGACATGCTCGATAAGGGCGTCTTCACGCCGTCAACGGCGATACAGTATCTGAAACGGAAGCTCGCTGAGCGGGTCGGAGACCGACAGGAGCTGCTCATTCCGACCGGAGAATCACCCTTCGAGACAGCGAGTCTCGGCAAGCCGTAACACCAATCCCTTAGTGGATATCGGGGGACGTCTAAGTATGTCAAATCAGTCTGAAGATGACGTTCGTGTTTGGCTTGTCGAACGGACGTACTCCGATGACGAGCAGAACCTGATCATCCTCACCTACGCAACACCCGATGGAGAACAGTACTATCGGAAGGAACGCGCACTCACGTCCTTCACCGACGTCCGAGATACGACAGCAGCAGTCGATGCTGAACCCGGCAATCTTGGCATGGTCGATGACCCCGACCTCCAGGAGCAATACGCGGCCGAAGCACAGCGAATGCAGGAGGTTCACGACCCGGACGACGTGATCTGATACCCGCCAGTAGACATCGCCCCAAGCCATGGGTTATGTCGTGGCAGGCCTTAGTCGGGGTATGCGCGAACTCGTCTTCGCTCTCGAATACGAGCCCGGCTGCAACAGGGTGGCGGACGCCCTCGCAGACCACCCCGACGCTCGCGTTCGTTCACTCTCGCTGCACGCCACTGCCGACCAGCTCTGGCGAGTCGACCATGCCACCGGCACTCCGGACGCACTCGACGCCATCGAGGACGCGTTTCGCAACAGCGACTACTACGCCGACTGTCTCGCCACCGAGGACTGCGGCGCAACCCAGACCACCCGTGTCCTCGACCGCACGGACGACACGCTCATCCTCTACTCCGACTGGGAGCGGACCCCTGCCTGTGCCTCAGTCCCCCACATCGCCCGCGACCACCTCGGCGACGGTGTGCTGTTCGAGACCCGTCACGAGGGCCGCCACTACACGTGGCGGCTCATTCACTCCGACGAGGGCGATGTGGCGGCGTTCTTCGATTCCCTCGGGGTTGCCGTCGGGGAATGCGCCCAGATGGAGATGCTCCGCACCGCGGATACGACGACATCAGCTGGGGGAGGCGACGGGACACCGAGCGGCCTGCCGCCAGCACAGGAGGCCGCACTCCAGGCCGCTGTCGAACACGGCTACTACGAGTCACCCCGCGAGGTCGACGTCGGCGAACTCGCCGAGCATCTCGACGTGCCACGGTCAACACTCACCTACCGACTCCGTCGGGCGGAAGAACATTTGGCGAAGCAACATGTCGCCGGCGAGCGGGTAGCGGAAGAACGGCTGGCATCGCACTGAGGGCCGCAGTTGGAATATTCCAACAAAGACATATGGAACTCCCACTCCTACCGTGAGGTAATGACAGAGAATCCGGACGCAGCAGGAGAAACGAGCGGCGGCGGACAGCGACGTGAGCTGACCGCCCGCCTCGCCGTTCCCGAGATGGACTGTCCCTCTTGCGCCCAAAAGGTGGACAAGAGCCTCCAGCGTGTCGACGGCATTACTGACGCCACGCTCCAGCCGACCACCGGCACGGCCAACGTCACGTACGACCCTGATCGGACTAGCGAAGCCGACGTAATCAAGGCGATTGAAGGCGCCGGCTACGAGGTCGTCGGGGGCTCGGACGCTGAGGGCGATGATGAGGACAACCAGGCGACCGACGGCGTCGACATCGCGCCACCATCGGAGGTCTGGACGAGTCCTCGCGCGAAGAAGACGTGGCTCGGCGCGGCGTTCGTCACGCTCGGCCTCCTCTTCGAATTCCTCCTCACCGGACAGAACGTCACGGTGGCGAGCGTCCTCGAGTACCCGCTCCACATCGCAGATGTCCTGTTCCTCGGCGCCGTCGCCGCCAGCGGCATCCCCGTCGTCCGTAGCGGGTACTACTCCGCGAAGAACCGAAGCCTCGACATCGACCTGCTGATGGGGACGGCGATCATCGCGGCGACCGGTATCGGCTACTTCGTCGAGGCCGCCACGCTGGCCGTCCTATTCAGCATCGCCGAGCTGCTCGAGGACTACGCGATGGACAGGGCACGGGACTCCCTGCGCGAGCTGATGGAACTCTCGCCCGACGAGGCGACCGTCCTTCGCGATGGTGAGGAAGTGACCGTTCCCGCCGAGGAGGTCGACGTTGGCGAGACCGTCGTCGTCCGCCCCGGCGACAAGATTCCGCTCGACGGAACGGTCATCGACGGCGAGAGTGCAGTCGACCAGTCGCCGATCACGGGCGAGAGCGTCCCCGTCGACAAGACTGCCGGCGACGAGGTCTACGCCGGCGCGATCAACGAAGAGGGGTACCTCGAGGTAGAGGTCACCTCGACCGCTGGCGATTCGACGCTCTCGCGCATCATCGAGATGGTACAGGGCGCACAGGCGAAGAAGACCGAGTCTGAGCAGTTCGTCGACCGCTTCTCCGGCTACTACACACCCCTCGTCGTCGTGCTGGCAATCCTGACCGCCGCTATCCCGCCGCTGGTTATCGCCGACCCCATCTCGGTGGACGTGGCCGGGTACGGGTTCACTTTCGCCGGCGACTGGCAGACCTGGTTCATCCGCGGGCTCACCCTGCTGGTAATCGCCTGCCCCTGTGCGTTCGTCATCTCCACACCCGTCTCGGTGGTGTCGGGCATCACCAGCGCCGCGAAGAACGGCGTCCTGATCAAGGGCGGCAACTACCTCGAAGCGATGGGCGAAGTCGATGCCGTCGCGCTCGACAAGACGGGGACGCTCACGAAGGGCGAACTCGCCGTCACCGATGTCGTCCCGGTCGGCGACACCACTGAGGATGATCTGCTCCGTCGCGCCGCCGGGCTGGAGCGGCGCAGTGAGCACCCCATCGCTGCGGCGATTCTCGCCCGTGCTGAGGAGGCGGGCGTGGGCGACCTGCCCGACCCGAGTGGCTTCGAGAGCCTCACGGGGAAGGGCATCCGGGGCGAGATCGACGGCGAGACGTACTATGCGGGCAAGCCCGCGCTCTTCGAGGAGCTGGGCTTCGACCTCGCTCGAGCACGCCGCGAGACAGACGGCGGCGTCGTGGCGGAAGAGGCGACCGAGGCCGACGACGGGGCGTTCGCCGAGGACGCGCTCACCTCACTGGAGCGGGAGGGCAAGACGGTCGTTATCGTCGGGACGGAGTCGGAACTGCTGGGTGCAATCGCCATCGCCGACGAGGTGCGCCCGGCCTCGAAGCGGGCTGTCGAACGCCTGCACGAGCTGGGCGTCGAGCGCGTGGTGATGCTGACCGGGGACAACGAGGGCACCGCCCGCGCCATCGCCGAGCAGGTCGGTGTCGATGAATATCGCGCCGAACTCCTACCCGACGAGAAGGTCGACGCAGTCGAGGAGTTACAGGCGGAGTACGGGGAGGTCGCGATGGTCGGCGACGGCATCAATGACGCCCCCGCGCTGGCCACTGCGGAGGTCGGCATCGCGATGGGCGCGGCGGGCACCGACACCGCCCTCGAAACGGCTGATATTGCGTTGATGGGCGACGACATCGGGAAACTCCCGTACCTGTACGACCTGTCGCATACGGCCAACGGCGTGATCCGGCAGAACATCTGGGCGAGCCTCGGCGTGAAGCTTCTGCTCGCGTTAGGCGTGCCGCTGGGCCTGGTCAGCGTTGCGCTGGCAGTCGTTGTCGGAGATATGGGGATGAGCCTCGGCGTCACCGGGAACGCGATGCGGTTGTCACGAATCGAGCCCGATCGAATCATCGACGCCTGATTCTGCGGCGGGAAGTGCGGGCAGGACGCTCTTCTTTCGGGACTTACCTCCGCTACATCGAGACTAGTTGTGGTTTTTCTGGGGCAGAAAGGACTGAGCCCCACCGTAGGCTCGTGATTGGATGCCCGAGAAACCAGACGACGACCAATTCCACGATTGCGAGTTAGATCCCGACGCAGTCCTCGGGACACGCACCTTCCACGATGTCCTGTTCACCGACGATACCGAGACGCCGGTAAACGTGCTCACCGGCGAGACGCCCGCACATTCGCAGGCGACCGTCGAGGAAGCGAAGGCGTTCGCTGCGAGTATCGACACGGACACACCACAAATCGCGCTCCCGGCCTCTGTCGAGACGCAGGTCGAGACCCAGAGCAAGCCCTACACCTCAGCTGCGTTCTTCCACTTCAAGGCGACCGGGTCGCTCGAACGACACCGTGCCTACCACGCCGCGTACGACTCGGATGCGTTCACCGTCGACTTCGAAGCCGACTACGCGTCGGGCGATCTAACCATCACAGTCGACCGAGCGAACGAGTCCTAAGAATCGACCGCTAAATCAGGTTTTTCGAGCGCCGGCGATGGGTGCCGGCGCAGCAGGAGCGAGCGAGCAACGACTCCCGGTGCGTCGGCGCTTCGAGGTGTTCGAGATGCACATTGTCATTTACAGTCTGGTAGAAGCATCGACAGAAGACGAAGCACTATCCATCGGAAAGACGGTGTTCGACCGCCTGGTCGGCGCGGACCCACACGCCGGCGCCGTCTTCGACTACCACGTGACGTTCGATGAGGAGGACACGTCCGTTGCGGGGAAGGCGCGATGGGGTGAGTTGCCAACTGCAGCCCCCGTCGACTCCGATGACGGCCAAGACCTGCTTGAGCGTGGCTGGGAGGCGACGAAAGAGGAGTTCGAGCGGAATCTCGACCGGGTGAAAGAGGCCATCGAGGAACTCTCCGACGAGGAGATTATGCGCGACGAAGATCTCGCCCGCCACGCGTTCCATCAGGTGGGCGCCTACGACGGGCCAACGATCTTCCTGTACAACGAATATGCGAACGGTATCCGTCACCGTGAGCAGCTGGATCGAGTGCTGGAGGAGAGCGAGGAGCTCTGGATCGTTCCCGCCGACGTCCACTTCTAACAGATGTCCCGGATCACAAATTGGAAGCGCGAGAGCCGCACGCCCACACTCGCATACCGGAATACCGAGACCGGCGCTCGGGCGGTCTTACACCGAGCACCGGATTCGTACCGCTACAAGTGGCGTGGCGCAATCCTCGTCGACGGCTACCCGGTGTGGTCGCGGGGGTACGAGACAAAAGACGCGAAATCGTTCCGTGACGAGCTCCGGAAACGGCCAGCGCCCGAACTGAGTTGTCCCGAGTGTCCGAACAGCGATGTAGCAATCGGCGGAAAAGCGGCTGACTGCGCGAAGGTTCAGCGCTGGTTTGAGTGTCGGAGCTGTGGGTACGAAGCATCCTCGCAAATCGTGTACGGCGCCGAGCGCTGATTGATTGGTGCGGATCTACGGTGACGTTTATTTTGGGCCGGAATGGGTGGCCCGTCTCAATCGGGTCAGATCCACAGATGAGTCTGGAAGTCATCGACCGCCACAGCGAAGCACTATTCGAGTTCCTCTGGTGTCCGGTCTGCGGGCACGAGATATTCAGTCACATTCCCTTCGAGGGAGTGTTCTGCAAGAACTGCAACACGCAGGTCATCCTCCGGGAATCCAGAGAAGACCGTGGCTACGAGGAGGCCGTGCTCGCGTGCTTCGACACCGACTCGACGTGGAACCTTCACGTCGACGAGAAGCTCCGTCGTGATCTGCCTGACGGCTCGGCACGAGTGAAGATCCTCGGCGCACCAGGTGCCTACAAGGTCGACTGGTGGAGTCCAGCACCCGGTGATGACTGGCAGCCGGTCGAACGAGACGAGTTCGACGATGTCGACGAACCAGCCGATATCTCCCATCTCGCGTAGGGGCAAGCAGTCCCTGTGACTGTTTTTCACCCCCTGAGGGGTGCGGGGGTGCTCGAACGAGCAGCTCCCGAACAGACCGATGAGTAGACCTAGCGACACACACTCGATTGAACAGTCACGCCCAGCGACCGAATGCGACATCGCCTACGTCGGGTATCGGCAGAGTGGGCAGGCTATCGTTGAGAAACGTCCCGGCCAAGAACGGCTCACACCAGAGCGGAGTCTCGCGCTGGTGAATCACAGTCCCTCGGGATTCGAATGGGGATATGGTGGTAGTGGTCCGGCGCAGCTCGCGCTCGCACTCCTCCTCGACTACACGGATGACGAAGCGTTCGCCCTCGACCACTACCAGGAGTTCAAAACCGAGGTCGTGAGCCAGCTGGACTGTGCTGGGTCTGCTGGAAGCTGGCGACTCACCGGGGCCGAGATCGACGCAGTCCTTCACGAAACACCCGGCGAGCCGGCCGCACCGTCCATCTAAATACCAATCACCGAAAGTAACCCATGTCAGAACATACCCAACCATCTCGTACGGATGGCGAATCGGCTGAATCGAGCGAACAGACGACACGAACGGAGTACGTCGAACACAGTGACGTCGGCGTCTCCCTCACCGTAAAGCTCAAGCGGGGAACTGGTACCAGAGATCAGGACGAGGTAATCGCGAAAGCGAAAGGCAAGACCCTCGAAGACGCTCGCGAGGACATGGAAACCCTCAGAGAATACATCCACGATCTCGCAGAGGACGCTCGCCAAATCCAACCCGAAGAAGACGGGTAACGACGAGGGCCGTTTTTTGTCGCCTCAGCAGTGGCGGAGGCGATTATCAGTGAGCAATCCAGACGGTCAAACAACAGACGCAAGCGAGCTTTCGCCAGAACAACGGCTCGAGCCCCCGAATACGCGACTCATCAACGCTGGTATCGTGACGATCAACGATATGGAGACGCTGCGAGCCTGCGTCGCCTACGAGAACGCGAATCAGCAACGGGTCCAGATCCTCCGCCGGCTTGAACAGCGGGCCAGCGAACTCCGCGCACAAGACGATTGACCCAGCGCCCGGAGGTTTCTGTCGGAGCCTCGGTGGGTGGAGGCTCAATCCAGATGAGCGACCGAACAGAGATCGAGATTCAACGACAGACCGCATTCGGTGACGATGGCCAACTCGAAGTAACCGAAACAAGCGTCGAGACCTCGCTTGAGGACTTCGGCGCTGACGTGGATCATCGTGACCGGGATTCACGTCTTGATCAGCCCGAGGCGTGTGAGTTCGGCGTCGACGATCGACCCGAAGTTGAGCAAACATCCGAGGGAGATCAGTCAACACTCTTCGCTGATACGGACGAGGATCAACAGACCCTCACTGGCGACGATGCAGCCGCTCGCTGTCTCTTCGAAGAATAGACTTGCCTCTATCGATTGGATGTCTGATGAATTGTTGTAGTCTGGACTATAATAGTCTGAGTTCTAACTTTGAAGCGACGCTGAGGGGCTAATAGCCGGTGGTGGTTTTTCGACCCCCAGCAGGGGTGCGGGGAATCCGAACGCCCGCATGCAACCGATGCAGATGAATTCGACTACCGACCCACGAGCAGTCGTACAGGATGTGAGTGAGCGATGGCAGGCGAGTGCAGACTGCGTTGAGTACGTCGGAATGCGTGTCGAGGGAACGCCAGTGGTCCTGAACCTCACCGCACACGAACGCCTCTCCCCAAATCGAAGTCTCGGTCTCGTGCGGCATAGCCCGGCGAGATTCGACTGGGGCTATACGGGAAGCGGACCGGCACAGCTCGCCTGTGCGCTCCTCCTCGATTACACCGACAACGAAACCGTCGCCCAGCAACACTACATCCAGTTCCGCAACGACGTGGTCAGTCAGCTGGTGTGTGATGGCCCGGCCGACTGCTGGCACCTCACCGGGGAGGATATCGAGGCGGCACTCGCCGTATTCGAAGAGTACCGAGCACTCACGCCAGATGGTGGGACGCCGTCATCGTCACTGCCGGCGAATTGGAGTGCGGTGAGTCGGACAGATCGGACAGTCTTCCAACGTCGGGATATAGACCACTACGTCGTCCTCGCCGAAGGGAGCGAAGAGTGGTTGATCATACTTTGCGCGCAGGGCGACCGGGCGTATCCCGCCCCGCTTGACCATCGAACACTTCCGGTCGAGAACGATCCTGCTTCACCCGTTCAGGAACTCGTCGCTGAGAGTAACGACCTCGTCGAGCCAGAGGAGGAGATCTGATGGAGAACATCCGACTCTCGCGGGCCACGTACCAACTCATCGAATGCGCCATCACAGCGCTGGAATGCATCGGCCGAAAATTCGAGCGGTTGACTCTCCGATCGAGTCGACCGTAATTGTATTATGTCGGTTGCGGTGGTCGAAGAACAAGTGCACCTAATCCCGCGCAAACTGCTAAGATACCGCCAAGAAGGAACGTCGTAGACCAGCCCGTCATCGTGATCAGGACACCAGCGATCACGCCACCGAAGAGACCACCACCTACCTTTCCCAGATAAACCAGCGCGTAGTTCGTCGAAGACTGTGACTGTCCGTAGTAGTCGCCAACAATGCTCGGGAACAAGGCAAACTGTGGACTCCAAAAGAACGTCGCGACGATAACGGCCGCCACGAACCCCCACTGCGAACCAAGCAAGCCAGCCCAGACGAGAACAAACATCCCGACACCACACAACATGGCGGTCACCGCAATAGTGAGCCGTCTGTCGACTCGATCGGAGAGTCCACCTACGAGAATACGGCTGAGCCCGCCTACGAGGGCAAGAACCATTGCAGAAGCAGTTGCGATGGCCGCCGACAGCCCAAACTGCTGAGCTAGGGAGACGCCCTTCGCTGTCAGCATCAGCCCAGCAGTATTCACGAGCGTGAACATCATTAGGAGAAGCCAGAACTGCCAGGTCCGGACCATCTCTTGCCATCGATACTCACGCCGTCCTTGTGCTTCCGAGTAATTACTCGAAGTTGTGCTCTCTGCTGGTTTCTTGGTCCAGTCTTCTGGCGGATCTCGAAGAATGAGTGCCCCTACAATAACGCCGACACCGATGAGGACTCCCATGTTACGAAGAACGGTCGAATAGCCAGCGACCGTCGCATTGGCACGTACGTATGGAATAAACAGTGCACTCCCGGCCGCGAACGCCATCGTTCCGATTCCCGTCGTCAACCCTCGCCGATCAGGGAACCACTTGAGTGCCGTATTGACTGCGACGGTATAGACGATTCCGACGCCGACGGCGCCGAGTGAATAGAGCACGTACAGCTGCCAAACTTCGGTCGCGTATGCGAGGCCGACGTAGCCGCCACCAGCAAGGATGCCTGCGGCAAAGCTGATCAAGCGAGGACCGTGCGTGTCCCGCCACCAGCCGATTGGAAACTGCGATAGCGACTGAAACCCAACAAACAGTGTGAAAACCAGTCCGAGAGCCGGAAGCGGAATCGAGAGATCGGCCGCTAGTGGGCCTTCGATCGATGACCAGACGTACTGATACGGACTCACGAGCGCCATCATAATCGCCGCAGCTGCCACCTGCCACCACCGTGACCTACCCAGCGTTTCCCGAGCTCGGACACTAATGTCAGGTGTCGAGTGCGTGTGAGAGGACTCGCTGTTCATTATACGGTTATTCTGCAAACGTTCACAGCGCTACTAAGCCTCATTCATTCTCTTTCGTGGCATCGAAATCGACATCTTGCTGTTCACCAGCAAGCGCGACGTGCCCATAGTTGAGCAGGCCGACAAAGACTCCTCCACCAACGATATTGCCGGATGTCGTCCAGAGGAGGAAATGACCGAAGTCACCGAGAGAGACACCTTGACCCAGAAACATCGCAGAGAGAATCTCCGTAGTCCCAAGGATACTGTGATGGAAGGGGCCTGATCCGATTACAGCGGTTACGAGAAGTACGAAGAGAATTCGGCTGACGCATCCGTCTTTAGCTAAGCGAAGAACCGCGTGACAGCAGCGGCTTATCGAGGCTACTTTTCGGAAGGAATGAGGAGGTGTCGAGTGTGTACAACGAGACCTCCTCATCGAGAATCTTGCGTCGTCTCACTACACTGTTTCCCTCTGAGTTCCTTGAAGAGCACGCCGAGGAACTCGGCGTGGTCGAACGGGAGGGGAAGCTTCAGATTCCCGTCCTCGTGTGGGCGCTTGTGTTCGGCTTCGCCGCAGGCGAGAGCCGAACACTCGCTGGATTTAGACGTAGCTACAACTCTACAGCCGATGAGACGATCTCTCCCGGTGGCTTCTATCACCGGTTGACACCGTCACTTGCAGAGTATCTCCGCGACCTCGTCGAGCGTGGTCTCGACGAGGTCGCTGTTCCCGACGCTGTTGACGGTGATATCAACCGATTCAGGGACGTGATGATCGCTGATGGAACGGTGTTGCGGTTGCACGAGTTCCTTTCCGACGAGTTCCAAGCTCGCCACGAGGAGCAGGCTGGAGCGAAGCTCCACCTGCTCCACAATGCCACCGACCAGACGATTGAACGGATCGATGTGACCGATGAAAAAGCGCACGACAGCACGCTGTTCAAGACGGGATCGTGGCTGCATGGACGGCTGGTTTTGTTCGACCTAGCGTACTTCAAGTACCGCCGCTTTGCGCTGATCGACGAGAACGACGGCTACTTCGTGAGCCGGTTGAAGCAGAACGCGAATCCGGTGATAACAGAGGAACTACGGGAATGGCGCGGGCGCGCCATTCCCTTGGAAGGAGAGAAGATCCACGACGTGGTCGGTGATCTCTCGCGGGAGTACATTGACGTAGAGGTCGAAGCGGAGTTCAAGCGGGGTCAGTACGAGGGAACACGGTCGCTAGACACGAAGCGGTTCCGCGTCGTCGGCGTCCGGGACGAGGACGCCGACGACTACCATCTGTATATCACAAATCTACCGAGAGAAGAGTTTCTCCCAGCAGATCTAGGGACGCTGTATCGGTGTCGATGGGAGGTAGAAACGCTGTTTCGTGAGTTGAAGACGCAATACGAACTAGATGAGTTCGACACGAGCAACCCTGTTGTGGTGGAGATTTTGCTGTATGCGGCGTTGCTGTCGCTGCTAGTGAGCCGTGAGTTGTTGGATCTGGTCACCGAGCAGGCTGACGACGAGATTGTGTTTCCACCGGAACGCTGGGCGGCGACCTTCCGGTCGCACGCCCAGCTTGTTCTCCACGAACTCGGTGAGTACCTCGGCTACTCACCACCACCGTTGCTGGAGCGGCTCATCGAGGATGCTCAGAAGATCCATCAACAACGACCGATCTTACAAGAGACGCTCGCTACCGCTACACAACCGAGGTGTGAGTCTTAGCTAAAGACGAATGTCGGCTGACGGTGTCTCGACTGGCCGCGGAGAGCCAAGTGACCAATCCCATTAGCCAGCCAGCAATCACTCCACTCAAAAATATTACCCACCATGAATACGGGAGCAACGCTGACGCTAACGTGCCGAATGCCTCCGCGTCAATAATTCCAAGGGCCGGTCCAAGGATAGTAATCAGACCCGCAAATAGCGCACAGCCGACAAGGTTCGACACGTACGTGACGCTCCAGACTCGACCGAGTCCTCGTACTGTGGCACGGCCATCGAGGACTGGCAAAATCGCCATCGTCGAATGTGCAGTAAACAGCTCTGTTTGGCCGATAACGACGAATAAGAACGCAATCGAGGAGACACCACCAAGAATGACTTGTTGAACGAGTTTCGATTCGAATCCCCCGGAGAACGTCAGGGCCATCCCCATGAGTAACGCCCCGAAACTCAGATTGAGTCCAGCAGACAGTCCAGAGAGGAACACGCCTTTCGGAGGACGATTAATCTCCTTGAGAGCGCTTTCCATTTCCCATTCCAGAATGTTCCGATATGAGAGTGAGGCCCCAGCGCAATCAGTGGCCCGGTCCCCTGACCGAGCGCGAATCCGATCGGGCCACTCGCGGTGAAGATGCCGACAGCAGTCGCTCGATTTTCGCTGGTCGCTGCCCGACTCACGATGTCGATGCCAGCGTTCCAGACGACGACGTAGGCGACCCCACCAAGCGCTCGTGACGCAATCACAGATCGATAATCCCCTCGCCGCCCAGCGATCCATCCCCACGTCCCGGCGACAACGAGTGTCAGCACTGCGAGTGCCATCGCAGTCCTGGAATCCGCCCGGTCGAGCGCCGCTCCAGCTGGGAGGCTTGCGATCACCGCGGTGCCGAACATGACCCCGACCAGGAACCCTGCGATCGTCGGCCCAATATTCAGTGCGTCGCGAATGAGCGGGGTAACACTCGCCGGGACGATCTCATAGGCAGCGAGCCCCGTCGAGATGAGACTCGCTCCAGCGACGAGTCTCCACGCCGACTGGCGCTGCTGTTGCGGTTCCTTGCTCGTGGCGTCTTCGGGCTGGGTGGTGGGAGGTCGGGTAGTCATTCCTCGAGTGTCTGGTCGGATAGCGGAACGCTGAAATCGGGAAGAGTCGGTCGACCGCGAAAAGTCCCGATAATCGCGTTTTCATATTCCGTAGCGCGCTCCCTATCTCACGGGGTTAAACAACAAACGTCTTTGGCGCGGGGCGGTTAGATAGTTAACTATCAATGGACGTACATTCCGATCCGGGCCAGTACCGGAGCTGGAGGCGAGCTCGAAACGGCACCGAGAGAACCATTCGCTGTCCCTCAGTGGTCGAATAATGACCGCTTCCCCACCCGTTCTGGATTCGTCGACGGTGTTGCTCGTCGGGACAGACGACTGGCTCACACAATTCGCCACGACGCTCGAGAAACGGACTGATGCCAGCGTACAACACGTTCGAACCAAGACGGAGGCAATCAACACCATCCGGACGCGCCCCACGGACTGCCTCATTAGCGAGTACGCGCTCGACGAGACGACCGGACTCGATCTCCTCCGAGAAATCCGCGAGGAAACGACTGCGCTCCCCGTCATCCTCGGGACGACTGCCGGGAGTGAAGCCATCGCCAGCGAGGCCATCGAAGCCGGTGTCACCGATTACATCGCGCTCTCGGACCCGCCAGCACAGATGACCGACGAACTCATCGAACGAACCGAACGTGCGATCCGGGCCGCACAGCGGTCGGCCACGCAACGGGACCGGGCCAGACAGTTCGACGCGATCTTCAACGATTCGCGAACTGCGACGTGGGTGCTCGACCCGGATGGCGCACTTGCCCGTGTGAATGAGACAGCACGGGAGATGGTCGACGAAGACATCGACACGATCGTCGGCGAACCCTTCTGGGTGCTTCCGTGGTGGTCACAGGCTGATGCACCGAACACGGACGTCCACCAACTCGTGGAGAAAGCACTCGACGGGTCGTTCGGCAAGGCGGTCGTCCCACAGCCGCCAGACGTCGATGAGCCGCGCGTTATCGACCTCTCCGTGCGCCCGGTCGAGAACGAGCGCGGCGACCTCGTCTCGATCGTCGTCGAAGGCGTCGATATCACCGAGCGCGTCGATCTCGAACGGAATCTCAGAGAATCCGAAGAACTGCACCGCGTCACGCTCAACAACATGACCGATACCGTCCTCATCACGGACGAGGCCGGCGAGTACACCTACGTTTGTCCCAACGTCCACTTCATCTTCGGCTACACGGTCGATGAGATCCGGAACCTCGGAACGATCGACGACCTCCTCGGCGACGACCTCTTCGACCGGGAGGAACTCGCGGAAGACGGTGTCCTCAAGAACATCGAGACGACGGCGACCGATAAAGCCGGGCGCGAGCACACGCTCCTCGTCAACGTTCGCGAAGTCTCGATCCAGGACGGGACTCTCCTCTTCAGCTGTCGGGATATCACGAAACGCAAGCAGCGCGAAGAGGCACTCGCCACGCTCCACGAGACGGCCCGCGATTTCCTCTACGCCGAAACCCATCAGGAGATCGCCCAGCACGTCGTCGACGACACACCTAATGTACTCACTCTCGATGCGAGTGCGGTCTACCTCTTCGACGGTGAGGCCAACAATCTTCGACCCGCAGCCCACTCGGCGACGATGACCGAGCTGAACGGGCCACTCCCGACCGTACACGCCGACGGGGAAACGCTCCCGAGCTACAGTTTCGTTGAAGACGAAGCGCTGTTCTTCGACGACGTTCACGACGCGGATAGACTCGAAAATCGAGCAACTGACCTCCGAACTGCGGCCTACATTCCGCTCGGCAACCACGGTGTGTTCGTTGCGGGCTCGAACCAGGTCGGTGCATTCGATGAGGTGACGCGAGAGTTGGCCGATCTGCTCGCGGCTACTGCCGAAGCAGCCCTCGACCGCGTCACACGGGAATCACGACTCCGGGAACAGGACCGAACACTCCAGACGCAAAACGAGCAATTGACCGCCCTGAACCGCATCAACGAGACGATACGGGAGATCGACCAGGCTCTCGTACAGGCGGAGACGCGCGAGGAAATCGATCACACGGTCTGTGAACTGCTGACGGCCGACAACCGGTTCCGATTCGCGTGGATCGGGACGATCGATCCGACGACCGATACCCTGGAGCCTCGGGCCTGGGCAGGGACCGAACAGGGGTACTTGGATAGTCAGTCGTTCGCCGTCCAGGCGTCGGGTGCAGAACCGGCCGGACAAACCGCAGCCACTGGCGATGTGACGATGGTGACGAACGTCGCTGCTGGTCTCCGTGACGAGGCGTGGCGGAAAGACGCCATCTCCCGGGACTACCTGTCCGTATTGAGCATCCCGCTCGTGTACAACGACCTCACTCACGGCGTGTTGACGGTGTACGCACCGACCCAGGATGCGTTCGACGAGACGGCGAAGGCCGTCCTAGGAGAACTCGGCGAAACCATCGCATCCGCTCTCAGTGCGATCGAACGGAAGAATGCCTTGCTCACGACGTCGATGACACGTGTCGAGTTCACCATCGAGGACCCGAAGTTTGTCCTCTCACGGCTGGCACAGGACGCGGAGTGCACCCTCTCGTATCAAGGTGGCGTCCAGCAGTCCACGGAAGGCAGCTACGTGTTCGTGACCGTCGAAGACCGGGCGGTAACTGACGTGGCAGACGCCGCCTCGCAGCTGGTCGGTATCGACGACGTGCAGCAGATCAGCGCGGACGGCGAGGGGGGCGTGCTACGGCTTCGACTCACACAGCCGTTCCTCGCCTTGGAGCTGGCTGATCACGGTGCCGTCTTCCGCGAAGCGACCGCTGATCCAACCACGACGACGCTCGTCATCGATATCCCGGACAGCATCGACGTCCGAACGATCACGCAGCTCGTCCGTGAGACGTTCGCTGGCGCTGAACTCCGTGCCAAGCAGACGCTCGATCAGACCGCAGAACACAATCTCTACTCGAAGTTCCTCGATTCAGTGACGGAGCGGCAACTGGAGGTGATCCAGACGGCGTACTACAGTGGGTTCTTCGAGTCGCCCCGTGAGAGCACGGGCGAAGACGTAGCGGAGACACTCGGCATCTCCCCACCCGCGTTCTATCAACACGCGCGGACCGTCCAACGGAAACTGTTTGCTGCACTCTTCGAAGAGAACAATCTCCCGGTGACGGCCCAAGCGGAGACAGTTCAATAACAAACCCACTGATTGGAGTGCTGTTTGGTAGTCAACAACCGAGTATTCCCTTATACACTTATTACACCTTATAGAGTGCGCCACTCCGCCTGGCGGCACTCGTGAACTCACAATGAAAGATGTCGACCCTGAATCAGACGAAGAAACCCCCTACGAGTGCTTCGAATGTGGCAAAATCATCATCGCGGAGGATAGCCCGGGCCAGTGTCCCGACTGTAGCGGTCCGATGCGAAACCGTCGAATGCCGCTCGAATGACCATGGCATCGAAATCTGATAGCACCCACGACGAGTCAGGCGACGAGGCGGCAGATTCGACCGAACCCGAATCGGCACTCGAAACCGCCCGCCGCCAGTTGTACCATGCTGCCAGCTATCTCGATATCGACCAGAACATCGTCGAACGGCTCAAATATCCCAAAAAGGTCCACGAGGTGACGATCCCCATCGAACGGGATGACGGCACGGTCGAGGTGTTCACGGGCTACCGCGCGCAGCACGACAGCGTCAGAGGGCCATACAAGGGCGGGTTGCGATACCACCCCGACGTGACCAGAGACGAGTGTGTTGGCCTCGGCATGTGGATGACCTGGAAATGCGCCGTCATGGACCTCCCGTTCGGCGGAGCCAAGGGTGGTGTCGCGGTCAACCCGAAGGAGCTGAGTCCGGAAGAGAAGGAGCGGCTCACCCGTCGGTTCACACAAGAAATTCGCGACGTTATCGGGCCCAACCAAGATATCCCCGCTCCGGATATGGGGACGGATCCGCAGACGATGGCGTGGTTGATGGACGCGTACTCGATGCAGGAAGGCGAGACAACACCGGGCGTCGTCACCGGAAAACCGCCAGTGGTCGGCGGCAGCGAAGGGCGTGAAGAAGCCCCCGGACGGAGCGTTGCGATCATCACACAGTTGGTCTGCGAGTACTACGACCAGCCGCTCGATGAGACCACTGTGGCAGTTCAGGGGTACGGGAGCGTCGGAGCGAATGCGGCCCGACTCCTCGACAAGTGGGGCGCGACCATCGTCGCGATCAGCGATGTGAATGGAGCGATGTACGAGCCGGACGGAATCGATACAGCTTCAGTTCCGTCCCACGACGAAGAGCCGGAAGCCGTCACCACGTACGCGGACACCGTGATTTCGAACGAGGAGCTTCTCACCCTCGACGTCGATGTCCTCATTCCGGCCGCCCTGGGGAACGTGATCACGAAAGAGAACGCGGAAGCAATCGCCGCCGATCTCGTCGTCGAGGGCGCGAACGGCCCGACGACGTCTACGGCTGATTCGATTCTCGCCGACCGGGATGTCGCCGTGATTCCCGATATTCTCGCCAACGCAGGCGGTGTCACGGTGAGTTATTTCGAGTGGCTCCAGGACATTAATCGGCGAGCGTGGTCGCTCGAACGAGTCAACGATGAACTCGAAGCGGAGATGCAGGCTGCCTGGCGAGCAGTCAAAGACGAATACGAGAACCGCGACGTCACGTGGCGCGATGCTGCCTATATTGTCGCACTCTCACGAATCGCTGAAGCCCACGAGGCGCGGGGGCTCTGGCCGTAGGGAGATGGATCATCGACCATTCAGACGGATTCGACAGCCAACCACCCCGCTTGAACGAGGACTATTTCGACTGTATCAACTTGCTAGCCCCGGGGCTTTCCTCGTTACTATCTGCTTTGTTGGATACGTCGTCATCGGCTTTAGCTTATCCGTCGTCGGGATCTATGATCCAGCGTACTCCGTGATGGATTTCACTGACCCATTTTTCACGGGTTTGTCATTTCTGGCAGGATTCTTCATCAGTACGATGGCGGGAACGCTTGCTGTACTCACGCTCCTGCTTAGCCCCAACGATTCGAAGGCCAATTTCGTTGTCATTATGAGTTTCATCGCTCTTGGATTTGGGGCCGCTACTATGCGAGTCACATTTGGGGCTGTCCAAGTATATCTCGCTGATATAGTAAGCAGTCTTCTATAGGAATGAAAAATAATTTCGCACAATGAGAAAACCAGTTACTGTGTTTGATCTCGGGAACTGCTCAAGAGATTCAGACACTGTGTCAGCCACCGATGACTGGTCAGTTCACCGTACAGGATACTGATCCATCCACGGTCGAACTCGTTCGAGTGCTGCAGCGACGCTCAGAATATCAGCTTCGGCAAATCGCCTGCCAATTATCTGTAACCCAACAGGGAGACCGTTGTCGGTAACCCCAGCAGGAACCGACGCTACAGGATGGCCAGTCATATTGAACACCCATGTCAACATCACGTCTGTCGGGACACCAATCACGGATTGACCGTTGATTTCCGTTGGATAGCCGTCGGTGAGATGCTTGCTGAACGGTGGGACGGTAAGAGTGGGTGTCACGAGAACGTCGTAGCCAGTCAGCGCGTCCTGAATGCCATCGTATGCATCAGTCCGTGGCGCGTTCTGTAATCGATTGTCGGCAGCGTCGGTCTCTGTTCCTAATGCGATCGTCGATCGAACCGTGTCTTCGACATCTGCCGTCTCGAAGTCGATGCCGTACCGGTCTTCGATTCGTTGAGCGAATGCACTGAAGAAGACGCCAACCTGCGTGACGTACGCCATCGAGAGCTCTTCATACGACGGGAGCGAGACGTCCACAGTATCGACTGTCGCACCGCCGGCCGCTAGGTCCGTGACGGCAGCATCAACTGTTTCACGCACCGTCGATGCAACTGGTTGTAAATCCAGATTCGGACTGTACGCAACCGATAGCTCAGTAGTCGGCCGATTAGTGGCCTCGACGTATTCCGTCTCTGGACGGGGCACACTAAATGGGTCTCGGTCGTCATAGCCTGCGAGGACATCGAGTAAGAGAGCTGTGTCCTCAACTGTTCGTGCCATCGGCCCACCCACAAAAAACGGAGAGTGGGTGCCGAATCCGTCGAATGGGATACGTTCGGGAACGAGCCCGAACGTCGGTTTCAGCCCGATGACGTTACAACAGGAGGCTGGGACCCGGAGCGAGCCACCGATATCCGACCCGGTGGCCAGCGGTATGGCACCCGCCGCAAGCGCCGCTGCCGAGCCGCCAGATGAGCCGCCCGCAGAATGATCGGAGTCGAACGGGGTCGGAGTCGCACCAACGAACCGATTCTCTGTCTTAATAGTGTGACCGAGTGCCGGTGTGTTAGTCGTACCGACGATGACGGCACCGGCAGCTTCCAGCCGCTCGACTGTGATGGAATCCTCGTCGGCCACGTTATCGGCCAATGGAGCGAGTCCCATCGTATTCTTGACACCCTCTTTCCGGCTCCGAAGATCTTTGATTGCGACTGGCACACCGTGGAGTGGGCCGAGGTCTTCTCCACGGGCCGCTGCAGCGTCGGCCGCGTGAGCACGCTCCCGTGCCGATTTCTCAGTGATCGTGATGAACGCGTTCAAATCATCGATTGCTCCGATACGCTCTAGGGTTGACTCGAGGAGGGTTAGCGCAGACACACATCCAGTACGGGCTTCAGACGCAAGTTCCCGTGCCGATCGCTGCATGAATTCGGCCATATCTGGTGAACTTCTGGGCTGGGTGTTCCTATGTATTCTCATCAGTGACCTTCGAAGTCACGGCCCGAACCGAAACCAACTACACAGGACGGGTGGTATACTCTAATCTATGCTGGCTTTGCCAGCCGTGAGTATGATCTCGGCAGTCCTAGTACAACTGAGTGAGATCGGCATCGCGAGTGGCTACGGACTGGTGGT
This sequence comes from Halobacterium sp. MBLA0001, assembly GCF_049705385.1. Taxonomy (NCBI): domain Archaea; kingdom Methanobacteriati; phylum Methanobacteriota; class Halobacteria; order Halobacteriales; family Halobacteriaceae; genus Halobacterium; species Halobacterium sp. MBLA0001. The sequence goes on from NZ_JBNAMQ010000008.1 coordinate 192,887, forward strand.
GTTTTTTCTGATTGGCCTCCTCGGCGGTGCACACTGTATTGGAATGTGCGGCCCGCTCGTTGCAACCTACGCCGAGCGTATGGAAACCGACGACCGCTGGTCGGGCGCACTCACCCTCTATGAAGTGCGACAGCACGCGCTGTTCAACCTCGGCCGGACGATGAGCTACGCCCTCATCGGGGCTGTCTTCGGGGCTGCTGGCGCGCTGCTCTATGGGACGATCGGGCTCGCCGGGATTCTCGGGCCAGTCCAGGGTGTCGTCGGCATCTGCATCGGCGTGGCAATCCTCGGGATGGGGATCACCCGATTGGCCGGCTACCAACAAGGAGCCGTCGAAGGTGTGATTGCCGATACTGGTATCGGATCAGTATTCGCGCGAACCTACACAGTGATCTCGACACGGATCGACCGCTGGGTCAACGGCATCGGCATCGTCGGGCTTGGCGCGCTTCATGGATTGTTGCCGTGTATGCTGCTCTATCCCGCATTCCTGTATGCGTTCGCACAGGGCTCGCCTGTATATGGTCTCCTCTCGCTCGCCGCGCTTGGGCTCGGGACGATTCCTAGCGTGTTCCTCTACGGAACGGTGATCCAGTCAGTGAGCGCCCGCCAGCGACAGGTGGTCCACTATGGACTCGGTGTGTTGTTCATTGGGCTCGGATACGTCCTGTTAGCGATGGGGCTCATGCGGTTTGGCGTCGTGCTCCCGTTGCCCGACATCCCGTACTATCAACCGATCTCCGGCTCGGAGGCGGTTGCGTAACATGACCACCTGCACACTCTGTGACCTCCCTGTCGAAGACCCAATCATCGACAAGGCCATCGACGGCGAGTTCTGCTGTCGGGGCTGTCTAGAGGTCGCACGCCTGGTTGACAACGGTGAGGACGTCGACCTCTCCATTACGGCCGTCCGTGACCGTGTCGCGGCCGAGGATTCCCAACCCGATGTCCCCGAGGGCGCCGAAACGGCCTACCTCTCGATCGACGGTATGCACTGTCAGACCTGCGAAGGATTCATCGAACTCCTTGCCGAGGAAGAGGACGGTGTTCACGAGGCGCGTGCGAGCTACGCCACTGAAATGGCGCAGGTGGTGTACGATCCTGCCCAGATCGACCGTAACGCGATCTCCGCTGCACTCAGTCGACTGGGCTATCAGGCCCACGGTCCCGACGAGGAAAACGACTCGCTGCGTTCGCGCGTCGAGTTCGGCAAATACCGTGCAGTGCTCGCGGCGGTACTGATGATGCCTGTGTTGATTCTCTACGTCCTGTTCATCTATCCGGTATACCTCGGCATCTATCCTGAGAGCTTCCTCTACGGGAGTACCGTTGAGGCGATGGTGTTCGGACCGCTAGCGGTCTGGAGCACACTCATCGTTATCGGGCTCGGATTCCCCATCTTCCGCGGGGCCTACGTGAGCATGAAGGTTGGGCGCCCGAACATGGACGTGTTGATCGCCATTGCGGTGCTCGCAGCGTATTTCTACTCGCTGGCGACTTATCTCACGGGTGGGCGCGACCCGTACTTCGACGTCGCAGTGATGGTACTCGCGATCGTCACCATCGGCAACCATCTCGAGTCACGGGTCAAACACGCTGCACTCGGCAATCGTGCGGATCTCACGGATTCACGCGTCGATGAGGCCCGCCGGCTCGATGACGACAGCGAGGCCACCGAAACTATCGACATTGCAGCGTGTGAGCCTGGCAATCAGCTGTTAGTCAAACCTGGCGAACGGATCCCAGTCGACGGCCAGATCATCGACGGGACTGCCGCGATCGATGAGGCACTCATCACGGGTGAATCTCTCCCGCAACGCAAATCCGTCGGGGACGACGTACTCGGCGGGTCGATCCCTACTGACAATGCGGTTGTCGTCGAAGTTGGTCCGGAAAACACCAGTACGATGGATCGCCTCGTCGAACTCCTCTGGAACGTCAAGAGTTCTGCGACGGGCGTCCAGCATATGGTCAACCGTTTTGCGGTGCTGTTCGTCCCGCTCGTACTCGGGCTTGCCGCGCTGACTGCGACTGGCTGGTTCGTCCTTGGCAACGACCTAAACACAGCTATAATGGCCGGTGTCTCCGTGCTAGTGGTCTCGTGTCCGTGTTCGCTCGGGATCGCGACCCCGCTTGCTCTCGCGGCGGCCACCCGCGATGCCACCGACAATCGGATGCTCGTTCTCAACGAGACAGTGCTTGAGCGGATCGACGACTCCGCAGTCGTTGTGTTCGACAAGACTGGGACGCTCACCACTGGGGAGATGGAACTTGTGGACATCGCTGGCGACGATCCTGACGAAGTGCTTGAGATGGCGGCCGCCGTCGAACGTCGGTCAAGCCACCCCATCGCCGCTGCGATCGACGATGCCGCCCCGCCGACCACGCGCTCGGTGTCGAGCTTCGAGAGCGCCGACCGTACCGTGTCAGCGCTCGTCGACGATACCCGCGTAGTTATCGGCCATCCAGACTCCTTCGATGCTGACGAGTGGACGATTCCCGCGGAGATCGAGACAGCCGTCACGGACGCCTACGAATCGGGCACTCATCCCACGGCGGTTGCCTGGGAGGGTGTCGTCCGAGGAGTCGTTACAGTCCGAGATACGCCGCGAGAGAACTGGGAACACGTGGTTTCCGAGCTCGCGGACGCGGACCGAGAAATCGTCGTGTTGACTGGCGACGACGAGCGGATGACCGAGACGTTTGCGAACCATCCCGCAGTTGATCACGTATTCGCAGGCGTGCGCCCCGAGTCGAAGGAAGTGATCGTCCAAGGACTCCGCGAACGCGGGATGACGACAATGATCGGCGACGGAACGAACGACGCGCCCGCACTCGCCAGCGCCGACCTCGGGATCGCGGTCTCAAGCGGCACCGATCTGGCGATCGAGGCGGCCGACGCGGTAGTGCTGGACGACCGTCTCGACGCCGTTCCCGAGGTCTTCGAGCTGGCAAGTGAAACTCGAGGCCGAATCAAACAGAATCTCGTCTGGGCGGCTGGCTACAACGCGATTGCGCTCCCATTGGCAATGACTGGCGTGATCACGCCGTTGATCGCCGCCGTTATGATGGCGGTCAGTAGTCTCATTGTCGTCTTTAATTCGAAACGCCGACTCCTCCCTACGAACGGAGATCATTCGGCTGAGCCTGACTCTAGCGAATGTACCGAGCGACTCGAACCTCAAGCCCGCTCGGACTGAGTGCTCGAACGCAAGCATAGTCGTGACCCCTCTGCTACGGTTCTACAACAGTCTGCTACAATACGCGATTCAGTGAGCCGATCGCACTCACTCGCTAAAAGCACCTGCCACAAGCAGTGGGAAGACGAGCATTGCTTCTGCCTCGACCTGCGTGTAATTCGTCTGCTCATCGTCTTTGATTTCCCCCACGATACTGCCTCGTTCGGGGGCGCTCCAGAGAGCGATCCATCCCAGCGGTCACGAGTCCTTCTTTCTGAGAGACACACGCTCTATATCTAACGATCAGCTGCATTACCCCTGTTCATGATTGAGGAGGGCCAACAAGCACAGAACTCTCTCTACTGCCGGTTGGACGGACTCTTGAGCGTCTCCGAACTATTCTTCTGTAGTGGTTGCGACTTGCGAGTCTCGGCGCAGCGTCTTTCGACGAATCGCACACCAGCAGCGCGTCGAGTGGCCCGCATATGACTCGACACCGCTGTACGATCGCTCCTCACTCAGTGGGTTAGAATCGGACGTTCGAGTCGTCTCGAGTGTCTGGTTTACGCACCCCAATCATAACTCACTCGAACAGTTGGTCTGCTCGATTCCTCTGGCCTACTTCCGCTTCGAGCCCCACGACTGCTACGGAAGTTCCACACGCTACGAGATGGACACCCTCTTTCGCGTGTTCATGCTGAAAGAACTCCACGGATGGCAGCACGAAACATCTCTCGTCGAGTACCTCGATAGCCACCCCGAACTTTGTGAACGCCTGGGATTGGAGTCAGCCCCTAATCAATCGACACTGTGGCGCACCTGGAACGAGCGCTTCACGGGAAATATTCGGGAAACGATCCAGAAAGCGGCTCGCACGATCCTCATCAAAGCGCAGAACGCGGATGTCGCCGTGCCACGCGAACCAGAACGAAACCTCTCACATCGAGGCGACGACGCGGACGAATCTGTCCCAAACGATCAGGCCATCCTCGACAAGGCCGAGAGGGTCACCGACCACATCAGTCGCGTCGTGTTCCCCGCGTTCTCGCTCAATCGTGGTGAGGGCTGTGAGATTCCTGAGAACGCTTACTGGGGCTTACAGACCTATTTGGGGCTCCGTGAGAACTTGGCGGCTAACGAGGGCGCTCGCAGCTTCATCCACGAGTCAACGCGGGAGCGAACGCCACTGGGGCACGGCCATCGCGATCAGATTCGTGATCTCTCTATCGAGCGGATTCGCGAGATGTACCGACAGGCGGTCCAGCAACTCATCAACGAACTTGCGAGGACGGAGGAGTTCTTCCGGGCGGGTATCGTCGCAATCGACATCACTGAGGATGATCCCTTTACGGGCGACCGAACCGGCCACGAGGACGAGATCATCGGGACGAAAGAGAAGACCGACGAATACGCCTACCAATGGGCAACAGTCCAGCTCGTAGGCAACGCTGTTCCACTCGTCCTCGATGCCCGCCCAGTACGGAAGGGTGAGTCACGAAAGGAGATCGTCAAGGACCTGCTCAACTCCGCTGAAGAGCTCGTTCACGTCGATAACGTGCTAATGGACCGAGAGTTCGATAGTCAGCACCTCTTGGAGATGATTAGCCAGCGGGGACTCTCCTATGTTGTCCCAAAGCGGATGCAGGCTAGCGAGAAAGCCCAGGCAAAACGACTCCTCCAACGGGGGCAAGACCGGTACGAGACCGACCGCAAACTCCATCTCGGGAAGAACGAGTGGCACGAGACGACGCTGATCTACCGACGTAAAGAGAACTCTGAACACGACGATCACCGGCAGTACTCGGTGTTCATGTCCAACCGAGGTGGCGGCTTTCTCAGTGAGTACGGCCATCGGTGGGAGATTGAGAGTGGCTATCGGTCGATCAAGCGATTCATGGCTGCGACGACATCGACGAATTTCGGGCTGCGGTTCTTCTACTTCGCGTTCGCCTGTTTGTTGTACTCCATTTGGCGAGCAGTCGACCTACTCGTCCAAGTCGAGTTGACGGGTGAGTACGAACACGCACCGATGGTGACTGCCGATAATACGCTGACGCTGCTGAAGAAGGAGACTGGAATTGGATAGGGCGGTACTCGGTCCGGGGCAATGCGGATTCCTGAGTGGCAACGCTGTCGGGGATCTCGGAAACTCACCGATCTGGTCGGTAGTACGACACGAGAAGATCCTCGAAAGAGGATTCGAAGCGTCCTCCCCTCACAAATTCGCCCGAAACCACGCATTACAGCCCCGCTAAACCCGCCGTAGTCTCAACTTCCAGACTGGATATTTGATATAGCAGAATATAGTTTATTTGGTGGCGGGTTCGGCCTATTCGATAGATAGGGGTCTGGGAACCGGTGAAATCGATGAATTCCAACTTTTGCCTTGATGGTCGTGATTACTCCAATAATCACGACCAGATTGAAGTACCTTGCCGCTGTTGGTGAAGCACGAAAGATGCAACCGCCCCAGAACCCCGCTTTCCCAGGGTAGAGCCGTCACCACAGCGGTTCGTGATTTCCCGTCTCACTCAGTTACTATGGTCGAACTACTGAACGGCTACCCTCACTATAGAACGAACCACCTCAACCTATATTAAGATGGAGCGCGAACTAATGAATATGACTACAGACGAATCGGATTCCAGGGGTCTGAAGGACCGCCAGACCACGGGTGAAGACCGAGTTCGGATGGTTGCTCGGCAGCTCTCGGAGCCTCAGACGGTCAATTGGATCGCTTCCGAAGCAGACTGGTCACATGAGCCAACCAAGCGCGTTCTCGAACGCCTCGTCGACGATGGGATTCTCCACCGTGACGAAAGCGGGCCGCACACGACATATTACCCTGATTACCGCCGTCAGGCAATGCAAGAGGCGATGCGCCTGCGGGATAGTGGGCATTCTGTTGAGGAACTCACGGACCGTCTCGCCGATATGAAAACCCAAATTCGAAACTGGGAGGACGAATTCGACGTTGAGTCACCGAACCAGCTTCGCGGGACGCTTGCTGACGAGTCTCTCGACGCCGAGGAGGAAGCCCGTCGCCGTGAGATTGCCCGCGAATGGGAACATCTCCAACGCCGCATCAAAATCGTCGGGTTCGCCATCCGTGAATGGGACTTTCTCGCCCCGACAGAGCCCGCTGAGGCCAGTAGCTGACGGATGTCGGTCCCACATCCCGGCGGTGACCCGAATGCGAATCTCTACGCACAGCTAAAGCGCGATGTCCTCGACCGTGTGCCCCAAATTACGGCAGTTGAGTACATTCCTGATGATATCGAGGCCAAACAGCTCCGAGCAGTATTCGATCCAAACCGGCTCACCCCACCGACGGGACCAGAATCGCCGGAATTGACCGTCAAATGGTACCGCCAAGACCCACACGATTGGTTCCGTATCAACTACACCGACCCAAATACAGGCTTTCACGCAGGCTGGCATCAGGACGAAGACCACCCTGACCTCGGTCGGGCACATTTCCAGTATTCCACTGCCAATACGGACGACTCATTCGTCTTTAGCTAAGACTCACACCTCGGTTGCGTAGCGGTAGCGAGCGTCTCCTGTAAGACCGGACGTTGCTGGTGAATCTTCTGAGCATCCTCGATCAGCCGCTCCAGCAACGGCGGTGGTGAGTAACCGAGATACTCACCGAGTTCGTGGAGGATGAGCTGGGCGTGCGACCGGAAGGTCGCCGCCCAGCGTTCTGGCGGAAACACGATCTCGTCATCAGCCTGCTCGGTCACCAGATCCAACAGCTCACGACTCACCAGCAGCGACAGCAACGCCGCATACAGCAGAATTCTCACGATATCCGGGTCGCTTGTGTCGAACTCGTCCAACTCGTACTGCGTCTTCAGTTCACGAAACAGCGTTTCTACCTCCCACCGACACCGATACAGCGTTGCTAAATCCTCCGGGAAGAACTCCTCTCGCGATAGATTCGTGATATACAGATGGTAGTCGTCGGCGTCCTTGTCACGGACGCCGACGACGCGGAACCGCTTCGTGTCCAGCGACCGCGTTCCTTCGTACTGGCCTCGCTTGAACTCCGCTTCGACCTCAACGTCGATGTACTTCCGAGAGAGATCATCGACCACATCGTGGATCTGCTTGCCCTCTAAGGGAATGGCGCGCCCGCGCCATTCCCGTAATTCCTCCGTTATCACCGGATTCGCGTTCTGCTTCAGCCGACTCACGAAGTAGCCGTCGTTCTCGTCGATTAACGCGAACCGGCGGTACTTGAAGTACGCTAGATCGAACAGAACGAGCCGTCCTTGGAGCCACGAACCCGTCTTGAACAGCGTGCTGTCGTGCGCTTTTTCATCGGTCACGTCGAGTCGTTCAATCGTCTGCTCGGTGGCGTTGTGGAGCAGGTGGAACTTCGCTCCAGCCTGCTCCTCGTGACGGGCTTGGAACTCATCAGAGAGGAATTCGTGCAACCGCAACACCGTTCCATCAGCGATCATCACGTCCCTGAATCGGTCGATATCAGCGTCAACAGCGTTGGGAACAGCGACCTCGTCGAGACCACGCTCGACGAGGTCGCGGAGATACTCTGCCAACGTCGGCGTCAACCGCTGATGGAATCCACCGGGAGAGATCGTTTCATCAGCTGTGGAGTTGTAGCAGCGTCTGAACCCGGCGAGTGTTCGGCTCTCGCCTGCGGCGAAGCCGAACACGAGCGCCCACACGAGGACGGGAATCTGAAGCTTGCCCTCTCGCTCAACCACGCCGAGTTCCTCGGCGTGCTCTTCGAGGAACTCGGAGGGAAACAGTGTAGTGAGCCGACGCATGATTCTCGTTGAGGAGCGAGGGTTGTGCACAGACTTCTCCTCCTCATTCCTCTCGAAAAGTAGCCTCGATAAGCCGTCGCTGTCACGCGGTTCTCGTCTTAGCTAAAGACGGATGTCTACGAGCTGTTGAAAGAGCAAGCGTTCCTCGGCGTCGTTGAATCAACTCGGACCGGTGGTGGCCGGGGTGAAGGTAGTTATCTCGAGCACCGGCTGGTTCAGGATACCGGCATCGTGCTGAAATCAGTCCTTCGGGACAGCCGGCTGGAAGACTTGGCCTAGTTCCCGTTTCGGTCGCTGACCACACCCCTGATCACGAGTGAATCTTTTTTCTTGTTGGTTAATCAGGATCAGTCCAAATCAGCCGGGAGCCGCCCATCCGGTCGCGGAACTCGATCGCGCTACTCCCCAATAGAGTTAGATGTCTGGATCAGTAACTCGGAGAGACCCATCAACGTGATAAAACCAGCCGGAGTCAAGTAACCGTTCGACAGCATACTCCGCATCGGCCCGCTCGGATGGGAACGTATCATGAGCTAACAGTCGGTCATATGCCTGTACCTGCGAGAGCCCACCTTCCCTATTCTCTATCTCGGGTACTAGGATTTCGTAAGCGTCTTCGATCCACTCTGGGAGCGATCGCGGGTTATTTGCGCACATTTCTCATCAAGCTCGGTTATCCTATGTCCGGTAGTTCGTGCTGAATCCCAATAAGAACTCGGCGGCTGATACGGATTATTTGCTTTAGAGGATCGGCCTGCCACAGTAGCGCGGTTCGATAACAGTCTCGAGTTTCATTACACGGACACACACACCCCGGGTGTCGAGTGTAAATCGATACGTCGGTAGGCTACTCCTCAGCGATCTTTAGAACAGTAGGTGTTGTTAGATGCGATTTTTCCAGAGAAGAAGCTCTCAAATCCTTATTTATAGTAGTTTTACTACTACTATCTATATACTATTTATATATTTTATTATATAGGCAAACACAGATGTGAGATTAGATAGTACAATCGATTTTAGGCTAGTATAGGTCCTAATAGAATTTCATTTATAAGCAATCACAGAGACACAGGACCAAAGCCTTTCTAGGAGTTGTGTGAAGTCTAGTAATCGTCTTCTTCGGCTGCTAACAGTAGATTACCCCGTGTAAACTTCCATTTTGTACGCTGAAGCGGCTGGTCAGTAGACTCGACACAGCTACCGTGTTCAATTTACACTCGACACCCGGGGTGTGTGTGTGTCTTTGAGCACATACGTTTCTCGAGGATCGGAGTATCGAGAAGTGCCGGTGTTACACTCGACACTTGGAGATGCACTCTATCGATCTTCTTCGTGAATTACATTCTCCTATTCTATTTCCTTGGACACTCTTACCGGCGTATTTCAGCATTTACACTCGACAGGTGGTGTGTGGCCGAGACATAGTTTTATATACTCCACCGACCGTCGTGTGTATTATGAGGCGGATGCTTGGAGGTCGACTACTCAGATGAGTAATGAGGATCAGAGTTCTCTCGACTCAATTTGGGAAAGCGAGGATCCGGTCTTTGCAGATAAAGAGCTCCTAGATATCGAACATATCCCAGATGAAGAACGGATTATTGGCCGTGAGGATGAAATATCCAACCTCGCCAATAGTATTCATCCCGCAATTAGAGGTGGAAAGCCTAGAAACACGTTGATCTACGGGAAAACAGGGACTGGAAAAAGTCTCGTGGCTAAACACGTTACTCAAAGTGCCGAAAATTTTGCTCACGAGCAGGGTACGAGACTCGATCGCGCATATATCGATTGTACTCAAGCAACGACGGAGACACAGGTCGTTATCAAACTTGCTCGAACATTCAACCGATCAGATGAAACGGATATCTCCGTACCACTTTCTGGGTTATCGACGAATGCATACTACGATCGTCTTTGGCAGGTCCTCGACACTCTCCACGACGTCGTCATCATCATTCTTGATGAGGTCGACAAACTCCAAGAAAACAACGTGCTAATGCAACTCTCCCGTGCTGGGGAAGCTGGAAAGATTGACTCATGTAAGGTAGGGATCCTCGCGATCAGCAACAAAATCTCATTTAAAGATTCCTTGGATGAACGAGTCTTAAGCAGTCTCCAAGAACGTGAGTTTATTTTCCCACCCTACGACGCAAATCAACTTCGCGAAATTATGCGCCACCGTCAGGACGCATTTCGTGAAGGTGCTCTCACCGATGATGTGATTCCCCTTGCGGCTGCATTCGCTGCACAGGAGCACGGTGACGCTCGAAAGGCACTAGATATTCTTCGAAATGCAGGCGAGCTTGCGAAAGACGATGATAGTGACGTTGTACGGGAAGAACATGTCCGAAATGCACGGGAGAAAGCTGATATCGATCGTTTCTCTAAGCTGCTTCAAGACCAGCCAACACAATCAAAAGCTGCAGTGTATGCCCTCTCATTGATTGCTGATGGAAGTAAACAGGAAGAATTCCCTACCCGTGAAATCTATGAACGATATGAGCGACTCTCTGAATCACTAGATATTGACCCTCTCTCACAACGGCGAATGTCTGATCGGTTGAACGAACAGGTTTTTCTCGATATTCTAGGTGTCACAGATCGAGTTGGTCGTGGTCGTGGGAAGGGAATGACTAATTTCTACTACCTACTAGAAGAGCCTGAAGTCGTGCAAAGTGCTATTGAATCTGATCAGCGGTTCTCCATTGACGGTTGACACCCTCCCCGCGCTGAATCGTGAGGTTATCTCCTCGATTCTCCATAATTTTACACTCGACAGTCGGGGTGTCCCACTCTACCTCTCGGAGTGACGCACTCCCCGAATTTGTATATGGTGTCAATAGGGCCTGATAACCTACTTTATGGTCATTTACACTCGACACCAGGGGTGATATGGAGTTTCTGTTCTGACGGTGATCGTTCACTCGGACACCACACTCATGATCAGGGGTATGCCTCCCGATACGTCGGAAACGTGGGGTGGGTATCTTCCGATTTCGGAGCGAGCTACTTGTCCGGGTTGACTGGCCCTTTGTACTTCGATTTCACCTTGTCTCCTTCCCGCCACTGCCAGTAGTAGTAGCGATTGTCGTTGATCGCTTTGATCGTGATCGTCGCTTTGGCAGGAACGTCATCCGGGAAATCGTCTGGTCGCTCTTCGACCGCTTCTTGATCTGCCGACTCCTCAAGACGGGCCTCTCGTTCCTTATGCTCGGCGAGCGCTTCAGCGTACGTTGCAACGTCTCGGAGCTGCTCCGACTCCGACTCGTTGAGTGTGTTGACGATCTCTGTTGGGAGGTCTGCCGGTGGGGTCGGGGGTTCGTAGGACATCGGCTACTCTCGTGTTAACCAACACGGCTCACGAGTCCATAGTTTTGTTGGTTAAGACGATGGGGGCGGTTCTCGCGATTGTTGGCTGTAACACTACTCGAAACTTCTTTATATACAAGTTTCGTACTATGTTACACCGTGCTCCGGCGCATCGAACTCAAGGTCCTCGCTACGGTCGACCGCGGCGACACGATCTCCGAGCTCGCGGCGAAGCTCGACCACAGCGAGAGCTACCTCTCTCGTGCCGTCGGCGACCTCGTCGAGAAAGGGCTCGTCTACACGGAACACGACGGGCGGCGAAAACGAGTCATCCCGTCGGATGCTCGCGCCGTCGAGCTCTATCAGGACCTCGTTCGCCAGCACTCTCACATTGACTTCCCCGAGCTACTGACCGGCAAGGCACTCGAGGTGCTGTACTACCTCGATCAGCCGCGAACCGTCTCCGAGATTGCCAACCGGAGCGATAACTATCGCAACACCGTTAACCGCGTCCTCAAACGGTTTCGCGACCGTGGGCTCGTCGGAACTGTCGACGGCCACTACGAGTTCAACGCCGACTTCGACTGCCTCCACGAGTTCGCCCGTGAACTCACACATCATCGACATCGTCAACGCCTCGAAGCCGTTGCCCCGAAGGGCACGATTCTCTGGGAGGACTACGACGAATTCCTTGCTCAGACCGAGACGGAGATCGACGTAGAGGGGTTCCACGAAACCGGCCTCGCTCGATTCGCGGTCTATGACCTCCTGTTCCTACTCACCGGCCACCGCTACTACGTCTACTCCGAGGAACTCGACGCAATCTCGACGGCAGCACTCTGCTGTCACACGCTGGTGATCGACGGCGGCAGCCGTTACCGCTCGTACTGTCTCCTCCTGCTCAGTCACGTCGACGTCGACGAGGCGGACCTTCGAGAGCAGGCGGCGAAGTATGGCCTCGAAGACGAAATCGACGTCTTGCTCTGCTACCTCGAGACGCACGGCGAGGTTGTTGACGAGCGGCTCCCGGAGTGGGACGAGTTTCAGAAGCTGGCGGTTGAGTACGAGGTCCGACTATCCTGAGACCGAACGTCGTCGCCAGCCGTGGTGCCAGCCGGCGTCAGTTTGGGTCATAGGGATTCGTTGCTGTATCGAGTCGATAGACATCCTCGACAGCGTCAAAATCGTCGTCAAACGCATATAGATAGCCGAGCCCCTCGGTTTGCATATACGCGACAATGCAGGCGTCGACGAAGGAGAGCGGTTCCTGTTGGCGGAAGAGGGCCTTCCCTGTCGCGATGGCGTTGGTGGTGAGTGAGTCGATGTGGAAGCGGGCGTTTTCTTCCATGCGATCGAGGAGGTCGACGGCTGCGTCGTGGCCGGCGTGGGTCGTGAGGCCGTCGAGCGTTTCCGCGAGTACGTAGTCGAGGACGACAGCTTCCGGGAGCGTTCCATCATCGATGCCCTGGAGCACGGGAAGCGCGGCATCGTGGGATCCATCCCGCCGGTATGCGGCGGCAAAGAGAACTGTCGTATCGATCAGTGCACGAGGCATTTACTCGACGTCGACGCCCCAGGCGTCATGATCGCTCGTGACATCGGTCGACTCCTCACCAGCGTAGCCGTCAAAATCGGCGAACGTGCCCGTTTGCTGTTGGATCACGTGGACCCGGATGCTCCCGTCGTCTTCGAGATGCCAACGGAGCTGATCGCCATCATCGATATCAAGTTCACGCCGAATCCGGGAGGGGATGTTTGCCTGATTTCCAGATACCTTGCTTTCGGCGTCGATTCTGTCGCTGCTCATATTTCCCGGTAGGTGGCCAGCCGTGAAATATCTAGTGTGCCGCCACACTACTCAGTACTACAAGAGAAATCTCTCAGAAGAGGGCGCCGATCGAACCCAGGGATCTGAGATAAGTTCGGAAACGTATTTCCCAATTGGAACTTACTATCCTCTTAATTCCAGATGGCTGTACTGGACGACCTCTCGGGATTCGAGTTCGAGGATGTGATGGAGGACGTCTTCCGCACCCTCGGTTACGAGAACGTCCGGCAGGCTGAGAAGACAGCCGACGAAGGTCGCGATGTCATTATGGAAGAGGTCGTCGACGGCACCCGGCGTGCGATCGTCGTCGAGTGTAAGCACACGGGGACAGTCGGGCGACCGGTCGTCCAGAAACTCCACTCCGCCATTGCGACGTTCGATTTTGACGGTCCAAAGCGGGGTATGGTTGTCACAACAGGGCGGTTCACGAGTCCCGCCCAGGAGTACGCCGACCGCCTCCAGCAGAACAACGACCCGCACCCAATCGAGTTGCTCGACGGCGAGGACCTCCGGGAGATTGCCGACGAGATTGGCCTCGACCTCTATAACGGTCGCATCGAGATTCTCTGCGATGAAACGCTACGTCCCTACGACCCGGCAACAGATCTCGATGCACCCATTCAAGAGGCATTTCATGACATCGAAAACATCGAAGCTGCCGATCTTCCGACACCGCATTCGGCTGTGACGTTCCGCCCGGTGGTCGCGGTTACTGCCGACACGAACGCTGTCTTCGAGACGTCGGTTGGCGTCATTCACCGAATCAACGACCAGACCCGATTTGTTGCCCACGCTGAACGCGGGCAGCCACAGGTCGTTGATGAGAACGTCGCGACGTTGGTCACCGAGAACCTCCACGCCACGGTCGTGCTGGACTCAGAACAGCTTGGGGAGATATTCGACGAAGTCGAGGAGCGCCGGTTCGGCCAGACGCAAACGGGGTACAAAGAGTGGACCGTCGAGCGTCTTCAGCAGCATCACACGACGACAGTGACCTACACTGGCGACAACAACGTCACCTACAACAAGACGTGTGAGCCGAATCTCTCGGACATCTCAGTACAATCAATTGAGCCGGTGTTCCTTCCCGAAGTTCGACAGATGACCGAGATCCAGGAGTACACCTACCCCTACGAGTACTACGCGGCAGGCCCGTCACGAGTGACCGCCGAGGACGGGATCCATCAGTGCGTCTACTGTGACACGAGCGGCGTCGACGAGACGTACACCTACTGTCCGAACTGCGGGGCAATCGCCTGCTCCACTCACATCAAAACGGAGCGGCTGGAAGGCGAGCCTATTTGTACGGGCTGTGCGGTGACGGAACGGTTTGCGCTGAAGACGAAGTACTTCTACGACGGCCAGAATCTCGAGGCGTTCCGCGAGGAGTACGCCGATATGCCGCTCCACGAGAAAACGATGGAGAACAAGTGGCTGGCCGGGGGGAGCGTGGTCGCGACGCTGCTGCTCGTCGTCGGGCTCCTCGTCATCGGTGGCATCATCTGAGCGGACTCGGTGTTCACACGTACCCTATCGAAATGGAGACTCTAGTCTTCGGTAGTGCTTGATCGGTCCTCGCCGAGAACATCCACACTCTTGGGTGAGACATCGAGTTGAACTCCTTCGACGGTGAACTGAACCGAAATGTCGTCGTTTGGTGATGCCAGCAACTGTTCGAGTGCGTCCAAGTCAACGTAATCGTGGAGTTGGTATGTGTCTTCTTCGATCCCACAAGCCTCCAGCGTTTCGATGATTTTGATGAGGAGGTCATTCGATCGGTCCGAACTATCTGATGGAGAATGGCGCATCTAAGCGCTCAGGGCTTTGGGTGACAGACGTTTAAAACGTTAGGAGTCAACCACGGAAGCGATACGCTTCTCTATTTGACTTAGCGCGTTCGGGATAGTGTCGGCGCAACCAGAAGCGATTATGCGCTTTGACGCCGACTGGATGTCTCGCGCCGATGACCGCATTCTGGAGCATCTCTCTGAGGACGGCCCTGATACCCCCAAGGAAATGGCTGATAGCGACCGCGTCCGGTTCTCCCGGCAGCACATCAACGCCCGCTGCAAGACACTCGTCGAATATGGACTCCTCGTCCACCTCGGCAACGGTGTCTACGACATCACACGAGAGGGCGAGCAGTATCTCGCCGGCGACCTCGACGCTCGTGACCTCGACCCCGAATAGCGTTAACTGTCGCCGGCGACCAGGTCCTCGATGAACCGGAAGCCGTTCACGAACGTCACCGAGTCACCGTACCCCTCACTCGCGAGCACGGTTTCGGCCCCTTCGCCGGCCGCGATATCTGTTGTGTAGATGTAGACCTCGGTCGTCGTCCCCGCGCTGAGGTGCTGGGCAGCTAGCGCAGCGAGGGCAGCGTCCGCGCGTTCGACCTCGTCGGCGGGTCGGTCATCGGCGTTCGCGATGTACCGCTGGACCCCGTCCATCACCCGCGAGACGACAGGCTCGGAGAACTCCAGCGGCGCCGCAACCGTCGCCCAGCCCTCGTCGATCGCGGCGTCGACAGGTGGCGCTTCAACGTCGGACTCGTCGACGGTCAGCTCCTCGTACACCCGTTCGGGCAGGACGATAGCGACGTCGTTCCGACGAGCGAACCGCCGAACGGCCTGGTACCGACTGTTCGAGGGTTGTCCCATCGCGACGAACAGGCCGGTGTCGGCGATGTGGAGCCGGCTCACGCGTCGTCAGCGCCGTCGCCGTCGTCGATATCCAAC
Organism: Halobacterium sp. MBLA0001; assembly: GCF_049705385.1. Classification (NCBI taxonomy): domain Archaea; kingdom Methanobacteriati; phylum Methanobacteriota; class Halobacteria; order Halobacteriales; family Halobacteriaceae; genus Halobacterium; species Halobacterium sp. MBLA0001. The sequence continues at coordinate 208,740 of NZ_JBNAMQ010000008.1, forward strand.
TCGTCGAGTCCTGCCCCAGCTTCCTCGATGTCGTAGTGCTCGTGGACGACGGGCCGGAGCGCCTGGAGGATCATCTCCGCAGCCAGCGGGGAGATGTCGAGGTCCTCGGCCATCAGCCGATGGGTCACTTCCCCACGCTCCCGAGCAATCGCGTAGGTGAGCGCGGTCGCGAGGCCGGCGACGCCGTGGCGGTCAATGTAAGTGTCGATGTCGGCGTCCGTCTCGCGGCGGCCGACGGCGTCGATGAGCGCCGGCGTGATCGTGTACTCGCGGTCACCGGCGGCCGTCGTCACGGTCAGGTCGATCTCCCGGGCGGCGTACCGGCGCGGCTGCTCGTCGTCGGTGACGTCGACGACGCCGGCGTCGACGAGCCGGTTGACGTAGCTATAGGCGGTTCCCTGTGCGAGCTCGAGGTCGTCCATCACGTCCTGGACGGTCGCCTCCCCCTCCCGAGCGAGGTACGCGTACAGCTGGGCCAGCTGTGGCTCCTCGAGGAGATCGGCGACCGAGAGGAAGTCCTGGACGATGTCGCCGTCGGCGCGGTTTGAGGTGCGTGACACGATTCGTTCTTGATTACAGTTTACAGCGAAACAGTAAAGAGTGTTTGGGTCACTCTGCCGGCGTCGCGACGAGATGCTCCTCGAGATCACGCGTCCAGTACGTCGCGAGCCCACCCAGGCGACAGGGGGCGCACAGCTGCAACGGGCCTTCCAGATGCCCGAGTTCCACCCACAACCGCGTGAGCGCTGCGAGCGTGTCGACAACCAGCCCACAGCCGTCACAGGCGACGTGATCGCACTCGTCGGGATCCGGCTCCGTCTGGATCGCACAGTCGACACAGATCGGATGGCTGACCCGTTCGTCCTGTCCCTAGGTATGGGCCTCGCCAGTCTCGGTACCGGGCGGGGCGTCGAAGAAAGCACATCCGTTGAGTTCTTGGCAGGTCCATGCAGGAATGTTCGCTTGCTTCCCCGACATCTTGCTTTCAGCGTCGCTCCGGTTCCTACTCCTGCCAGAAACGAAGGCTACCGCGCGAAACGGTTAGTGTGACAGCACACTAATCATCCCGCTCTCCCCGACCGAACAGCTCTGGAAGGGAAGACTACTGCCGCCGGAACACCCTATAGCGACCTCTCATCCGGGCCGGACTACTGTGTATCGAGTAGCCGTACCGGATGTGCGGGCCGGCGCGTGAGGAGTGCGTCGAGTTGCTCGAGACACGACGTCCCGCTGGCGACGACAGTACGGTCCGCGGTGTCTTCCGTGGTGAATTGATCGACGAGTGTCTCGCCAACGTCCACGCTGAGCTCGTAGTACTCGGACTTGTAGCCGAAGCTTCCAGCCATTCCACAACACTCCACGTCCGAGGTCGTCACGTCGAACCCGCAGTCTTCGAGCACCGCCACCGTGTACGGTTCGAGATCGAGCGTCCGCTGCTGACAGTGGCTGTGGTAAGCGATCCGCTCGTCGCCGCCGCCAGGGAGTACATCGATGTCCGCCCCGTTCTCTAGCAGGCCGTAGACGTACTCCATGAGTTCGTAGCTGTGCTCCTGCAGCGCGGCGTAGTCGTCTTCCGGAAGGAGCCGTTCGTACTCGCGGTGGAACATCGCGAGATCTGACGGCTCGATGACGACGACGTCGTGACCTGCCGCGATGGCGGGCGCGATCGCGTCGTAGACGGCGTTGGCGTTGGACTGGGCCGTCGACACCATCCCCTGTGAGAGCGGGGCGCGCCCGCTCTCGCCTGCGGGCGGAACGTCGACGCGGATGTCGAGCGCCTCGAGGACGCGGACGGCAGCCTTCCCGCGCTCCGTGCGCACGTAGTTCGTGTACGCGTCGGGGTAGAGCGCGACCTGTCGGCGTGCCTCGTCGCGACCGACGCGTGGCCCCCGCTTCTCGAACCACTCCACGAGTGATTCACGTTCGAACTCCGGGAGTTCGCGGCGGCTGTCGACGCCGAGAGTTCGCTCCAGCAGCGAGCGCGCGGGACCGGTCCGTGCGGCCCAGTTCGAGAGCGGTGCGAACGCCGACCCGAGTTTCGCCAGCGTGTCGAAGTTCCCGAACAGCCGTTTCTGGAGGTCGACCCCACCAGGCTCCTCGTCCGGGGTGAGCCCCTCCACGAGGAAGTCGAGGTCGCCGTCCTTCCCGCGATTGATGCGGTCTCGGACGACCGTGTTGATCCACGGGATGTCGATGTTCACCGGACACTGGTTCACACACCGACTACAACCCGTACAGAGGTCGTTGAACTCGGCGGCGCTGTCCTCGCCGTGGACGCCGGCCTCCCAGCCGGTGGCGATGCCGCCGGAGTACGTCTCGCCACCGAAGGCGTGGCCGCCGACGTGCTGGAAGTTCGCACAGGAGTTCGCACACGCCGAACACCGGATGCAGTACAGCGTCTCACGGAGCTGATCGTCCTCGCGCATCTCCATCCGCCCGTTGTCGATGAGCACGAGGTGGAACTCGCGGTCGTCGCCGGATTCGAGTTCGTTCCCGCCGAACGTGGGGGAGTCACTCGGCGGGGTGAACAGCGAGACGTAGGAGGTGATGTCCTGGCCGGTCCCGGACCGCCCGATCAGTTCGACGAACGGCTGGAGATCCTCGACACTCGGGACGAGTTTCTCGACACCCGCGACTGCGACGTGGGTGTCCGTCGCTTGCACGCACTTGCGGGCGTTCCCCTCACTCGTGACGAGCGCGAGCGTGCCGGTGTCCGCGGTAACGAAGTTCGCGCCCGTCATCCCGACCTCGGCGTCCAGGATCTTCTCGCCGAGGTACTCACGAGCGAATCGCGTCAGCTCCTCGGCAGTCTCCAAGGGTTCCTCGGGGTCGAACACCTCGTTGAACAGGGTTGCGATCTCCTCGCGGGACTTGTGGATCGCCGGGGCGACGATGTGTGAGGGGGCCTCGTCGGCGACCTGGAGGACGAACTCTGCGAGGTCGGTCTCCCAGACGTCCCCGCCGCGTGCCTCAAGCGACTCGTTGACCTCGATCTCCTCACTGGTCATCGACTTTGACTTCACCACGTCGCGGCCGTCGACGACCTCCTCCATGTATCGGTTCGCGTCGGCGGCGTCGTCGGCGACGTAGACGCTGCCGCCGTTGGCTTCGACGGCCTCGGTGACCTGGTCGATCAGTTCAGGGAGGCGTTCGATGGCGTCTTCCTTGATGGCACGAGCCTCGTTTTTCAACTCGTCGTAGTCATCGAGATTCGCGGTGGACTCGTACCGGCCCTCGTTGAAGACCTGGGTGTTCTCGTGGACGGCGTCGCCCTCGGTGTCGAGGAGATGGCGGATGCGCTCGGCCTTCTGCCGGCGGGTGTCGGCGCTCATCTACTTGCCCTCCAGAAGTACGACCGTCACATCCATCGGGCCGTGAGCGCCCGTCACGAGCGCGCCCATGTCTGCGGTTGCGCTCGGCCCCGTCGCGATGATGGACTGTCCGACGCCGTTCCGGATGTCCTCGGCGAGCTGGTCGAACGTCGCGTCCATGTCCGGGAGTACGTCGCTGGCGGCGACGACGGCGACGTGTTCGTCCGCGTAGAGACTCACCGGCTCCTCACCGTCGGTACCGCCCTGGATGATCACCGAACCGTAGTCGGCGATGCCGTAGCCGGCAGCAGTGACGCCGGTCGCCGCGGCCTCGAGGTCCGCGATCGACGGATCGGTCTCGACGCTGTCCGGCAGCGAGACGGTCTCGAAGGGGAGTGAGGTGCCGACTGTGGGCGCGTCGAGCAGGGGTGAAAGCGTCGACGCGAACTCGTCGGCCGTGGTTCGCACGAGTTCGACGCCGACTTCGTCGAGTGACGACTCGAAGGTCGCAATTGGCTCGGCTGACATGTCCCAAAAAATTGTACCAACAGTTAATGGGTGTTTCCTCCCCGGCCCGACCATGATTTTCTTTCGTTATGGATAATCGCCCGATCCGGCCGTATTTGCAGGTACATATCATGCAGAAAGTAAGTTACATATGGATGGTTATGAGATGGCCCAATAGTGGAGAGTTCCAACCATGCCTAATGTTCTCATACTGGCTCTCGTCGGCGTCGTCCCGATCGGCGTCGCGTTCGTACTGCTCGCTGGGCTCCGGTGGTCCGCTGCCCGCGCAATGGGTGTCGGGTGGCTGCTCGCGGCCGGAATCGGACTCACGTACTGGAGTATGGAGCCCACCTGGTTGGTGGCCTCGGCCGTCTACGGCGCGCTGCAGGCCGTCGACATCATCCTCATCGTCTTCGGGGCGATCCTCCTGATGAACTACCTCGAGGGGAGTGGCGCCATTGCTACGATCAGGTGGTACTTCGGGCAGATCGAAGAAGACCGGCGCATCCAGGTGCTGCTCATCGGTCTCGGGTTCATGACCATCATCGAAGGTGCAGCCGGGTTCGGGACACCGGGAGCACTCGCCGCACCGCTGTTCATCGGCCTCGGATTCCCCCCGTTGGCCGCTGCGGTGTTCGGGCTTTATTTCAACGCCCCGAACCCGCCGTTCGGTGCCGCCGGCACGCCTGTCATCGGCGGCACCGGTGCCGTCATCGACCCAGCGCTGTCCGGGTCGGTGAGTGTATCCGAGTTCCTCTCGATGGTCTCCGCATGGACTGGCGTCGTCACGGGAGTGACGTACGTGTTCTGGGGACTGCTCGGCGTGTTCTTCCTGACGTACTGGTTCGGGAACGGTGACGGTGAACGCAGCATCGGAACCGCCGTGCGTAGCACTCTCCCCATCGCGCCGTTCGCGCTCCTGCTCGGCGTCGTCACTGGTGGCACACAGCTGGTAATCGCGTGGTTCGTCGGGCCTGCACTCCCCGATATCGCCGCAGGGTTCGTGGTGCTCGGCATCGGTCTCCTGCTCGCAAAAAACGATATCCTCATCCCTGATGACCAGTGGGACTTCCCCGAGGAATCGACATGGAGCGACACGTGGCTCGGCGGCCTCGATCTTGACGAGGTGTCCCGTGACCAACCCAAAAAGGAGATGTCTGTGCTGTTGGCGTGGACCCCGTACCTGCTCGTTGCGCTCGCACTGCTCGTCACGCGGTGGCCGGACCTCACGGTCGCCGGCGTCGCCGTCCTCGACTGGATCCAGAGTTTTTCCGTCGGACTCGACTCGATCCTCGGTACTGAACTCGGATACACTCTTCAGTACCTCTATCTCCCCGGAACGATGCCGTTCATCCCCATCGCGATCCTCACTGGCTTCCTTCACAAGATGGACACCACACAGATGGGGGAAGCGTGGCGACGGTCGATCCAGCAGATCGCTCCGGCCGCCCTCACGCTCATTATCGCCGTCTCGATGACGCAGATAATGATTCAGTCGCAGACGAACACCGCCGACCTCCTCGGCATGATGGAGGCACTCAGCCGCGCGCTCGCGATGGGCGCCGGCGGCCTGCTCCCGCTCATCTCGCCGTGGATCGGCGCTATCGGCTCGTTCATGACGGGGAGCAACACGTCCTCAAACATCCTCTTCAGCGTACTCCAGTACAACGCCGCCGAGACGGTCGGCGTCTCCCGGGTGATCGCCGTCAGCCTGCAGAACGTCGGCGGCGGCCTCGGAAACATGGTCTCGGTGTTGAACGTGGCCGCTATCTGTGGTGTCGTTGGAATCACTGGGCGTGAAGGCGACCTCCTGCGGAAAGCGATCATCCCGATGGCGCTGTTCGCTGTCTTCGCCGGCCTGTTCGGGATGCTGCTGACGTACGTTCTGGTTCCCGGCCTGTTCTGACCCCGGTCGACGACGTACCGGGGCTCCGCCGCTTCCGGAATCGAAACGAGGTGAACGAATAGAACGAGCCAAAACGAACTCACCGAACTCGTACTGCTCGGTCTAAACGAACTCCGTGAGCGCCCCGTTCTCCCGGTTCGGTATCTGCTCGAACGCGGAGTTCGTAGTCGCGATCGGCCGATCGTTCGGCCTGATGTCCGCGAGTTCGCCGTCGGGGACGGTTGCAAGGCGACCGACGGTCAGCGGCATCAACGCCAGATAGACCCCGGTCGCCATGCTCGTCGGCGCCGCGGCGACAATCGCGTCGTCGAGACCGCGGCATCACGGATCACTGTTCCGTCACTGTCGGCAGGAGCATGGTGAGTCACGCCGCGCTTACTGTCGCGCGCCGCACGCCTCCCAGCGCCGACAGACACGCCACGCGAACCCGGGGCCTTTACGATGTCTGCGTCGATCAGGTTGGTTGCTACGCTGATTCCGGTCGGAAGCGCGTAATCGGTACGTCGTCAACGTCGTCATAATCGTCATCGGCACCGACGAGTAGCATGCCGCTGACTTGGTTCGCGGTTGCGAGCGCGAACGCATCGCCAAGTGCTGGCGAGTAGCGCAATTTGAAGTCGGCTGCACTGGGCCACGTCTCCTCGGTATCGACTTGCCGTATCCCGGTTTCTTCAAGGACGTTGACGATGGCGTCGGCACGGGCTTCACTGTCGATAGCGCGGACGACATAATGGACCTCAGCGAGGTTGATCGCGGAGATATAGCCATCAGCCGATCCTTCTACCGCTTCGATGTAGGTTTCGACGGTGTCACTACCCGGCTCATCACAGAAGTACGCAACTAGCGGTTCCGTGTCGAAAACGATAGTGTCGGGATGCTCACGTGCTGCTGTCATTTCGTATCCTCAGTATCGCGACCGACATACCGCTCCTGCAGCTCCTCGTCACTAGCTTTGTCCTGTTTTCGTTCCTCACGCAGCCGTTCGACTGCCGAGTTCCCTTGGTCGTCGGTCTTTCCCGCCAAGATGCCGCGAAGGTCCGTGGCCGACTGAATGGGACGAACGATGACCTCCCCTTCGTCGGTGCGAACGAACTTTACCCGGCCGGGAGTATCGATCCCTAGTTCCTCGCGAAACTCTTTCGGGATCGTCGCCTGTCCGCGAGAGGATACCGAGACGACTTTTTCAGACTCTGATTCACTCATACTTTCTCTACCCATTACTTTACCACACTCATATATGGGCTTGACGGGCAACCTAACGGCTATACGAGCTCTCTATTCTACGATGGAGAGCAGCCGATCGCGATGGCTCCTGATCGTCTCGACGGTCACCCCGGCGGCCGCCGCGGCATCGGCTTGCGTCAACGGCGCGTCGTGGACACACGCCGCCATGTACAGGCAGGCGGCGGCGAATCCGGATGGATGCACGCCGGTCGTGATGCCGGCGTCGACGGCCTGCACAACGAGCTCCTCTGCCCGGCGTCGAACAACGTCCGTGCAGCCGAGGTCGGACGCGAGTCGCGGGACGAACTGGTCCAGGCTGACTGGTGGGGTCGGCAGCCCCAACTCTTCGTTGAGCACCGTGTAGGCGTTCTCGACGCGGTTCTGTCCGACCTGCGCCATCGGCGCCACATCGTCGATGAGCCACGACTCCCCGTTGCACCGGCAGGCGCCGAAGACGCTCGCGGCCGCCATCGCCTCGATTGATCGGCCTTTGAGCAGTCGTTCGTTCTGTGCCGTCCGGAACAGCTGGCAGGCTTGATCACGCACTGAATCCGCGAGGCCGAGTGCGCTCGCGATCCGCCGAATCTCCGTGAGTCCATGCCCGAGGTTGCGCTCCTTCGTGGACCGCCATCGGCCACGGGACTGTTCGCGACGCATCCGCGCGAGGCGTCGACGCTTCTCGCTCGAGAGGGCAGTCCCCCTCGCGTCCTGTCCGCTGCCGATCACCGTCGACAGTCCGCGGTCGTGTCGGGCCGGGGTGAGTGGTGCACCCGTTCGCTTTGCTGTATCGGCGTCGTCGCGGTGCCACTCCGGTCCACGGTCGATCGACTGCTCGTCGATGATGAGTCCGCAATCTGCACAAACTGTTTCGGCTGAATTCGTTCGCACCGGGCCCCCACACTCGGGACACGGCTCAGTTGTACCACGCTGGATGTCTTCGTCGAACGCACGCTCGTAGGGTTCACTCGTCGTCATCGGTCTCACCTGATTGAGGTCACGCCGATTCGGCGCGCCCCGCACCCCTCTTCGGGGGGTGACAAACTCGGCGGGAGACGCACGCCCGATCGATCGGTGCCGACGCGTCGAGGACGCCGTCGACGGTGTAGGCGGGTGAGTAGGGCCAGAACGTAGCTGTCGTCAAGTCTTAACCAACACTACAACCGAATCGATAGAGTTGTTGGTTAAAACGCTGGCGGCGACTCTCGCGTCGCCAGTTGGTGATGCGAGGCATTCAGAAGTGGACGTCAGCGGGTACGATCCAGAGCTCCTCACTCTCACAGCCGTCGTCCAGCCTCGTGTCCGGAATGTGGGACGCCTCGCCGGTCGGCCGTAGTTCCTCGAAATCCAGATGGCGATCACGCATCGGTTGGTGTGGTTTGTCCCGGATTCGTATTTCAACGTCAGGGCCAGTAGTCCGCCCTGTCTCCCGTTTGAATATGGGCCATGAACTATCTCATGCGAACATCTTATACTTCATGAACAAGTAGATGAGAGTAGCAACTGGGGTCCCTATGAGCAGCAACGACACCAAGCACGTGCAAACTGAACTGAACGAGGACGAATACGAACGCTTCCGGGAGTTCGCTCGAGAGCACGGGCTCTCGCTCAAGGAAGCCGGCCACGAGGCGCTTATCGAGTGGATCGAACGCCAGCAGCAGGCCGACCCGAACGACCCGGCGTTCACAGTCCTCGACGACCTCGAGGACGAATCGCTCCCAGCGTCGGCGGCGACGGATGCCCGCGAGGAAGACGATCTCGTCGAGGAGTGGGACGGCAGCGACGAATCGTTCACGCTCGCCGACGACCCGTCCGCGCAATCCTGAATTCGGATGGCTGAACCAGTCGAAACCCCGATCGGGACGATCACGCCCGAGCATTTTCGCCCGGGGCACGTCCGCCATCAGGTCGTCGTCGGGCCGAAGTTCCTGTACGCATTATTCAACCCACAAGATCGGATGCACGCAGTCTCGCGGGCGTTCATGACCTTTGTCCGCGACGGTGACCTCCCCTATCGTCGCCTCATCGTCAACGATCACATCGTCGACGAGGCTGCCACACGGCTGAAAAAGCAAGCGTCAATGCGGAACGCAGCCTCGTTCCTGACGACGCTCGACGAGAGTACGCTCTACCAGTTCGAATCCGTCTCCGAGGACGTTTTCGATGACGCCAAAGCAACGTTCGTCGAGTGGACGGATCTGGATGCGTCACTCACCGATTTCACTGTTGCAGCCCATATGGACGCCTCAGGGGTCGATCACATCCTCACCTACGACCGGCACTACGATGCGTTCGACGTGACAACGCTTCCGTATCGCAATCAGGACTAGCGGTGCCAAGTATGTCCGAATCCCCGCAGGACGGCGTTCAGTCGTGGAGTGAGTCGATGACCGCCCGCGAACGCATTCGGGCGGTCGCCGAGACGCTTCGCGAACCGCGGTCGGTCAACTGGATCAGCGAGCAGGCTGACGCCGCCTGGAGTACGACTAACGAGGAACTCCAAGATCTCGTCAACCAAGGCCAGCTGCGCCGCGTTGAGGCCGGCGAAACCACGCGCTATCTACCGGACTACACGCGCCTGCTCTTCGAAGAGATCCGGACGCTCATCGAGGAAAACACCCGCGAGGAGCTGCGGAGCGAATTGGCCGCAATCACCGAGGAGATCGAGGCGTGGCAGGCGACCTACGACGTCGAGACGTGGGAGGAGCTCGAACAGTCGCTTGCCGACGGCGACCTCTCAAGTGACGAGCTTCACGAACGCCGTGACGTGATCACGCGCTGGGAGGAGAATCTGGAAGACCGTCGCCTCATCAAGCACGCGCTGGCGCTCTACTCGGATGTCGAAGCCGCTCGCGAACAGCGGATCAATGTGGCTGACCGCGCCGCAAACTAATTCTCGTGATCTTCGAACATACGGGTGTCATCGAAGGGGACACAACTACTCGCAGGACTGCTCGCCAAGCTTCTCTCGAAGCTCGACTGCTGCCTTTTCGAAGTGTTCCGCGAGGAACGGCGTTCCCGATGTCGCCCGCTCCTCGAGGAATGCGACGGCGTCAGTGACCGCATCAGCGTCCCGTTCTGCGGTCGCGACACAGTCGACATACTCGTCGATTGCCCGACTGAACGCACGCGAGAAGTGGTCGTACGCGCCGTCGACGCGCTCCATGTTGTCGTCGAGCGACTCGACGAGTGCCCGGTAGACGGTCGCCGCCGACGCGTCCCGCCCCTGTTCGCGGTACTCGTTCGCGAGATCGAACCACTGCGTGAAGTCGATCGGCTCGAAGACGACGTGGTACTCGGGATTCGTCTCTTCGAACCGCCGATCGATCGCGGTGCGAAGCTCGTCGACCGACTGTCTCGTCGGCTCGCCGACGCGGGCGAGAAACCGATCGCGGAGATTCGCATCGGCCACGAGTTCGTCACGCAGGAACGCGCGGAGTTCGTCGGCGTCGACGCCGTCGAGTGCGGCGTCGAGTCGATCGCCTTCGTTTGGCGGTGGGTCGTCGACACACCGAAGCAACACGGCGACGACGTGCTTGCACGCTCCCGGCCCGTCGTACGGACAATCGCACCACGGGGTAAACCCGTCGGTGGCGAGGTCAACACGAACATCGTACTGACGGCTGCCGCTCACAACGGCTATGACAGTGCTGTCGACGCGGTGAATCTCGTGGATACACCCATCAGCGAGATAACGTTCGCCACGTTCGAAGACTGCGTCCGTGCAGATGTCCCGAACTGCGTCCTCGGTTACCTCCATCCGTATGGTGGATTTGACGCACTATTCAGCCGATCCAGATCCCCAGTCTCGTATGCTGCTCGCCACATTGCATGGACGGCACGCGTCACGAGTGAGACCTCGGTCACGTCGATACATGACGGTTCGGCGGCCGATGTCGCGGCCTCGGGCGGCGGGTGGAAATGGTTCTCGGGGGAGTGTGTGTTCGGATGGCGATCGAAGCGCCAATTGACGTCCTCACTATCGACGTAGTGAAACGAATACATCTCGAGTTCGCTCCACTGGATATCGAGTCGCGCAGCGTCGGCGTCGCCGAGCCCATCGCTGAGACTGATCTGCAGTTCCGTGGGGGCGACGACATCGTCGTACCCCGTTGCGTCGACTAACGGCTCAAGGTCGAGCCAGAGGTCACGAATCCGCTGGAGCGCCGGGAGATAGATCGGGCCGAACTCGCCGGCACGATCGTCGTCACTCATACCGCGAGTTGGTGGCTGGCCTCGTCGTAGGCGAGTGCAGCTTGGGCGACCGCGAGATTCTGCCGCGTCGTTCGCCACGCGGTCAGGTCGTCCCAGCCGTCCGTTTCGCCGGCCTCGAGTTGCTGGGCGAGTTCTTCCGGGGACACCACGTTGTAGCGGTCCTCGTAGCGCCGGATCTCGGCCTTCATGTCTTGAATACTGTCGAGCAGCTCCGGGCGATCGACTTCCTCACGCAGTTCACGGATCCGGGACATCAACACCCGGTCGCTGTTGCGCTTGTACAGCGTCGTTTGGCCATCCTGTTCGGTCTCGGCGAACCCGGTGTTCACGAGCGCCTTGCAGTGTCGGCGTGCCGTCGGCTCGCTCACGAGAGCCCGGTCGGCGATCTCGGCCGCCGACTGCCCGTCGTGAGTCTGTTCGACGATTTCGTACACTCGCTCAAACGGCGTGGTGTCGTCTTGCCAGTCCGCTTTGACCTGCTCGTTGACGTCGTCCCCCGTCTCGGCCATACTGGGTGCTACGTATTGTGTCCGCAAATAGTTTTCTGAGGAAACTATTCTTTCTTTCAAACGGTTGTGGCTGCGCGCGCAGCGACGACAGGAGCGAGCACGGAGCGGAGGGTGGGGCGGTGGGGGCTGGACCGGTCCGGCACACAGCAAAAAAAGAAGGCTGCGCCGACTGGCTATTCGTCCCACCACCGACCGCGCTCAGGGAAATGCAGGGTCGACCACCCAGTGACGGCTACTGAGACACGCCCGTTGTACCAGTTCTTCGCAGCCCCGTGAATGCGAACTCGCTCGCCTTCCTCAATCCACGGGGCATCCGATGCTTTCCAACTCGTCAGCTTCGTACGACCACTTTCGTCCTCGATGAGACCGACCTGAGCGATGCTCGGACTGGATGGCTCCCACAGCTGCGTCACACGACCTTCAACACTCACCTCCTTGCGATCGATGTCCTCCAGAGCGTCGATTGGCACGGTGCCCCCCGGGGCCGTCTGCAACTCCTCGAACACCCGCACGACCGCACTCGTCAGGTCTCGGCCGTCGACGATCGCTTCGGCCAGCCGGCGACTGATCGCCGCCCGCGACCAGCCATCCAGCCGCGTCGCGAGTCGATCTGCCTCCGTGTTCACCGTCGCCAGTTCATCCTGGGAGAGCTCCGCTCGGGGATCATCCCGTTCGGGGTCGGCCATCGGCTCCACGCTCGCCGCCCGCTGCTGGAACTCCCGCCGGCGCTCCGTGCTCCCTTCAGCGGCGACCGCCCGCGTGCGCTGCTCACGACCGTCCTGCGTGCCCAGCTCGGCTTGGGCACTGATGCGCTCCAGTTCGGCTTCCCGCGCCCGAATACGCTCCTCCTGTTCGAGGGTGACACCGTGAATCCGATCCTCGCTCGTATCCGCGATCCCATCTGGGTGATTCGCATCCACCTTCGCCTGCGTCTCCTGCTCGACCTCCGCCTCGAACGCCGGCGTCTCGTCGACGACCGGGAAGCCGTCCTCATCGACCGCCTGACCGCCCGCGTTCTCGAATGCCTGTTCATCGACCGAAACTACATCCGTCGTGACGTTGTTACTTGACATTGGAACTTAGACCAGTTCCTGAAGGCGCTCACGCGCCGACTCCGCGATGCTCCTACATCGCGGATTTCTTCAACGGACGACGACCGACAGAACCGTCTGTGCGCTCTCGCTCGCGCCTTCGCGAGCGCCCTCCTGGGCGCGAGCGAGAGCGCGCCCGAGGAGGTCAACTATCCAGCACCGCGCGCCGTCCTGCCGAGCGATGCGTGGCTGACCGGCGGGAGGCCACGGGCTAGCGAGCGGGGAGCACCGCGACCCGCGAGCAGCGAGGCAGGGCTTGGAAGACGAACGGAGTGAGTCTTCCAGCGACCCGCCCGGAGCGAGGGGCCAGCGGAGAAAGCGTGGGGGGTGAGCAGCGACGCCGCGCAATCCTCCGCGCTTTCCCGCTGGCGTCGAGGGCACATCCATTTTAGCCCGGAACGGGCGCGGGCGGTGCGGAGAGCGCCCGCACGCCCGGAATGGTCGGTCGCGAGCGACGCGAAGGGGGGAACGCGGCGAGCGGTGCGAGCCGTGACGTACACAGCAAAAAAGAGCCTGCCTGGCGACCAGGCAGACCACCCGGAGTGACATCCTCACCGCACTGGTCCCTCACACAGGAGGCGTTGCTGAGGTTTCAGGACTGCACTCGTGAGCGTCATCGCTGTGATCGGCTCTACTCTCGAGGTCCTGTGGCACTGTCACGGGTGCGCCCGCTCCGTGGCGTGTCATCGCTGGCCGGTTTTCCAGGGACAGCTCTCACCCCACGGATCGAGGCGGCCGGCGATATTGGCCGCCGCGTTGATATCGGCCTGATAGACCGACACCCAACAGTCGTCGTTTGGACAGCGGAACTCCGCCTGTTCGGGACGGGTGCCGATGTGCCCGCAGGCGTGGCAGATCTGGGACGTGTACGCTGGGTCGACGTACTGGACAGGAATCCCGGCGTCGGCGGCCTTGTCCGCGAGTCGCGTCTGTAGCCGGTCGAACGCCCACGCGTGGAGCCGCCGGCTGAGATGCGGCCCGACGTCGAGGTCCTCCTGGAGCGACTCAAGGGCCTCCAGGACGATCACCGGTTGCTCGAAGCCGGCGGCGTAGTCGACAGCCCGGCGGGTGGCCGTCTCAATCTCGTCGCCGAGCGCGTTCCGGAAATATGCGGCTCGCTCGTCGATCCGCCACGCGGCGGCGTCGCGTTCCTGCAGCCGCTGGAGTGTCGTTCGCAGCGTCTGATGGAGGTCACGGGCCCGCCCGCCGTCGACCAGTAACGGGTCGACTGGACGGCCGTTCCGGAGTGCGCAGCCGGTCAGCAGGATCGCCTCGCCGACGTCGAACCCGACCGGTGTGCAGGATTTGGAGTCAATATCTGTGTCAGGTGTCGGGAGCGTCAGCGGGACGTGGAGCTCCCAGCGGTCGTGTCGGGGTTGATGGACGAGCTGCAACTGTCCCGCGGTGGCGTCGCCGGCGAGCAGCTGGTCCCACCAATTCCGCTGGGCCGGGTTGATTGCGAGCGGGATCCAAACGTTCGTCCCGCGGCCCGGCTGGGGCACTTCCCAGCAGAACTCGTGGGTACGCTCCGCCGAGCGGTCGAACGTGGCGGCACGGTTGGTGAACCGGACCGGCTGTGCCGCGTTAAGATCCGGTGTGCCATCCTCAAGAAGCTGCGGAACGTGGCGCTTCAGCGCGTCCTTCGCCTGATACGGGAGGTCGTACGGCGTCACGATATCGTTGACCGCCGTCATCGTCGTCGCGCCGGCCTCGACGGCGGCTTCGAAAGCCTCGCGGTAGGTCGACTGGAGACGGCGAAGCTTCTGCTCCTTGTGCGCCGTTGGCTCGACGAGTGTCGCAACGACTGTCCGGATACGTTCATCTGACATGGAACTGAAGAGCTAGTGAATCAGTGGTCGGACTCGCCCCACATTCGGGGCACGTAGCCGAGGTGTTCGATGTCGTCCGCGTAGTCTCGGAGGAGCCCGATCAGGACGATTTCCGGAACGCCGTTCTCGGCCTGTTCGACTAACCACTCCTCCAGTTCGACTTCGGCTTCTTCGATCTCGTTCAGTTCGACCGACATCGATCATCGCGCCTCCATCAGACGGTTCAGCTGTCGCTGGCGGTGGTAACACATCCCGAATCACCTGTGCTGTGCAGGCACGACCGAACGCGCCTGCATCCTTCGCAGGCGCTCAAAAACACTACCGGACTAAACAGTTGAACCAAATATCATAGAACCATACCAAGCTTGATTTCTCGGGTTTCTACAGCCCGTAATTAGGAGAGTAGAAAGCGCACTCCGAGTAAGAGAGACCAGTGACACTCGCCCTGACGAGACTACTTATCACCCAATCTCTGTAAGTAAATACGTGAGCAGTATGAGTGACATCCGCTATGATATCGTTGACGTCTTCGCACAAAGCCAATATACGGGGAATCAACTCGCGGTTGTCCAACCAGAAGGTGAATTGAGCGGCGAAGAAATGCAGCGGATCGCGAACGAATTCGACTACTCAGAGACAACATTCATCGACCCAGATGGAAGTCATGCGGACGGATTCGAGGTCCGCATCTTCTCGCCCACGACAGAACTACCGTTCGCCGGCCACCCCACGCTCGGTACGGCGTACGTTCTCCGAGAGCGGCTCGGACTTTCCGATGATGAACTAGTGTTACACGAACAAGTCGGCGCAATCCCCGTTTCAGTCGAAAAAACAGCTACTGGTGATGAAATCTTACTAATGGAGCACCCGGAACCAACGTTCGATGAAATAATTGAGCCTGCGAGGGCGGCGGACGCGGTTTCCCTACCAGCTGACGTTTTGGATGACCAGTTCCCAGCCCAGATTATCTCAACTGGCGTTCCGACACTAATTGTGCCAGTTGAATCGCTAAGTGCGGTGAAGGAGGCCGAGACTAATGATGAAGTGGTACGTGTTTAGCCCGAACTGATTTCGCTGCTATCTCATAGAAGGCGCACAACTTAGCCTGTATGAACTGGCAGCAGAGGTTCGTGATGATTCTCAGGGATGGGCTCCACGACGGAGCCCATCCCGTTACCTCTGCTGTCTGTACTGGAAGGTGGGATCTGTGAACGGAGATGATCTCACCAAAGAGGAGTTGCTCTCCCGGTTTTTACAACTTGAACAACGAGTCGAAGAGCTTGAACAAGACAACGCACAGCTCCGAGAGAAGTTACAAGAGAAAGACGAGCGGATCGAAGAACTCGAAACACGTCTTCGCAAATACGAGAATCCGCACACTCCACCCAGCAAGCGACGGTCGGGGACCGACAGGTCCCCGACCTCGCAAGATGACGAAGACGACGATGTCCGAACTGACGGTGGCACTCCCGGTCGGAAGGATGGTCACGATCCGGAGTGGCGTTCTACGGCCGATCCTGACGAAGAAATCGAAGTCACCTGTGACTGTTGTCCTGAGTGTGGCGACCGCTTCGACGAGTCGGTGGGCGTCAGCCCCCGACTCGTCGAGGAGATCCCTGATCCCCAGCCCCCAGAAATCACCCGGTACAACCGCCACTACTACCAGTGCGATTCCTGTGGAACAGAGACAGTTGCGGCTCACCCCGACTGCCCCGATGAGGGGCAGTTCGGGGTGAACGTCATCGCTCAATCAGCTCTGTCACGGTACGATCACCGCCTTCCTTACCGGAAGATCGCTGATCGCTTCGAGCAACTACACGGACTCGAACTCTCGGGTGCATCCGCGTGGCACGCGACCGAGCGCGCTGCGCGCGCCGGTCGCTGTGAGTACGAGCAGATCCGTCAAGAGATTCAGGATGCTGACGTGGTTCACATCGACGAGACAGGCATCAAGCGCGACGGTGAACAAGCGTGGATTTGGACGTTTCAGACCGTTCAACACACGTTGTACGCGGTCAGGGAGAGTCGCGGAAGTGATGTTCCCGCGGAAGTCCTCGGCGAGGACTTCGCGGGAACAGTCGTCTGTGACGGGTGGACGGCGTACCCAGCTTTCAGCAGCAACCTCCAGCGATGCTGGGCGCACATTCTTCGAGAGGCTGAGGACGCCGCCGAAAAGCAGCCAGAAGGTGAACCGATCTACCAGGCTCTCAGACAGGTATACGTCGCTCTCCAGGCTCGGCTGGAGAGCGACCCAAGTCCTCGTGAGAGAGCAGACCTCCAGCGTGTGGCGCGAAAAGAGCTTGAATCGCTGATTGACCGGTCAGTACCCGACGGACCAGTGGCAACACTGCTGGGGAAGATCGAAGGAGGTCTCGACCACTGGCTCACCTTCGTCGGTGAGCCAGCGGTCTCTCCGACAAACAATGCCGCAGAGAACGCACTTCGTGAGCCAGTGGTTCTCCGGAAAATCATCGGAACGCTCCGTAATGACCGAGGAATGTTCGTTCACGAGACGGTCTTGTCCCTGCTGGCGACGTGGCGCCAGCAGGGACGCAATCCATACGAAGAACTTCGTCGAGTCGTCAGCAATAATGAGGTTATCTCACGGGCTCACGCTGTGCCGGCTGTCGAGACCTCGGGGTAAACACATACATGAAGTGTATTCGGAATTGGTTGATCAGTACGGAGTACGGAATCTCCTCGTGTTCGCTCCGGAGACATACGAACCAGAAAACGAGCTCAACGTCCGAGTGTTTGCAGAGTTTTTCGGTATCCCTGAGGATCCTGCGACTGGTGCTTCGAATGGGTGTCTCGCTGCATACCTTACTGAGCACCAGTACTTCGACACGTCTGAGATCGACGTACGTGTCGAACAAGGATATGAAGTGAACCGACCCTCACTACTGTATCTACGTGGGCAGACAACTGCAGATTCGATTCAGGTAGAGGTCGGTGGGCGAGTAATTCCGACTGCGACTGGGACTCTCGTCGAGTCGAATAGCCTCTAAACTGGCTCCGATATCATTCTATTAGTTCGTTCGGGTTCTGCGGCAGAATTGATATCGTATGTCTATTTCCGCTGTGTCCTCAGCTAAAGATCAATCAGTAGGTGGTGAGCAGCCACGCCGCGCAACCCCTCGCGCTTACCCGCTGGCGTCGAGACCAGATTCATTTTAGCCCGGAACGGGCGCGGGCGGTGCGGAGAGCGCCCACACGCCCGGAATGGTCGGTCGCGAACGACGCGGAGGGCGGCATGCGGCAAGCGGGGCGGGCCATAGAGAAACCTCGTTCAACCGAATCCGGCGCTCGATGAACTAGCCGACAGCCCGGTGGACTCAGAAAGGGCGAGGCCGTCTCGGTCGTCTCCCGACCCCGCAAGCACCGCAGGAACGAGGCGCGCAGCGGGGTTCCCGTGAGCGGAGCGAACGGGAGCAAGCGAGACGCAGTCTCACGTGGTCGCGGGACGTCGAGCGGCCGAGGGCTTTCAGTGGAGAGGCCTCAGCTGTCTTGTTCCGAGTTTAGCTCTCGGAGGTATCCGGTGGCTGCGGTGCCGATCCAGACACCATCGACGTTGCGCATTTCGAGGTCAACTGTCGCAGTGCGGAACGGGTAGTGCTCGACGAGGATACGGCGGATCACGGTTTGAACAGTTTCTATCCCGTGTCTTTCGACGATATCTGCCATGGCCTCGTCGAAATGCGCATTCATGTGATCGTCACGGGGATCCTGGGCTCGCTTGCGAACGAGTTCACAGACGTCTTCGACGGACGCGTGGGCGGGATTCTCGGTTCGCTCCCGTACGTCGTAGAACGCCTCATCAACAGTCATGAATCGGGCTTATCATCAAAGGTGGCGTCAGTAGAGGCATTCGACGTGTTCGGTTCCAGACGGCGCTGGCGACGGACCTCTGCGAGCACATCCTCGAGCATCGTGATACGTTCGATGCCCTTTGCCTCACTCACGATCTCGTCGATGAGCGACGCGCGTTTGGCGGCCTGCTCATCGCCGTCGGTTCTCTCGATGGCCTGGATACGGATCGAGCGCTTCTCCTGCCAGCCACAGTTCCAGCAGTTTTGCGAACAGGCGATTTGGTCGTCTTCGTCAGCAGCAATCACAGCCTCTACGAGCGACATTGAGAGTGGCCGCTCTGGCCCAACCTCTATCGTGATGTCAGATCCACATTCCGGACACTGCATGGTCTTCCAGAATACCGCCAGGGCTGTCAAGATATGGTTCTCTGAGCGAAAGAGCGAGACCTAGGTTCCCGATTCTGGGTCTTGTAGTCGATCTCGGACATTTGCAAATTGGACCGGATCGGTGTCACCAGTTTCAGCGAGATCGTTCACCGACTGCAGCTGGGAGTTGATGAGTTTGTTTTGCTGGCGTGACCACTCCTCGTCACCGTGGGTCCGGATGTATTCCGCCCACTGCTTGATCATGGTACGCCGTTGCTCTGTATTCCCGCGCTGGTTTTCTTCAAATTCTTCTGAATCCAGCATTGTAGTTCGCACTACCGAGTTTTGTGAAGCATAGTTCGCGTATCCCCCTAGAAGAGATCGTCAATTGGGGATTCACTACGCTCCTCTTTGGGAGTCTCATCAGTAAACAACGACCCTTCTTGGAGCGCCGCTCTCCTATCTTCAGCGGATTCCGACTCTGTAACGTCGATCTCGTCGAATTCGAGCGCATCTGTGACCGCCTCCGGGAGGTCGGGGCGCGCAGCATTGAGGTGGCGTTCGACCTGTTCAGTCAACGCCGTGTGGTCGTGGAGCGACCGCATGATTGGGACCCCACGGAGATATTTGTACTCGTAGAGCAGTTCGACGCCGAATTCGGTAGGTCCCCAGAAGTCTGTCGGCAGGCCGCGTTCACCTTCGTTCGGCTCGTGATGGTACTTCGAGACGATGTTTCGATCCGCGAGGTTGTCGAGCTGTTCGCGAATCGTTGACCGGCTCTTCGGGATGAAGTAGTCAAGCTCCGTGATCGAGGCGAGGTGTGACGGATGGCCGAGGAGCACCTGGATAATGTGGTTTCGTGTCTCCTGCGAGAGAAACCGGTGGACGCGCCGCTGTTTCTCATAGGCGTCAGCACTACCGACGTCGAATACCGTATCAGCGTGTGCGTCTGCCGGTGCCGGCGTGTCCGTCCGTTCGCTCATATGAAGTTCTACTTCCTGAACGATTGTAACTGTTCGGGTGTACCATGACGATTTAGAGAGGAAATCCCGACGTAGTTAGCAAGACCTAACACCGTTGCCTGAGAAGCACCCACTGTGACTGAGGAGACGCGAAAGGACCGCTGGCGACGCGTGAAAGCCGCCGTGGATCGGGCACTTCACGGCGTTGCGGTTCCGCGACCGGATCGATCAGAGGTTGCCCGGTTCATCAACGAGGCTGTGCCCGCGTTCACCCAGGCGGGCATCACGACCTATCTTGTGTTCGGCAGTTATCGCGGCGACTACGAGGTTCGGCTCCGAGCGATGGCGTACGAACTCAGCAAACCCATCGACGCTGAAGCCACACTCATCGGTGACACCGCTGATCCAGACACGCGTGTCGTGCCGTCGTTCCTCATCAAGTTTCACGCGCTCGCCGAGTTCGCGGACCACCTCGTTGGCGTCTACGAGAAGGAGAGTGGCGGTGAAAGCCCCGAATTGGGGCTGCTCGATCAGCGTCCCTACTTCGAGAAAGGTTGGATGTTCCCCCGGGATTATACGGGCTTGACGCGAGATGCCCTTGAGTCGAAGGCGGACGTGATCGACGCTGCCATTCAGATATACTATGCACCAGACGCTGACGATGAGACGAAACGACGAGAGCTGAAAGCACTCGTCAGTGAAGCGCAAACCTTTGGTCGCGTCGCAAAGCGGTCTAGAGTTTGCCTCTGGTGCTCTCAATTGAGAGGTCACAGCTCATTGCTGTTTTGGTCGATCGCTGGAGCAGTTCGTCGAGGAACGACTGGTAGTGCTCTGGATCGGCGTACTTCACCAGCCGAAGCTGGAGTATCGCCTCTAACCCCTCCGTTGTCCAGCGCATCCACTGGTTCTTGCACCGCTTGCTGACTTCGCCCATCAGCCGTTCGACGGGGTTCGAGGTCCACGGCACCTCGAACCCCTCGACAGCCTGCTCGGCAAACGTCACGATCGACGGCAGCCACCGCTGTAGATACCCCGCAGCTTTCTCTGACCCGAACTGATCCAACTGCCACGCTGTCTTCTCGATACGCTCGGTCGTTCGCGCGATCCGCTCGCGGATCGCCGCGAACTCCTCGTTTGGACGGTGCTTGGCGACCGAATTCTTCAGATGGAACACCTCGTCGATCACCTCCGAGACGATCTCGTTCCGCCGATCCAAGGAGAACACGCCGTCGTCCCAGAGGTTGTAGTCCAGCGTTCGGCCGACGTGGACGAGATCAAGTTGATGATTACGGTTTTCGTCGGTAAATGCCGTGACGATACCCTCATCAGCGTCACTGACGACCGTCGCGTCGTCAGTGACTGCGTCCATGTCATCGAGTTTGGCGGCTGTCTCGTCCCAGTCAGCGTTGATCGAGAGATCCAGCAGAGAGCGTGATTCCTTGGCAGTATCTTCGCCGAGCGTGGCCTGGACGGAGTGGTACGCGCGGTCGTCGTCTTGGCTGTGACACTTCGTGCCGTCAGGAATAACGGCGTCAGCGTCTGTGTCAGCGACACAGTCTGGAAGGAACTGCTTGAGCTTGTTGCCGTACTCTTTGGCGCGACGATTGATGGTGGTCGGCGACGGCATCTTCGAGAGGATGCCGTCGCCGTGGTCAGCAGCGTCACGATAGCTGACCGAAGTAGCGAGATCGACGCTCTTGGCGGCGATGTCCTGCTGATAGCGGTTTTGCCCGTCGAAGCTGAGAACATCTTCGACGGGCCGGAAGTAGCTGGATTCGTCGTGGTCAGCGGCGGTGTCTTCGACGTAGTGAAGGTCGAATTCGTGCTCACCGGCGGTTGTGACGGCTGTGCGGGTGTCAGTACCGGCGCGTTGGAATCGCTGATCACCATTGCCGTGAGCGTGTTTCTCACCACAGAGCGCCTCGACGCGGCTCGCGTCGAGGCTCTCGACCATCGATTCGAGCAGTACAGATTCGACGTTCTGCTCGGTAACGAATTCGGCAAGCGTGGCGAGCGGTACCGTTTTGTCCTCGTCGATGCTAATCGTGAACCGCACGTCGATTGTGGCGTGCATGGGACACCTCCATCCGTCTTTAGTTAAGCGAGAAACCGCGTGATAGCGGCGGCTTATCGAGGCACCTTTCGGAAGGAATGAGGAAGTCCAGTCTGTGCACGACAAGGACTCCTCATCTCGGATTATGCGTCGGCTCACTACACTGTTTCCCTCTGAGTTCCTTGAAGAGCACGCCGAGGAACTCGGCGTGGTCGAACGTGACCGCAAGCTCCAGATCCCTGCCTTCGTTTGGGCATTCGTGTTCGGCTTCGCCGCAGGCGAAAGCCGAACACTCGCCGGGTTTAGACGCTGTTACAACTCGACTGCCGATGAGACGATCTCTCCGGGTGGATTCTATCAGCGGTTGACACCGACGCTTGCGGAGTATCTCCGCGACCTCGTTGAGCATGGTCTCGACGAGGTCGCTGTTCCTAACGCTGTTGACGCTGATATCGACCGATTTAGAGACGTGATGATCGCTGATGGAACGGTGTTGCGGTTACACGAATTTCTCTCAGATCAGTTCGAAGCCCGCCACGAGGAGCAGGCTGGAGCGAAGCTCCACCTGCTCCACAATGCCACAGAGCAGACGATTGAACGGCTCGATACTGCTAACGAGAAAACGCACGACAGCACCTTGTTCAAAACAGGGCCGTGGCTTGAGAATCGCCTCGTGTTGTTCGATCTCGCCTACTTCAAGTACCGCCGGTTTGCGCTGATCGACGAAAACGACGGCTACTTCGTGAGTCGGCTGAAGCAGAACGCGAATCCGCTGATTACGAGGGAGTTACGGGAATGGCGCGGTCGCGCCATTCCCTTAGAGGGCAAGCAGCTCCGAGCTGTTCTCGACGATCTCGATCGGAAGTACATCGATGTAGAAGTCGAAGTCGAATTCAAACGAGGGCCGTACAATGGGACGCGGTCACTAGATACGAAGCGATTTCGCGTCGTCGGCGTCCGCGACGAGGACGCCGACGACTACCACCTGTACATGACGAATTTAGCGAGGAAGGAGTTCTTTCCGGCGGATTTAGCGGAGATCTACCGCTGTCGGTGGGAAGTTGAGTTGCTGTTCCGGGAGCTGAAGACGCAGTACGAATTGGACGAGTTCGACACGAGTGACGAACACGTGGTGAGGATCTTATTGTACGCAGCGCTGCTGTCGCTGCTTGTAAGCCGCGATCTGTTGGATCTAGTCACTGAGCAGGCGGATGATGAGCTTGTGTTTCCGACAGAGCGCTGGGCGGCGACCTTCCGGTCGCACGCCCAGCTCATTCTCCACGAACTCGGTGAGTTCCTCGGCTATTCACCACCGCCGCTGCTCGACCGGCTGATCGAAGACGCTCAGAAGATCCACAAGCAACGACCAATCTTACAAGAGACGCTCGCTACCACTACACAACCGAGGTGTGAGGCTTAACTAAAGACGGATGGGGACACCTCTTGGGTGGACACCAGAGGCGTCCCGTTCCTCACGGGAGCCAGTTGCTACTGAACTCTAGAGGACTTTGCGACACGACCAATAAATTGAGTCTAGTAGGATGGAATTATTGACTATTTATTAAGAGTGATTAAAAGAAACAAGGATAAAATATAGGGGAATATCTTTTCACTCTCTGTGGGCCTTGTTTAGACGCTAGTATTTGGCAGTATGAGCGGCTCTACTGGGAACAGAGTTATTTTATTGAGGTCATTCTCGGGGGAAGGAATGCAGTATCTAGTATCGTAGAGCGAAAACCCGCCACAACCAGACTTATTTCCGCCTTTAACACTCTGTAATAATACATAGTATTATGCTCGGTTTGGGCGAGAGCCTCTCAAGACCCAGATTTCGGGCGTCTAAACAAGGCCCTCTCTGTGTTAAAGGACTGGCTATGGCGGCCTCCATTCGAGTGCTGCATGTCGATGATGAGCCGGATTTTGCGAGTCTCACGGCCGAGTTCATGGAACGAGAGAGCAGCCGCTTTGATGTTGTAACTGAAACGGTGGCCACTGACGCACTGGACTACATACGGAATGACACTCCAGACTGTGTTGTCGCAGACCACGACATGCCCTCGATGACAGGGATTGAGTTACTCACCGCAGTTCGCGATGACTACCCGGATCTTCCATTTATTCTCTTTACTGGAAAGGGCTCCGAAGAAATCGCAAGCGACGCGATCTCCGCCGGTGTCACGGACTATCTCCAGAAAGAAAGTGGCACGCAACAATACACGCTACTCGCCAACCGGGTTGAGAATGCTGTCGACCGCTATCTGTCACAGCAAGCCGTCCAAGAGCAGAAACGCCGACTCGAAACGCTCGTCAGTAACGTTCCTGGGCTTGTGTACCGGTGTCGGAACGAACCGGGATGGCCGATGGAAGAAGTGGCCGGGGAGTGCGAGCAGCTTGCAGGGTATCCTGCCTCCGAGTTCGAATCCGGCGCCGTCTCATGGGGCGAGGATGTACTTCATCCAGACGACCAGAGAACAGTCTGGACGGACGTACAGACTGCACTCGACGATAGCGAGCCATTCGAGACGACGTATCGCATCGAAACCGCTGACGGGCAGACCAAGTGGGTCTGGGAACGTGGCCGGAGTATTACGAACGCCGACAGCGAGGACCACATATTAGAGGGGTTTATCACGGATATAACGGAGTCGAAGCGGCGTGAGCGACGGTTTGAGGCAATTTTCAACAACACCTATCAATTTACTGGACTCCTTGAGCCAGACGGGACAATTATTGAGGCAAACGAGGCCGCACTCTCGTTTGCAGGCGTTGACCGAGACGATGTGGTTGGCCTCCCGCTCTGGGAGGGTGCATGGTTCCAGTCGAACAAGCAAGCCCAACGAATTGCTCGTAACGCGGTTAAGACGGCACAGCGCGGTGAGTCATTCCGGGATGAGATCACAATTCGTGGCGAGAACGAGGACGCGATTATCGATTTCTCGGTGCGACCAGTCATCAATGAGGCTGGCGAGGTTACGTTATTGATCCCGGAGGGGCGCAACATCTCGGAGCTGAAGGAGCGTGAGCAGACCGTGCACCAACAAGAGCAGCAGTTTGACGCGATTTTCGACGATCCAAATCTCCTCGTTGGGCTCCTTGATGTCGATGGGACAACACTCGACGTAAACCAGACCGCGCTTGACTACGTTGAGGGGACACGAGCGGAACTCATCGGCGATCCGTTCTGGGAAACGCCGTGGTGGACCGAAGACTACCAAGCAACGGTCAAAGAGTGGGTGGCGACTGCAGCAGAGGGAGAGTACGTCGAGTACGAAGCAACGCATCCGAAAGGAGACGGTGGAGCAGCGACGGTCGAGGGACAATTTCGGCCGGTTACGGATGATGACGGAGCGGTAATTCGTATTATCGCATCAGCGACGGATGTGACGGAGCGGCGACGACGAGAACGTGAATTGGAACGGCGTAACGAACAGTTTGACCGATTTGCGAGCTTCGTTTCACACGACCTGCAAAGCCCTATTTCAACGGTTCAAGGACGCCTAGAGTTAGCTCTGGAAACCGGAGACATGGAGCACGTCGAACGTGCTGGGGAGGCCATCGAACGTGTCGATGACCTTCGGACAGATCTCGTGACAACATTACGGACCGGAGAGATAATCTCGGAAACCGCACTTGTTGATGTCGGATCTGTGGTTGAGGATGTCTGGACGACAGTCGATCCGCCACAGGAGGCGTCTGTCACAGTCGCCGACAACATACAGATTGACGCCGATCGCGACGCACTCCAGCGGATGCTCGAGAACCTTATTGGGAATTCCATCGAGCATGGTCCAAGCGACGTGCGGATTCGTATCGGAGCCCTCGAGGACGGATTCTACTACGAAGATAGTGGTCCCGGAATCAACCCCGACCATCGAGACCGCGTGTTCACTCCTGGCTTCTCCACAAAGAATGGTGATGAGGGGATTGGGATGGGGATGGCGAGCGTTCGTCAAATCGTGTTAGCTCACGAGTGGGACATCCAGATTGACGATGGAATACACCTCGATGGTGTTCGATTCGAAATCATGCCGGAAGACTCACTCTGATCACTTGTCTAGTGGACTTTATCGACTGTTCCCACACTGAGAAACTGTGAAGAAGTGTTAAGCATACTTCCGTGCCTAGGCTAACAACGAATGGAAACCCCTCCACCGCACGCCACTGCTGGTGATTTCTATCAGACGCTTGTTGAAAACGCAGCTGAGGGAATGCTGACAATTGACGAGGAGAGCAAGATCGTGTACGCGAACCCGGCGATTGAGGAGATTCTTGGCTACACACCTGCTGAGTTAATCGGTAGTTCGAAGATGAAAATCATTCCAGAGCGCCTGGAACCTGTGCATGCTGCCGCGCTTGAGTCATACGTCAGAACCGGAGAGCGCAACATCGACTGGGATGGGATGGAACTGCCTGCGCTTCACAAGGATGGCCACGAGGTGCCGACGCTGATCAGTCTCCGCGAGCACAAACACGACGGCGAACAGTACTTCACGGGCATTATTCGCGATATTACGGAGCGGCGACGACGTGAGAATCAATTAGAAGCGCAAAAAGATCGGTTGAATGATTTTGCAGAAATCCTTACACATGATATTCGGAATCCGCTCTCTGTCGCCCAGGGATATACTGAACTCGCACAACAGAACCACGACAGCCCAGAACTAGAAAGAGTTGCAGAGTCGCTCACTCGGATTGACAACCTCGTTAATGATGTCCTCGCCCTCTCGAAGGAGGGACAGTATATTGGTGAGGTTGAGTCAGTCGATATTCAAGACAGTGTTCGGGAAGCCTGGAAGAGCGTTGATACGCAGGAAGCGACAGTGAGAATCGAAGATGAATTAGGGGCAATTACGGCTGATGAAAGCCGGTTTCGGGAGTTGCTTGCGAATCTGTTTCGCAATACGATCGAGCATGCTGGCAGTAATGCCACCGTTCGTGTGGGCAGCCTATCTCCCGAAGCGGGTGTATATATCGCAGATGATGGGCCAGGAATTCCAGAGTCACTTCGATCAGAGATTTTTGCACACGGGTATTCAACAAGCGAGGAGGGGACCGGCTACGGGCTCTCAATCGTGGCTCAAATTGTTGAGGGGCACGGATGGGAGATCGTCGTGACGGAGAGTGCCTCAGAGGGAGCGCAGTTCGAAATCACATGGTAGTTCTTAGTTTCCCAAGTAAATAGAAAAGGTATAAAACAGGTCATAAGAGCGGTCAGAAGCCGCACTCGCGGCCTTTGAGACTGGCTTTCACGTACTATTCTTCGATCCCGACTGGGGCCTTCCAATTGTGGTCAAGGCGCGTCCAGCGCTCCCTCCAGACGCGGAATATGGCGGAAGACAGTCTTGTAGGAAAGTAATTCCAGCGTCCAAGTGTCGAATACTCGTGTTTCAGCTGAAGGTAGAGATCCAGCACTCTTAGGAAGCGTTGAAAGACAGTCCACCCACTCTTCGATGGAAGTCTCGCTCGTGAACTTGATTATTAAGTACAGCTGAGTAGTAATACGCACGCAGATGGGCCACGTCTACTACCACCACCCCGGCGACAAGCAGTTCTCTCTTGACTTCGTCCATCCAGATCCCGACGAAATCGTCTCGAAGATCGTCAGCTACGACGATGATGTCGCGATAAAGCTCCGAGAATACGACCTCGACGAACCATTCTACGTCATCTACACATCCCGCATCAGCGGTGGACCCGTGAAGGAGATTGACTTTACCCTGAAAGAGTCGCTTTCAGAGATGAGTGCTGACAACAGCACCATTGTCGTTCGTCTCCTCGAGATTTATCGCGCACTTCTCGATCAGAACGAAGAAGAAGAGGGGGTGCCTGTCGAGGCATACAAGAATATCGACGTCGATGCGCTGCCGGATGTTCTCGATCGGACGTCGTGGGAAGGATCAGCGACAGACGTAGCTGGTCGACTCGCCTCGAATTTGATCCTCAAACACGCGCTTCCGAATGCCAACCATCGAACCGCTGTTGCGCTGATTCAGTTCTACCTCCGGCGCCTGAATCCGGACTTCGCCATGCCGGAAACCTCCGTAGAAACCGACTCAAATTCCTACGACTGGCGAGAATGGGTGAACGAGTACATCAACGAATCGAAGCAGCTGTTGACCGTTCGACGGAAGAACGTCCTTTTCAAGCACCTGTATAGCTTCGGCGGGAGAACGCTTGAGCGAAAACACGCGGTCGAAATCGACTTGACTGAATACGAGTTGGATATGTACCCGAGTGAGGCGAAAATCGTCTACGCGGAGAAGCACGAAGATCTCTGGGTAACGTTCGTTGAGGAGGCTGTCGAACGTGCCGGCTATCCGGAGCTAAAAGAGACGCCAGGACTCTCGAAAGCGGAATTCGCGGAAAAGATTCGGGATCTCGACTAAGTGGCCCTTTCAGTCTTGAAGCGTAGCGACTGTTCGGCCCGCTTCCTCGGCCTCTTCGCTCCGCGACATATTGTATGTCGCGAGCGCTTCGTCAACCGCTTGGTCAAGACTCATTGAACAATCGAATCTAGGTTCTGCTCCCGTATAAACGCTTGCGTCAATCGATCTGTTCTAGTGCTTCGGTAGCTACGTCACCAAGCTCCCCCGCCTCGATGTGCGAGTATCGTTCCCGAACCATCTCCTCCGAGTTATCGAGATACCGGGCCGCCACCGTGTATCCGAACGCGCGGACAAGCACCTCTCCCATCCCTCGGCGACCGCCATGGGGAGCAAGATAATCGTGTTTCGGATGGTCGATGTCGATCTCCGTGGCCTCCGAGAGCCGTTGGAGAATCGACCGTGCGCCGTCCGTCGTGATTGACGGCGGCCGGATATCCTCATCGAGCGCTAGCAGTAGGTCGCGAGCGTACTCCGCACGGCGTTCAGTGATTGCTTCTGGGCGTTCCCCTCGATCGGCGAGGTCATCTTGGACGAGCTCTGCGAGCGTCCGTTGGTCGAACGTCGGAAACACCGGCCAGCGCTCCGTGGGTGGGTCCATCAACTGGCGGTAGCTCCGCAGCGGCGAAATCACCGGGTCAGGGAGGCTCGCGGCGTCCCACTGCTGTTTCTTCCGGTAGACGTCCATACTCCCGTCGTCGAGGGAGAGGTCCTCCCAGCGGACGCCGCGCCGTCGCGGGTCGTTCGGATCGCGGAGGAGTTCGCCGACGCGGACGGCGGTGTACGCGAGGACGAACACCAGCGCCCGGTCACGAGCCGCCTTCAGCGCCGCGTAGCGCGCTCGCTGCTTATCGATGGGGTCAGTATCCTCTGGGAGTGTCGTGTACGCCTCGACGGCGTCGCGGGCCCGTTCGTCGACGTAGCGGGTGAGGGCGTGGCGCTGTTCGGACGTCCAGGCCTGCTGGTCGCCGGGCTTGCGGCCGTCGTCCTCCGGTAATGGCGCCATCGCACTCGCCCGCTGCGCGTAATGCGCTTCGAGATATCCTTCGTTGACGCACCAGCCACACCACGCAGAGATATAGCGGTAATAGGTTTGTACCGTGTTCTGCTTGAGGTCACGGTCACCAGAAAGATTCCGGGCGTACTCCCGGAACACGCGTTCGTCGAGGTCTGTAAAGGCAGGTTTTCGGTCGGCGTCGTCGGGAACGATCCCGGTCCAGTCGTCGCCACCGCGGTCGCCGGCGGCCCATTCGGCGAACCGCTCGAGCTCGCGCGCAGCGTTACGTCGGTAGTTCCCGCCGTCGCCACCGCGGCCCTTCCCCTTGTCTTGGAGATAGCGTTCAAACGTATTGGTGAAGGGAGTCAACTGCGTTCGGTCTGTAGCTAAGTTTTGATCCATTATAGGTCTCACGAGGATTGCTGTCGGTAGTTAATCACAGAGACAGACCCCTCCCTCACGGATTTGACTAACCGAGAACTGGTGGACTGCGGTTGCTAATTCAGTCATCGCATCTGCTTGCTCTGCCGTTGGACGACCACCCCCGTAATAGCTCTCAGTCCGATTTTCGCTGTAAAGAGCCTTCATCTCCTCTGCAGTATCCCGTTCAAACAGTCCAATCTGATGCGCACGGTCGTAACCGAACTGGTGATTCTGGAACTCCTGAAGCGTGTCGCTCGTCATCGAGAGCGCATATGCCTCGATCGACCGTTCGATGGCCCCGAAACAAACCTCGATGACAGCGGTATAGTATCCGTCCTGTGCCTGGAGTGTGTCGACGACCTCGAGCAGTCTACATGCTTTCGTCAGCTGTGTTTCCCAGTCCGCATCGGGGCTAATCCCGTCCTCAAACTCGGTTCGACCACGCCCCACCATCTCGAAGGCGTCTTGGGCGCGGTCAAGTGCTGTGAGCACAGAATCCGGGTCCGAGCCGCTACTCATCGCCAGCACCCTCCGCCAAGAGCAGGTTTTCGACGGTTTCGAAGTCATTCGTCTTGTAGACCGGAATTCCCGAGACGATGATTTCTCGAATGTCATCGGTGTAGGTCGGAATCGCTTGGACAGCCTCGACATCGATATCATACGCGTACCGGCTACCATCGAATTCCATGTCTTCGAGATTGCGCGCAATCGTGTTCGCTTTTCGTTGGCCTTCAGCCCGGTTAGAACGAGTCAACACCCAGAGATCGATGTCGCTCCGACGATCCGCATCTCCCCGGGCAACACTCCCATACAGGATGATGCCAACGACGTCACTAATGCTCTCCCGGAGCTTCGTGACTGCAGTTTTGACCGGCTCATGAAACTCCGATTGGGGAATCCGGAGAATCGGATCGTCCGGGATAGAGAGGCGCTGTCTGTTGATCTGTACGAGTCGCTGGTTGCGTTTGCGTGATTCGGTAATCAGGCCATTCGCACTGAGAACATTCACTGCCCGTCGCACGGACTGGTGCGAGTGGCCGATCTGCGTTGCGAGTTCTCGAAGTGAGAAATCACTGAACCGGTGGTTAGTTAAAAATAGGAGAACGTCACTCGTCGCTTTGTGTTTGAATAAATCCGGGTCTGATGGGGGTATCGAAAGCGAAATAGATACGCCAGCGGAATCAATACGTTCCGTCTCACGTTCCATATGCCGTAGCACGGACCACTACTATAAAAAGGTTATATGTAGAGGGGAATTTGCATAAATACGCTCGATACTCTCAGTGGCAACGTGTTTGTGGAGGCGACATCCGTTAGCTGTTGGTCTCCGCACGGTCGGTCGTTGGAGCGAGAAAGTCCCATTCGCGTATGGTGAAGCCGACGATTTTGATCCGGCGCTGGAGATGCTCCCATTCGCGGGCAATCTCGCGGCGGCGGTCTTCCTCCTCGGCGTCGAGAGACTCGTCAGCAAGCGTCCCACGAAGCTGGTTCGGCGACTCAACGTCGAATTCAGCCTCCCAGTCCCGAATTTGGGTCTTCATATCGACAAGACGGTCCGTGAGCTCCTCGACAGAGTGTCCGCTATCCCGCAGACGCATCGCCTCTTGGATCGCCTGACGGCGGTAATCAGGGTAGTACGTCGTGTGTGGGCCGCTTTCGTCACGGTGGAGAATACCATCATCGACGAGTCGTTCGAGAACGCGCTTGGTCGGCTCGTGTGACCAGTCCGCTTCGGAAGCGATCCAGTTGACCGTCTGCGGTTCCGAGAGCTGCCGAGCGACCATCCGTACTCGGTCTTCACCCGTAGTCTGTTGTTTCCGTAGCTCGGTATCCTCAGTCATATCTGGGTATCTACACCCCTTCTTACTGAAATTCGTCGGCCGTGATCGTTTCGAGATAGTTGACGCTGACATACCGAAATTCGATACGGCCGCTGAAGCCATGTTTCGGTAGAAGCGTCTCGGCGGCCCGACCCGCGGGTTTGTCAGTCGTTAAGAGCACAACGTCGTCGGCCCGTCCGGTGTCGAGTAGTTGAGCAGCAAGCCCGACAAGTGCCGTATCCGCTTTCTCGATACTGTCTTGGTCACGATCGGTCTCATTGGCGATAAACCGGCGTGCTTCGTCCATCACCGTCGAAACGAGTGGATTGGCGTAGTCGAGGTCATCGGCAACAACGATCCAGCCCTCTTCAAATCCATCAGGATAGGGGATGTTTCCGGAGGGGTACGCGTCTGCTGCAGGATCACCCCCGAGTTCCTCATAAACACGCTGTGGGATCCGCAGCGAGACGCCGGTCTGTCGGAGGGCCCGACGAAGCCGTTGGAATTTGTCTTTGTCCGGCCCACCACACCGGACGAAGACGCCGGTATCGGCGATGTAGACCGTCGTCATGTAGCCGCGTCGGAGTACTCAGTGGCAACTGGTTCAAGCGCTTGGAGAATGATCTCGGCTTCAAGCGGAGAAAGATCAAGTTCTCGGGCTGCAATTCGATGATTGACCGTCCCGTCGACGTACTCGTAGGCATACTCGAGTGCGACAGCAAGGCCGTCGAGACCATGCCGCTGGATGTAGACGTCGATATCTTCGTCGTTCTCGCGGCGGGCAACGGCGGCGATAAGTGCCGGCGTGATTGTTTGGGTCTCACCATCGACCGAGAGCGTGAGTGCGATCGACTCAGCATCGTATTCGTACGGACGCTGCTCGCGGGTTTTCGCTACTAACCCCGCTGCTTCGAGGTTTTGGACGTAGTCGTAGGCAGTCCCCTGCGGGATATCGAGCTCGTCGACAATCTCGGACACGGTGGCGGGGCCGTGCTGCAAGATATAGGCGTAGATCCGGGCGAGCGGCGGCGTTTCGAGAAGATTGGCCACCGTCTGGAGCTGCTGAATGGGTGGCTGTCCCGATTGCGGAGGTGATTGCGCCATCTTGGTTATGAATTATGGATAATTCGTAATAGGACTTTCGGCGACAGGAGAGATGTACGCAATCAATCCGAGACCGACTGACGACAGGCTAATAGCGGCTCTACCCCGGAGGAAACGCCGTCCTGAGGTGGGTGCAGCATTTGTGCTTCCCCGACGGCGTCGGGGCACTCCAAAGTGGTCATGATTATTGGGGTAATCACGACCAATAAGACTAGAGTTATGATTCACCGATTTCGGTGGTTAACAGCCTCCTACCCTCTGAATAGACGGTACCAACCCCAGTATAAATTATATGCCGCTATATCAAATTGGAGGGCTTCACGCGTCGACTCGTGGATGAAACTGCGAGCGCCCTCGTTGGCGGCCAAGTTCTCACGGAGCCCCAAGTAGGTCTGTAAGCCCCAGTAGGCGTTCACGGGAATTTCACAGACCTCGCCCCGGTTGAGCGAGAACGCGGGAAAGACGACGCGACTGATGTGGTCGGTGATCTTCCCAGCCTTGTCGAGGATGGCTTGGTCGTTGAGGTCCGATTCAGTAGCGTCGTCGCCTCGATCCGGGAGGTTTCGTTCTGGTTCACGTGGTACAGCGACACCCGCGTGCTGCGCTTTGATGAGGATCGTTCGAGCCGCTTTCTGGACAGTGTCCCGAAGATTTCCCGTGAAGCGCTCGTTCCAGGTGCGCCGCAGTGTCAATTGATCGGGAACCGTCCCCAACTCTAGTCGTTCGCAGAGTGCGGGATGGCTATCGAGGTACTCGAGGAGAGGTGTTTCGTGCTGCTATCCGTGGAGTTCTTTCAGCACGAACACGCGAAAGAGGGTATCCATCTCGTAGCGTGTCGAACTCTCGTACCGGTCGTGGGCTTCGAATCTGAAGTAAGCTATTGGAAGTTCGCAGATGAACTGTTCGAGTGAGTCATGATCTGGATGGATAAACCAGACACTCGAGACGACTCGAACATCCGATTCTAACCCGACGAGCGAGGCCCGATCGTACAGCGGTGTCGAGTCATATGCGGGCCACTCGACGCGCTGCTGGTATGCAATTCGTCGAAAGACGCTGCGCCGAGACTCGCGAGTCGCGACCACTACGGATAGATAGCCCGGATATGCCCAAGAGTCCGTCTAACTGACCTGTATAGTGGTTTCAGTAGCTCTATTGGATTCCTCAGTCGCGAACAGGAGTGATGCAGCTAATCGTTAGATGTAGAGAGTCGTTTTATCGACTCAAACGATTCAAAGCAGTAAATCACTGAAAGGGATCCGAGCTTATCGCACGGTGTGCAAGGTATTGTCGTTGGCCGGGACGTATAACGTCTCGTCAAGTATTATTGGATTCTGAGCGCCTCGAACAGTTGTTATCTGCCATTTCTCGGTCCCAGTTTTTCGATCAAAACCTCGAAGAACACCCGCTCCAAGGTAGAGCATCTCATCAGTCACAATTGGCCGAGCGTCACCCGAATGTGGTACATCAGCTGACCATTGCTCTGAGCCGCTGTCTGCACTAACTGAGTACAGTTCATCACCGGCGGTTGCGAAATACACGTCGCCATCAGCTACTGCCGGCGAAGATGTAATTGATGGGGTACCGCTGGTCGTATTTACTTTCGTGGGCTGGAAATGCCAGTCTACAGTTCCAGTTGTTGCATCAAGTGCGTACAAGAGTCCGTCACCGGATCCAACGTATGCAGTTCCATCAGCGACAGCAATCGCATTTCGAGTTGCAATTCCGGATAGCCCACCAAACAAGTCGTGGTCGTTCGTTTTGAACCACCACTTTCGCGTCCCTTCATCCGCGTCGATAGCATAGACGTACTCTCCACCGCCAACGTACACTGTCTCATTGGCTACTGAAGGTGGTGAAAAGATGTCTCCAAGCGTCTCGTAGCTCCATTTGATCTTGCCAGAGTCCACGTCGATAGCATAGAGCGTTTGATCGTGGCAACCCACGTAAGCCGTGTCGTCAACAACTGTGGGCGCAGCGAGGATGCAGTCCGACATCTCGGTTTGCCACCGTTCAGCACCGGTCTGCCGGTTGAGTGCGGTAACCGCCCCAGCATTTTCGCCATCGAACGGGTCGTGACTCTCGACAACGATCAGTGTCTCATCCACCACCGCAAGTGAATGCGCATCGATAGAATCAACAGCTGCCTTCCATTGAACACTGCCGTCGTTTGCTTTAATGGCATACACGTACGTCTCTTCGTCAGGCAAGCCACGTTCTCCGAAATATAATATCCCGTCCGCAGAGACTGGCCCCGAGAGACGTCGTTCCGATTCGAATAACGAGGAAACAACAACTGTCTCAGCTGGCCCCGAACCGCCTACTGCGGATGTCTGCGCGGCATCGGGCCCGTACATTAACCAATCTGAAGATTCCGTCATCTTGGGCCACCTTGATACGGCTTGTCTGGTATTTGGCAGCGATATGGACTGTGGATTTGGCTGATACCCATTATAGATTGATTAACATGAGTATAAAATAAAACTTGTGTCGGGTATTGCGAGATTCGCATCCCTACTGACCATCTATTCCGAATCCGCTGGTAAGAACCCGTCTCGATACGTAGCTTCGCTAATTACAGAGGATCTATGTAGTAGTCGACCTATGTTGATTTCAAACTCATTTAACCACCAACGTTAGTTCTCTCATCGATCGGGATCATCGCTGAGTGTAGTACGAGGCTACGGTTGTTGCGTTTTGAGCTCGGCGATTGCCTCGTCGAATGCTTCCTGAGCAGTCTCGTCGGATGGATTTTCGGGATAGTTTGCCTCTAGTTCAGGGAGGACTGACGGATCCCCAAGGCGACGGAGTGTGTCCGCCATCCGTCTTTAGTTAAGCCTCACACCTCGGTTGTGTAGTGGTAGCGAGCGTCTCTTGTAAGATTGGTCGTTGCTTGTGGATCTTTTGAGCGTCTTCGATCAGCCGGTCGAGCAGCGGCGGTGGTGAATAGCCGAGGAACTCACCGAGTTCGTGGAGAATGAGCTGGGCGTGCGACCGGAAGGTCGCCGCCCAGCGCTCTGTCGGAAACACAAGCTCATCATCCGCCTGCTCAGTGACTAGATCCAACAGATCGCGGCTTACAAGCAGCGACAGCAGCGCTGCGTACAATAAGATCCTCACCACGTGTTCGTCACTCGTGTCGAACTCATCCAATTCGTACTGCGTCTTCAGCTCCCGGAACAGCAACTCAACTTCCCACCGACAGCGGTAGATCTCCGCTAAATCCGCCGGAAAGAACTCCTTCCTCGCTAAATTCGTCATGTACAGGTGGTAGTCGTCGGCGTCCTCGTCGCGGACGCCGACGACGCGAAATCGCTTCGTATCTAGTGACCGCGTCCCATTGTACGGCCCTCGTTTGAATTCGACTTCGACTTCTACATCGATGTACTTCCGATCGAGATCGTCGAGAACAGCTCGGAGCTGCTTGCCCTCTAAGGGAATGGCGCGACCGCGCCATTCCCGTAACTCCCTCGTAATCAGCGGATTCGCGTTATCCTTCAGCCGACTCACGAAGTAGCCGTCGTTTTCGTCGATCAGCGCAAACCGGCGGTACTTGAAGTAGGCGAGATCGAACAACACGAGGCGATTCTCAAGCCACGGCCCTGTTTTGAACAAGGTGCTGTCGTGCGTTTTCTCGTTAGCAGTATCGAGCCGTTCAATCGTCTGCTCTGTGGCATTGTGGAGCAGGTGGAGCTTCGCTCCAGCCTGCTCCTCGTGGCGGGCTTCGAACTGATCTGAGAGAAATTCGTGTAACCGCAACACCGTTCCATCAGCGATCATCACGTCTCTAAATCGGTCGATATCAGCGTCAACAGCGTTAGGAACAGCGACCTCGTCGAGACCATGCTCGACGAGGTCGCGGAGATACTCCGCAAGCGTCGGTGTCAACCGCTGATAGAATCCACCCGGAGAGATCGTCTCATCGGCAGTCGAGTTGTAACAGCGTCTAAACCCGGCGAGTGTTCGGCTTTCGCCTGCGGCGAAGCCGAACACGAATGCCCAAACGAAGGCAGGGATCTGGAGCTTGCGGTCACGTTCGACCACGCCGAGTTCCTCGGCGTGCTCTTCAAGGAACTCAGAGGGAAACAGTGTAGTGAGCCGACGCATAATCCGAGATGAGGAGTCCTTGTCGTGCACAGACTGGACTTCCTCATTCCTTCCGAAAGGTGCCTCGATAAGCCGCCGCTATCACGCGGTTTCTCGCTTAACTAAAGACGGATGGTGTGTCCGCTGCCCACGATGGATAGCCGAACCCATGTCCACGGTCAAGCAACGTACAGAGTTCCTCTTTTACTGTTGCTTCGGGAACGGCCTCCGGAACGACATCATGGATCAACCCAAGGACGAAGACATAGTACTTGGGTGTCCGATTACCAGCAACGACTGCCTTAGCGATTTGATCGGCGACCGGGGCGAACAACGCCGGATCTCGTTGTGCAACCCGCGCTAGCGAGTCGGCAACATAGATGACGGTCCGGATCTCCGGCGAACTCATCATTAACTGCGGGGAGGGTATCCCGTCGACAGTTTCAGGATACGTGTCTCCGAGCCCGACAAGCTCAGCAATTACCGGGGCAAAGAGTGTCGGACGTTCATACAGATGTTGCAGGGCCTCAGCAGCTTGCACGCGGGTTTCCACATCCGGCACACGTAGCAACGCGACGAGTTGCGTCATCTCCGTATCCGTGATGCTCTCGGGTCGGTCGCTGGCCTGCGAGGCAAGTTCCTGTGCTAGCGCGCGTCGTGAGTCGTCTTCTTCGGGAAGGTTGGCGTCGGTCATAAGCGAGGTGAGGTCATCTCTGTCACTCACCACGTCCTCGTCTGGCACGTCGGTACCGGAATCGATTCCATCAGCTTAACAGCTCGGTCGACTAATTCAATCGTCATTTCTTGCGTCTTCGATTGCGCTGTCAAGCCGGTCACGGATCCGCTCGGCAACCTCGACGCTATATGGCTCGTGTATCCCGCCAGTTTGGATCCAGACTTCTTCTTCCTCGGCGTAGATATCGATAATTGAGAAATCCGGATTCGTGCGGTCCCGTTCCTCACCGAAATGTGCTGCATCGTCCGCAGTACCTTTCGTATCTCCCATACCCACTCATGCTGTGATAGTCATATAAATATTGGGCAGTTCACATATTTCGGCTGATGGTCGTCCCAGTGGCGTTAACAACAACTTCTCTGTATTGCACGCGATACGTACATTTTGGAAGGTGTGTCTGTTATAGGGAACTACCGGTTGGTCTCTGAAATGTTGTTCACATTAATTACGCTGTTAGATCAGCGTCCAGATTCAGTCGGTGAATATGTGATAGTAGACTTGCCGCTTCGACATACCAGTGGATTCACAGAGACTGTCAATTTCGCTTGCGGTGTAATCTCCTTCCATCTCTCCTAGGAGTTTGTAGAACGATGTTGAATACCGGGGGGTGTTTTCGTCAGTGCGGGCCACTAATCCTTTAGGTTGGATGTACGGACGGCCACCTGTACGCACTTGACGCCGAGAGCGGCGAGCGGCGCTGGACATTCGAAACCGCTCGCGGGCTTCGGACCGGGCCCGCGGTGGCGTCCGGGACAGTATACGTGCGTAACACCGACGGCGTCCTGTACGCGGTCAACGCCGCCGACGGCACCGAACAGTGGCGGCTCGAAATGGACGGGCCGACCGGATCAGCTCCGACAGTGGTCGGCGACACCGTCTACCGGCGGAGCAGGCCGAGTGCCTCGGGGCTTGACCCCGAGGGTGAAGGCCGTAAGCCCCGTTAAACGTGTTCCGTGCGCTCGATATACTGCTCAATCGTGTCGGTCGAAACATCACCTGCCGTCCCCACGTAGTACGATTCCTCCCAGAACCCACCGCCCCAAAGATACTCCTCCAAGTACGACTCGTGCTGTTCCCACATCTCCCGCGCCGTGATGCTCTTGACCGTCCGCACAATCTCGCCCGGCGCGTGCTTCGGATGGGTGGAGAGGAAAAATGTACGTGGTCGGGTGAGATGTGGAGCGACAGTATCTCGTAGCCGTACTCGTCGCACACATCCCGAAAACTCGCCTCCAGCGAATCCTCGATTGGTTCGAGAATGGCGTGGCGATACTTCGGACACCACACGAAGTGATAGTTGACGTTGTACACCGTGTGATTCGACCGCTTCTCGCCCATATCGAACCCACCCCACCAGCACAGTTAAGTATATCCAAAGGATATACGCAGGTATGACGAATCGCTTTGAAATCGACGGCGAGGAAGTTCTCGACGGCGAGGTCAAGCCGTTCGGGAACAGTGCCCACGTCACCGTTCCCAAACGCTGGCGTGGTGCGGACGTAAAAGTCGTCCGAACCTCAGAACCCACCGAACAAGACGAAGAATGACCGACGCACAGGCTCTTGTCAAGACGCTGGACTTCCAACTCGACATCCAGAGTGACAACGAGAGCCTGCTGTACGACGCCACGCTCGAAGCCCGCTCGGTGTACAACGAAACCATCCGTCTCGCCAAAGAGGGTGTGGACTGGGACGCCATCCCCGACCGTGTGGCCGACGATGCCAACCTCGTGAAGAACACGACTCAGCGCGTCGTCGCCAAAGCACTCGGCGCGATGGAGAACTACTACGAGTACGACGACTTCGGCCAACCCAGTCACACCAAGGACGGCGCGTACCCGCTTCGTGCGAACTACGAGGAAGGGTACAACCTGTCGCTCACCGACAACGGTGACGTGGCGTTCCGCATCAGCGCGAAGCCCTACAAACACGTCAAGGGCGTCCTCAAAGGGAGCGACGCTCACCTCGACATTCTCAAGACCGCTCTCACGAGTGACGAGTGGAAGATTGGGACGGCGGAAGCCCTGTTCCACAACGACACCCCCGAGTTGCACGTCAACGTTACCAACACCGAGCAGACCGTTCGAGACAAGCAGTACTCACGGACGGT
This sequence comes from Halobacterium sp. MBLA0001, assembly GCF_049705385.1. Taxonomy (NCBI): domain Archaea; kingdom Methanobacteriati; phylum Methanobacteriota; class Halobacteria; order Halobacteriales; family Halobacteriaceae; genus Halobacterium; species Halobacterium sp. MBLA0001. The sequence goes on from NZ_JBNAMQ010000008.1 coordinate 248,177, forward strand.
CGTCGGTGTGGACGTGAACGAAGACAACGTGGCTCTCACCGCTCTTTCCGAGGATGGCATTGAGGACTCGTTGGTTATCGACTTCCCCGAAATCAAGTTTGAACGTCATCGCTACTTCACGATGCGGAAGCGCGTGCAGAACGCGGGGAAGAACAGCATCCACGACACGCTGGAAGGGCGTGAGGAACGGTTCGTCCGCGACAGACTCCACAAGGTGAGTCGTCACATCGTGGAGTGGAGCCGTCAGTTCGAGAAACCGTGCATCGTCTTTGAAGACATCAAAGAGATGCGCGACAGTATCGACTACGGCACGCGAATGAACCGACGCTTGCACCACCTCCCGTTCCGCGCCCTCCAGTTCTGTACGTCGTACAAGGCCGCGTTCGAGGGCATTCCGACCGCGTGGATTAACCCCGAGTACACCAGCCAGCGGTGTCCGCTCTGCGGACACACGGAACGTGCGAATCGGAACAAGAAGCGGTTCAAGTGTCGGGACTGCGGGCATCAAGACCACAGCGACCGTGGTGCAAGCGTCAATATCGCTGTAAAAGGCGGCAAGAAACTCGATTGGAATGTGCCTGCTCTCAACAGCCTTCCCACCGTGCGGAAGGTGCGACGGCGGGCATCGGGGGCCGTGGACGCCCCGACCGTGACCCAATCGACCGTTCGAGGCTATCAGGCCGATGGTCGGATGGGAGTGTCCGACTAACCCACGGGAAGCCTCGGGGCTTGACCCCGAGGCGGTTCACAAACAGAATCACCTTTAGATCGCTGTTTGCGCAGATACGGCTCTATCCTAGTCTTGGGCGCCAAGGATCTGACCACCAAGGCGGACGGCAGGGCAAGAACACACAGCGAGTCGAATGCTGATTGACTGGCCCGCCGGTTCGTCCTACGGTTGTGGAGAGCGGGCTACTCTTGTTACCATTGAGTTCGCTGTGCGTTCGGACCTTACACTGGACGCACCCCCGTCCGGGTTTATATCGGACGTATCCCCGTCACCTACTCCATTTTCGGTCGCAGCATGTCCTGGATAATGTCCTCGATCCGACTCTCATCGACAAGATTGTCGAGTACGGTCTCAGCTTTGACCTCCAGTTCGTAGCGGTTGGTCTTTCCAAGCCCCTGGCCACGTCCCTTCGTCGTCTTCGCCAAGATACCGGAATCAGCAAGATCGTTGAGCTTATCGCGGAATCGGCGTTCCGAGATGGCCTTCGCGTCGATATGCTCACAGAACACCTCGTACAGCGAGTGAAGGTCCTTCGTCTCCGGCGACTTGGTGCCGGTTACCGTCGCGTGCGTCACGGTCAAAAGGGCCAGCGCACGTTGCAGCGGGAGAGACTTAATCCCGCGCTCGACGGCAGCCCGCTCGAGGTACTCGTGGGCGTCACGGACGTGCTGCTCGGTGACCTCGGATTCGCCCCCGTCGTCAGCGAACCGGCAGGCACGGAACAGCAGCTTGATCGCCTCACGAGCGTCACCGGAGTCCTGGGCGGCAAGCGCACTGGTGAGTGGGATGGCATCGTCAGTGAGCACGTCGCTCTGGAGTGTTTGCCACGGCTCGTCCTCATCGTCGATTTCGGTGTCACGAAGAGCACCGGCCGCGCGCCGGGCCAAAATGTCTCTGAGTTGGTTAGCGTCGTACGGCGCGAACTCGATTTCATCCTCACCGAGCGAGGAGCGGACGTCGGCGTCTAGGCCTTCCCGGAACTGGAGGTCGTTCGTGATGCCGATGATCGAGAGCCGGACATCGTCGGGTTCGGCGCGAGGGAGCTCGTAGAGGATGTAGTCATCTCTCCCGATGGCGTCGATCTCGTCGAGGATGACGATCACCGTGCCGCCGATCGCCTCGAGTTCGTCGATAATCATCGACAGCAGCGTCTTCTTCTGGTAGCCGCTCGGGAGTTCCTCCCCTGGCCCGTAGCGTTTCTCGCGGAGCGCCTTCAGGAGATGCGTCATCACGTGATAGCTCTTGTCCATCCCCTTGCAGCGGACATGGACGACATGGAGGTCGAGGCCGTTGTCGTTCGCGAAAGACTGCAGTTGGTTCGTCTTTAGTTTGACGCCAACAGTCTTTCCCTGGCCCGTTGGGCCGAACACAAATGCGTTCAGCGGCGTCGAACCCATCGCTGCCGGCTTCAGTGTCGAGTGGAGTTGGTTCAGTTCTCCCTCTCGCTCGGGGAGGGAGTCGGGTTGGTACGTCTGGGTGTTTGGGTTGAGTCGATCCAAGTCGACGAAGATCGAGTCCTCATCCCCGAACGAGCGCATAATGGCAACGTGTGAGTGGTGGAGCATAACCCTGTCGTCCGAGTGGTAGGGTAATGTCCAGATGATGGGGGCGCGTCCGATGTAAGCTGGTGCGGCGTGGTGTTAGGTCAGATTGATCAGACACGGGGGGACGGGGGTGTGTCCAATGTAAGAGTAGAGCAATAGGAACAGCGACGCGATTACACGGCAGTATCGACTTTGATCAGGGAAACGTTTATTACACCACTACTCAAACAGTATCCGTACTCCTCATGACGTTGCGGTGTAGTGTAGATGTTGGTTGCTGGTTGTGCAGGTGCGACTGAAGCTTCGCGAGTTTACATTGGACGCACCCCCGTCTCCGGGGGTAGCGGAAGTGGTCTTTGTGTTTGAGGCGAGAGCTTCGACAGCCGTGTCCTCAATCAACGCCACCAACAGGGAAACCGTCACAGCTGGAGGACGCCTCGATGTCGGGATCGTCGACGGTCAGCTCCTCGTACACCCGTTCGGGCAGGACGAAGGTGTCTGGCTCGCTGGCTACTCCCTCACCTGACCGCTTCGCCGGTGTTGCGGGCAACTGCGTGAGCTGAGTGATGAGCTCGTCGCGAACGTCCGTCGAGGGACGGTAATCTCGTGCCAGCCCAGCCGGTTGTCGAAGTGCCGTTTCTGGAACTGCTCGCCGACGTCGCCGCTGGCAACGTACTGCTTCCATCGGCGAACCAGCTACGACTACCGCCCGTATCCTCTATTCTCCTTATCTCAGTCGGACTGATCCACGCCGACTTGCGGTAATACGGGGAGTGACTTCTCAGAACGAGCGGGTTCTACAGTATAGTCGAAAACGGTGAAGCGGTGTATCGCCGGTGCTCCTCCACGGAATGGAGGGCGAAGGGTGGTGACAGGTAATATGGCGGCAGCGGTCTCAATTCTGGCGCCAACTCGGCGATACACACGGTAGTAGTCACTCGAGTTATGTGTACTTTCCGACCACTCTAATATTTTCTACGGACAACCCACTCGCCTTCAGCGTTCCCCTTCAGGTATTTGGTCTGCTTACGGTGATTTTCGGCACTACAGCACCCGAAACATCCGAACCGACCCCCGTGAATCGCCCTCAGAGTCAACTCGCTGGGCGCTCAGCCCCCGCCGCCCGTAGACCATTCAACGACTGCGTTTCACTCGGGCGCGACGACGTCCTCGCAGCCCGGGCACTCCGCCCAAAGACCGTTCTCGCCATCGCTTGTCTCGTATTCGACAAGCAACCACGCGTCGGTGATTTGGTCGCCACAGTTCGGACACCGACCAAGTACCGATGTGTTTGTGGTCATGGAACGGGGTGGACGGAGCGTGTAACTCGTCCGTCCATCTCGATGTTTGATTTCGTTGCCCTAATGGTTTCGGCTGTCCTAGCGGCTAGCAGGCCGAATTGTGGGCGATTACGTGCGGCCAATACGTCTACATACCTTCCTGCAGTGAGTCTATGGACGATGGGGGTTCGGACACTCCTCGCTCGCCTCCGTGCAATCAACAACGACATGGTTCACTCGGAACCACCAACCGCGAGGCTCCGAGGCGGATGCCGGCGGAGAAATTCCGCCGATAGTGAGCAACACTGTAGCTACCACCCAGCCGTGAGGCCGCCGATTTCGTTCTTTTCTCTGGAAACGGGAGGAATTTAGAATGGGTGTTTGGTCTGCTATAGTAATCACAGCCAGCAGTGAAGAAATCGGAGAAGAGCTGATGTCTGTAATGACGTCGTTTAGAGAGATTGAGAGGGGTCGGTTCAAGACGGGAAGTTTGTAACTCCCGAGTAGGGTGAGGTGGGATTGAAAAGGGATGTGACGGCCACGACCCAGCACGGTGTTGTTCTGGCGTGGTCGCCCCATCACCTCCCGCCTCTGAATCACATGCAATACCTCTCCAGTGGCAACACACCGCCACCAAGTTGTATCAACTCCTGACCCAGCCCGTACTGTTTCGAGGCCCACGATGACGCGGCGGACGCGTTCCGAACAAGATATCTCTCCTATTTCCATTTGCTAGGAGTGGGAATGGCCCTGACCGGCAGCGTGCTGTTGTTCGTCTTAGGTGAAACAGTTCCCGCTCTAACGGCGCTCACTCTTGCAGCAATCATTGGATTTTCTTTCACCCAGTGGCCGAAAACCAAGGAGGGAGTTCCGGAGTAGCGCGGTCCCTCAATTCATTGGTCGTGTCGCAAAGTCCTCTAGAGTTCAGTAGCAACTGGCTCCCGTGAGGAACGGGACGCCTCTGGTGTCCACCCAAGAGGTGTCCCCATCCGTCTTTAGTTAAGCCTCACACCTCGGTTGTGTAGTGGTAGCGAGCGTCTCTTGTAAGATTGGTCGTTGCTTGTGGATCTTCTGAGCGTCTTCGATCAGCCGGTCGAGCAGCGGCGGTGGTGAATAGCCGAGGAACTCACCGAGTTCGTGGAGAATGAGCTGGGCGTGCGACCGGAAGGTCGCCGCCCAGCGCTCTGTCGGAAACACAAGCTCATCATCCGCCTGCTCAGTGACTAGATCCAACAGATCGCGGCTTACAAGCAGCGACAGCAGCGCTGCGTACAATAAGATCCTCACCACGTGTTCGTCACTCGTGTCGAACTCGTCCAATTCGTACTGCGTCTTCAGCTCCCGGAACAGCAACTCAACTTCCCACCGACAGCGGTAGATCTCCGCTAAATCCGCCGGAAAGAACTCCTTCCTCGCTAAATTCGTCATGTACAGGTGGTAGTCGTCGGCGTCCTCGTCGCGGACGCCGACGACGCGAAATCGCTTCGTATCTAGTGACCGCGTCCCATTGTACGGCCCTCGTTTGAATTCGACTTCGACTTCTACATCGATGTACTTCCGATCGAGATCGTCGAGAACAGCTCGGAGCTGCTTGCCCTCTAAGGGAATGGCGCGACCGCGCCATTCCCGTAACTCCCTCGTAATCAGCGGATTCGCGTTCTGCTTCAGCCGACTCACGAAGTAGCCGTCGTTTTCGTCGATCAGCGCAAACCGGCGGTACTTGAAGTAGGCGAGATCGAACAACACGAGGCGATTCTCAAGCCACGGCCCTGTTTTGAACAAGGTGCTGTCGTGCGTTTTCTCGTTAGCAGTATCGAGCCGTTCAATCGTCTGCTCTGTGGCATTGTGGAGCAGGTGGAGCTTCGCTCCAGCCTGCTCCTCGTGGCGGGCTTCGAACTGATCTGAGAGAAATTCGTGTAACCGCAACACCGTTCCATCAGCGATCATCACGTCTCTAAATCGGTCGATATCAGCGTCAACAGCGTTAGGAACAGCGACCTCGTCGAGACCATGCTCAACGAGGTCGCGGAGATACTCCGCAAGCGTCGGTGTCAACCGCTGATAGAATCCACCCGGAGAGATCGTCTCATCGGCAGTCGAGTTGTAACAGCGTCTAAACCCGGCGAGTGTTCGGCTTTCGCCTGCGGCGAAGCCGAACACGAATGCCCAAACGAAGGCAGGGATCTGGAGCTTGCGGTCACGTTCGACCACGCCGAGTTCCTCGGCGTGCTCTTCAAGGAACTCAGAGGGAAACAGTGTAGTGAGCCGACGCATAATCCGAGATGAGGAGTCCTTGTCGTGCACAGACTGGACTTCCTCATTCCTTCCGAAAGGTGCCTCGATAAGCCGCCGCTATCACGCGGTTTCTCGCTTAACTAAAGACGGATGGAGGTGTCCCATGCACGCCACAATCGACGTGCGGTTCACGATTAGCATCGACGAGGACAAAACGGTACCGCTCGCCACGCTTGCCGAATTCGTTACCGAGCAGAACGTCGAATCTGTACTGCTCGAATCGATGGTCGAGAGCCTCGACGCGAGCCGCGTCGAGGCGCTCTGTGGTGAGAAACACGCTCACGGCAATGGTGATCAGCGATTCCAACGCGCCGGTACTGACACCCGCACAGCCGTCACAACCGCCGGTGAGCACGAATTCGACCTTCACTACGTCGAAGACACCGCCGCTGACCACGACGAATCCAGCTACTTCCGGCCCGTCGAAGATGTTCTCAGCTTCGACGGGCAAAACCGCTATCAGCAGGACATCGCCGCCAAGAGCGTCGATCTCGCTACTTCGGTCAGCTATCGTGACGCTGCTGACCACGGCGACGGCATCCTCTCGAAGATGCCGTCGCCGACCACCATCAATCGTCGCGCCAAAGAGTACGGCAACAAGCTCAAGCAGTTCCTTCCAGACTGTGTCGCTGACACAGACGCTGACGCCGTTATTCCTGACGGCACGAAGTGTCACAGCCAAGACGACGACCGCGCGTACCACTCCGTCCAGGCCACGCTCGGCGAAGATACTGCCAAGGAATCACGCTCTCTGCTGGATCTCTCGATCAACGCTGACTGGGACGAGACAGCCGCCAAACTCGATGACATGGACGCAGTCACTGACGACGCGACGGTCGTCAGTGACGCTGATGAGGGTATCGTCACGGCATTTACCGACGAAAACCGTAATCATCAACTTGATCTCGTCCACGTCGGCCGAACGCTGGACTACAACCTCTGGGACGACGGCGTGTTCTCCTTGGATCGGCGGAACGAGATCGTCTCGGAGGTGATCGACGAGGTGTTCCATCTGAAGAATTCGGTCGCCAAGCACCGTCCAAACGAGGAGTTCGCGGCGATCCGCGAGCGGATCGCGCGAACGACCGAGCGTATCGAGAAGACAGCGTGGCAGTTGGATCAGTTCGGGTCAGAGAAAGCTGCGGGGTATCTACAGCGGTGGCTGCCGTCGATCGTGACGTTTGCCGAGCAGGCTGTCGAGGGGTTCGAGGTGCCGTGGACCTCGAACCCCGTCGAACGGCTGATGGGCGAAGTCAGCAAGCGGTGCAAGAACCAGTGGATGCGCTGGACAACGGAGGGGTTAGAGGCGATACTCCAGCTTCGGCTGGTGAAGTACGCCGATCCAGAGCACTACCAGTCGTTCCTCGACGAACTGCTCCAGCGATCGACCAAAACAGCAATGAGCTGTGACCTCTCAATTGAGAGCACCAGAGGCAAACTCTAGACCGCTTTGCGACGCGACCAATCGCTGGGAACGCGGCTTTCGCCTCAACAAGCAGAGGCATCCGCGTCTACGATATTCGAAGTGGTGACCTTTGCTGGCGGGCGAACACAGGTTCCCCATTCCTGGGCAATGCACCTGTTTTCGTCAGTGGCAAGATTCTCAGTTGGGACTCCTCCTCGGTCGTCGCGTACGACGCCACGACGGGGCAGAAACGCTGGACGTTCAGCTTTGAAGACACCGGACCCAATAGTGTAGGGCTTCGGGACGGGATCGTGTATATCCAACTTGAAACAGGCGTTGCAGCGGTTGATCCTGAATCTGGTGATCAGGTCTGGCGGCGGTCCCTCCTCCCTGAGACAGACCAACAGATCGTTATTGGTGATGAAAGCGTGTATTATTCCGCAGAAGGTGGGAAGCTGTATGCGTTATCGACGGAACGGGAGGGTGAAACACAGTGGAAAACATCCATTCCAAACGAGTATGGTCATTCGCTCGCCGTTAGCAATAATCGAATCCACGTGTCTGCCTCCGATTCGTCTGATCGTGGCGTTCTCACGACCTTGGACGCTGCGGATGGAAGCACAATCAACATCGAGAAGCATCCCGATGGCCGTACATCACCGCCAATCGTTGCTGATGGGACCCAGTTCTGGCTTGGGGAGGAGACACTGTATGCGTCCGACGCTGATACCGGTTCTCGCAAGTGGTCATTGGATGTGAATGCCACGGTAGAGTCTTATTCTTCGCTGTCAGTTCATGGGTCTGACCTGTTCTTTGCCAGTAGAAATGGCGTGGTAAAGATCTCTGACGGCGCGTAAGCGGCTCGAACCGATCGCACCCCCAGTTTTCACTGTCACAGCGATCCTGCTCTCTCGGTGGCTCTATTCACGGAGCCAACACCAAGACAAAACTATCTGGCCTTGCACGGGGCTGTATGGTAACACAACAGTCACGTCGAGAGGCGGTCGCGTGCGTCGAGTCCGGTGACACGGTTGGGATCGGGGGGTTCGTGGCGACTGGCATCCCGGAAGCAGTCCTTGCTGCGCTGGGCGACCGCTATGAGCGAACGCGGGCTCCGCAGGATCTCACACTCTACCAGCCCGCGGCAGAGGGCGACCGGCAAGGACATGGCGTCTCACATCTCGTGCAGGAGGGCATGCTCGAACGGACGATCGCCAGTCACTGGGGGTTCACACCGGACCTGATGGCGGCAGTCGTTAACAACGAAATCGAGGCGTACAACCTCCCGTTTGGCGTCCTAGATCACTTGCTCCGGGACACCGCGGCTGGCAAGCCTGGAACGATCACGCATGTCGGACTGGACACGTTCGTTGACCCACGACGTGATGGTGGCAAAGCCAACGCCGTCACGAGCGAGGACCTCGTCGAGCGCGTCACACTCAACGGCACTGAGTACCTGTTCTATCACGCGGTTCCGATCGACGTCGCGGTCATTCGCGGCACCACGGCCGACGAGCACGGGAACGTCACCATGGAGCGGGAGGCACTCGCCTCGAACATGCTGGCGCTGGCCCAAGCCGCACACAACACCGGCGGCAGGGTGATCGCGCAGGTCGAGCGCGTCACGAGCGCGGGGACACTCGCGCCCCACGATGTCGCTGTACCCGGTGTGGTCGTTGATTCCGTCGTCGAGGCATCGCCGGAAGACCACCCACAAACGTACGGCTCGGCCTACGACCCCGCACACAGCGGCACAGTCAAGCCACCGACGCCCAGTACGGATCCGCTCCCGATCGACGAACGAACGATCATCGCACGCCGCGCCGCAATGGAACTCGACGCGGGCGCGGTCATCAACCTGGGCGTGGGGATCCCCGAACTCGTCTCAACGGCCGCCGCTGAGGGAGGTGTCGGCGACGCGATCACGGAAACCGTGGAGTCCGGACCGGTTGGTGGGGCTGCGTCCGGCGGAATCGAGTTCGGAACGGCAGTCAACCACGATGCCCTCGTGTCCTCACCCCAGCAGTTCGACTTCTACGACGGCGGCGGACTCGATGTCGGGTTCTTGGGGATGGCGCAGGTCGACGCGCAGGGAAACGTCAACGTCAGCCGGTTCGGCTCCCAGTTCCCGGGCTGTGGCGGGTTCATCAACATCACGCAGAACGCCGCTGCAGTCGTGTTCTGTGGCACGCTCACGACGGGCGGTCTCTCGGTCGCGGTCGCCGACGGAACAATCACGGTGACATCCGAGGGGGCGCACTCGAAGTTCGTCGAGGACGTCGAACACGTCACATTCAGCGCTGATCACGCGCTGGAAACCGACCAGTCGGTTGTGTACGTCACCGAGCGCGCCGTCTTCGAGTTGACGCCTGACGGCCTCACACTCACGGAGGTCGCACCCGGCATCGACCCCGGAGCCGTGATCGCACAGCTCGGGTTCGACCCCGCTGTTGCGGACCCACTGGGCGTGATGCCGGCGCGGCTGTTCGCCGACGCGCCGCCGGATCTCACCGATGTCGTGTGATCGCACGGCGGCCGCAGCTCACGGCGAACGAGCGGCGGCGTCCCGCTGAAGCGCACTGAACACTGTCCAGGCGGGATCGCTCCCCGGGTGCACGACCTGCGTCCCATCGACGGTCACGCCACTGCCCTCACTCACTGTCCCGATCGCGGCCACGGGAGTGTTCCGTGCGTCCAGTGCAGCCATCGCCGTGTCGGCGTGCGCCTCGGGGACTGTGACGAGAAGCGTGCCACGCGAGGAAACCTGCCACGGGTCGAGCCCGAGATCCGCACAGACGGCGCTCACGTCCTCGGGAACGGGGACGGCGTCGCTGGAGACGCTGATCGAAACGCCGGCGGCCGTCGCCAACTCCACCAGCGCCCCTTGAATGCCGCATTCGGTTGCGTCGTGCATCGCGGTCACGGGTGCGGACGCCGCGGCGCACGCGTCGCCAACCACTGTGGTGTCCTCGAGCCGCGCGTCGGCGCGCTCGACGGTGTCGTCAGCGACATCGAGGTGGTCGCCGAACAGCGCGGCGAACAGCCCCGCGACCTCTGCCCCGGGGCTGTGCGTCATGAGCACCGTGTCACCCGCGGTGGCCCCATCGGGGCGGACGATCTCGGCGGGGTCACCGACACCCATGGCCGTTGCGCCGCCGATCCAGGGGAACGACACGTCCTGGCGCGCGGTGTGTCCTGTGACCACGCTCACGCCGAGCCGCTCACACTCCGTGGCCATCGCGTCCCACAGCGCCGCGATGGTGTCGTCTCGTGCTGACGCCGGGAGCACCAGGGTGATGGAGAGAAACGACGGCGGAACCCCGCTCACGGCGACATCCGAAAGCACGCTGTGGAGGGCCAGCCGGCCGGCGCGCTCGATCCCGACGCCGGGGTTCACTGACACCGGGTCCGCGCTCACGACGAGGCGCTGGCCGCCGATCGAGAGCACACCGAAGTCAACCCCGTACTGGGGGCCGACGGTCACCGCGTCGTCGTCCGCACCGAGGTTCGGGGACAGGTGCTGTGCGAAGAACTCGGCGTCGATCTTCCCGATCTGGCTGGTCACGGGAGACCACCGAACAACTCGTCGTTCGCTGTCAAGGGCTCACAGGACGGGCGTGACATACTGCTCCGTCCGCACACCCACCAGTAAAAAACACCGGATGCGGCCGCGGCTTACAGGGACACACCGAGCGCCGCAGCGAGCGCGTCGGCGACCGCAGTGTTGTCGCGTGCGGCGTCGAACCGCGCCGCGTTCGGGCCGTGTGCGAACACCGGCACGTCGGTGCCCGTGTGTCCGTCGGTGGTGAACGCGATCCCGGCTCGCTCCGCGAGAATCGTGCTGATCGAACCCGGAGCGTCGCGGAGCTTTGCCACCTCTCGGTCGGTCAGTGCGGTGATGCCCGTGTGAGCGGCGACGATCGACTCCAGTTCGTCAGCGCTCCGGACCCCGGCGAGGAGATCCCGAAGCCGGCTGGTGGTCGCTTTCTGCGCGGCGAGCACGTCGTATTCGACCTCGTAGGGCGAGTCGCGACCCAGCGTGAGACCGCCACACTCGTGGTCGCCGGTCGAAACGAGGAACGTCGGCTCGGCGGTCGTCTCGGCGTACTCCACCAACTGGCCCGCCACCTGCGTGGCTTCGTACTGTTCGGCGACCTGGGCGGGGTAGTTCGCGTGGCCGGCGTGATCGACGCGCCCGGACTCCACCAGCAGGAAAAACCCCTTGTCGGGGTCGCCGGCCGACGAGAGCAGGTCAACCCCCGCGTCGACCATCGCATCGAGGTTGGGTTGTGTGTTCTCGGGGTCGTTTTTGCGGTCCAGGTAGTAGTCGAGGTGGCTCTCCTGGCTGAACAGCCCGAGTACGGGTGGGTCGTCGACCGCGTCCAGTTCAGCCGCCGTTTCGGCGATCGTGTAGCCGTTGTCCCTGGCCGCATCCACCAGCGTGCCGCCGTTGGACGCGTCCGCCTCGAAGTCGCGGCGCTGCCCCCCGAGAATCACGTCCGGCTGGGTCTCTTCGATGTACTGGCGCGCGATCTCGGTCTGGTTGCCGCGATCCTCGACGTGTGCCGCGAACGCTGCGGGTGTGGCGTGTGTCGCCTCGGTCGTCGTGATGAGGCCGGTCGCGTACCCCTGGGCGCTGGCCCGTTCGAGGACCGTATCGACGCGCTGAAACCCGCCGCCTGAGGTTTGGACGCCACCGATCGCTCCGTTGTAGGTTTTGACGCCGCTGGCGAACGCGGTTGCGGCGGCCGCCGAGTCGGTGGTCGTCTCGTAGGGGTCATCGGGGAACGTGGTCATCGAACCGCGGGACGAGAACGCGTCGAACCCGGTCGGCGTCTCGGCCGGACTCACGTTCAGCGGGAAGCGCTCGGGCGCTGTCTTGTAGGCGTTGAGGTAGCGCGCGGCGGAGATCTGTGTCTGCCCCATCCCATCGACGATGTACGCGATGGCGTTCGCAGCCGGGGACGCCGTGGCCTGTGCGCGCGCCGTTGTCTGGAACTGTGACGCGACTGCGCCCCCGGCGACGGCCCCGCTGAGGCCCGCCAGGAACGTGCGCCGATCGACACTGGGTGACTCTGTGGTGTGCGGTGTTGGCATCTGATCGCTCTACACGGCTGTACCACCACTGCGCTCAAAGCCACTTATAATAGTCGTCCGGACGCCTATATATGCGGTGGCGTCACCCCAGCGCCCTTCGGAAGGCAGATGAGCGGGGCCGGCGAACGCCGTGCGTAGTGTCAGCTACGTCACTTGCGGTTGGTCGGATCGCGCTCGCCCTCCTCCTCGTCGTCCTGAACGGCTTTTTCGTCGCCGCAGAGTTCGCGTTCGTGCGGCTGCGGTCGGCGTCCGTCGAGACGCTCGTTCAGGACGGACGGCGTGGCGCAACGGCGGTCAAGGAAGCCACGGACAACCTCGATGATTACCTCGCGGTCTCCCAACTCGGGATCACGATCGCGTCGCTCGGGCTCGGGTGGGTCGGTGAACCCGCGGTCGCGGTTCTGGTCGACCCACTACTGGAGCCGGTGCTCCCGGCTCCCGTTCGCCACACCGTGACTGTGGCCCTCGGGTTCGGGATCGTGACCCTGTTGCACGTCGTGTACGGCGAACTCGCGCCGAAGACGATCGCGATCCAGCGCGCCGAGCGCGTCGCGCTCGTGGTTGCGCCCGTGATGAAACTGTTCTACTACGTGTTCCTGCCGGGCACGATCCTGTTCAACGGCATCGCGACACGGTCGGTCCAACTCATCGGCGTCTCCCCGGAGACAGAGGGCCACGACACCCACACCGAGCCGGAGATCCTGAGCGTGCTCTCGGAAGCCAGCGCCGCCGGCCGGATCAGCCCGGCGGAGGTGTCGATGATCGAGCACGTCTTCAGCCTCGACGACACGACTGTTCGTGAGATCATGCGGCCACGCCCCGACGTGACCAGCGTGTCCGCAGACACTCCGCTCCCCGAACTCCGAACGATGGCCGCCAGCGGCGAATACACCCGCTACCCGGTCACCGAAGGCCCGGACGACGACGTGATCGGGTTCGTCGACGTGAAAGACATCTTGCGCGCCAGCGACGCCATCGACGAGTCGGGCGATGTCACGGCCCGGGAGCTGAGCCGGCCGGTCGTCGTGGTTCCCGAGACGCTGCGCGTCGACGAGCTGCTCGCGGAGTTCCAGGCCGAGCACCGCCAGATGGCGGTCGTCATCGACGAATGGGGTGCCTTCGAGGGGTTGGCAACCATCGAAGACGCCCTCGAAGTGATCGTCGGCGACATCCGCGACCAGTTCGATCTGGCGACCCACGCGCAGTCCATCGAGCCCCGCGACGATGGCGGCTACGAGGTTCCTGGCGCGGTGTCGATCACCGAACTCAACGACCACCTCGGCACGGATTTCGAGAACGAGGCGGTCGAAACCGTCGCCGGGCTCGTGGTCAGCCGACTCGGGCACGCCCCCACGGTCGGTGATCGTGCCGTGATCGACACGCACACGTTCCGCGTGACTGGCGTCGACGGCGCACGGATCACGTCGCTGACGGTGACTCCCGACTCCTGACCGGAGCGGTCACCGGCGCTCGCCGTTTCCACCGGGGCGCGCGAACGGCCGCCATTACGTGTACGACGGGCGCTCGGCGTATTCGATCGGGTCGCGTTCGCCCAGGTTCTGGAACGCCTGGAGGCGGAACGCACACGCGTCGCACGTCCCACACGCGGGGGCCTCGGCGCGGTAGCAACTCCACGTGTGCTCGTAGGGGACACCGAGTTCCAGGCCGCGCTCGGCGATGTCGGTCTTCGACCAGTCGACGAACGGTGCGTTGATGCTGATTTCGGTGTCGGGTTTGGTGCCGGCAGCGACGGTCTGCTGGAACGCCTCGAAGAACGCGGGCTGGCAGTCCGGATACCCCGAGAAGTCCTCGCTGTGCGCGCCGATGAACACCGCCTCACAGTCGTTGGCCTCGGCGTACGACGTCGCCATCGCCAGCAGGTTGGCGTTCCGGAACGGCACGTAGGAGGTGGGGATTTCGTCGCTCTCCATGTCGGCGTCCGCGACCGCCATCTCGTCGTCAGTGAGGCTCGACGCGCCGATCTTCGAGAGGTGATCCGTGGTCAAATGGAGGAAGTCCGCGGCACCGAGGGCCGCTGCTTGGGCCGTTGCGCACTCGTGTTCTTTGTGCTCGGTCTGCTGGCCGTACGAGGTGTGGAGCATGTACACCTCGTAGCCGGCGTTGTGCGCAACCGCAGCGGCGGTGGCGCTGTCCATCCCGCCGGATGCAAGCACGACAGCGCGCTTCGCGCTCATCGTCCACCACTCGGGTGCGTGGCACCCGCGGCCGTTCTGCGGTTGGTCGTCGCTGTGCGGTCGCGCCGAGCGCGTGCGTTCGTGTCGATCGTATCGTCAGTGGAGTCTGTCATTGTTTCAGGTCTCCGGGGCGTCGTTCCACAGTGCAACGTGGAGCCGCGGCGTATACCGGTAGCCGTGCTCCATCGCGAGTGTCGCAACCTCGTTTCGTCGCGCGTCGAGCTCCGCGTGGGTTGTGCCCTCCGGCATCAACACCACGTCCTCGTCGCCGATTCGGGTGTCAGTGGCTGTCCTGATCTCCGCAAGCAGTGATTCGATCTCGGGCATATCCGACGGATCGGTGACGACGAACTTGAGTTGGGTGTCGTAGTCGTCGGCGAGCGCGCCGAGCGTCGCCACGTCGATGCGGCGGGCGTCGTGGCGGGCCGCCCACTCACCGTCGCCTTTGGGGTCGGTCTCGGCCGTGGGTGTGCTGGAGGCGAGTTTCGGGCTGACGCTCGCCAAGTCGATGGGGGCGTCACGGTGGATGGTGCCGTTCGTCTCGACGGTGGTGTGGTAGCCAAGCGCTGCGAGGCGGTCAAGCAGCACCACGGCGTCGTCGTGGAGCAGTGGCTCGCCACCGGTGAGTACGACGTGGTCGGCGTGCTCGTACGACTGCACCTCCGCGATGATGTCGTCGACGGACATCGTGGCGTGGGTGGGCTCCCAGGACGTGTGGTATGAATCACAGAACCAACACCGGAGGTTGCAGCCGCTCGTGCGGACGAACACCGACGGCGTGCCGGCGAGCTTCCCCTCGCCCTGCAGGGAGTAAAACAGCTCGTTGATCGGAAGCGCCGGCCCGTCACCACCGTTGCTCGCCTGCCGGTCCGTGGTTTCGCTGACCGGCATCAGTTCGGGCCAGCAGTAAGCGCCGGCGTTTCCGCGACCGTGACGGAGACCGCTGACACCGTCTCAGGGAGCGCGTCGTGGAGCTTCCGCTCCAGCACGACGCCCATCACCTCGGCGGTCGGCGGCTGTTCGAGCACGACAACCGCGTCGCCGTCGCCCGCCTCCCGGAACGCGTCAACGAGCGGGTCGCCGTCCTCAAGCAGGAACCGGTGGTCCCAGTCGGACACCACCGCCGTGACTGTGCCCTTGTCCACAACCCACCCCTCGTCCGTGAGCTGCCCCGTGATTTCGACGCTGATCTCGTAGTTGTGGCCGTGTGGGCGGCTACACTTGCCGTCGTGGTGTTGCAGTCGGTGGCCGGCGCTGATCCGGATCGGGCGATCCCGCCCGATGTGCAGCGTCCGCTCCCCGGTGGCTGTGGACTGTGATCGTTTGGACTGTGCTGAACGCATGTCTCCCTATTCTTCGAGTATGCGGTAAAGAATATCGAAGTCATATCCACGATGCTCTGCCGTCGCCGACCCACGATCCGGGACACGTCACGGGCGGCCGCGCCCGTCCGGGCATCGTTGCCCGCCACACCGGCTCAGTCGTCGGTGCGTTCCCAGACCGTGTTCTCGCGGTCGATCCGGTCGTTCCAGTCCGCGACGAGCGTCGTGACCGCCAGATCACCGGTCACGTTGTTCATGGTCCGAAGCCGGTCGAGGATCGGGTCGACACCGGCGACCATGCCGACGACCTCAAGCGGCAACCCGAGCTGCGTGAGCACCAGCGTGAGCATGATCAGCCCGCTGCCCGGGACACCCGCAGTGCCGACGCTCGCGAGCAGGGCGGTCACGATGACTGTCGCCTGTTCGGCGAGCGTGAGCGTTTGCCCCACCAGATTGGCCGCAAAGATGGCCGCCACGCCCTGATACATCGCCGTTCCGTCCATGTTGATCGTCGCACCGAGCGGCAGCGAGAAGCTGTACACCTCCTCGTCGATCCCGAAGTTCTCGTCGGCGTTGTTCATCGTGACGGGCAGCGTCCCGCTGCTGGAACGGATGCTCAGCGCCGTCACCATCGCTTCTTTGGCGCCGGCGAGGAACGCCCGCGGCGATTCACGCAGCAGCCCCCACTGAATGACGAACAGATACGTGACCCCGATGTGGAGGACCACGGCGAGCGCCAGCGCACCGATGAGTTTTGCGAACGGCAGGATGGCGTCGACGCCTGCCTCCCCGAACGTCGTCGCCATCAACGCGAACACGCCGATCACGCCGTACTCCATGACGCCCCAGACGACGTTGAACATCGCCTCCGAGCCCGCCTCTGCGATCTTGAACACGGCCTGTGCACCGTCGTGCACCGGTGTGCCGGGCTCGAACTCGTCCTGCAGGATCGCGAACGAAATGCCGAGCGCGATCGTGAAAAAGATCGTCGGCAACACGTCCCCGTTGGCCATCGCACCGATCGGGTTCGTCGGAACGACGTTCATCAGCACCGTCCCCAGATCCGGGGCTTGCGTCGTCTCCACGGCGGCATCAGCCACCTCAAGCCCGACTCCCGGGTTGATGAGGTTGCCCGCCAACAGCCCGATGGCGATCGCGACCGCCGTCGTCCCCAGGTAGAGCGCGATCACCTCGCCGCCGATCTTGCCGATGCGGGTCGGCGAAAGCTGCCGCGCTCCCATGAGCAGCGTGAACACGACGACAGGAATGATGATCATTTTGAGCAACCGAACGAACAGCGTTCCGAGCGGCTCAAGCTGTGCGGCTGGCGCGCCGACCGCGAGCCCACAGACCGAGCCGAGAACGAACGCGACCGCGATCCGGTAGATGATCGCAACGGATCGATACGCAGCCCATGCGTCTCGAAGGCGGTTCAACATAGCACAGCATTCCGAAATGCTGGCTGTAAAGCTAACGATACCATATGCTGGCGTCGTTTCAAAAACACATGACGACTGCTTCGTATCCGTGGCGTTCTCGTCACATTCGCTATGGGATCGTCGGGAACTCAACACGCGTTTGAACTCCCACGAATAAAGCTCCTGTTTGGATATTCCGGAAAAACGCGCCATAGCTAGCGAGACCACAGCGGGATCGGCGGATGCTGTCGACGGATGCCGTTGAAACGTTCGATCAGTTAGTTGTTCATGATAGAAAGGAAGATTCAAGTCACCTGGACCGGAGACACAGAGTGATGGATCTCGACCACATCATCACGAGCAAACAACTCTCCCGGGCGGACATCGAGACCGTGCTCGACCGCGCGGCAGAGATCGACGCCGACCCGTCGGCGTTCGCCGACCGGTACGAAAACACCGTGCTCGGACTCCTCTTTTTCGAGCCGAGCACCCGCACCAAGATGAGCTTCGACACCGCGATGAAACGCCTGGGCGGCGACATCGTCGATATGGGGTCCGTAGACTCCTCAAGCGTCAAGAAGGGGGAGACACTCGCAGACACGGTTCGCGTCATCGAAGGGTACGCGGACGCGTTGGTGCTGCGCCACCCCAACCAGGGAGCAGCCCAGATGGCGAGCGAGTTCGTCGACGTTCCGCTTTTGAACGCCGGCGACGGCGCCGGCCATCACCCGACACAGACCCTCCTGGACCTCTACACCATCCGCGAGAACGCCGGCCTCGAAGACCTCACGATCGGCATCATGGGGGATCTCAAGTACGGGCGGACGGTCCACTCGCTGTCCCGCGCGCTCACGAACTTCGACGTCGACCAACACTTCATCAGTCCCGAGAGCCTCCAGCTCCCCCGAGACGTCGTCTACGACCTCGAACAGGAGTCCGGCACTCGTGTCCGCGAACACGACTCCTTCGAGGACGTGCTCCCGGAGCTGGACATCCTTTACGTGACTCGGATCCAGCGCGAGCGGTTCCCCGACGAAAACGAGTACCAGAAGGTTGCCGGAGAGTACCAACTCACCGCCACCCACCTCGAAGCCGCCAAAGACGACCTGACCATCATGCATCCGCTCCCGCGAGTCGACGAGATCGCACCCGAAATCGACGACACCGACCACGCGGCCTACTTCGAGCAGGCACACAACGGGGTGCCGGTTCGCATGGCACTGCTGGATCTGGTGCTGTCCGCCGATGGGGGTGTCGACGATGAGTAGCGACCAACACCTCCAGGTCAGCAAAATCCAGGCCGGAACCGTCATCGACCACATCCCGGCCGGGCAGGCGCTGCAAGTGCTTCAGATCCTCGGGACCAACGGAGCAAGCGACGACCAGATCACCGTCGGGATGAACGTCACCTCGGAACGCCACCACCGCAAGGACATCGTCAAGATCGAGGGTCGAGAGCTGAGCCAGGACGAAGTCGACGTCCTGTCGCTGATCGCGCCCGACGCAACGATCAACATCGTCCGTGACTACGAGGTCGACGAGAAACGTCGCGTCGACCGTCCCGACGTCGTTGCGGGTGTGCTCTCCTGTCCGAACCCCAACTGCATCACCGCCAACGACGAGCCCGTGCGATCCGGGTTCGACGTGCTCGACGACGGGATGCGATGTCAGTACTGCGAACAGATCGTCAGTGAGGACATCCCGTCACTGATAGATCCGGAGTAGGCGGCCGTACTCGTGGTTTTTCGTGGCTTTCTCTCGTTATTGTGTTGATTACTGTTCGACTGCTGCCGGGCGAACCACTGGCCCGGATGTAGCAGAATTTATCGTTCTGGAGGGTGAAGGCTCGCATATAATGCTTTATAACCTTCGGCAGGAACTGCTCGCTGGAATCCGGGCTGCCACCTCTGACGCGGGGTACGACTATGAAGTCGACCAGTCCGCGATCGAACTCGAAGACATCACCGATGAGGAGAAAGGCGAGTTCTCCTCACCGATCTCGTTCTCGATCGCGGCCGCGGCCGGAGCGCCCCCGGTCGATGTCGCGGCGGCGATCGCCGACGCCCACCGCTCCAACGGGCTGCCGGCTGAAGTCGAGGCGGTGACCGTCGAAGGCGGCCACATCAACTACCACGCCGACACGACCGATCTGGCAGACGCGACGCTGTCGACGATCCTCCGCGACGGTTCGGAGTACGGCACGCGGACGGACGCCGACCCGGACACCATCCTCGCCGACGTGTCCTCGCCCAACATCGCCAAGCCGCTGCACGTCGGCCACTTGCGGAACACGATCCTCAGCGATGCAGTGATGAACATCCTGGAGGCGCGCGGCCACGACGTCACGCGGGACAACCATCTCGGGGATTGGGGCGTGCAGTTCGGGAACCTGATGCACGAGTACACCGAGTTCGGCGACGAAGCGACGCTGGAAGACGACGCCATCGAACACCTCCTGGATCTCTACCAGCAGTTCGAGCAGCGGGACTCGATGCTCGCGGATCTCGAAGACGATGAGACCGTGACCGACCAGTTCGCCGACGCCGTCACCGAGGAACGTGACTACCACGCCGACAGCGGCAAGGAGTGGTTCACCCGGCTCGAGCAGGGCGACGAGGACGCGACTGCCCTCTGGGAGCGGTTCCGTACCGTGAGCATCGATCGCTTCAAGCAGACCTACGACGACCTCGATGTCGCATTCGACGTTTGGAACGGGGAGAGCTTCTACGCTCAGGAGGGCTGGAACGACGTCATCATCGAGAAGGCGATCGAGAACGACGTCGCGATGCGCGGCGAGGGCGAGTCGGTGTACATCCCGGTGTACCCTGACGACTACGAGAACGTCGGCGACCCGCAAGCGGCAGACGTGGACGCCTCGCTCGATCGCGCACGCCAGATGCGGGAGGCCAACGACGACCTCGAAGACGCCGACTTCGATCCGTTCTACATCGTCAAGTCCGATGGATCGACGCTGTACGGAACCCGCGACCTGGCGACGATCGAGTACCGGATCGAGGAATACGACGCCGATCAGTCGGTCTACGTGGTGGCAAACGAACAGAACCAGTACTTCCAACAGCTGTTCGTCGCTGCCCGAAAGATGGGATACAACGACATCAAACTTAAGCACATCGATTACGGGCTGATCAGCCTCCCCGAAGGGAGCATGTCGACACGGAAAGGACAGATCATCACCGCCCGGGAAGTCCTTGATCGTGCCCAGGACCGCGCCGAGGAGATCATCGCGGAGAAAGGCCGAATCGACGACGCCGAAGCCCAATCGGTCGCAACCAAGATCGCGCTCGCAACCATCAAATACGAGATGGTGGCGGCCAAACGCGAACGCGACACGACGTTCGACATCGACGAGTCGGTTGCACTGGAGGGCGACACCGGACCGTACGTTCAGTACGCGGCAACCCGTGGCTACAGCATTCTGGACGGAGCGGACGCCGCTCCCGAGATCGACGACCTCGATCCATCGGTGTTCAACGACACCGATGTGGAGCTGCTGTTCGAGCTGGCCCGCTACCCACTCGTCCTGGAACGCTGTGAGGAACGGTACGACGCGGCACCGCTTGCCCACTACCTCCTCCAGCTCGCACACGTGTTCAACTCCTTCTACCACAAGAACGCGGTCTTGGACGCCGAAAACGCACGCACGGAGCGCCTCCTGCTGACGAAGGCAACGACACAGATCTTCGACAACGGCCTCGGCCTGCTCGGCATCGACGTGCTCGAAGAGATGTAACCGCGCTGGACATCGTTGAATCGGTTTTGAGGTCCGTGAAACTCGGTTGGCAGCTACTACGATCGCTGTAAGAACGACACAGGAGCGCCGGTGTCTTCCGTACGGACTAGTAAAAAAGACGGCTCGAAGACCGGATCCGAGACGCCGACGTTATGCGGCCGTATCGGCCGACTCTTCGGGTGACTCCTCGGGGTCTTTCATGTACATCTTCCAGCCGGTGAAACCCATGATAACAACCAGGATGGGCGAGAGAATCCCCACGAAGTAGTACGGCAGATAACTCAACACGGGCACCCCGAGCGCACTGGCCATGAACACGCCACCGGAGTTCCACGGAATCATCGGCTCCGAGACAGTCCCAGTCTCTTCGAGGGTCCGGGACAGGCTCGTTCCGTCGAGATCGTACTCGTCGTTGAGGTCGCGGAACGTCATGCCAGGGATAACGATGGACATGTACTGGTCCGCAGTGAGTGCGTTGATCACGAGCGGGCCGAGCGCGGTGACAAGAGTTGCCCCTCCGACACTATCGACAGCTTTTGCAGTGTTGTGCGCTATAACCGACAATACGCCTGTCGCCTCAAGTATACCTCCGATCGAGAGGGCACCGAAGACAATGGTAATAACCCAGATCGACCCTTCAAGCCCACCGGTACTGAGGAGGTTGTTAACGAGGTCGACACCCGTCTTCGGTCCTGTTCCGCTATAGATGATCTGCCATGCCTCAGCGAACCCACGACCCTGGATGAGGATCGAGACGCCTGCCGCGGAGAACACGCCGGCACCGAGCGACGGCAGCGCGGGGTACCCCTTGATCGCCAACCCGAAGGTAATGACCAGCGGGAGCAACACCAGGACAGAAAGCGTGTATGTGCCTGCCAGACCGCCCTGGATCTGTGCGACTTCCGCGCCTGTACCACCAGTGCCACCGGTCTCTGCCATCAACCCGAGGACGGCGTAGAGTGCAAGAGAGATAACCCCAACGATGATAGTGTTCGGGAACATCCCGCGCACGTGATCCCAGAGGTCAACGTCACTGACACCCGAGGCGAGCAGTGTAGTGTCGGAAAGCGGCGACTGCTTGTCGCCCATGTACACGCCGGAGAGGATCGCACCCGCAGTCAGCGGCGCTGGGATCCCGAGTCCGGAGCCAATGCCGACCAGCGCGATACCGAGCGAGCCGGCTGTCGTCCATGAGGAACCGATTGCCGTCGCAACCACGAACGAAAGGAGCGCTGCCAACGGAACGAAGACCGCCGGTGTGAGGAACTCCAGCCCCCAGTACATGATGAACGGGATCGTCCCAGCATCAACCCAGGACGCGATCAGCATGTAGATAATAAACAGGATAAATATCGCCCCCAATCCCATGACAATGCTGTTTGAAATCCCGTCGAAGAGTTCGTCCCACGTGTATCCCCAGCCGTATCGTGCGATCACACCAGTGAAGGCGATCCCCCAAAGCAGGGGCATTTGGGCGTCAAGGCCCAAAAGAACGATACCGACGGCCAGGAACGTAATCATCCCAGCGATCGGGAGGAGCGCTTGTCCGAACGACGGTCGTTTCTCCGGATCAAAGTCCTCGTAACTTCTCGGTTCGAATTCTACCATTGGTAATTATTTGTTTGTTTTCATTTTAGTTGGCGATCCATCAGCTGCCGTTTGTGGCGTCAGGAGCATCTCTTATTCTCCTACGTGTTGGCGTTATTCCCTGGGTAGGATAAAGCTACCGCCAATTCCTACGGCCGTAGTTAATCCTATTCTCAGATAAATTATTGTCTACAAACTCCACAGCTAGCAATAATTATTATAATTCATATATGATGCTCGGGGCATCTGAGTCAGCTCACTGCTGGCCAACGTCAAACACCTAGGCCGGCTCATCACACCACTGCCAGTGGGCAAGACTAATGAGCGCCTCCGTACTACTACCGCGGCTTGTTCCACAAGTCCCGCTCACGCTGGCCATTCACACAGCGCATACGGCAACAAAAAAGCAGTGAGGTCGATGCAGTTATTGGTTGACGAGCGTGTGGACGATGGCCTTCTGCACGTGCATGCGGTTTTCGGCCTGGTCAAAGATCACCGACTGCGGACCGTCGGCGACCTCCGCCGTGACCTCTTCGCCACGGTGGGCCGGGAGACAATGCATGAAGATCGCGTCGTCGCGGGCGGCGTCCATGAGATCCTGATCGATCTGGAACCCGTCGAACTCGGCGAGCTTCTCCTCGCGCTGCTCCTCTTCGCCCATGCTGACGAACACGTCGCCGTAGACTGCGGTCGCGCCATCAACCGCCTCGTAGGGATCGTTGGTGACGGTCACGTTGGCGTCGCTGACACGGTCCTGGATCTCCTCGTCGGGCTCCATTCCCTCGGGTGTCGCGATCCGACAGTCGACGCCCATCTTCGCGGACGCCTGCATCAGGGAGTGGGCGACGTTGTTTCCGTCCCCGACGAACGCAAGCGTATCGAGGCGGTCTTTCTCCTGCATCGTGAACATGTCGGTGAGCGCCTGACACGGGTGCAGGAAGTCGGTCAGCCCGTTGACGACTGGCACGTCCGCGTTCTCAGCAAGCTCCATCATCTCGTCGTGCTCGAACAACCGAGCCATGATGGCGTCCTCGTACCGGGACATCACCTGGCTCACGTCGGAGATCGGCTCCCCGCGGCTGAGCTGCGAGGACCCCATCTCGAAGAAGATGCCGTGCCCACCGAGTTGGGTCATTCCCGTCTCGAAGGACAGCCGTGTTCGCGTCGACGGCTTCGCGAACAACATCACGAGAGACTTGTTGTCCATCACGCCGGAGAACTCGCCCGGGTTCTCCTTCATGCTCGCCGCCAGGTCAAGCAGCTGTTCGATCTCTTCGCTCTCGACGTCGTTGATGTCTACTAGATGCTCCATCGTGTTGTGTATCTCCGGGTCGACTATTTAATCCTTCGACTGTTCCCAACTCGCGGTCACTCGTCGGCTGGCACGACTGTCGTGCCGGCCGCCCCATCGAGCGCCTCGGTTGCGGTCTCCGGCTTCGTGATGATCGCACGGTCACCGCCGCTTTCGACGAACTCGATGCACGCTTCGACTTTCGGCGCCATGCTCCCCTCACCGAACTCTCCGGCGGCAAGCATGTCCGCCGCTTCCTCGGTTGTGAGTTCGCTGAGTTCCTCCTCATCCTCGGTGCCGAAGTTCCGGTAGACCGCATCGACGTCGGTCAACACGAGGAACTCATCGGCACCGATGTCGGTCGCAAGCGACTGGGCAGCACGATCCTTGTCGATGACGGCCGCAACACCAGTCAGGCTGTCACCGTCTTCGACGACCGGAACGCCACCGCCGCCGCTGCTGATGGCCGGCTTCCCGGTTTCGACGAGCGTCTTGATGTGTTCTGCCTCAACGATGTCGACCGGCTTCGGGGACGGAACGACCCGCCGGTATCCCACGTTGCCGTCGCCGTCGGTGCCCTCCTTGACAGGGAAGTCCTTCTCTGAGGCTTCGTCCTCGTCGTAGAACGGACCGATGCGCTTGGTCGGATCGTCGAACGCCGGGTCGTCCTCGTCGACGATCGTCTGTGTGATGACCGTCGCCGGTGTTTCACCGAGCTCTTCGCGGAGCTGCTGCTGGAGGAGGTATCCGATCTGGGCCTGTGACTCGGCACCGAGCACGTCCAGCGGTTTCTCGGCGGCGGACTCCGCCTCCTCGTTCTGCAACAGGAGCTGTCCGACCTGTGGGCCGTTGCCGTGAGTGAAGACGAGTTCGTGTCCGCGTTCGTAGAGATCCACGAAGTGGGGGACAGTCTGCTCGATCGTGTCTCGCTGGTCCTGGATTGATCCTTCGCCACCTCTGAGTAGGGCGTTCCCACCCAGAGCTACAACGGTGTAACTCATGGGTGCCTCGTAGTTACACGGGTGACGCAAAAACTCTTGCGCCGGTTCCCACCCGTCGACCCCGTGCAGAAGCCGCGATACAGCGCAGCACTGACACGAAACGGATCAGCCACGGACCGCAGAACACAGTGAACGTCCCACCGCCGGAACGAACGTGCCCGGTACACCGCAGACACACGCAGTCAAAGAAGAGCCCAACCGCGGTGGACGTGCCTACTCCCGATGCCCGCGTCGACCGCTATTCCGGAGTGCGTCGAAGCGGCGTCGTCATACAGTGGATCGCCCCGTAGCCCGCACGGAGGTTGATGATCTTGCGCCCCTCTCCGTCCGGAATGACCGTGACATCGTAGTCCTCCTGGATCCCATCGATGAACTGCTTCATCACGCCGTCGTCGTCGTCGGAGAAGCGGACTGGCAGGATCTTCCGTGGCCCAACCGTCAGGAAGTTCGTGATGGCCTTCAACGCCATGTCGGTGTCCGGATGGGACGGGTCAACGTAGTCGTACACGTCGACGATTTCGAAGCCCTTCTCGCGCAGGTACTCCCCGAAGTTCACGTCGGGTCGTTCCAGCGTGTACGGCTTCTCGCCGCCGTGGGTTCGTGCGTACACGTCAAGCGTCGTGTTCTCCACGAGTTCCTTGTGGGCGACAACGAGATCGTCGTCGACGAAGTTGAACCACGTGTCGAGGTGCATGATGTCCATCTCGACTTCCCCGTTGTCGTCCTTGTGGGCCTGTGCGGCTTCGAACGGCGCACGAACGAGGCCGACTTCCTCGGATCCGAAGGCGTCGTCCATCAGGAGTCGGTGACCTGCGGCGTACGTGGTCCGATGGACGTACTCGGTGTCATCCTCGGCGATGTCGTGTTTCGGGTACGCCTCTCCTTCGGGAATCTTCGCCGAGACACCGAGCAGCGAGAACTCGCCAGCCGGATAGAAGTCACCGCCCTCAACGAGCACTTCCGTCTCTTGGATGTCGTCGCGCTCGGGGACGTGCTCCGTTACGTCGTGTTCCCGAACCTGGCTCATGTCGGCGACGATGTCGACGTCGAATTCGTCCCCGTCGAGGGCCTCCCAGGACGCGCGAGCGATGTCGACCTCCGGTTTGCGCGTGTCCTCTTTCATCGAGCAGAGCACGACGCCGTTTTGCGTGACGAACTGCTGGTCACGCTGGAAGTACATGTTCGTGAGCGGCTGCTCCAACTGCACACTCGTCGTGTCCCAGCGGTCCGGGTTCGAGCCAGGAACCTCCTCGTCGGAGTGGGAGTGGTGCCGGATGACCTCGGCGTTCCCGAGCACGGCCTGGATCTGCGTATGTGGGCTGAGCTCGTGCAGCCGTGCCCACATCTTGTCGCGCCGGTTGACCTGCTCGTCCTCTCCGAGTTCACTGAGATCGAAGTTGACTCGCGAGGAGAGCAGTGCGTTCATGCCGTTGCCGTTGGCGAGATCGTCGTGGAGATAATGGATCGGGTTCGATGCTGGAAGCGCCGCCTCCAGGTCCTGGCTGAGACTCAGATGCTCCTGTTGGGCGTCGACAAGCGAGAAGTCGTTCAGAAACAGGTTCGGCTCGGGGTCCATGATGCCAACGAACGTTTCGGCCCCCGGGAGGTGCATCCGGACCGCTTGGAGCGGGTCCCATTCGGCGGTCGCCTG
The DNA here is from genome assembly GCF_049705385.1 of Halobacterium sp. MBLA0001. Classification (NCBI taxonomy): domain Archaea; kingdom Methanobacteriati; phylum Methanobacteriota; class Halobacteria; order Halobacteriales; family Halobacteriaceae; genus Halobacterium; species Halobacterium sp. MBLA0001. Next base: position 274,744 of record NZ_JBNAMQ010000008.1, read on the forward strand.
CACCTTCGTGCTGTCATCTACGGACTCCGGTGATTCACTACTCATGGGAATTCAGTTGAGTATTCTGGATATAGCCTGATAAAGCCGTCGCCAAAATATACCGATGTTTATGACACGCGGCGGCTACGCTGTCTCTAACCTCACCTCGATTATGTTTGCGGCTTCCATCACGAGTGCGGGGACTTCCCCCGCGAACTCCGCGTTCTGCAGCCGGGTCTTCGGTGCGGTAACGCTCACTGCGCCCGCGACGTCCTCCGTTCGGCCACGAATCGGTGCGCCGATCGATCTGATGCCATGGATCTCCTCCTCGTCGTTGATCGCGTATCCCTGATCGCGGACGGTCGCCAGTTGCTCGCGGAGGGCATCAGGGCTGCCGATCGGGGTGGACGACTCCGTGCCGAACTCGATCTCCGAGATCAACGTCTCCCGACGGCCCTCGGGCAGGAACGCGAGTATCGATTTGCCCGCCGCACTGGTGTGGAGTTTCCGTGGCGTCTCCCGCATTCGGAGGTGATACTCGGTGGTCACTGACTCCTCGCCCATCGATTCGTAGAGGACGATCTGGCGGCCGTCTGACTCCGTGACGAGGTGAGCCGTGTGCCGAGTCTGGGTCGCCAACTTGTCGATCTCTTCGCGTCCGAGCCGGTAGAGATCAGTACTGTTTCGGGCATAGTTCGAGACCGGAACGAACCAATCCCCAAGCTGGTACGTTCCGTCCCCGTCTTGTTCGACGATTCCGACTTGCCGCAGGGTCGCCATGTACGTGTGAATCGTCGCTTTCGTCAGGTCGAGTTCGGTGGTCAACTCTTGGAGCGTTATCCCGCGGTGTTCTTTGATCGCGTCGATGATTTCGACCGCGTTGAGAACGGATGTTATCCGTCGCGGCTCACCGTTGTTGGCGGCTTCTGGGTCCATACTACTCGTATGGATAGCAACTGTTTATACTCCCGTGAATACACGGCCAGGGATTGAAACTATCAAAAACACCGTCCTTGATCGTGAGATGGCACTATTGTGGAGTCTTTCGCCTTGTACAAGCGATTCCGCCTCCGGTGGGCCCGTGACCAAGTACCGCTGGTTGGTTCTCTAAAACGGTCGATTATACACATTGTAGACGGGTATCGCACAGTAACTGGTGAAACGAGGCTTTAACGATGTCCTAGCAGTACAAGATTTTGATAATTGAGGATGGAAATCTGCATCCCGTGAGTGTTTGAAGTACTCAAAAAAGGCATGTAACCACTCCTGATACGACTAAATTATGTGTACAGATAGCTGCAGGCACTGCTTTGAATGTCTTTTGCACGACACTCTCGGATTTATTCGTTGTCTGCTCGGTGAATTTGAGCACATCAAACAACGCGCCAAGGTCGAAACGCACACCGGGATCAGGGATGGTCTACTGGTCGCTCGGGTGGAGCGTCATTTGGGCTGTGATGGCCCGAATAACGCGTGGATGATTCGCACAATCTCTGATCAGCAGGTTTGAATACAGAGAACGAAGCATGCCGAGACGACCATGACGGACCACTGCTGTAAGATCGGGCGCACGATCGCCACCTACGACTTGGGGGAGCGCGCCATCGAAGACGGATTCGACGAGGAACTCGCGGCACGCTGGGTTGGTGACCACGGCTTCCCTGAGACTGCTACACGACCGCTTACGGATTGGTTCAACACGGAGCTGCTGAAATCGGTTTACGACAGCCACAACCGAAAGGCGATCGACGTCCACATCCAATCAGAGTACGATGCCCTCCAATCAGACGACGCGGTGACGCGCGGCGAAATCATCGACGACCTCGCGGACGACGGGATCGACGGAACGGAGCTCACCACCGACTTCGCCACGCGATCAACGATGTACCGCCATCTCACCCAGTGTCTCGGCGCGAACAAAAGCAAACAGCGCTCGAACAGCGACTGGGAATCGGATAAGATCGAATACGCGCGGGACACGATGCGGACGAACATCGAAGACGTGCTCCAATCCCTTGACCGAAAGGGAGAGCTTCCGAACGGCGCGGACGCCACTGTACGAACACAGATTATTCTCCAGTGCCACGTTGACGGGTGTTCTACGCAGACCCGGCTCAGCCGTGCACGAACACGTGGGTTCATCTGTCGAGCCCATTCCGACGTGGCCTAGAACGCCCCGGTTATTGTTAGTACGCTATTGTTTCCGCGGCTCGGATCATCTAGTGAGTGTATAACATCGCTCCTTTTATTATCGATCTAACTAGAACTCAGAGTATGTGGAACGTAGATGTAACTTGCATCGGTGGCATTCGTTCCGGCGAGGCAACACTGCGCCCCGGCCCAAACATCGTTCAAGCTTCGAACTTCCAGGGCAAATCGAGTTTCCTCGCTGCGATCCAGACCGCAATCGGAACCACCGGGCTGCTCACAGAGGATCACCCGTTGATGGAGAACGAAGACGACGGCAAGGTCACGCTTGAAACCGACGAAGAGACGTACACCGTCTCTCTCACGCGAGCGACCGACAGCGACGAACCCGCGATCTCGCGCAGCGGAACGCCATATCTCACACGAGACCAAGACCAGATCGCTGCTCGCTTGTTTGCTGTTCTGGGCGAGGACAATCCCATCCGTGCCGCCGTGCGGGAGGAAAACCAAGAACGCCTGACCGAGCTCTTGAAGAAGCCGCTTGAGACTGAGAACATCGACCTGCGTATCGAGGCGCTCCAACGCGAGATCAAGGAGCTCGAAGACGAAGTCGCCGCAGCCGAAGCCGCCTCCGCGGACCTGCCCGCGGCACAGCAGAAAGTGACGCGGCTCCAAGGGGAGCTTCGCGACCTCAACGAGACACGTGACGAACTCGAACGTAAGGTCGACGAAGAAACCGATCAGCGCGCCCTCCGGGACGAACTGACGGCCAAACAGTCGGATCTCGAACGCGAGGAGGCCCGCCTCGAACGCCTCGAAAACCAGGTCGACCGCCGGAAAGCGCAACTCGACGACAAGGAGGCGGCGCTCGAATCACTCGACATCCCAGACTCCCCCACAGCAGAGGCGGACATCGCCGAAAAGCAGACCCGAATCGACGAATTAGCAGTGAAAATCGACCTGCTTGACGATCTCCACCGCAGCACCAAGGCGATCATCGACGAGGGAGAAATAGATCTCATAACGGACGTCGAACGCACCCTCTCCGGGGACACGTTCTCGTGTTTCGTCTGCGGCGCGGAGACCACGGCGGAAGCGGTCACCGAGCGGCTGAACGAGATCAGTGACCGACAGGAATCGTTGCGGGAACAGCGGGCCACGCTCACCGAGGAGGTGACTCAGATGCAGCAACGAACGCGTGAGATCGAGTCGAAGCGACAGCAAAAGGCAGAGCTCGAAGACGAGATCAAACGACTCCGCGTCGATATTCAGGAGGACCAACACGAGGTCCGGTCGATCGAAGCGACCATCGAGGAGCTTCAGGCGGAGATCGAACAACGCGAAGCCGAGTACGAAGCGGCTGAGAAGGCGGGCGAATCGCACAGCGCCGAACTGAAAACGATCCAGCAGAAGATCGGCAGCACGGAAACCAAGTTGGATCGAGCCCAAGCCGAACTCGAGCGTATCGAAGCGGAACTGCAGAAGCGAAACGACCGCCAAGAACAGCTGGAGACGAAGCGAGACGAGCTTGAAACCCTCAGACAGCGCCGGAAACAGAAGTACAACGAGCTCGTCAACCAGTTCGACGCAGCGATGGCGGACATCATCGGTCGGTTCGCACCCGGCTTTGACGGGGCGTACCTCGACCAGAAGACCGATGCAAACGACACTGTCGGATTCGAAATCAATCTGGCGCGCGACGGCCACACAACCGATTTAGACACTCTCAGCGAGGGGGAGCGCGAGCTGGTTGGGATCGTGACGGCGCTGGCGGGCTACCGAACGTTCAGTGTCGGCGACCGGGTTCCGTGCATTCTTTTGGATGGTATCGGACAGCTCGCAGCGGAACACATTCGGCACATGATCGAGTATCTAGAGAACACGGCCGAGATCCTGGTGACAACCGCGTATCCCGAAGCTGGATCGTTCGACGGTGAAACGGTGTCACCGGAACACTGGGATGTCATCTCACACGAGACAGCCCAGTCGAGAGACCACCCTCAAATCACGAATTAACAGCGACCGTTGCATTCGGTCGTGCACCATAGAGGCGGGTCGGACGTGTCCGAACGACTCGCTGTACATCGTCTGTCGGGGGTGATCGACACTCTCGTGCTTCAGTTGAACGTTGTCGCTTTTATTGGGAAATGCTGCTGAGAGTGTATTCACTGGCTTCCTACGTCCCGTGGATGGATCGAACCGCAATCTGGGACAGACTTACTATGTCTCAAATTCATGCGGGAGTCTGGTCCATGACCCGTATACAGATACGAGCGACCTTCCATGCTGAACGCTGTGCGCTTTGCAGGCACGCGCAAAGGACCCTATCCAAACAGCACCCAGGCAAAAGATATCGCGGTATATAATTTATGACGAGGGGTTGTCCTCGTCTCCATTCCACGAACGCGGCGCCGGGTCCACGTCTTCGATCCCCGCTGTAGCCTTATCACCGAGCTTCCCGGCTTCGATGTGTGAATACCGCTGTCGAACCATCTCCTCGGAGTTATCCAGGTACCGAGCTGCAACGGTATACCCGAACGACCGCACGAGGATTTCCCCCATCCCGCGACGCCCACCCATTCGTCTTTAGTTAAGAGCGAAACCGCCACATGGCGTAGGGCTGAACAGTGAAGAGAAGATTTCTATTCGCCCAAGACCAATCCGATATTAATTTAGCTAGGTCGTGGTTTTGAATGACGCTCTAAGAAGTTCGTGCACTCGGTGCACGAACTTCTCTACGAGTTAGAGCGTTTTCTGTTGCGGATAATCAGCTCTCGCGTCTGTTTGATTTGGTCTTCATCGTTCTGAAAATATGCTGTGAGGATGGCTTCAACGATCTCGGAGCGGCTTGCTCCGAGATCTGAACACTCATCGACGAGTGAATCGAGTTCATCAACGAGTTCAGTTCGGATGGAGACGCCCATTTTGGTTCGAGCCATAGTCTTAGACGCTCTTAGAAATACGTGCACCGGGTGCACGGTAAGATTATCGTCTTATTTCGATTTAGGTTAAAATATTATCAAAAGAGATCTCAGCCGCGTCTTGCACAGCGAAGAGATCCTACCGCTGTCACGCGATTTCTTAACTAAAGACGAATGCTCTTCCGACTATTGAGACCATTCTGAAAGATGGCCGGACATCGGACCAGCGGACTGCGCTCGATGCTGTTCTCTCGCTTGCGAAGGCCGAACCAGAACACGTTGAACCGCTCGCATCAACCTTGCTGACGTTCATTGAAGATCGAACGTTACCGATCCGGTCATCAGCGATTGTCGGCCATCTCGCAAAGGCTCGTCCAGATGTTGCGGTGCCAGCCATCGAGACATTCGCGGAGTGGCTTGATGCAGATGAGACACGGATCCGCGCAAATGGGCTCGCTGTCCTCGCAGACTTGGCTGAGACATATCCCGAGAAACTCCGTCCATACGCGCCACAAGCACGCGAATTTCTCGAAGACGATGACGAGTTAGTCAAATACAATGCAACATCGATTCTCGCCAGGGTCGCCACGGTTGCTCCAGATGCCGTTGAGCCAGCCACAGACGCGCTTCGAGAGGCTCTCTCAGTAGATCATCCGCCGACACAGCTGAACGCGTGTTGGGCGTTGGGTCGGATGGGTGCCCACGACGCTCGACCAGAACTGCAAACTCTTCGAGAGCAAACTGAAGTCGAAGACGTACAGGCAGCAGCAACCGCTGGATTAATGCTCTTATCTCTGTCCGAGTGCCCACGCTGTGGTGATCGCATCGAACCACATCAGGTGTCTGTTGCCGTCTATGAGCATACGAAGGCTCGGTGGGAATGTCCTTGGTGTGACTACAGTACGGTTGTGCGGCCAGAGTGAACCGCTTAGCAGTCAGGAATCGGTGTGTCCAATCGCGGTGACCACCGGGGTATTCGCGGTGAAGATCGCCTCCGCGACCCGTTCGGTGTTGAAGGCTTGGAGGCTCGAATCACTCCCACCGCCGCGGCCGACGATGATCGCATCGACGTCCGCCGAGCGGTCGAGATGGTGGATGCCGTTCGCGATGGAGGTCGGCGCGTCCGACCCCTGGACGGTGGCATCCTTCACTAAGATATCGACGGTAGGGTCCTGTTCGTGAATCGCGCTTTGGATGTCGTACCGGGCGTCTCCTCGAAGGGACGTGACGACGCCGACCCGCTCCGGGAACGCTGGCGGGCGCTGTTTCTGCTCGTCGTCGAACCAGCCACGCTCTTCTAACTCGCTTCGCAGTCGCTCGACGGCGGCCGCCTGGTCGCCGTCGCCGACGACGATCACCTCCCACGGTTTTAGGTCGATTTTCCCACCTTCAGTCCAGTAGTCGATATCGCCCTCGAGGATGACTTCGGTCCCGTCCTCGAGGTCGGCGTCCATCTCCCGGTAACGGTTCGCCCAGATCATACAGGGGAGCTCGGCGTCACCGTCGGTGAGCGTAAAGTAAAGCGCCGTGCTGTTCTGGTGGAGGTCGGTGACCTCGCCGATACAGCGGACGCCGTTGAGGGCAGGCGTGTCCTGGACGACCGACGCGATCCGGTCGTTCAGCTGTGACACGCTAAGGACCTCTCTCGCATCGGGTTCGACCGCCTGCCGTTCGGTATCCGGTGCGTCCGCCATCTCCGTTTCCTAACTTCTGAACAGGAACCTCAAAAAGCTACGTTCGAGTGCGGGGTTAGCTGCGTTACGCAGGCCTACAGGTCGCGGGGCTGGACCGTCTTCCGGTCGTTGGCCTCGGCACGGTCGGCGGCGTCGTTGAGCAGTTCGGCAACTTCCTCGTTGAGGGCGTCGTAGAAATCGGCCGAGACGTTGTGCTCCGAAAGTTCGTCCTTCACGGCTGCTTTGACGATTAGGTCAGACATTCCATCGCAGGTTTCGCTTGGCCACCGTATAAAGGTTCGAACTTTCTCACCCCGGATTTCGGCCAAGTAGTATCGAGTATTCCCCTCTGAGCACCAGAGAACACTTAATCAATCCCCGAAAAGAAGAGAAATAGACAGATGCACGATTTAACCGGATTCCAGCGGGATATCTTGACCGTGATCGCCGGGCTCGACGAACCACATGGGCTCGCAGTCAAGGACGAACTCGAGGACTACTACGAACAAGAAATCAATCATGGCCGTCTTTATCCAAATCTCGACGACCTCGTCGACAAAGGCCTCCTCGAAAAGGGACAACTCGACAAACGCACGAACGTGTACACGCTCACACGGCGTGGGCGCCGTGAAATTGCTGCTCGTCGCGACTGGGAAACCCAGTACGTCGACCTCAGCGAGTAACACCTCTGTTTCCAGCGATCAGGGACGGTGGATGTCACCCACTCCAGCAACACTGCTTCTTTCGGACAGTTATCGGTTTAGAGACCATGGGCTCATTCAAGCAGGCCGAGCTCAGTGAGGCGATCTTTGACGTGTCCCAGCGCGTGCTTGGCGTCCTCAGATTCATTTGCGCCGGTAATCACGAGTTTGCCACTGCCGAACAAGAGAACGACGACGTCGGGGTCGTCAAGCCGGTAGACAAGGCCAGGGAACTGTTCGGGTTCATACTCGATTTGCTCTAAGCCGAGCCCGATTGCGATTGCGTTCAAGTTCAGCGACTGCTCGAGGCTGGCACTGGAGACGATGTTTTGCACCTCGATCGGCGGATTACTCGCGACATCGATGCCTAACTCGCGGATATCATCGAAAACGATCCCGAGGGCTTCGTGAACGTCATCGACGCTTTTCGCACCAGTGCAGACGACTTTGCCCGACCGGAAGATCAGCGTGGCTGACTTCGGTTCCTGGAGGCGGTAGACGATTCCCGGAAAGTCCTCGGGGTTGTACTCGGCGCCGGGAAGGTCTGTGGAGAGTTGGTCGAGGGCGAGTTCTTGGCCGAGATCACTGGATGCAACAACGTTCTCGATGTGAATCGTGTCTGCCAGCGTGCTCATACAGAGTGTTCCTCGGACAACTCACTTAAAGTACGGCGGGTGAAAATTTGGGGCTCTGTTGAAACTCTCAACGGCTACTAGATTCGAGCGTAGGTCGCTAAGTACAGAGAATTCTCTTATCAGCTCGATTGATTAGTGGCTTAGGTTAACTTCTTTACTTCTCCTTGGTCAACTATTCTCAAGTCCTCCCATTTCAGGATGATGTTCAAGTTTTCTACAACTTGCGCTCTATCTTTATCATTCTCAATATAGTGTCTAGGATGAGCTAATTTTTCAACAATAGATATTATATTTGATGGGTCTTCGTTATTTAGCTCTTTGAGGTTTTCTAAAATCGTACTCTTCCTTGCACTCTCTAAATCTATTCCTTTTTCTTTGGCCTCAACGGGGAATGTTGCAATCCACTCATGTATGCTGCCTTCTTTTGCATCATCCCAATCGATTTCAAAATTCAGACGTTCGAAAAATTTTTTAATTTCTGTCCCTTGTTTTATATCCCCGATAATTTCGGCGAGATAGTCCAGAGTTTCAGGGTCGAACTCTTCCAACCTGTCGTCTGTGAGAGGTTTTGTGCGATTTTCTAGTATCTCTTGGTAGAGCTCCTGGGCGATCTCGGAAACAGACATTGAATCTCCAGAAATCAGATATCGTTTGCCCAAAAGCTTGTGGTGGGAAAGTACATCTTGTGGTGTAATATCATAACAAACGGGGAGGATGACTTTATCCATCTCAGTCACATCCCGTTGGATTAGTGAATCTAATTCCTCTTGTGTCCAACTCTTCTCAAAGAAAGCTTCAGAAAGGATAACAACACCATAATCAGAGTTATGCAAACCGCGTTGAATTTCGTCCGGGATGCTATCTCCGACAGAGAGTTCAAAATCATCATACCATACGTTTAGACCGTAATTTTCCAACTCCTTAGCTAGAGGTTCTACAAATTCATCTTTATCTTCTCCCGCATGGCTTACAAAAGCATCCCACATATTTTCAGTTGCTTATTGCTATTTTAGCCCCTATGAGTTAAAAACTCACCTGTGAAAGTGATTCATCACAGGGCCATGCAGTGGCACGGGTTGAGCATGTAATTGGAATCCCCCTCCCGGAACTGAGCGAGGCTTGTACGAGCGCGCGTTTAAACAACTAACCTGTCATAGCTGAACTGTGCTACACTGTTGAATTGGTCAGTATAGAGGATGCATCTCCTTATTCCTAGGAGTATTCACCCAAAGAACAAACGGGTCAACTTGAAATTGGTTTCAATATGTCCGAGAATACGCCAGCACAGAATGAAGAGAAACCTCACAACGATAGTTCGTGGGCTACTTCAGAAATAACTCGAATCTTGAACCATCAACTCCAAGAAATACGGGAACAACGCAATCAAGCACTCAGGGTTCTCCGCGTGCAGTTTACCGTGGCTGGTATCCTTGTGGCGGCTCTAACCGCTGTTCTTTCGACTTCGATCACTACTGAACTACCCGTCAGAATTGTTGGAGAAGGGTTCTCAGGGGTAATAGCCGGACCGATAAGTGTAATTCTTGGAATATTCCTATTAGCTCGTGGCATTATTGGATTCTTTCGCGGAAGTTACTCAGCGTTAAACGTCCTCTCCGGTAGGCCCGTAAATTCGATTCCCTATTGGAAGCAAGTCACAAAGTTAGTTCTCCTTCTTGTCGGAAAAGGAGTTGACTATGATCCAACACGAAGGGCAATAATAGGCCCAGAAGCGGCTGATTTGAGGGATATTATTGAAGACGAGAATCCAGCCAGATTATTAGGGGATCAAATAGACTGTATTGAAAAGAACAGAGATATTATGGAAGACAACGAGGAGAATTTATTTCACCTATATCGCAAGATGGCTTGGGGATTAACAACATTTGGAATTGGGGTTGTGATTCTGACATTCACTCTACCATCTCTATCCTGATCTACTCATCCCATCGAAAACCGGAACTAACCCTACATCATACGCACACTCACTTACGGGTTGTTTCACCGTACATGATATCTGATCAATAGGATTTCAACAGCGGCAAATTGGTCACTCCATAGCCTAGCAATCTATGCGACAAGTATTGATTTGTGATGTTCTCGAGACTGGGTCTGGGGCGGTCGCGGACGCTGTTTGCTATCTCTAATTGTTAGTTTCGGCGCTGACAGAAAGCCTATGACCGATAAGATGACTGCTACTGGTATGCCGGAGTGCCAGAACTGTGGCAGTCACGTCACAGATGTCTACGTTCGTGTATTCACACCGGACTCTCTCGACGAGCCACGTGTGTGTCCGAACTGCGAGGACATGACCCGCAGCCGCGAGGGCGTCCGGGAGAAACGAACGTAGATACGCGCCACGTCTCTTTTGAGGGAGTCCCGAATCTCTGGATGCCCCGTTACCGAACCCCGTGTACAACCACGAAGTCGGGGCGAATCAAGCCGGTCACGTACACGGCATCGGCTGGTAGACTTCGGATGGACCGCCGACCCCGAACCTCGTAAATGAGACGATCAGCCTCACTGAGATCACGTATCGAGCCTATCGTTTAACTTCGCGACCACAGTAATTCTCTGTATGAAGTGCCACGTATGCGATGAAGAGATAGACACCTCCGGCAGTGAGACACCGACCGAGGCTGTGCTCAACCACTTCGAGTCGGAACACTGGAACTAGACACCAAGACACCGTCTGTCGTACTCTACCTCAGTGAAGATTGGCCTCATTTCAGACATCCACGCCAACCGCCCTGCATTAGCGGCTGTTCTGGCAGACATGCCACCTGTCGACGAGGTCGTGTGTGCAGGTGATGTCAAATTTGATTCTCCGCCACTCCCTCCCGAATGCAAATCATCGAACTGGCATCGAGATGCTGCAGTTCTGTATTGAGAGTGTGGACCCGGATCTGGATTTTGAGATGCTACGAACACACGTCGACGACGATACCTGGCGGAAGTGGGTCAATCCCTACATCGTCGATTCCAAGCGTCTCACCACAGTTCGCCGGAACAATCGCCGTTTCAAGCAACTTGAGGACCTGGACGTCGACTTCGTCGAACGGAAGGACGGGATCCAAATCCGATTAGCCGAGTTTGAGCTGGATATGCACTGGCGAGAAGCCCTTCCGAAGTACGCTGAGTAGCATGAATTCCACTGTACGGACTTCGCGCAGGCAGTCCTCCAACGTGCAGAACGGGACGATTTACTCGACCGTCAAGGACCAACGAAACAAGAGTTCATCACGTATCCGGAGGACGGGCTCGTCGAACGGGACTTCAGAGAAATGTTCTGATCAGTCGCGAAGCTCGGCGACCGACTGACCGACCTCACGGACGTGTTCACTTCGCTCGAGGTCGAGTTCCTCGGCGAGGTAGTCAACCGTCTCTTCGAGGCTCATATGGAAAGAAGTCTGTCTAGCGCGATAAACCTAGTGCTGGCGCAAAGGTTCGGATATTCTGGCCCCGGATTTCAGCCATAGACTGCAACACCTACGAGGATGTCAGAGGGGACTTATTCAACCCAGTAGAGTGGCAGACAACTACAAAATTTGAGCGCGTGAAAGAAGAGAACAGTATTACTGAGGTTCCCCAACCTCAGTTAACGCCTCGAATTCCTCGGCGCAACGTGCACCGTTCTCCGTGAATGCACCGTACTCAAAGTCTGGCTCGCCAAGATACGTGAACGTCACCCATCCATCTGAGAAATCACCGACATCGTAGTAATCCTCATCAAGCCACCGCCCGATTTCGAAGCCTTGCATCATCTCCTCCTCTTGATACACCGCAAGCACTAGAGTCACGTCGTCGCTAACCGCATCACGCGCTGGCCCGAACTTGTTTTTGAGCTTCCTATCAATCGAATTCGTCGTTCGCTTCCCCATCCCGAACCCAAACCCACCTTCCAGTACCTCAGCATGGTCCGGTTTCGTGACTTCAATCCAGATATCCTGGTCGTCGGTGTTGAGCCGCAAGTCAAAATCCTTCGAATCACGATCGTCGGAAAGCTCCGCGTTCATCGATACCTGCTCCGTACCGTACAATTCTCGCAGGTAGTATAGAAGGTACAGTTCGGCAAATACGGAATTGATTCGATTCACATCGCCTTTCTCGATTTCTCTCAACCAGTCTTTCGTCGGATCTGAATCGACATCCACCGCAGTGAGGTACTTGTTGATTATCTTGAGATCGGGGCGTTTGAACTTCCCCAGAAGTTCTTCCCCGTCAATCCGGGTTTCCCCGAGTAACTCGGCGATGTTCGGGTATCCGCGAGGTGACGGAATCAGGTATTCGTGAGGGTGCGTCGCGTCTAAGACGCGCTGGATACCGTGCGCGTACAGCGTGTATGACGTTGATTCACCGTCAGGGTGTACTTCGACCACCTCGCACCCGAACCGGTGCTCGAACTCGGGTTCCGGAGCGTAAATGTGAACGATATCCCCGACGTCGTACGGTTCGTCGGCAGGCTCGAACTCTGATGTCATTCTAGGTAATCACGTGGTCACTCGCAGAATTCGGGGTTGTACTCGTGCTCGAATCGTTGCTCGTACTGCGTGTTCTCGAAATAGAAGTTCGGAACAAGGTCGTACGTCGTCGCATCCTCGCACGGCACCGCGGAGAAATCGCTCATATTGCTCACACGCACCGTGTCCTCAATACCGCCGGGAAGGTCGGTGATAGTGCCGTACCCGTCGCTGATGCGCTCATCGCCCGCGTACACGTTCACATCGATCTGCAGCGTCCCGATGGTGCTGTCGGTCTTGTTCCGGACGGTCCCTTCGAGGATTGACCGGCCGCGCCATTCCTGATTCGTGATCTCGATGATGTCGGTAAGTTGCGTGCCAGTCGAATCAGTACCACTGTCGCCGTTACTGTCACTACCACTGTCACTGTCGCTGCTGCATCCTGCGAGTGCTGCAGCTGCTGTTGTACCTGCGAGCGTCAATACGTGCCGTCTCGTAGTCATGTGTGCGAATTCACACTACCCCATGTTAAACAACCAGTCATCTCGAACGGTGGCGATATCGGAGAACACTCAAGCGATGAGTATCAGTGACGGTTAGACGCACACCACTGCGTCCCGCGGTCGGCGCACCACCACCGGCCGCGACAGGTGCCCAGTCCACCACGACCGGATTCACTCTCTACAGTAGTGGGGCCTTCGAGAGTAGACCACTCCCTCAACCCAACTTACTCGCTCTTGTAACGGACCTTCTCGATATCTGCTGCTAAGTCCTCTGGGTGCCGATCTCGATAGGAGGCATGCGTTGTCTCGATGGACTTGTGTCGAAGAACCTCCTGTGCGCTTTCGGCGGCGACCTCGCCGTAGAGATCGTCACCGAGTCCACGCCGGCCACCGTGCGGCTTTAAATAATCGCCGTCGATATCGACGTCCGCCTCCTCGCAAAGCCTCTTCAAGAGCGTTCTCGCGCCCTCTGTCGTCAACGCTGGCGGCGCAACCTCGTACTCGCGCAGCACCTCGTCGATTTCGCAGTCTTCCAGGACTCCCTCGATTTCCTCGTCCTCGTATTCGCGGTCAGCCAGCTCGTTGCGAACGGCCCGGTATTTCGAGGCTGCATCGCCGGTCGGGATGACGGGCCATTCGTCGGGAGCGTCGATGAGTCGCCGGTAGCGCGCCAGCTTCTCCGCGGTCACCTCCGGCAGTGATACCGATTCTTGGTCGCCGGACTTCCCGAGGACAGTCATCACGCCTGCCTCGAGGTTGACGTCTTCCCACCGGAGGCCGTTGCGGCGTTCGTCGCGACTGACGCTGCAGACCTCCGCACCGCGGACGCCGGTATCAGCGAGGATGTAGACAAGCGAGCGGTCCCGAAACGCGCGTGCGGCGTCGCTGGCGTCCTCCTCAAGTGCAGCATGGGCGCGTTCGTCGACGTAGTTGAGCAATCGTTCGCGGGCGTCCGCATTCCAGAACTGTTGCTCAACGTCGTTGCTCTTCGACGGGAGTACTTCTTCGGCGGTGGTCGTTGCGAGCGGGTTCTGGTCGATTTCGCCGCTGCGTTGCCACCAGCCAAACGTGGCGCGAGCGAGCGCGAAATACGTCCGGATGGAGTTCGCGGCGAGCTCGTCGTCTTTCACGAGGTGGATAACCCAATCTCGGGCGTCCTGTTCGTCGACGTCCTCGACGGCGTCGACGTCGTTGTTCTCGGTGAGGAACTGGAACAGGTTGTTGACGGCGACCCTCGTGATTTGCTGGGTCTGTGGGCTTTCGAGGCTGACCATCCGGTCGTCGAGGAGGGTTTCGAGGTCGCGAACCCCAGGAGTAGCGTCGTTGTTAGACATCTAAATCACGCTTCCACGCGTTGAAACACTCTGCATCGTGGAGTACGAAGGATTTGTAGCGGACGCCTCGGCCACCGCCAGCGCCGAATCTGAGGGTCGTATGGAGATGGTAGTTGCTGGTATCGAGGTCCTCGTCGCAGCCATCACAGGCGACGACTTCGCTGTTGTTTACGACGGCGCGTTTCGCGATTGGGCCAGCATCGACGTTTTGGTGGGAGATAGACGCTCGCTGTGGGATGTCCATCGTTCGTGTTGACCGGAGGGCGGCCACCCCCTTAGTTCTGGTTTGTTTTACTGTCCTAAACCAAACCAACTGCAGCGGAGCGAAATCACGCCCCTCGAACCCTGAAACACCAACTATGGCTGAATAAGCACAATCTTAAACTCCATGTCGCTATACAGAATTTTTGCATGTGGAAGTTGAGACTACGGCGGGTTTAGCGGGGCTGTAATGCGTGGTTTCGGGCGAATTTGTGAGGGGAGGACGCTTCGAATCCTCTTTCGAGGATCTTCTCGTGTCGTACTACCGACCAGATCGGTGAGTTTCCGAGATCCCCGACAGCGTTGCCACTCAGGAATCCGCATTGCCCCGGACCGAGTACCGCCCTATCCAATTCCAGTCTCCTTCTTCAGCAGCGTCAGCGTATTATCGGCAGTCACCATCGGTGCGTGTTCGTACTCACCCGTCAACTCGACTTGGACGAGTAGGTCGACTGCTCGCCAAATGGAGTACAACAAACAGGCGAACGCGAAGTAGAAGAACCGCAGCCCGAAATTCGTCGACGTCGTCGCAGCCATGAATCGCTTGATCGACCGATAGCCACTCTCAATCTCCCACCGATGGCCGTACTCACTGAGAAAGCCGCCACCTCGGTTGGACATGAACACCGAGTACTGCCGGTGATCGTCGTGTTCAGAGTTCTCTTTACGTCGGTAGATCAGCGTCGTCTCGTGCCACTCGTTCTTCCCGAGATGGAGTTTGCGGTCGGTCTCGTACCGGTCTTGCCCCCGTTGGAGGAGTCGTTTTGCCTGGGCTTTCTCGCTAGCCTGCATCCGCTTTGGGACAACATAGGAGAGTCCCCGCTGGCTAATCATCTCCAAGAGGTGCTGACTATCGAACTCTCGGTCCATTAGCACGTTATCGACGTGAACGAGCTCTTCAGCGGAGTTGAGCAGGTCCTTGACGATCTCCTTTCGTGACTCGCCTCGTCGAACTGGGCGGGCATCAAGCACGAGTGGAACAGCGTTGCCGACCAGCTGGACGGTCGCCCATTGGTAGGCGTACTCGTCGTTCTTCTCCTTCGTTCCGATTATCTCGTCCTCGTGGCCGGTTCGGTCGCCCGTGAAGGGATCGTCCTCAGTGATGTCGATCGCGACGATTCCAGCTCGGAAGAACTCCTCCGTCCCCGCAAGTTCGTTGGTGAGTTGCTGGACGGCCTGTCGGTACATCTCGCGGATCTGCTCGATAGGGAGGTCACGAATCTGGTCGCGGTGGCCGTGTCCGAGTGGTGTTCGATCACGCGTCGACTCGTGGATGAAGCTCTGAGCGCCCTCGTTGGCGGCCAAGTTCTCACGGAGCCCCAGATAGGTCTGTAAGCCCCAGTAGGCGTTCTCAGGAATCTCACAGCCCTCGCCCCGGTTGAGCGAGAACGCGGGGAACACGACGCGACTGATGTGGTCGGTGATCTTCCCTGCCTTGTCGAGGATGGCTTGGTCGTTTGGGTCCGATTCAGTAGCGTCGTCGCCTCGCCCCGGGAGGTTTCGTTCTGGTTCGCGTGGTACCGCGACACCTGCGTTCTGTGCTTTGATCAGGATTGTTCGAGCCGCTTTCTGGACAGTGTCCCGAAGATCTCGCGTGAAGCGCTCGTTCCATGTGCGCCACAGTGTCGATTGATCGGGAACCGTCCCCAACTCTAGGCGTTCACAAAGTTCGGGATGGCTATCAAGGTACTCGAGGAGTGCTGTTTCGTTCTTCCATCCGTGGAGTTCTTTCAGCATGAACACACGAAAGAGGGTATCCATCTCGTAGCATGTCGATCTTCTGTAGCGGTCGTGGGCCTCGAATCTGAAGTAGGCGATTGGGAGTGTGCAGATGAACTGCTCCAGTGAGTCGTGTTCGTGGTGAGTAAACCAGACTTCCGAGACGATTTGAATATCCGATTCTAATCCGGCGAGTGAGGTTTGATCGTACAACGGCGTCGAATCATAGACTGGCCACTGGACGTACGGCTGTTGAGCGATTCGTCGAAAGACCGTGCGCTGTGACTCCCAGGTCGCAACCACTACGAGATACTGGCCACGACCCGGCCAAGAATCCGTCTAACTGATCAGTATAGAGCGTCTATCTATCAGTCTGGACACTAGTGATTTCGAATCGTGCGCCTTCCTCGTCGCTGTCGGTCACGGTGATCTCCCACCCGTGAGCGGCAACGAACTGCTTGACGATATACAGCCCAGGCCCTCACCGTTGGTTGAGTCCTCCAATTCAAACACCTGCTCACCTACGTCTTCAGAGATACCCGGCCCAGCGGCTGCCACGTAGAAGCCGTCCTTCAACTCACCAATCGTCATAGGCACGTCCGCAATCCCGTATTCGACCGCATTCCAAATCAAATTCTCCACCACTTGCCGGAGCCGACTCGCATCAGCCTGAATCGTTTGCTCTGTGTCGGTGACCAGCGTCGTATCGGCTGTTGGAATGGTCTGCCAGCACTCACTGTCTCCGCAAGATCAATCGCCTCGACCTCGCTCCGCCTCACCCTCCATCCTTATCTGAGCACTGCTGTGAATGGAAACCCAAGAATTATATCTTCGTCAACTGGCTTGGCTAGCGTGGTTTACGAGACAGGAAATCGCACCGTCGACGACGCTGTCGCCCGCGTACTCGACGGCGAGACACTCGACCGCCGGGATGGACTCGCGCTGATTGCCCAGCCGGTCGAGCCCCTCGCCGAGGGGGCGGACTACGTTCGCTCCCAGCTTGGCGACGACACTGTCGACGCGTGTTCTATCGTGAACGCGAAGGCGGGAAATTGCGCAGAGGACTGTGGGTTCTGTGCGCAGTCAGTCCACTTCGACACTGGTATCGACACCTACGGCTTTCTTGACCCCGAAGAAATCCTCAAGGCGGCCAAGCAGGCCGAACGCGACGGCGCTCAGCGCTTTGGTGTCGTCGTGGCCGAGAAAGGCGTCTCCAAGGAAAAACGCCCCGACGAGTGGGACGACGTCATCCGCGCAATCCGCTTAGTACGAGACGAAACCGACATCGAAGTCGACGCCTCCCTCGGGATTCTTACCGAAGAAGAGGCCGCGATTCTTGCGGACGAAGGGCTCAACCACTACAACCATAACATCGAAACCTCGCCGCGGTTCTTCCCCGAAATTGTCGGAACCCATGACTTCGGAGACCGCGTAAAGACGCTCGAAGTCGCCAAGGAAGCCGGCATGGACCTCTGTGCCGGCGTCATCCTGGGTATGGGCGAATCGCCCACCGACCGCGTGGATGCGGCCATCGCGCTCCAGGATATCGGCGTCTCCTCGCTCCCCGTCAACATCCTCAATCCGGTCGCCGGGACGATGTTCGACGACCGAGAGGAAGCACTCATATCCACGACGGAGACCATCAAGACCATCGCGGTCTACCGGCTGCTCCACCCGCACGCGCGAGTGCGACTCACCGGCGGCCGCGAGGTCAACTTTGCTGAGGACGAGCAACACCTCCCCTTCGAGGCCGGCGCAGATGGCATCCTCACCGGGAACTACCTCACCACCGAGGGTCAGTCGCCCGGCGACGACATCGAGATGATGGAGCAGGCCGGCATGGAGCCCAATACCGAGGTCAACAATTTCGACCCGGAAGAAGTGAAATCCCGTGGCGACGACTCGGCCGACGCCGCGGACACGGCGGTCGGGACAGCCACGAGCAAGGCGGAACTGTCTGATGACTAACACAGAGATACAGCAACAGCTATGAACGACATCAACTTCGCCGTTCTCGGCACTGGTGGTATCGGCCGTCGCGCACTCGAAGTCTCCGCGGACAAAGACGAACTCACCCCTATCGCAGCCTGCGACCGCCATGGGGTTGCCGTCAACCACGACGGCCTTGATGTGGACGAACTGCTGGCCGCAACGGAGGGGAACATCGCTTCCGACGGCGGGACTACCGTTGAATCCGGCGGTGACGGCATCAAGGAACACGGCGACGACAAGGGCGTCGTCGCCTCCGCAGAGGCAGTGCCGACGGAGACGCCTATCGAGGACATCATCGCGGAACACGAGGCCATCGACGCGGTACTCATCGCGCTGCCGAACCTCGAACACGACTTCATCCCGACTGTCGCCGAGCGCTTCGCGAACGCAGGCTACGAGGGCGTCCTTGTCGACGTGCTCAAGCGTTCACGTGTCATCGGCATGCTCGACGACCGCGAGGAACAACTGGAAGAATCAGGCATCACATTTGTCTGCGGTGCGGGCGCGACACCCGGCCTCCTCACGGGAGCGGCGGCACTCGCCGCCCAGTCGTTCATCGAGATCGAGGAGGTCGAAATCTGGTGGGGCGCCGGCCTCAAGTCCGGCTACGAGGACAACCGCGGCACCGTCCGCGAGGACATCGCCCACCTCCCCGACTACGACATCGAATCGGCACGCGCCCTTTCGGACGAGGAGATCGAGGAAATCGTCGACGCTCACGACGGCGTCATCGAGTTCAACGACATGGAGCACGCCGACGACGTGCTTCTCGAACGGGCGGGTATCTGCGACGCTGAGGACGTGACCGTCGGCGGCGTCCTTGACCTTCGCAACGACGAGAAGCCCACAACGACGACCGTCAAAGTCACCGGTCGCACGTTCGATGGCGAGGTCGGTACCAACACGTTCGAACTCGACGACGACACGAGCATGGAAGCCAACGTGAACGGCCCTGCACTCGGCTACCTGAAGGCTGCCGTCCGCCGCAACTGGACCGGCGATTACGGCGTCTACGGGCCTGCCGAGCTCATGCCCGGGTTCTGAACCGTGCCGACGAGCGATGCGGCCGAGAGTGGGAGCGTCGCGGACGACGCGGAGACGAGCCACGGGTTCGCACTCACGGAGCGCCTCGCGGCACGCCAGGAACGCGGTCTTCGCCGGGAGCTCCAGCCGGTCGACCGCGTCTCCGCACGGACGCGGAGGGCACCGGATCCACGGGGCGGCCGACCCGAGTACGGCGAGGAGCGCCTCGTCTTCGCGGCGAACGACTACCTGGGACTCGCGGCCGACGAGCGGGTCCGTCGGGCGGCCCGGGAGGCGACGGCCATCGGCACCGGCGCGGGAGCGAGTCGTCTCGTCACTGGCGACACTGGTCTCCACCGCGCGCTCGAACGCGACCTCGCCGACGCCAAGGGGACTGAACGCGCCCTTGTGTTCTCGTCGGGGTATGCCACCAACGTCGGGACCATCAGCGCCCTCGACCCAGACGTGATCTTCTCCGACGAACTCAACCACGCGAGCATCATCGACGGGTGTCGGCTCGCAGACGCGGAGACGGTCGTCTACGATCACTGCGACCCCGACTCGCTGGCCGAGGCGATGGCGACGCGGCAGCGCGACGGTGCGGCCGACGCGTCGTGGCTGGTGGTGACCGACTCGGTGTTCAGCATGGATGGCGATGTCGCTCCACTGTCCGACCTCTGCGACGTCGCCGATCGGTACGGGGCATGGCTGATGGTCGACGAGGCACACGCAACCGGGCTCTACGAGGAGGGCGGTATCGTCCAGCGCGAGGGACTGACCGACCGCGTCCAGGTCCAGATGGGGACGCTGTCGAAGGCGCTCGCCAGCCAGGGTGGCTACGTCGCGGGGAGCGAACCGCTCGTCGAACACCTGCTGAACGCCGCGCGATCGTTCGTCTTCTCGACCGGGCTGGCACCGCCTGCAGCTGGTGCGGCCCGCGAGGCACTCCGCATCGCCCGCGAGGGACCGCGCCGCGAACAACTGTGGGAGAACGTCGCGCGGCTGCGAGAGGGGCTCGACTCCCTCGGGTACGACGTCCTCGGGGAGACGCAGATCCTCCCCGTCCTCGTCGGTGATAGCGCGGACGCCGTCGCGCTCTCGGCGGCACTCCGCGAACGCGGCGTG
>NZ_JBNAMQ010000001.1:0-11904 GCF_049705385.1 Halobacterium sp. MBLA0001
TGGCCAAGTGGCCGTTACCCCTATCCTTGACCGTATATGGCGTCCCGACGTGTTGTTTTTGCCACGGGGATGCCAGCAGGCATCAGCGGACTCGGGGGTATCGTCTGGTTTGCTTTGAACAGTCGGCACGCGCCCACACTCTTCTGGAATGTGGCGTTCACCGGCTGTTCTTTCGGATACTGCCTTGTTACGAGGGCGGACAGGCCGCCTCCGAAGGACGGTTCGGAATCCGCTCCGTTCCGACCGATTCCTACCCATTAGTAGGGTTTCCTGTCACTTAAACGCCAGTATTCTGAAACTCAGAGTGCTGCCCAACGTGGATACTGTCCCAGGTGACGGCGCGTATCCACGGCGTGAACGCCGTGGTATTGCGCCTGTTCAGCGTATAATAGCAAGAATGCCAGTTCCCGTCGACGAGCTCACAAATAACGACCCATTCCCGGTGAAGCCGGATACGAACAAGTACGAAGTCCTCAGTTTCCTCGTCGCACACCACAAGTACGGCTTCACGCCCAGTGAAATCGCAGCTCGAACAGACCTCAGCGAGGCAAGTGCATCAAAAGCGATGACTCGCCTCTTCGAGGATCGGCTCTTCGAACGAGCAGAAACAATCTATTATATCGATCCGCATCGGGCCAACGAGCTAAAGCAACGACTTGTATCGCTCGATTCAGCCGTTCAACGCTTTGAGAAGGCGCCTGACGACGCCTACGCCAAGCAGGGCTGGGAACAGGAAGTCTCCAGTATCGATCGAGGTGAAAGAACCGAGTCGACAAGCGAGCACTCCAAAACTGCAGAAGAACGAGCACAAGCCCTTATCGCAGATATCGAAGACCGCCGCGCAGAGAAATAATCTCAACGGCGTGGTCCATTCGGCGCTGAATATCTGGTCTCCTTACGATCCCCCTCCTCATCCCGACAAGAGCGAGAGTTGAATTAGTAGATACCGTTCGTAACGGACGTCAGTGCCGACAGCCTTGGAATGGTCGTGCTCTGGATGTCGTACCGGGCGTCCCCTCGGAGGGAAGTGACGACGCCACCCTGTTCTGAGAACGCTAATGGTTGTCGTCGCCGAACCAGCCACGCTCTTCGAGTTCGCTTCGCAGTCGCTCGACTGCAGCCGCCTGGTCGCCGTCGCCGACGACGATCACCTCCCACGGTTTGAGGTCGAGTTTCCCACCTTCGACCCAGTAGTCGATATCGCCCTCGAGGATGACCTCAGTCCCGTCCTCGAGGCCGGCGTCCATCTCCCGGTAACGGTTCGCCCAAATCATACAGGGGAGCTCGGCGTCGCCGTCGGTCAGCGTGAAGTAAAGCGCCGTACTGTTGAGATATCGACCTCCTCTTCGAGACCGACGGCTAACGCAAAACCTCCCGCCTCAAGCACGAGATAGTCGTGGTCGAACCCATCGCGTAGCGACCTACGGACTCGGGCGAACGCTGTCAGGGAGACTCGGGACACGGTCGCGAAGCTCAGTGAGGCAGGTTTCGAGGATTGCCATCGGATTCGAATCTGTGAAGGATGCAGATTCACGGTGCGGTGCTGGCCACGCTTCGTAGTCAACTTGGAAGTGACTCGGTCCAAGCATTCGTCTTTAGCTAAGACTCACACCTCGGTTGTGTAGCGGTAGCGAGCGTCTCCTGTAAGACCGGTCGTTGCTGGTGAATCTTCTGAGCATCCTCGATCAGCCGCTCTAGCAACGGCGGTGGCGAATAGCCGAGGTACTCACCGAGTTCGTGGAGGATGAGCTGGGCGTGCGACCGGAAGGTCGCCGCCCAGCGTTCCGGCGGAAACACGATCTCGTCGTCAGCCTGCTCGGTCACCAGATCCAACAGCTCACGACTCACCAACAGCGACAGCAACGCCGCATACAGCAGAATCTTCACCACATCCGGGTCGTTTGTGTCGAACTCGTCCAACTCGTACTGCGTCTTCAGTTCACGAAACAGCGTTTCTACCTCCCAGCGACACCGATACAGCGTTGCTAGATCCGCCGGGAAGAATTCCTCTCGCGGCAAGTTCGTGATGTACAGATGGTAGTCGTCGGCGTCCGAATCGCGGACGCCGACGACGCGGAATCGCTTCGTATCCAGCGAGCGCGTTCCTTCGTACTGGCCGCGCTTGAACTCCGCTTCGACCTCGACGTCGATGTACTTCCGCGAGAGATCATCGACTACATCGTGGATCTGCTTGCCCTCCAAGGGAATGGCGCGCCCGCGCCATTCCCGTAATTCCTCTGTTATCACCGGGTTCGCGCTCTGCTTCAGCCGACTCACGAAGTAGCCGTCGTTCTCGTCGATTAACGCGAACCGGCGGTACTTGAAGTACGCTAAATCGAGTAGAACAAGCCGTCCTTGCAGCCACGAACCCGTTTTGAACAGCGTGCTGTCGTGCGTTTTCTCGTCCGTCACGTCGAGTCGTTCAATCATCTTGTCGGTAGCGTTGTGGAGCAGGTGGAGCTTCGCTCCAGCCTGCTCCTCATGACGGGCTTGGAACTCATCAGAGAGGAACTCGTGCAACCGCAACACCGTTCCATCAGCGATCATCACGTCTCTGAATCGGTCGATATCAGCGTCAACAGCGTTGGGGACAGCGACCTCGTCGAGGCCGCGCTCGACGAGGTCGCGGAGATACTCTGCCAACGTCGGCGTCAACCGCTGATGGAATCCACCGGGAGAGATCGTTTCATCAGCTGTGGAGTTGTAGCAGCGTCTGAACCCGGCGAGTGTTCGGCTCTCGCCTGCGGCGAAGCCGAACACGAGCGCCCACACGAGGACAGGAATCTGAAGCTTGCCCTCTCGTTCGACCACGCCGAGTTCCTCGGCGTGCTCTTCGAGGAGCTCAGAGGGAAAGAGAGTAGTGAGCCGACGCATGATTCTCGTTGAGGAGCGAGGGTTGTGCACAGACTTCTCCTCCTCACTCCTTCCGAAAAGTAGCCTCGATAAGCCGCTGCTGTCACGTGGTTTCTGGCTTAGCTAAAGACGGATGCTCGGTCCAAGTTTCTCGTGGGTTTCGTCCTGATGCCAGCCACATGACCACGGCGTCCTCAGTTCATTATACTGGATGCGGAACTCATCCCGTGTGGAATGAGGGCGCCACTCGAATTCAAGCGTCGCGTCGCCAGCGTCCGTGTTCTGGTCAAAAAAGACCGCGCGATCGAGGGTCGCCGCGAGACGAACTGGACGCATCGGACTTGGGTTGGCTTCCACGGTCGTCACACCAGCTTCCCGTTGAAGTCGATTTGCAACTCGTTTGTGGACCTCGTATCGGTGGAGATGCGTGTCTCCAGAAATCGGTGGATTTCCCATTTCTGTCACCGAGTCAGTTGGCGGAGGCGATACGACTCTCGCGGGTCGCCTCGATCGTATCATAGAGCTGAATTGCTTGTTTGATGAGCATCGCCTGGTGCTCATAGTAGTCCCAATCCTCTGCGTCGTGGCGCCGCTGTCGGCGTTCGGATGCCGGGATATCACCACCGACGGTCGCCCGAAGTTCGTCGGCAGACTCCACATCGTACTCCTCTTTCCACTCGTCGATATCGTCCCGGATCGCATCTAATTCAGCCGTGAGTTCGTCTTTTCGATGGTCGTTGACGAGGTCACGGATCTGATCGAAATACTGGGTGACTGGATCTGGATAGTAGCAGGTCTCGCGACCACGCTGGATCGTCGCGAGTTTATCTGCTTCGACCAGTTGCGTGAGATACTTCTCGGCCGTGTTTCGGGCAACACCAGCAGCCTCAGCTATTTCCCCCGCATTTTTTGGTTCACGAACCGTCATCGCAACCTCTCGAATCCGGGCGACCTTTGCCGTGTGATCCATGGTTCCTGAGTCGCTCATACACGTATTTGGATCTCCACCACCATTACTGTTTTGAACGCCAATTCAAAATATTGAATTAGGCGCGTTTTTTCGCTCGCAACTCGATCAAAACACGGCGTATAGCAGATTGGACGAGAAGCCCCCACCCTCAAGGATCGACCGAATGGGAGCGAGTAGGGTGGGGGATGAATCGCTCCTCGATTTCAAAAGAAAGAGGGTGTCATAGAAGTCTTCACACACTATAGTAGAGTTTCTAACTGTTATAGAGCGTTACTAGCTTAGAAAGTCGTGCACTTGGTGCACGGTATGTTAAGATGCTTAGAGAGTACCCTTTCGTTTCCGAATTATGATCTCTCTCACTCGCGCAGCGTGGTTTGACTCGGATTGAACGAACGCTGTGAGGATGGCCTCGACGATCTCGGAGCGGCTGACTCCGAGATCGTCACACTCAGCGACCAGTTCGTCCACTTCTCGCACGATTTCCTCGTCAACAGCGACTCCGAACTTCTCTTTCGCCATAGCTACGACAAGCTAAAAACAGCGTGCACCAAGTGTACGGCGCTTTCAATTCGTTAGAGCTGATTCAGCAAACCATGAGAACTCTTCTATGACACCCTCAAGAAAACCAAGGCGGATTCCCCTCCCCACCGTGGGCGGGGAGGAAGCCGACACTCGCTGCATCATACCAGTCTTTTAGTGAATGCCATCCCACTAGTCTTGTAGTGGTCGGCGGCCCACAGTTGTCGCCGGCCACGGGCCGCAGTCAACCGGCCCCCAAGGTCAGGGATGCCGACCCGTGAACGCCCGAAACCCCTTCGGGTATGACGCGGTGAGTCCACTGACAAGCCACGGGCCACCGTGCCCGTGGCAGTTGACTCAGTCACCATAGAGATTTGTACCGCTATCCTATGGTCCACTTCCATGTCGAACGGATTCCTCTGCGAGTAAGCCGCCACTCCGTGCAATAGAAGACTACTTACTGGCCGAATCCATCGCCATGAATGTATATGCCCTCCAGCGGACAGACACGTCGTGATGTACTTGTTGCTGCCGGGGCAGCTGGTGTCACCTCTCTCACGGGCTGTCTCGGCCGCGTCGCCGGCCGTAGTACACGCGACCACAAGCAGGACGCACCTGTCGGCCCCGTCACCGGCGCGTGGCCAACCTACCAGCACGACTTCGCGAATACCGGGGCCACGACCGATCATGGCCCATCAAATGAGGCGACTAGTGAAGGCGTCGCAGCTGGTGATACAAAACTCGCCACGTCGGTTGCGCTCGCTGATGGCCGTGGATTCGTTGGCTATAGCGACGGGAATGGAGATGCAGGTGCGTATCGAGGCTTTGAGCTGGGTGACTCGAATGCGTCGTGGACAGTTGAGTATTCGGCGGGAAAGTCGACGCCGACGCTCGCCGGCAACGCAATGTTCGTCTCGACTGCAGAATTCCTTGCAGCATACGACGCACGTGATGGCGCGCTATGCTGGCGAACGAACGTAGGTGGCTATGGATCCACTACGAACGCTCCCGTGCTCGCCGAGGACACGCTTCTCGATGATAGCGGTGAGACGGTGTATGGCCGCAACCCCGCGACCGGCAAGGAGCGCTGGCAATATGATGCTGGAGGCTCGGGCACTGCACTTGCCGCCCGTGACGGGGTCGCCTACACGGTTGTTGGGGCGAACCACGAGGACGCTGGCGTCGCAGCACTCGATCCAGCGACGGGCGAAGAAAACTGGCGGCGAGACGACCTCCCCCAAAGTCACACCACCCTTACTGTCGACGATCGGAATCTGTACTACGCCGCGCACCAGGGCGCCGTCTACGCACTCTCCCTCGATGATGGCACGACACAATGGACGGCATCGGTCCCGCTACCAGAGGACGGCAGCGCGTATGTCGCTGTCGCGGACGGCAACCTCCATGTCCAGTCGCCGGACGGTAAACTTGCGGCGTTCGACACGGCAGACGGGTCGGTTGGATGGCGGCGAACGCTCAATGCACCATCTGGCCCTAGATCGCGTCCCCCAGTCATCGCCGGTGACGTCCGATACGTGCTATGCGACCAGGCACTGTACGCACTCGACGCCGCAACCGGTGCGGTACACTGGTCGCACGCGCTTGACGTCCAACCAGCACTCACGAGTGCCCCCGCAATCCGCGGGACCGCACTCTATTACGCTGGCCGCGACGACGGCGTCTTCCGCGTAGCATCCACCCACTAGAAGTGCAACAGCGCGCGTTCGCACTACACCCCACCGACTGAAGGCGTTCGCTCCACACTTCATAGTGACCGACCCACCCTACTGTGACACGCTGAGGGCCTCTCGCATCGGGTTCGACCGCCTGCCGTTCGGTATCCGGTGCGTCCGCAATCTTCGTTTCCTCCCTTCTGTACAGGAACCTCAAAAAGCTAGGTTCGAGTGGCGGGGTTGGCTGCGTTACGCAGGCCTACAGGTCGCGGGGCTGGACCGTCTTCCGGTTGTTCGCTTCGGCACGGTCGGCGGCGTCATTGAGCAGTTCAGCGACTTCCTCGTTGAGGGCGTCGTAGAAATCGGCCGAGACGTTGTGCTCCGAAAGTTCGTCCTTTACGGCTGCTTTGACGATCAGGTCAGACATTCCATCGCAGGTTTCGCCCGCCCACCAGATAAAGGTTCGAAATCCTCACGCGGAATTCCCGCCAAATAGTCTCGAATATTCCCCTCCGAGCACCAGAGAACACTTAATCCACCCACGAAAAGAAGAGAAATAGACGAATGCACGATTTAACTGGATTCCAGCGGGACATCTTGTACGTGATCGCCGGGCTCGACGAACCACATGGACTCGCAGTCAAGGATGAACTCGAGGACTACTACGAACAGGAGATTAACCACGGCCGACTCTATCCGAATCTCGACGACCTTGTCGACAAAGGCCTCGTCGAGAAGGGACAACTCGACAAGCGCACGAACGTGTACACGCTCACACAGCGTGGCCGCCGTGAAATTGCTGCTCGTCGTGACTGGGAATCCCAGTACGTCGACGTCAGCGAGTAACACCCCCGTTCCCAGCGATCAGGGACAGGTGGATGCCACTCGCCCCAGCAACACAGCTCCTTTCGCGTGGTAGTCGTTCTATAAACGGGGGATTACTTAAGCAAGCCGAGTTCAGTGAGGCGGTCTTTGACGTGTGCCAGCGCGTGCTGGGCGTCCTCAGATTCATTTGCGCCGGTAATGACGAGTTTCCCACTGCCAAACAAGAGAACGACGACATCGGGTTCATCGAGGCGGTAGACGAGGCCAGGGAATTGTTCGGGTTCATACTCGATTTGCTCTAGGCCGAGCCCGATTGCGATTGCGTTCAAGTTCAACGATTGCTTGAGATCGGCACTGGAGACGATATTCTGCACCTCAATCGGCGGATTACTCGAGACATCGATCCCTAACTCGCGGATGTCATCGAAAACGATGCCGAGAGCTTCGTGAACGTCATCGACGCTTTTCGCGCCGGTACAGACGACTTTCCCCGAGCGGAAAATCAGCGTGGCTGACTTCGGCTCCTGGAGGCGGTAGACGATTCCAGGAAAGTCCTCGGGGTTGTACTCGGCGCCGGGAAGGTCTGTGGCGAGTTGGTCGAGGGCGAGTTCTTGGCCGAGATCACTGGACGCAACGACGTTCTCGATTTGGATTGTGTCCGCGAGCGTGCTCATACAGAGTATTCGTCGGACAACTCACTTAAAGTACGGCGGGTGGAAATTTGGGGCTCTGTTGAAACTCTCAACGGCTACTAGATTCGAGCGTCGGTCGGTAAGTACAGGGCGTGTATCTCTCACGACTCCCGTCGGTATGCTCTATATGTGACGACCCCGCCACCCACGAGGATTAACACGACTGAGAGCCACGGATAATCGATGACATCAGCAAGCGTCAACACAGCGTACACAATACCAATCAGAACAAGTCCAACATTCACCGGGGACAGGACCCGGACGGAGGGGGAATCTTCTGCGTCAACTGCACCAGAAGTCATGGTCTAATGCACAATTGCTCACATTTTAAATGTCCCGACAGACTGAACTGTTCGATACACTCGCACACCGACTGAGCAGCTGTTTCACTCCGAATTCGCTGGTGAGAACCCGCCTCGATGTGGTTCATATTTTCGGTAAGTACAAGAGATGTGTTTATCGGTCAAGTGCGGTGAGACACCCGTAGAGAACGAATAGAATCCCGAGTATCAGACCGCCACTGAATGTGCCAATCGTAGTCGAGGCGACGACACCCAACATGGCGAGACCGATTCCAACGAGTATCCAGAACAGGCCAGTCCAGCGAGGCGAGAGACTCGTATACCACGGTAACACTCGGGGCGCAAGGAGCTGCGTAAGCCCAAATACGGCAAGGGCGACACTCGCTACAACGCCACCAATGTTGATTGGGTCCGACGCGACCACGAACACGCCTAATGCAAGCACCGAGACGAGGAGGGTACTCAGCCCCTCCCAAATACCACCGAATTCGACGTCATCTCCCGTATACATAGGTCGTGAACACCCTACGGACAGCGGAAACTATCCCAGAGAACGATTTACAACTATTGGCATTTGAAACCGTGCGATAAGCATCTCTACTTCGCGCCTATCTCACTAGAACTGCTGAGGAATTTCTGCGTTAAGGTGGGTTTCTGCTGCGCTGTGCTGAGTTGTGGGTAGTGTTTTGGATTGGTGGCCTTAGCCCACCGTTTTCGTTGCTAGAGTGACTGGGTGGACTGCGCTACGTATCCGTCCCTCGTGGAATTCGGACTGCAACCGTTTGCTCGGGAAGTTCGAAGCGTACACTACGCAAATCTCGATCGGTGCGTATGGGTACCGATTGGGGCGAGCAACGTGCCAGGTGCCCGATGCAGAGCTGGATCCCCGATCAGGTAGCCATCACGGGTGTCGTGCCTGTGCCGGATGATTGCCCACCGGATTGACTGCTAGCGGGGATGCCGGATTGCTTGTCACCCTCGACGAGGAACGCGGCAACGTTGCTCAACAACACGTCGTTGTCGCCGGTCGTCGCGCTCGTCGACGTCAGGAAGTCAGTGTCCCCGACGGCGAGCACGTTCCCGTTGCGCGCAGCGACACTATACGACGCTTCCTCGCGTGTTGAGGACAGCGAGACGTCGCTGGCAGTGAGCACCGGCGAGGCGTCCCCGCCAGTTGTCACGGGCGTGGCGTCGGTGAGGACTGCATCCTCGACGCCGTCGGCGACGCCGCTGTCACCGCCCGCGTACACGGACTGGAAGTTGTTCGCGTTCTCGGCCATGTCGTAGAGGTAACCGTTCCCGAACGACACGCCGAACGCGGCTGCAAGGTTCGTCGGCTGCCCGGCAGCGGACACCGTCCCGCTCGACGTCAAGCCGGGTATCGAGACGGTCGACGTCGTGCTCGTGGTCGTCGGCGGCTCAGCCGCGAGCAGCACGCGACCGCCGGCGTCAGCGAACGCTTCGACGCCTGCCACTTCGTTCGACGAGTACGTCGTCGCGGGGCTGGCAGCGACAAGTGCGTCCGCGCCGCGCAGCGTCTCGTTGAACGCCGCGCCGGGCTGAGCGCCGATACTGCTCGACGACCCGCCGGCATACATTCGAACCTCGTGGCCCGCGGCGACGAGCGCGTCGACGAGCGGCTGGATGGCGTTCTCGCTGACGCCGTTGCCGTGGCTCATGTCCACCACGACAGTCTTCGACTCGCCATCTGCAGGTGCGGTGACGCTCCCATCGTCTTCGATGGGCTCGGCGACCAGTTCGTTCGTGTCGTAGGCCGGCGCGTCGGGTGCGTCACCCTGCGTGGGTGAGCCCAACACGAGACCGCCGGCGAATGCCGCGGCGACGACGACTGCAGCGACGACGGCGATGACGCCGATGGCGCGGGCAACCTTACGCGGTTGCATTCGCGGTCACCTCCGTTGCGTTACGAGCTGTGTCGGTTGTGATGGTTCCATGCAGCATGAGATATTGGACGGTGTCGACGCCGCGATAGTCGAAGGTCTGCTCGGTGGTCGCGTCGCTAGTGGTGTCTGCGGAAAGCCCAAGCTGGGCGAGTACCGACGGCTGCGGCGCTTCCATGCGCGCCACGTCGTAGTTGCTAAGGCCGGCGTCGTCAGCAGCGGCCTCGATAGCCGTGTCAACGCCGCCGATTTCGTCCGCGAGGCCGTTCTCCACGCCGCTGGCGCCCGCGTACACCTTCGCGTGCGAGACCTCCTCGCGTGTGAGTTCGATACGGTCGCCGCGCTCGGCGAACACGGAGCCGACGAACGCGCGCCGCAGCGTCTCGACGCGCTGGCGGACTTCATCAGGCGTCGACCCACCGACTTTGTCCGGACCAGTGACGACTTGCCCCTCAGGAATGCTTGCCGAGGGCAGGGTGGCGCGCACGCCGATGCTCCCGACAACAGAGGCGGGCGTAACGTAGATGTCATCAGCGGGCGCGGCAGCGTAGTACGACCCAGAGGCCGCAGTGCCGGTGACGCTCGCAACGACAGGCATCTCACCCGCCGTGCGCTTCACCGCGAGATAGAGCTGCTCGCTCGCCGACGCCGTCCCACCAGGACTGTTCACATCAAGAACGACCGCGCGGATGGAGTCGTTCTGCCGGGCGTCCCGGAGGTCGTCGATGACTGCGGTCGCGGAGTCACCCGTGATAGAGCCGTGAAGCTCCACAACCGCAACCGTGCCGTCGGGCTCGGTCGCACGATCCCACGCCTGGGGCGCGACCGCAACGCCGACGAGGAGACCAACAACGATGAGAACGAGCGTGAGTTGGCGAGTAGAGCCATCAAGGGCCGTCACATCGCCACCTCAGCAGTATTCGATGCATTATCTTCGTGGAGATCGACGTCGTCGTATGAGACGGTAACGGTCGCCGGCTGCCCGTCGGCGGCCGTCCAGGACGTGACGACCTTCAGGGGAATCTTACGGTTCAGATCCACCCAGACGGTGCGTGTCACGTTCGCCGTCCCTTTCGCCGTTGCGTTCGCCACCGGCGTGAGTTCAACAACAGCGGTCTGGTGGCCGCCATAGCTGGTTACTCGATCGACGGAGACGTTACTTGTTCGGACGAGTGTTTCCGCAAGTGCCCCATAACTAGCCGGCGCAACCGCGCCAGTATTGCTTGGTCCCGTGGTGAAGACCGGGCCACTATCGGCTGCGCTAGTAACTGTTTCACCAGCGTTCGGGCCAGCCGTGTACATAACAT
Source organism: Halobacterium sp. MBLA0001 (assembly GCF_049705385.1). Classification (NCBI taxonomy): domain Archaea; kingdom Methanobacteriati; phylum Methanobacteriota; class Halobacteria; order Halobacteriales; family Halobacteriaceae; genus Halobacterium; species Halobacterium sp. MBLA0001. The sequence goes on from NZ_JBNAMQ010000001.1 coordinate 11,043, forward strand.
CTCGTTGATCGCCGTGGACGGTGACGTCCGCGCGGGTCTCCGTAGTTGCGTCACCGACTTCAACTGTACGGGAGACCGTGGCGTCGTAGCCGTCAAGGGCGGCGTATCGCTGTTCGACTGCGTCTCCGACTGCGGCGGCGTTGACAGAGCTATCAGTGGATAGCCCGCCGATACAGCCGGCAGTCAGCGTGAGGGCAACGAGGGCGGCTGCGACCGCCACTCGCATTCGTGTAGTATACATTACTCTCCATATCATCGTCTTTCGAGAGGGCACAAAACATATCCGATAGAGCTCCAGCGATAGCGAGCCCTCGATTGACATCCTCCACGTTCACGCGGAGGAATCCCCGAGCGGTGGGAGTTGCAGGTTTGACAGTCTCACCGAACTCACCCTCGACTGGGAGGGCTCTAGTTGAGGGTGCCAAAGAACTGTTTACAGAGTGGTTATTTTCATTCTCGAACTAGGCGAATTCCCTAGGGAGTAGATATGCGAACTTGGAGCCGAACCATCCTATGCACTCCTGTTCCTGATTCCAGAATCTACCTTAGCCGTATATGATTGGCTCAAGCTGGATCTGAATAATAGTGGTATTATGCCTGACGTAGACGGATACGGTTGGCTCCGTCACGTAGTCTGATTGGGTTATTTGATGTGGGAGCTCGCGGAATTGGTCTCGAAGTGACCGGTACATTTCGAGGGAGATCGTCTCATCTGTCGCGTTCGTTTTGACTGCGGTTTCGACGACTGATTGGACGGTTTCGTTCGCTGAAAGCGAGGTCTCGTTCCAGTTGACGACAGTCACGTTTGCAGGAGTACTCTCCTCGATACTCGCACCCAAGTGCACGGCGTGTGGTTCTTCCA
>NZ_JBNAMQ010000004.1:0-44926 GCF_049705385.1 Halobacterium sp. MBLA0001
GCCCGGGAGTTCCTGACGTCGTCAGTCCCGGGCTTGAACGCGAGCCCGAGGACGGCGACGCGTTTGTTCCTGACGTCGACGTGGTCGTCCATGAACGAGAGGAGTCGCTTCGGTTGCTCGTCGTTCACCTCCGTCGCGGCGTCGAGCATGCGCGGTTCGTAGTCGTGCTGACGGGCCGCTGCGCGGATCGCGGCGGTGTCCTTGGGGAAGCAGCTGCCGCCCCACCCGAGCCCGCTGCGGAGGAACTGTGCGCCGATACGGTCGTCGAGGCCGATCGCGTCGGCGACCTCGTAAGCGTCGACGCCGATCTCCTTGCAGATGTTCCCGATGTCGTTGATGAGGGAGACTTTGGCCGCGAGGAATGCGTTGTTCGCGTACTTGATCATCTCCGCCGTCCGGGTGTCGGTTTCGACTACTGGGGCGTCGGTCTGGTCGATGAGCGGGTCGAACACGTCGTGCATGTCCGCGAGTGCGCGGTCGGCGTCGGCACCGAGGACGACCTTGTCCGGGTCGAGGAAGTCGTGGACAGCTGTTCCTTCTCGGAGGAACTCGGGGTTCATGCCGACGCCGAAGTCCTCGCCAGCGGTTTGCTTGGTTTCTCTCTCGAGGATGGGAGTGATTTCGTCCTCAGTGGAGCCGGGTACGACCGTGCTCTTCACAACGACAGTGTGCCAGTCGTCCTTGTCGGCGAGGGTTTCGCCCAGTTGGGCGGCGCCGGCCTCCATGATCGAGAGGTCGATACTGCCGTCATCGTTTTGCGGCGTCGGGAGACAGAGGAAGGTCGCGCCGGTGTCGAGGAGCTCGGCGTAGTCGGTGGTGGCGCGGAGGCGGTTTGTGCTGTTGGAGCCGGCGTGTTTCTCGAGGAGTTCCGGGAGGCCACCCTCGTGGATGGGTGCTTCGCCGGCGTTGATGGCGTCGACGATGTCCTGGTCGATGTCGATGTTAACGACGTCGTGGCCGAGATCCGCGTAGCAGGCCGCGATTGTGGTGCCGACGTAGCCGCTGCCGACGACGGAGAGATGCATTGAGCGTTGGTTCGTCGGTCGGTTATTCAGGTTTTGGTTTACGAACGAGCATATTCAAATCCCTGAATAGAGTTTCCTTATCGGCGGCAACTCATTCGGGGGCTTGGGAGAGGGATTGCAGGGAGAAGTGTTCGTCCCTTACGAACTCAGAACAAGGGGCTCGTACCAGTCGCGGTTCTGCTGATACCAGCTGATGAACTCTTTCACGCCTTCCCTGATGTCACGACTCGGTTCGTAGCCGATGAGCTCGTTTGCTTTCGAGATGTCTGCGTGCGTGTGTTCGGCATCACTGTCGTGGCGGTCTGCAAACTCGATCTCGAGCGTTGGGTCGATCTCGTCACGGACTGCCTTCGCGAGCGTGAGGATGTCGATGTTGTCCGTCGACCCGATGTTCATGATTTCGCCGTCCGAACTATCGTCAGTGAGGAGTTTCCGGTTGGCGTCGACGACATCGTCGATATAGGTGAAGTCCCGTGTTTGCGACCCGTCACCGTAAACGACTGGCGATTTCCCGTTGATACACCGGGAGACGAAATTGGAGATCGCCATGTTGGGCCGCATCCGGGGTCCGTACACGGTGAAGTACCGAAGTGAGACTGTGGGGAGGTCGTGGACCTCATTGTAGATTCGCGTGTAGTGTTCAGCAGCGAGTTTGGACGCGCCGTACGGAGAGACAGGCTCGTTTGGGTGGTCTTCGTCATAGGGGAGGTACTCCGGTTTCCCGTACACGGAGGAAGAAGAGGCGTTGACGAAACGCTCAATACCGTGTTCCCGGATTGCTTCGAGGAGGTTGAGCGTGCCAGTTACGTTGTAGTCGTTGACCTTCTTGGGCTCCTCCACGCTCGTTCGTACCCCTGCCTGGGCGGCCTGGTGGAAGATCACGTCCGCATTGGCGACGAGGTCGTCGACGAGTTCTGCGTCGGTTACGCTCCCTTCGACGAGTTCGTAGCTTCCGTCGCTTTGTGATGCTGCTTCTCTTGCGATTTCGACGTTGTGTCTCTTCAGCCCAGTATCGTAGTACGGCTCGAAATTGTCCAGAACGGTAACGTCGTGTCCGTCTTCGGCGACGGATTCGGCGATGTGGCCGCCGATGAATCCGGCGCCGCCTGTAACCAGAATGTGCATACAATAGCCCTACAGAAGCGACCTAAAGAGGTTGTCGTCTCACTTTCACGAATTTGGAGCGCCCATCTAGTTGATAGAGTGAAAAGACATATTGCTCTGTGTCAGAATAGCGTTGATAGTCATGAAAGCCGTCGTACTTGCTGCCGGCGAGGGGACGCGCCTGCGTCCGCTCACGGAGGACAAACCGAAGGGGATGGTCGAGGTCGACGGGAAGCCGATTTTGACTCACTGTTTCGAACAGATGGAAGAGCTCGGTGCCGACGAACTCGTGGTTGTTGTCGGCTACATGAAGGAGAACATCATCGAACACTACGGTGACGAGTTCGAAGGCGTGCCGATTACGTATGCACACCAGCGCGAGCAGAAGGGGCTTGCCCATGCGCTGTTGACTGTCGAGGAGCACATCGACGACGACTTCATGCTGATTCTCGGGGACAACATCTTCCAGGCGAATCTGGAGGACGTGGTTCGTCGTCAGCAGGAGGAACGGGCAGATGCAGCGTTCCTCGTGGAGGAAGTGGATTTGGACGAAGCGAGTCGGTACGGGGTGTGTGATACGAACAAGTACGGCGAGATTACTGACGTGGTGGAGAAGCCAGAAGATCCGCCGTCGAACCTGGTAATGACTGGGTTCTACACGTTCAGTCCGGCCATCTTCCACGCGTGTCACCTCGTGCAGCCGTCTAACAGGGGCGAGTACGAGATTTCAGAGGCGATTGACTTGCTGATACAGAGTGGGCGGACGATTGATGCGATTGGGTTGGAAGGATGGCGAATTGACGTTGGGTATCCCGAGGATCGGGACGAGGCAGAGGAGCGGTTACAGGGGAAGGAATTGGAAGCGTAACTTGGGCAAAATAGGAAATAGTGAGGGTGTCATAGAATTCTTCTTACACTGTGATGATCGTGCTTCCCGGATTGTCCCCGCGTTCATAGTTCTTAATAGTGACGACAAGGCGAAGGATGAAACACGTTCGCCCGTGCGTGGACATGGCCTATTGCTTCAGCTGGACGTCCTTACTATGCTTTTCGATGCGATCTTCGATCCTGTACTCAATATCTTTCGGTTCACCAAGGTTCCGTGCGTTGTACGAGGCGACTGGCACGACTCTGCAGCCAGCGGTGGTCGAACACCTCGTCAATGAATCACACTTTTTAACTGGGTTTTTATATCCACGTGTCATCGTAGCTAATAAGTGAGATTCATGAGAAGTATGTTCCAACATAGTATGTCGGCTGTCGATAACATAATTATATTATCAGTAGATGCCCTACGAGCTGATCATCTGGGCTGCTATGGGTATTCTCGGGATACATCGCCAAATATCGATAAGCTTGCTAAAGATAATGCGCAGTTCATAAATGCCTATAGTGCTAGTTCACACACTCGTGAAGCGGTTCCCTCCCTGCTAACTGGAGAATATCCTGATGAAGCCGTTAGCGAAAGTTACCATTTAAATACGACAACAATCGCCGAACACCTTCAGGATGAGGGCTATCAAACCGGTGGCTTCCATTCAAACCCGTATGTATCGCGCGCCTACGGGTTTAATAATGGATTTGATAAATTTTATGACGATCTTCATCTAGCACAAAATAAATTGATAGCACTTGCACAGCGTGCATTAGATAAACTTCGAAATAGGCACTACGCTCGTGCATCGGAAATTAACAAAAAATCGTTAGACTGGTTAGATTCACTTGATTCCGATCAACCGTTCTTTCTCTGGAACCACTATATGGATCCACACGGACCATATGAGCCAATCGAAGAATACCGCAAACAGTTCCATGACGAGTCTGTGTCGGATAGGAAGGCTCAGAAATTGTATAAACAGGCAATCAAGAATCCGGAATCGGTAACAGATAAAGAGCAAGAAAAATTGCTCAACTTATACGATGCTGAAATTCAGTATACTGATAACTATATTGAGAAGTTCTTTGATAAACTTGAAGATCGAGGACTAATTTCTGAATCTCTCATCATTCTCACATCGGATCATGGCGATCTATTCGGTGAACACGGGTACTATGAACATCCTCGTTATCCCTTCAAAGAGTTGGTTCATATCCCACTTATTATTATACATCCATCATACACAGATCTGAGGGTAGAAACGCCTGTTAGTAGTATTGACATTGTTTCGTCTGTGCTCAATCAGTACACTGGAACTGAACCTGCGATACCTGGACATCGGCTTCTTCCAGCGAATCCATCTCCAGATCAAGAAATTAAGCGCGATATAGTTTATGCGCAAGCATCAACGACTGACAACGGAACACTATATAGACGATTTGCTGCTTTTAATCAAGACAATTGGAAGATGGTAGAATACGAGCTAGTTGAAGAGGAGGTCGTTGCTTCACCGCCAGAACCAGAAACCAGTCTTGAGCGACAACTCATTGACCACGCTGAGAAGAGGATCGGTAGGAAACAACTGACGGATGAGAAGAATGACAGTGCGGCTGAAGAAGTAAATGATCGACTTGAAGCGCTCGGGTATAAAGAATGACGAGCTATATCCTTGAGCAACTGAGTGGGAATGTACTGCTTGTGGGTGGATATGGAGTTGGTAATGTTGGCGACGAAGCGATACTAACCGGACTGCTAAAAGATTCATCCAATAATATAGACGAAATTACAGTTGTTACACATGATGAAAGGGAAACGGAAGCCCTGCACAGAGGCGAACCACCAGAAACCACCACTCTGAACGCCATCGAGCCATCTCCAGCCAAGTTAGGTAAAGAACTATTCAGGAATGATCACTTCGTATTCGGTGGTGGTGGACTCTTCTCCCACTATATGGGTCCTTACGCCAAAAAAATCCCTTACTATGCTATGGCAGCAAAAACACTTGGAAAATCTATCCACTGGACTGCCATCGGAGTTTACTCATCTACTCCAGAGATAACCAAGAAGGCACTCAAATTCGCGATGAATCAGTCCGATACTGTGTCAGTTCGGGATCCGATTAGCAAAGCAGTCTTATCTGATACTGGAGTTTGTCAAGTAACTCTGGTTGACGATCCAGCAACAAAACTACAGCCAGATCGCAAGTGGGGTGAAAAATCACTTTACGACCATGGGATTGATCCGGAGGAGGACATTTTTGCAATCGCTGCACGGAGAGTTAAGGATAAAGATTTGAATGAACAACTGTGGCGGACTTACAGATATATTTCGCATAAGGCCAAAGATCTTGGCTACAAAGTTGTATTCATTCCATTTTGTCGACATTCATATGAATCTTTGGGTATGGACCACAGGACCTGTGAATCTCTATCGAGTAGCGTCGGTGATGCTCCAGTTATCTCATATAACCATCCAAATGAAGCACTCAGTATAGTTTCGGCAATGGATGGTATTTTGGCAACAAGACTTCACTCGATGATTTTTGCCTATGTTAGTAGTACCCCATTTGTCGCGATTGAATATGCTGATAAAGTAACATCTCTTCTTAAACACTATGGAAAAGAAACCCATGGTGTACCGCTTAAAGATGCCAATAGTACTGTAGTAGAAGAGACAGTTGATGATCTGATATTCTGAACGAGATATTATCTGATTCCCTACTAATTGAAAAAACTGCACTCAGTTTCTTTCTCTATTCCCCTCCGGAGTTATATAATTCAATGGCATGTGAAATGGGTTTCAGTGATGGATTCTCTTCTTATTATTTTTATTATTTTTGAATATTATCTCGATCCCGGCAGATTTGGGCTACGTGAAGACTATGTATCGAATACAGTCACCTTGGTCGAGCAGGACAACGACGATGCCACTGTGGCCATCCATGACGCAATTGACCGTGCGCAGGGTAGCATGACCGTCGTTCCGCCTTCTGACAAGGATTATCTCCTTTCAAATCAGCCGCAAGTCCCCGACAACACCAAACTCTACATTTGTGCTGGACCGACTATCCGCGTCGAGAACAATTTCGTTCCGTCGCAGATCACCACTCTCAACGACCAAGATCTCGGTCGCGTCGCAAAGCGGTCTAGAGTTTGCCTCTGGTGCTCTCAATTGAGAGGTCACAGCTCATTGCTGTTTTGGTCGATCGCTGGAGCAGTTCGTCAAGGAACGACTGGTAGCGCTCTGGATCGGCGTACTTCACGAGCCGAAGCTGGAGTATCGCCTCTAACCCCTCAGTCGTCCAGCGCATCCACTGGTTCTTGCAGCGCTTGCTGACTTCGCCCATCAGCCGTTCGACGGGGTTCGAGGTCCACGGCACCTCGAACCCCTCGACGGCCTGCTCGGCAAATGTCACGATTGACGGCAGCCACCGCCGAAGATACCCCGCTGCCTTCTCTGAGCCGTACTGGTCTAACTGCCAGGCTGCATTCGTCTTTAGCTAAGACTCACACCTCGGTTGCGTAGCGGTAGCGAGCGTCTCCTGTAAGACCGGACGTTGCTGGTGAATCTTCTGAGCATCCTCGATCAGCCGCTCCAGCAACGGCGGTGGTGAGTAACCGAGATACTCACCGAGTTCGTGGAGGATGAGCTGGGCGTGCGACCGGAAGGTCGCCGCCCAGCGTTCTGGCGGAAACACGATCTCGTCATCAGCCTGCTCGGTCACCAGATCCAACAGCTCACGACTCACCAGCAGCGACAGCAACGCCGCATACAGCAGAATTCTCACGATATCCGGGTCGCTTGTGTCGAACTCGTCCAACTCGTACTGCGTCTTCAGTTCACGAAACAGCGTTTCTACCTCCCACCGACACCGATACAGCGTTGCTAAATCCTCCGGGAAGAACTCCTCTCGCGATAGATTCGTGATATACAGATGGTAGTCGTCGGCGTCCTTGTCACGGACGCCGACGACGCGGAACCGCTTCGTGTCCAGCGACCGCGTTCCTTCGTACTGGCCTCGCTTGAACTCCGCTTCGACCTCAACGTCGATGTACTTCCGAGAGAGATCATCGACCACATCGTGGATCTGCTTGCCCTCTAAGGGAATGGCGCGCCCGCGCCATTCCCGTAATTCCTCCGTTATCACCGGATTCGCGTTCTGCTTCAGCCGACTCACGAAGTAGCCGTCGTTCTCGTCGATTAACGCGAACCGGCGGTACTTGAAGTACGCTAGATCGAACAGAACGAGCCGTCCTTGGAGCCACGAACCCGTCTTGAACAGCGTGCTGTCGTGCGCTTTTTCGTCGGTCACGTCGAGTCGTTCAATCGTCTGCTCGGTGGCGTTGTGGAGCAGGTGGAGCTTCGCTCCAGCCTGCTCCTCGTGACGGGCTTGGAACTCATCAGAGAGGAATTCGTGCAACCGCAACACCGTTCCATCAGCGATCATCACGTCTCTGAATCGGTCGATATCAGCGTCAACAGCGTTGGGAACAGCGACCTCGTCGAGACCACGCTCGACGAGGTCGCGGAGATACTCTGCCAACGTCGGCGTCAACCGCTGATGGAATCCACCGGGAGAGATCGTTTCATCAGCTGTGGAGTTGTAGCAGCGTCTGAACCCGGCGAGTGTTCGGCTCTCGCCTGCGGCGAAGCCGAACACGAGCGCCCACACGAGGACGGGAATCTGAAGCTTGCCCTCTCGCTCAACCACGCCGAGTTCCTCGGCGTGCTCTTCGAGGAACTCGGAGGGAAACAGTGTAGTGAGCCGACGCATGATTCTCGTTGAGGAGCGAGGGTTGTGCACAGACTTCTCCTCCTCATTCCTCTCGAAAAGTAGCCTCGATAAGCCGTCGCTGTCACGCGGTTCTCGTCTTAGCTAAAGACGGATGCTGCCAGGCTGTCTTCTCGATACGCTCGGTCGTTCGCGCGATCCGTTCGCGGATCGCCGCGAACTCCTCGTCTGGACGGTGTTTGGCGACCGAATTCTTTAGATGGAACACTTCGTCGATCACTTCCGAGACGATCTCGTTCCGCCGATCCAAGGAGAACACGCTGTCGTCCCAGAGGTTGTAGTCGAGCGTCCGACCGACGTGGACGAGATCGAGTTGGTGATTGCGATTTTCGTCGGTAAAGGCCGTGACGATGCCCTCTTCAGCGTCACTGACGACCGTCGCGTCGTCAGTGACTGCGTCGATGTCATCGAGGTCGGCTGCTGTCTCGTCCCAATCAGCGTTGACCGAGAGATCCAGCAGGGAGCGTGACTCTTCGGCAGTGTCTTCGCCGAGCGTGGCCTGGACGGAGTGGTACGCGCGGTCGTCGTCTTGGCTGTGACACTTCGTGCCGTCAGGAATAACGGCGTCAGCGTCAGTATCAGCGACACAGTCTGGAAGGAACTGCTTGAGTTTGCTGCCGTACTCTTTGGCGCGACGATTGATCGTGGTCGGCGACGGCATCTCCGAGAGGATGCCGTCGCCGTGGTCAGCAGCGTCACGATAGCTGAGCGATGTGGCGAGATCGACGCTTTTGGCGGCGATGTCCTGCTGATAACGGTTTTGCCCGTCGAAGCTGAGAACATCTTCGACGGGCCGGAAGTAGCTGGATTCGTCGTGGTCAGCTGCGGTATCTTCAACGTAGTGAAGGTCGAAGTCATGTTCACCGGCGGTTGTGACGGCTGTGCGAGTATCGGTACCAGCTCGTTGGAAGCGACGGTCACCGTTGCCAGTAGCGTGTTTCTCACCACAGAGCGCCTCGACGCGGCTCGCGTCGAGGCTTTCGACCATCGATTCGAGCAGTACAGATTCGAGGTTCTGCTCGGTAACGAACTCGGCGAGCGTGGCGAGCGGTACTGTTTTGTCCTCGTCGATGCTTATCGTGAACCGCACGTCGATTGTGGCGTGCATGGGACACCTCTTGGGTGGACACCAGAGGCGTCCCGTTCCTCACGGGAGTCAGTTGCTACTGAACTCTAGAGGACTTTGCGACACGACCAAGATCTCTATGCGCTCATCACAAACGCAGACCACAGAGACGGCGACGATACGTCGTTATCGGCAGGAGGGTCATGATGGAGGGGACGACGAAAGACAATACTGTCTCTTGGTCGCTGGCGTTGCTTCACAAGTGTACAAACTCCCAGATTGGGAATGGATCAGACGGCAAGCACGAACTCGACCACGTTCACCACGGCATCAACGTGGGAAGCGAGCGGTATTTCGCAGCTCTCCTCACCGAGAGTGAGGGTTCGGATATTGATAGTATCAACATTACCACACTACCGATGACACTCTCGGCATCCGTCGCTCGTGTGTCAACTGTCGGATTTGCAATTGGCGCGCACGAACCCTCCGCAGGACACGTGCTCAGGCGGCCCACGATGCTGTCCTTGGATCGGCAGGGAATGAGCAAGAGGGCATCGTCACATAGAACGGTCATGGCACGATACTGACCTGACGCAATGGACTAACACTGCTGCTTCCCTCCATTCGACAAAGAGAACAATGAGGAACATCGGTTGCAAGAACGTTAATCAGGGCAGTCCTCATCGGCAACTCTTCACGATCGAGCGTTCACGGGTCTCAGGGTCGGCCGTGAACGGAAGAATACGTATTTGGGGGTCGCACGGCGACGGGACTGGGCTTACTGATATGTCTGCCTCTGACTTCAATTTCGAGATCATGAGGTCTGAAGAAGACACCGCAGGAGTTCAACTCAGAGCCAGCACCATGGATCTCGCAAACATCGTCGTGGATGGGGATCGTCTCGTCGGGGCTGATGTAAACCAAACCAACGGCGTCGACATCAAGCCGAACTCAGGCCAGAGCATCGAAGACGTAACCGTAAATGTCGACTACATCGGAGGGTTTGGCGCAGCGGGTGCTCTCTATGACTTCGACGGCTCGACGGAGGACGTAGACGTTCGATTCAGCGACATTGTCGAGTGTGGATGGGAGTCTACGTGACCGACCAGGTGAGGGGGGTGGACGACTTCCATATTCACGGCGGCAAGATCGAGTCCACACGCAATAACCGCGGTAGATCGCGAGGATCCTGTGGCGTCCAACTCAGCGACGTAAGCGATTCGTCGGTAATCGGTGGGCGTACGGACGTGGTCGACACAGCGTTCCAAGAGGGAGGGATGCCGATTGCAATAACGGCCGTGAGATCGAGACTGAAGCAGTCCAGACATCTGGAACCAATACCCAAGCTGCAGCCAACACTCCGTCTGTTGCATAGAAACAACAACATCTTTGTTAGTCATGGGACTACTGCGGGTAAATGAAAATAGGGCGAACTACATCAATAGTTTTTCTCACTCGGACACTGTCAGCGGTATTATCTTTCATCGGTGTCGCATTCTTTGCAAGAGAAATTGGTGCTGCCGCGCTTGGAATCTTCTTCTTGTTTAGAGCGTCAGTAAGTTTCCTTGGAATTCCAGCAGACTTCGGGCTGCGCATTGCTGTTGAGAGACGGATTAGTGTAAATAACCGTCCTGCAACGGTTTTTTCTACTTCTGCATTACTCAAATTGGCTAGCGTAACTGTGATTAGCTTGTTTATTGTTGCTTTCCGCGGATATTTAACGCAATATATCGGGGCTGATCTAGTCATCCTACTTATACTAGCACTTCTATTTGATCAGCTGTCGGATCTAACTCTTGTCGTACTACGGGGAGAGCATCGTGTCGCTGAATCAGCTGTTGTTGGATTCATATATCGAGTTACTTGGATTGCTGCTGGGACCATTGCAGTGACACAGGGACACGGCGCTACAGGCCTAGCAAGTTCGTTGGTCCTCGGCTATGTCGTCAGGCTAACTCTTGGACTAATTATTCAGGATACTGGATTCGCTTTCCCAAGTTTAGAAATCATTCCTTCCTTGTTACGATATGCTAGCTATAGTAGTATCTCCGTGGTTGGCGGGACAATCCATAACACAATGGATCTCATGATCCTTGGATTCTTCTACGCATCTAGCATGGTTGGAATATATGAAACAGCTTGGCAAATTGGAGGTCCTGTTTTAATACTAACTAAGGCCATCGGTAGCACGATTTTCCCTCAGATCAGCTCTTGGGACGCGTCTGAGTCCTACGAAAAGATCGAAGACCTCATCTCCAAAGTTATCACTCCTTCTCTTAGTGTCGTTATTCCGGCTGTATTTGGAACTGTACTTCTTTCTCGCGAGATACTTGGGGTAATCTATGGTCCAGGATTTATTGCGGGATGGGATGCACTGATAATAATTATCGCAGGTCAAGTTCCTCGCACGATTCGCCATATTGTGGGCCGAACTCTCTTTGCTATGGATAAACCTCGATACGTTGCTATCGGTGGTGTAGTAGATATCTCCCTGAACCTAGTTCTCAATCTAATATTCATCTATTACTTCGGGTTGGTCGGAGCCGCCCTCGGGACAATGTTATCGATGAGTGCAGGCATGATTGTTCGAATATATTTCCTTAAACAATTCGTCTCTCCCCATGTCCCCTATGATGAACTCGCTTGGTGTACAATCTCATCTGTTATTATGGCACTCGTAGTTTATGCTTTGGAGACATTTGTGGGTATAGATTCAGTTGTTGAACTCTTCTTTGTGATTGGAGTTGGAGTCGCTGTTTATTTCCTAGCACTATTTTCATCAACCACATTCCAAAAGAGGTATATTCCCAATAAAGTGCTATAGGACCCCTGACTGCGAAATATGTTGACAATCTATTCTGAGCAGTGTACAATACAGAATTATAATTAAAGGTTAATATGATGTTGGCCAGTAGCGTCCTTTATGTCGATGCTCACACAGGCATATTCAACCTTTAAAGAGACTCACCTTGTACATCTGCTTTCGGCAGGATTCTCTGAGGTCTCACCAAAGATAAGCAAAATCCTCTATCTATTAGATAAAGAATATTCTACTGCCCCGGGTTTTCCTATGCCCATATCTAGACGTCTCTGGCTCTGGAGACACGGTTTCCTCAGTCGATCTGGAGCAATCTTCAACTTAACCGATGATAATATCGGCGAATATGTATCAAATTATGAACAAAGAATGAAACTCAGTCAAATAAATGACAACAATAGAGCGATACTAGAGAATAAAATCGTATTTCATCGAATTCTCTCTGATATCAGCCCATATGCCCCACCTGATCTCGCCGTGATCAAAAACAACGCTTTATATCCTCTCTCAACTGGTGAGCGTCAAGATCCCGTGGACTGGGTGCTGTCAACTCTCCAGAATGATAAGGAGTTGATATTAAAACCAACGACAACCAGCAGTGGGAAGGGAATTTTAAAATTAGTAAATACTGAAAAGTCGTTCACTGTTAATTCAGAGTATAAACGAAAGTCTGAAATTTCCCAGATCATTGAGGAACTTGATGAGTATTTAGTCTCACGTGCTGTTCAGCAACGTGAGTATGCAAATACAATTTTCCCAGATAGTGTTAATACAATTCGTGTGATAACCATGCTAGACCCCGAAACGGGAGAAGCTTTCTCCCCCGCAGCAGTTCATCGGTTTGGCTCAACTGAGTCAGCTCCAACAGATAACTGGGGGCAAGGTGGATACTGTGCTGAAGTTGATCAAGATACTGGTGAACTTAGCAAAGCCACAACTGTTCCCGACGGATCAGTGCAAAGCTGGTACTCAAAACATCCAGATACTGGAGCTCAAATCGAGGGGGCCAGTATCCCAGAATGGGAGACGGTCTTTCAAGAAGTGCTTTCACTTGCAGAGCGTATCCCCTATGTTCCTTACGTAGGGTGGGATATTGTTTTGACTGATGGGGCCTTCGTAATTCTTGAGGGCAATGCACTTCCTGGCATTGAAACACTACAATCCCACAGCTCACTGAAATCCTCCCAAAGGGTACGTAATTTCTACCAACATCATTGCTGAATATGACAGGCATAGACGATAATGAATTAGAAGAAAAGATGAACCAGGGATTCCCGATTCTTCTGGCTGCATTTAGTCTGATATGATGAACTACATTCCCGCAGATTAGACGAGAGATCCATCACCACGATAAGTCTGGAAGACGCTAATAAAGGAAAACGAAGCTGAGTACGAAGCCTGCCGACAATAAAACTCTCCTACCGGTCGTTACGTAACGTACCAAACTCGGCACTGACCTCCTTCACGGGCCATCGAGAACACGCGGCCATGTCGAAAAGCGTCCGTGTTCCGGAACCCGTTCACAAGAAAGCCTAGAAGGTTCAGGAGATGCACGACTAAGCGAGGCGATCTGCCACATGTGCCGCGAAGGTGGCTCCGACGTATAGCAACGCACAGTTACATTTCTATAACGGTAGTACAAAGTCCAAATCCGCCAATACTCAGTACCTCACAAAGCTCGCAAGTTGAAGGAGTCCGCTTGCTGAGTTGTGTCCAAGCAAGCGGACAATGAAATCCACGAGGACCAGCTCCTTAACTTCCTCGTCAACTGCCTTGACGAGGAAGTTTCTCTGAATCTCGCCAACAACGCTGAAATCAATGCAGAGGACATCTACGAGGTCCTCGTCGGCGCAACCGCCGACGGGACCTCGATCTCGACGCTGTGCAACTCCAGTGAAGACTCGCTATCGGCGAACACGATTCTCTATCATCTACGGACGAAGTTCGAGCCGGAACGGCTCGAACGCGTCGCTAACACGCTTCTTCGCCGAGACATCGTTGAGCTGCTTCCCGAGCAGGTGGAGGTCTGCGCAGACCTCCACCTGCGGCCCTACTACGGTGATGAAGACGACACGGAGAACCTCTATCACTCGGAAGCCAAGCGTGGAACCACCGCATTCCACGCCTACGCCACACTCTACGCGCGTGTGAAGAACAAACGCTACACGCTGGCGGTGCGCCGTCTCGAAGACGGCGACACCGCCAGCAGCGTCCTCGCTGAGTTCCTCGGTGTCCTCGACGGCCTTGACACCGAGGTCAAGGCCGTCTACCTTGATCGCGGATTCTACGACAGCAAGTGTCTCACGCTGCTTCAGGCGCACAACTACGCCTACGTAGTCCCGATCATTCAGTGGGGAAAGACGATTCAGCAGGAACTCTCGGAAGGGTGGAGTCGCGTCATCCAACACGATCTGACAGGGAAACTCGACGGTCACAGCTGGACCGTCGAGTTTCCCGTCTACATCGACTGTACGTACCTGAACGGGAAGTACGACGACCACGGCGTGGCGCGTCACGGCTACGCCGCTGACGCGCCGTTCATCGAGAGTCCACGCGACGCTCGATACCACTACAGCAAACGGTTCGGTATCGAGTCGAGCTATCGGTTGTCCGAGCAAGCGATAGCGACGACAACGACGCGAGATGCAACGGTGAGACTGCTGTACGTCGTGGTGAGTCTGCTGTTGCAGAACGTCTGGCGGTATCTGCACTACGAATACGTGGCGACGCCGCGCCGAGGCGGGCGTCGCCTGTGGTGGTGGCCGTACAAGGAGTTCGTGAATATGGTTCGACGGGCCGCGTGGACGGCCCTCGCGGTGCGTCGGGCCGTCCCCGCGAACCGGCCACCGGATGACCGGTTCTACCGGTAGTCACCGACCGAGCAAGCGTCGTCGCAAGTGGCAACGCTGTCGCGTCGGCGGCTGAGCGCCGCCGACAGCGACAGCTCCGCCTTCGATCAGCGTTGCTCAACCGTGATCGACGACTCACCACAACAGAACAGATGGCTCAAGTCGGATTAGCCGGCGATGCTTTGTGAGGTACTGATACTGGTTTAAATGTCCCAGTTCGTGGTTTCTCATGCCCACCCTGATGCTCACTACAGCTCTTGCGTCAGCAATGTGCCCGACATCTCTTCTATAGCGAGTGAAGGTGAACTTGCCAAGATCTCGAATACCATCCAATCTGTGTTACCCCTTTCAATCATTATCGTTATTCCCGCGATGGCTGGTGCGGTTCTCTTTGGACCAGAAATAGTATACTATGCGTTTACTGAGGAATACGTGGTTGCCTCAGTTGGGCTGTCTGTCTTGATGATACAGCGGTTTTTCCAGTCAATGTACATGATCTTTGAACGAACGCTTCAAGGCCTGGACCAGCCAAATCTTGCAGCAAGAGCGAAGGTAGTAGCTTTTGTGGTGAATGTGCTTCTCAACCTCGCCTTAGTACCCACCGACGGACTTGTCGGCGCAGCTGCTACGACGACTGTCTCTTACGGGCTAAATATGATACTCCACGTAAGTGATCTCCGACAGTTGTACAGCTCACCCCGCCGATATCAGAAGGTGGATGGTGCATATTTTCAACCGGCGTGATGGTCGGTGTACTCCAATATCTGGAGAATCATTACTCTATCACCGATTTTGTGAGCTTAATCGGAGTCGTTGATAGAGGGGCATTGATCTATGCTGTTGTACTACTCGTCCACCCCAGATACAGGAATGTAATTAAGGCCCAATCGTGGCAGCATTCAAACAAAGGTTCGGAGCCGCTTATAAATAGGATTCGGAGCCAAGCGGACCAAAAAGAGCAGTCGATCTTCATACAAATGGGACGCTGAGGCTCTTTTCCTTATTTGAGAGAACTCTTGATGCTCTAGCCAGTTAGCGAATGTCTCCATCCCTGAATCCGGGAAGTTCGTTACTTCTGAGGCCTGTTGTTGCAAGTTTTCCCACATGAATACTTCATCGTATCCAATACTCCAGTCACCATTCTCAAGTGATTTCTGGATATGAGTGAACGTCTCATCGCTAACATCAAACCCGTATTTTCGTGGGTCAACGCCTGCGATCTCTAGCCCGACGATAGTTCGACAACACTTCTCACATCGAGAACAGTTATCGCCTGCTTCTGACCGATAACAAGAGCGGATGTGGATGTTCTTGTCCTCAGCTTGAGCATGATCAGCTATCAACTCAACCTTATCTTGTCGGGTCAGTTCATACCCATCGTGGGATACTGAGGTCCCGGACCAAGTAATTCGGTTGTCGATATCGGGATGCGATCCCCATGGTTGATCAAACCCCTCCGTATGAGTAGAAGCTATCAACAGCTCCTCTATTCCTTGGCTATAACAGAACGGGGCACAGAGCCCAGTTAGACCCAGGCCGTGCTGAACACCGCCCCACCAATTTGCTACTATATCTTTTCCAAACTCAGCCATTAACAGCACCCCATCAAATTGCGATCTGAAATTTGACTGAGCGACAGAATAGGAAGCATCGTGTCGGTTGCAGTAGCGCTCAATATCTTGCTTAACCCGATTCCATCCATCCACATTTTCTGGTCTGACGTCTGCCCCGTGGATACTGATAAGACATGGCGATCGGTCTAAATGTCTAACATGGGTAGCGATAGAATCTACTCCACCGCTAAAAAGGCAGGCAGCATCCGTAGTTTGGGGATCTTTCTCTCGCGTGCGGTTGGCAATAACCAGCTCCCCACCGTTGAATCCAATTTCCGGATAGAAGTCCGCTAATGTGCATTGAACCTCAGAGAGTGTATCTGCGAATGTCGTGTCTAACGTATCAACATACAGTCTCCCATCAAGGGCCCAAACCAGTGGAGCGATGTTAGCGACAGCAGGAATCATCAGAATACCCTCTGGAACAGAACTCAAATCTGCATCGTACTCCGCCCAAAACGTCGTTTCTTCGAAGAATGGGTCTATCTCTGAACCTACGTTAATATTAATCTCTATCCGAGACCCATCCCTATCAGCAGATTCAAGTTGAATCTCATTTGGCCCTAATGTATCCATAGTGAACCTCGTGAGTCCAGAACACTTAGTGATACTTGGTGTGTTCAAATTCATTTCTCTCAAGAATCGCTACGGAACGATCAGAGACTCAGAATTCACGCTTGCGCAGCACCCGCCAGTCAATATCTATTCCCAGTACCTCACAAAGCATCCGGAGCTAACTGATGCTGGATCGTGAGTTACCGACGAACCAAAGCTGGATTTGTGTTCTGAAGATCCATTCCGACGACGAGAGACGGGAAGCCGTCGCGTCGGCGGCAATCGCCGCCGACAGCGACGGCGTTGCCACTGATCGGCAAGGCGTACTCGATTACTAGTTACCGGTGAAACCGGTCGTCCGGTGGACGATTCGCGGGGACGGACCGACGCACTGCGAGGGCCGTCCACGCTGCCCGGGTCACCATATCGATGAACTCTTCGAAGGGCCACCACCAGAGGCGACGCCCGCCTCGGCGGGGCGTCGCCACGTACTCCCAGTGCAAGAACCGCCAGACATTCTGAATCAGGAGGCTGAGAACAACGAACAACAGCCGTCTCGTGGGATCTTGCGTTGTCGTCGAGATAATCGTTGACTCGGAGAGGCGATAGCTCGCTTCGATCCCGAAGCGTTTGCTGTAGTGGGATCGAGCCTGTCGTGGCTCGTCGATGAACGGCGCGTCGACGGCGTAGCCGTGACGCGCCACCCCATGCTCATCGTATCGACCATTCTTGTAGGTACAGTCGATCATCACCGGAAATTCGACGGTCCACTCGTGTTCGCCATAGGACGTCGTGAGATCGTGAGTGATCTCACGACTCCAGCCCTGGGTGAGTTCGGTCTTGATCTTCTTGCCCCACGAAATGACCGGGACGATGTACGCGAAATTGTGCGCTTGGAGTAACGTGAGACACTTCCCGTCGTAGAAGCCGCTATCGAGATAGACCGCTTTGACGTCGAACTCGAAGCTATCGATCAGTCCAAGAAACTCGGCGAGGACATCGCTGGCGGTGTCGCCGTCGGTGAGACGGCGCACCGCCAAGGTGTATCGCTTGTTGTTCACGCGTGCGTAGAGCGTGGCGTAGGCGTGGAACGCAGTCGTTCCTGCTTTGGCCTCGTTGTAGTAGAGGCCGTCTGTCTCGTCTTCGTCACCGTAGTAGGGCCGCAGGTGGAGGTCAGCAGCGACCTCCACCTGCTCAGGGAGGGTTTCGAGAACATCCTGTTGGAGGAGCGTGTTCCCGGTAGATTCGACGGTTTCGAGGTCGAACTTGGTCCGGAGATGATGAAGAACACCGTTGCCAGAGGGAGCGTCTTCGCTCTTCTCGCAGAGGGTGGATATCGAGGTCCCGTCGGCGGTCGCGCCGACGAGGACCTCGAAGATGTCCTCTGGGTCGATTTCTGCGTTCTCACCAAGATCTAGCGTGAATGCGCTGGTGAGAACGTTGACGAGAAAGTTAAGGAGCTGGTCTTCGTGGATTTCACTGTCCGCTTGCTCTGTTTGTTTGGTCACAACTCAGCAAGCGGACTTCTCAACTAACGGCTTTGTGAAGTACTGATTCCGCATTACCTGTCGTCTCCTCGATGTAGAGTCTTCTTGGTTATTCGCGATGACTCAAAGAAATACGGCCGATACTAAACGTCTACGCAGGATCGCTAGCGAGCGTGATATTCATTTTGTATTCATTCGTGCGCCCGCAAACCCTTCACGAGCGTCGACGAACCGGCGGCAACCGTGTCGACACCCTCCCATCGAACCTGTCATATCCCCCATTGGGATGGACCAGAGTAGACCATGTGGATGACGGATAGGTTACTTTTTCGTCAACTGTCGATTCATATGGAACGACGCCGCGGTTGGCAGGTTCCGCTTCCACGTGAATTGCATCTCCATCAATCCCATTCTCATACTGGATCTCAGAACTCACCGCATAGGTGTCTGCGTTACCCGTGATGTGAATAACGTTTCCTGAAATCCCGCGAATGTGCGACGGGTTGATGTTGGAGTAGTATCCCCCGAATTTGATCCCGTGGGCGCCGTTTTCGGAGAGGCGATGTGGAGGTCGTCAGTGAAGAAAGCAGTGCCTCAGTCAAAGACTATCTTGCCTTCGCTGGCCGCACTCCCGTGATTACCGCCGATGAAGATTTTAGACGCATCGGCGCCGGCTTCGATTCCGACGTCGTGGCGGGGGGTGATGTTGCGGTGAATTTTACCATTCGCTGGCGGCTCTTCGTTCGGTCGCTCGTAAAGACAAGCATCTCGCTGTTGGAGTTGTCTGATCGTCTTGCGGGGTAAAGGTGGTTGTGTTGATCTTGAATGTGAAGCTGAATGCTGATCTCGACAGCATCTCCGTACCACTTTCGGGACTTCCCCAGTTCGCAATTGAATTTATTTGACAGCTGAAACTGACGATGGGGGTATTGTGTCGCTGGAGGTTTTCACGGGCCTCCGATAAATTCGACCCTGCTGGTGTTGGACGAGTGTTCCACATCTCCAGTGACGAAAAAATATGTAGCTGCCGTTGTCGATGGTGGTTGTGAACCTCTAAAAGCTTCCCTGTCGGTCACCGAGTCCATAGAAATAGCCGAGACAGGGGCAATCTGGGACATTGATCCCAGAACGACCTGTAACTCTATCGTGATGGGCGTCTTATCGGGACGGAGAGCAGGGATATGGATTTCCCCACATCCAGCAGAATTGACAAGGTAATCGTTTGTCGCCTGGGTTGCCTCATTGTCGGTCGGTACTCCGTGGGATCTACGACAATTGACGTATCCATCCCGCCCCAACCAATGATATAGCCTTGTCCGAGGGCTGAGTAGTGTGATGTATTAATATCCTGTAATGGTTTGTTAGATAGATCCTCTCTAGTTATAGAAAATATCCCTCTATGGGGAACTATAGGATCTCCCGGATGATATTGAATTTATTACATATACAGCATCAGATCTGAAAGAGAAGATAAACTGGTTTTATATATCGTACGTGTTTAGCCCCGTCTGATTTCGTCACTGTCTCGTAGGTGGTGGCCTGTGACAGATACATGGTCTGTCAGCAGGGAGTCAGTCTACATTCTCAGGGATGGTCTCCGCTGCCCGGAGACCATCCCGTCGGCCCTGCTGTCGTCGTTTCGAGGTGGAATCGATGAGCTGGGACGATCTCTCCAAGGACGAACTCCTCTCGCGGTTTCTCCAGATGGAGGAGCGAATCGACGAGCTGGAAGAGAAGATTGCCCAGAAGGACAAGCGGATCGAGGAACAGAACGAACGGATCGAAGAGCAGCAAGAGCGGATCGAAGAACTCGAAACACGTCTCCGGAAGTACGAGAATCCACACACTCCACCCAGTAAGCGACGGTCGGGGACCGACGAGTCCCCGACCTCGCAGGACGACGAAGACGACGATGTCCGAACTGATGGTGGTACTCCCGGTCGAAAGGACGGTCACAACCCGGAGTGGCGCTCTCCGCCCGATCCTGATGAAGAAATCGAGGTCACCTCTGACTGTTGTCCCGAGTGTGGCGACCACTTCGACGAGTCGGTGGGCGTCAGCCCCCGACTCGTCGAGGAAGTCCCGGATCCACAGCCACCAGAAGTCACCCAGTACAACCGACACCGCTACCAATGCGACTCCTGTGGAACTGAGACGGTTGCGACTCACCCCGACTGCCCCGATGAGGGGCAGTTCGGGGTGAACGTCATCGCGCAATCTGCCCTGTCACGGTACGATCACCGCCTTCCCTACCGGAAAATCACGGACCGCTTCGAGCAACTTCACGGACTCGAACTCTCAGGTGCATCCGCGTGGCACGCGACCGAGCGCGCTGCGCGCGCCGGTCGCTGTGAGTACGAGCAGATCCGTCGAGAGATTCAGGAGGCTGAAATCGTCCACGTTGACGAAACCGGCATCAAGCGTGACGGTGACCAAGCGTGGATCTGGACGTTTCGGACGGACGAGCATACGCTGTACGCGGTCAGAGAGAGTCGTGGGAGTGATGTTCCCGCGGAAGTCCTTGGCGAGGACTTCGCGGGAACGGTCATCTGTGATGGGTGGACGGCGTATCCAGCGTTCAGCAGTACGCTTCAGCGGTGCTGGGCACATCTTCTCCGGGAGGCTGAAGACGTTGCTAGTGACCACGAGGAGGCAGAACCGGTGTACCGGTATCTCAAGCAGATGTTCGTCGGTCTCCAGTCGTGGCTGGAGACCGACCCAGATCCTCGTGCGAGAGCACAGATGCATCGAGCGTGTCAGGACGGCCTCAGATCGCTCGTTGAGCGGTCAGTGACCGACGAACCAGTGGCAACACTCCTCGGGAAGATCGAAGGTGGACTCGACCACTGGCTCACCTTCGTCGGTGAGCCAGCGGTCTCCCCGACGAACAATGCCGCAGAAAACGCCCTTCGTGAACCTGTTGTTCTCCGGAAAATCATCGGAACACTCCGGAACGACCGTGGCATGTTCGTTCACGAGACGATCTTGTCCCTGCTGGCGACGTGGCGCCAGCAGGGACGCAACCCATACGAGGAACTTACGCGGGTTGTCCACGACAACGAAATGATCTCACGAGAGCAGACTGTGCCGGTTGTTGAGACCTCGGGGTAAACACGTACTATATATCTAGGTTTATATGGGGTGAACGATACTGGGAAGGCATGAGGATACTACTGCTAAGGACTTGGACAACGAACATAGGAAATGGGTTTATTGACAAAGGTGCCTATTCATTAGTAAAGCAAGCAACTGAAGACGATGAAATAATTGAAGTGAGCGGGTTTCCTAATTTAGTTGCGGATCATAAATCCCTTGGGGAATTGTCTGGGATTAAAGGGGCAATGGGATCTCTTGGCTCATGGCTAGCTAATCTTCGAAGGCAAAAATCTGATTACCCAGAACGAATTTTAAACATCTCTGAACTCGTCGATCCCGACGTAGCTATTCTCCCAGGTTGTGTTCTCTATCAACATGGTGTTGGAACATATCTTCCTGTACTGAAGAATTTGCAGAAGCGAGGGATCCCTCTCATTCTATTAGGAGCCGGAGGCGGCGACTACAACAGTGATACTATAGAAGAGACAAAGTCAATGCTGGAAGATATTGATGTCCATGGTATAATAACTCGCGATAAGAAGGCATATAAACACTATACAGATATTGCTGAACAATCTTATAATGGAATAGACTGTGCTTTTTTTATTAACGATTGGTACTCACCACCGTACGCAAATTCCACATTTGACATGGCTACATTCGATAGCATAACCGAACCCGATGTTGGAAACGGGAGGAGAGTCATTAGGGCCAATCATAATCCGTTTGAACAACCACATAGAGGCATAATCAAGCAATTAAAATTCAGATTCGATAACCGCAGATTCTACAACAATGATGATATATTTGTTTCGGATAATGTAAAAGACTATCTCTTTTTATATGGGAATTCTACAGTTACCCACTCGGATAGAATCCACGCTTGTGTACCAGCATTAGCGTACGGTAAAAAGGCTAAATTCTACTATGATACACCACGAGCAGCCTTATTTGATCGAGTTCTTGAAGATGACATCACAGACGAGATTGTTGCCCTTGATAAATCCGAAATTGGGAAGGAAAAAAGGGAACAGGTATCAGAGTTGAGTGATATTATATCAAATATATGACATTTATGATTGGTTCGCGAAGAGTAAAGGCCTTAGGAATAGCACTCGTCCTTTTGTCCACCGGATTTTTTTACTACAGCTTTTTCAGTAGTAATACACCTATCTATGTACCTTATGTCATACTGTTTCTAATGTATCTAATTTTGCTGATAGTATCAGTCCTAGTCAAGAAGAGATCAGTAATAGTTCTTTTCCTAACATATGTGGCGTTTTGCCCAGCCCTGATCGTAATAGATCCTATGGAATTTGGGCTATTTGGATATGACCCCTACATTCGCACTTTACCCGAACTTCATGGGTTTATAAATTTCACATCACTAAGCGAATACATTAATGATGGCGCTTCTTGGCCTCTGTTTTACTCTTTGGTCTCCATAGGATGGGAAGTATCAGGGACAGAAATAGATGTATTCTCAAAGTACATCCCGATGATCTCAATCACGCTGCCATCACTATATTATCTATTTTTACGTAGACTCTATAACTGGCGTATAGCTGGAGCCGCTGCGACTGGTTTTGCATCTGTTCGAACCCTGTTGATGTTCGAGACAAAATTTGTAGATGAACTTCACGCAGTTATTCTGGTATTCATTTGTTTGTTAGCTGTCTCCATGGGAACCAAAAAGTGGACTCACAAAATTCAACTCATAATAACGACGATCGCAATCTCGTTATCCCATCATTTGACTGCAGTTATCGCCGCTCTATTTTTCACAACAAAACTAATATCTGGACAGGCAGCGGAATACATCCCCACATTTAGAAATGAGACCGCAGATAATGATCTAATCCCATCACTCATACTCTATCTGATGGTCACTACTATATTCGTTTACTTCGCTCAAGATTTTGTTCTGAGGTTTGGAGTGAAAGTGCTAAGGTTCCTTAATGGCGAAAGTATTGCGAGCGCTCCAGCGGGAGGAGTTAGCGGCCTTCAACATGTTGAGGGATTAAATTTACTTGCATATATTTCTCGTCTATCAATTTTAGTATTAGCGATTATGGCATTACTTCATATTTACCTTTTCTTTTCTCACCACGAGAACTCAGATTATGAACTGACGCTAATCTTCTTCTCTGGCATCATCTCCAGTATATATTTGGGTCTGCTTGTAGTCGGAACGATTATTCCAGTTGACCCCATTCGATTTTTAATTTTCTTATCGGCTACTATCTTACCCCCTGCGTTAATGGCTATTTTCAAGCTAACTGAAAGCCATACCTTAGAATCAGTTAGTACTATTCTTGCTTCATTTCTCATCTGTTTATTTATATTGACACAAATATCAGCTATCCCACCTCACGTAATGCAATCCGATGTTGAAACGACTGTCATTGGCCAAGGCCACTATTCGAACGCTCAATTTCAGTCCAGTGAATGGGCCAGCAAATATCATAACGGAAGAATTGCAGGCTATGAATGGGGTCTTTGGGCAGCAGAAGAGAATGAGTTTATAGATCCTATATACGTAGATAACGATGATTGCGGATCAACAGTACTTGTTTGGAGAAACGATTCTCATATCAATGATTCTTCTTTGAGCAGCCCGATATACACTACTGGAGAATTAGACCTAATCAATTGCGAGAACTCCCTTGCTTCAAAAGATCGTATTATATCTCCTTAATGCGTTATCCTTTGAATATCTTTCTTCAATATAACTCCTGCAGGTATCTGATATCGTCTCCATGTAGGGAGTATCGAGGCAAGTGGGGATTACCGTAGATAAGTCGTCTACTCGGTTCTTATCTATTAGAAATCCATTATTCCTATGGTCTATGACATCAGATATAGCGCTTATCGACGTACCTAAAGGAGGCGTTCCGCAAGCCATTGCTTCGAGAAGCACATTAGGCAAACCTTCTGATGAAGAGGGCAATACAAATAGTTTGCAGGAATTATAAAAATCACAGAGGTCGTCGTCTGTCACGAATCCTTTGTACTCAACGTTAGCATACTCTTCAGACAGTGTCTCTACTGAATCACTTAGTTCACCTGCACCACCGATCACTGTCTTAAATGATGGGTTATTCTCAGAAATTTCTCGAACTGAATCGATTAGCTTGTGAACATTCTTTCTCTTATTAAGCGTCCCCAAATACCCAATATCATATCCCCTATCTGAAATGTTTTTCTTTTTCCGGAACCTGGATAAATCAACATAAACGCTACCGACCTCTGACTTACCTTTTAAATCCTCTTTCCCCCAATGCTCTAGCACACCAGGTGATTCAATTATCAATTGATCAGCAATATGCATATTTGCCATCGCTATCTGAGGGAGGAACTTTATATTTGGTTTCTGAGCTACAAAGAGCTTCGTTTCAATTCCCAGTATTTCTCCCAGTAGAGTGGGAAATATATATGACGGCGATCTGAGAACGATATAATTTAGACGAGAATGATATTCAACCACTTTTTTACATGTAGCGAACTGATATTCTAGAAACTGCTTTGCTTTGTCATCAAAGTCGTTCTGAATCTCTAGTTTATATGGGTGCCACGTGATATCACCTTTATCCGCTGGTTTATCTCCACTAAGAACAAATGTATTGTCAACAGATGAGGATATTAATTCCGTGAATTTCTTCAAGAACTCTTCTGAGCTTTTACTACTATATGGGTCTCCGATTACTAAGGCGCTTGATTGGGGCATGTTTTAATTAGTTATCTTGGTTTCCATTAATATCACTGGTAACTCACCAGGTTCAATTCTGATAATACAGTTCACTGAGACGTTGATAATTTTTTGCCATATCAAACCGCTCTTTCGCCACATCTTTATTAACTCTCTGGTCATCTAGATTTGACAAAGATTGCTCAAATTGATGTGATGATACAGGGTCAATTACCTCACAACCGGAAATGTCATTAAATGGCTCACAGACTCCGGGCATATCTGAGATTATACAAGGAGTACCTAGAATCAGGGATTCCTGAATTATTCTTGGTGCCCCCTCGGTCCGATAGGTGGAAAGTAAAGTGACATAGTCACAAGTCTGTATTAGACTTGGAATGTTCTCATGGTCTATGAAGTCATCAATGTGCTTTATACTATCATAGTTGGACGCTCTAGATATAATCTCTCCTTGGATTTCCCCTCCTTTGGAACCAGTCGGTATACCAACTATGAGTAGATTGATATCTTTATCAATGTTTTTATGATGGTTTAGCAATTCTAGGATTCCTTTCCCTTCAGATATTCTGCCAGCATACAGAATAGTTTCTTTAGTCTTAATGTCATTAATATCCATTTTTGACAGGTGTTGGTTGAGGAAGGATATATCTCCGGATCTGTTATCGAACAACTCAATGTCCACCCCCGTAGGTATAATCTCAGCGCGGCGAATGTTTATGCCACAGTCTCCACATAAATATTCAATCTCTGATTCTGATTTAAAGTGTACTACGTCTGCCAAAGGAAGTACATATTTATAATAGAATATAAGTATCATATAGAACAGATATTGACTATATTTGTTTGATGATTTAGCTCCCTTAGCATATTCCGGAGTTGCTTGTTTTGGCAAACCTCTCATTGAAATAATTGATCTAATACTCAAAAGATTGCCCACTGTGATTGCGCAAAGCGGACCCCCATAGTAATCAATAGAATGTATAACGTTATGGTTTGTTTCGTCTATAAGTTCCCTATACAATATTAGAACAATACAGATGATTGAATAAAGTGGGATCAAGGGTGTTCGCCGGTTCCTTACTACATCAACAAATTCCACGTTGTCTGGAATATCAAAATCTGGATTCTCATCTGTAGCTCGATACACAGTCATTGTGCCCACGTGATCGGATATGTGGTCAATTCTCTGCTCCCACACAGAGGACCATTGCCCAAGCGACACAAACGCTAAATCTGTAGTCATCAGTAGGAGATTGATCTTTAAAGCACTACTTTGTTTCGGATGGCTACAAGGTGTTGTTCAGATAAGGATGAAGAGGAGGCGGAACAATTTATGAGTGATTAATGCTCGCCCGCCTCAACGGAGGTATCGACTGCTTCGAATTAGATTTTGTGTATGTGTTTACCCCGAGGACGCAACAGCCGGCACAGCGTGAGCTCGTGAGATCATCTCGTTGTCTCGGGCGACTCGTTTGAATTCCTCGTAGGGGTTGCGTCCCTGCTGGCGCCACGTCGCCAGCAGGGACAGCAGCGTCTCGTGAACGAACATCCCGCGGTCGTTCCGAAGTGTTCCGATGAGCTTCCGGAGAACCACTGGCTCACGTAGTGCGCTTTCCGCAGCGTTATTCGTCGGGGAGACCGCTGGCTCACCGACGAAGGTGAGCCAGTGGTCGAGGCCTCCTTCGATCTTCCCGAGTAGTGTTGCCACTGGTCCGTCGGGGACTGACCGCTCAATCAACGATTCAAGCTCTCTTCGTGCAACACGCTGTAATTCTGCCCGCTCACGCACTGTCAAGTCGCTCTCCAGTCGAGCCTGGAGAGCGACGTACAACTCCTTGAGAGCACGATAGATCGGTTCGCCTTCAGCCTGCTGTTCAGCGGCGTCTTCAGCTTCCCGGAGAATGTGTGCCCAACACCGCTGAAGCGTCTCACTGAAGGCTGGATACGCCGTCCACCCATCACAGATGACCGTTCCCGCGAAGTCCTCGCCGAGGACTTCTGCGGGAACATCGCTTCCACGACTTTCTCTGACCGCGTACAGCGTGTGGTTCTCGGTGGTGAACGTCCACAGCCACGCCTGTTCGCCGTCTCGCTTGATTCCAGTCTCGTCTATATGGACAACGTCGGCTTGCTGGATCTGGCGACGGATCTGTTCGTATTCACAGCGACCGGCGCGCGCAGCGCGCTCGGTCGCGTGCCACGTGGACGCGGCCGAGAGCTCCAGTCCGTGTAGTTGCTGGAAGCGGTCTCCGATCTTCCGGTAGGGAAGTCGGTGATCGTACCGAGATAGCGCCGACTGAGCAATAACGTTCACCCCGAACTGCCCCTCGTCGGGGCAGTCGGGGTGTGAGGCGACAGTCTCGGTTTCACAGGAGTGGCACTCGTAGTGGTGGCGGTTGTACTGTGTGACTTCCGGTGGCTGTGGATCTGGGAGTTCCTCGACGAGTCGGGGGCTGACGCCCGCCGACTCGTCGAACGCTTCGCCACATTCTGGACAGCAGTCACAGGTCACCTCGATTTCTCGATCCGGGTCAGGAGCCTCACGCCATTCTGGCTCGTGTCCGGCTTTTCGACCGGGCGTGCCACCGTCAGTACGTGGCTGTTCGTCGTCCTCGTCCCCATCGGACGAGGACGACTCTTCATCGCCTGGATGTTCCTTGCTCGGCGGTGTATGTGGTCCTTCGTACCACCGGAGCTTGGCTCTGAGACGCTTGTTCTCCTTACGAAGTTCTTCGAGCTCCTCAACCTGTTCCCGAAGCTGCTGGTTTTCTTCTTCAAGCGCAGCAAGGCGGTCGAGTATCTCTTCTTCGGTTGGCTCCGACGGAGTCATAACCAGACGAGACGGGATGGTCTCCGGGTCGGAGACCATCCCTCGAAGATGAACTCGTTCGCCTGTTGCATCGACCTACTGCACTGCTCGTACGGGTCCTAGGAGAGACTACCGAAATCGCTCTGGGGCTAAACACGTACGATTTTGTGAAGCGAGAGGCGACAACCAGGTCCGCGATGGAGCTTGGTATCCGAATGCACCGGACTGGATTGTCATTTTCACATATCGTCTCTATTCTACACAAGTTTAGTGTCGACCAACCGTCACAACTGATGCAAAAAACCTATTCAGTGCAGCATCTCCAGACAGAAGTCGATCGAATAGGGTACGACAACTACGCTGTTGAGCAGTAGGGTGTCCAAGACGGGTCAGGACTGTTTATCCGCCTACACGACAATGATGCACGTCAATTCCTCGACGATCCGACGATTGAACACGCGCCCACAGTATGACCGAAAGTTCCCAGTTCCGCTCAAAGAGGAGAACACGACTAAAGTCTAGTCTCCTTTTCTGCACGAAAGCAGAGCCTTCAAGGTTCCGACTCGCTAGAGTACAGCCACCTTTCGATGAACATCTGTTTTGTGAGTAATGTTGTATATCCGTTCAACACCGGCGGCGCCGAAAAACGCATCCACGAAATCGCCACCCGCCTCTCCGACAAAAGCCACGACGTCACCATCTACGGCCGGCACTTCTGGGACGGCCCCAAACAAACGACCCATGAAGGAATCACCCTCAAAGCAGTCAGCCCGGAGCGCGAACTCTACACCGACGACGACGGCCAGCGCTCCATCACCGAAGCCCTGGAGTTCTCCAAAGACGTACTCCGCCCACTCCGACGCAACATCGACGACCACGACCTCGTCGTCGCGAGCGTCTTCCCGTACTTCCCCGTCCTCGCCGCCAAGTTCGCCACCCTCGGCACCGACACCCCGCTGATCACCACCTGGCACGAGGTCTGGGGCGACTACTGGCGCGACTACCTCGGCCACCTCGCCCCCTTTGGGAAATTCACCGAACACCTCACCGCCCGCGCCCCTCAGCACCCAATCACCGTCTCGGGGATCACCGCCGATCGACTCGCCGATATCGGCCCCAACCGCAACAGCATCCGGACCATCCCCAACGGGATCGACTTCGAGCAGATCCGCGCCACCGAGCCCGCCGCCGAGGATTTCGACGTCCTCTTCGCCGGGCGACTCATCCCCGACAAGCGCGTCGACGTCCTCCTGCGGGCGTTCGATCGCGTCGCGCCCACCGAAGCAACCCTGGGCATCGTCGGCGACGGCCCGGAACGCGAGACGCTCGAAACCCTCGCCGGCAACCTCGACGCAAGTGACCAGATCACTTTCCTCGGCTTCCTCGATGACTACGAGGACGTCCTAGGCAACATGCGCGCCGCGGACGTGTTCGCCTCCCCGAGTACCCGCGAAGGATTTGGCATCACCTACGCCGAGGCGATGGCCGCCGGCTGCACCGTCATCGGCGCCGACCATCCCGACTCCGCTGCTGACGAGGTCATCGGCGACGCTGGGTTCCTTGTCGAGCCAACCGTCGACGCCCTCACGAAGACACTCGAAGCGGCACTTTGCGGTGACCGACCATCTTCGGACCCCGTCGAACGCGCGCAGCGATATGACTGGGACGCAGTCGCCGACCAAGCTGAAACTGCGTATCAAAGTGCCATCGACGAATCCTGGTGAAAATCAGCCCTTCACAACATTCAACGTTCACGTTACTCCCCAGATTCAGCTCCCTTCCCGACAAACACACCGGGAAACCCTCCGGACGACTCGGCCAATTCTTCGAGATCGTCCCCACCAATTTTCCCGGCCCGAACTAGCGCCCCGACCTCGGCGTCGGTCAATTCCGCACCATCCTCGAAACGCTGATACAGCGCTTCGATATTGGGATCGTACTCAACCGAGATGGACACGTCCGCGTCGGTCGCCCGACCACCCGACTCAGAAAATTGGCCGACGGTCGCCCCCTGGAGGATGCCGTGCTCGAGACATGTCTCGAACCGATGCCGATCGCCCTCTACCCCGAGATACGCAAACGCGACCATTGACGCAAGGGCATCGTCGGTTTCCTCCTGCCCAAGCTCCACAAAGACCTTCTCCCGCTCCTCGGGTTCGAGGAGAACGCTCAGTAACGCGAAGTCCTTGAGCCCGTTCACGACCCGTTCGCGGATGGCCTGCCGTCGGTTCGCATCCGTCTGGGGTTGGGCGTACTCTTTGTGGCCGCAGAGATACTCCCGGTCGGTCGGAGACAGGATCCCGCGGGGTCGGTCTTCGGGCGTGAGAATCGGCCCTAACTCCCGGTCATCGTCGACGTCCTCGACGCCGGTGAACAGTTGGTCGCCAGGGATGTCCCGGTCATCAGTCATGGTTAGTCAATTACTGCCTAAATCTATATTCTTTTTCACCCATTACTACTTTGCCATACCGGGACGATCTATTACCTGGACAGAGAACATGGCGACAATAACATCCGCGACCGGCCATCAAGGTGCTCGCACGCCACGTCGATCCCCGGTGGTCGATACTGGCCGAGGAGAGACAGAGAACGACCAGATAACTGGCCGTCGGAATAATTGGCCAGGCACGGGCTACAAGGTGCTATTCCGAAGAATTCGACTCAGCCACGACTCTGAGAAGACCTCGTTCACCGACCATCGACGACCGGGTGTCCTTCACCAACCCCCGGCCAACACACCGACCAATTACGCGGGGTACCCCGGGCGATCTCTCGTCGAAACCCGTGACCCGACTATTCGGGGAAATTCGACTACGAGAACACAGAGAGTACATCGAACCCGGCACCTGACGTCCCGGCCAATTCCGGACACCAATGGTCGGTGCTACCGACCATTAACGTCATTCCGTCCCGGCCACTGGCCCATTGGACCCGGTAACCGAGTCCCCCAACGTACGGAGTTGGTCGACGAATGACCGACCCAAACGACGGTTTCGACGAATCCGACCGGCCCGACGAAACCCCGGAGAACCCCGACCAACCCACGACCGATCCCGACCAACACGAGAACGACGCAGAGAACCCGACTCGGGAGGTCCGGACTGACGGCGGGGAAGTAGTCACGGACCCGGGCCAGCATGCCCACCAAACGCCACAGCCCCACGGCCCCGAGACGCCAGCTCCTGGGATGGTTGGTCAGTCCCAAGATACCCACACCAACACTGCCCGTCCAACCGAAAGTACCAACAGCCAGACCGACTGCTCGCCGACCAATATCGGCGGGCCGGACACTGATTCGGAGACGGCCAATTCCTCGAACCGCGACCAACTGTTCTCCGGGGCCGTGGCGGTCGACGATGTCGTCGAGTTCTACCTCGACACCAACCCCTGGGACGTCCAACCAAACACCGTTACAGCCTACAGAAACCGACTCAAGTACTTCCAGGAGTTCTGCGCGAAACACGGCATCGAGGACCTCGGGACCGTCCAGCCCAAGACACTCGACGAGTTCCAGAACTACCTTCACAAAGAGTCCTCACTTGAGGCAACGTCGTCGATTAAGGGCTGTCTGGCTGCCCTCCGGAAGTTCCTCAAGTACTGCGAGCATCGGGGCGTGTTTGACCACGGGTTCCACAAGCTCGTCATCCTCCCGACGGTCTCCAAACACGAGGGCCAGGACGAGCGCTGGCTGGCCCGAGAGAGCGCCGGGGAGATCGTCGACCACCTGGAGACCTACCGACCCTTCACCAAGGCACACGTCGTCTGGGCCATCCTCGCGGAGACCGGGATCCGACAGTCCACGCTCTACGCGTTGGACCTCGACGACTACGACGCCGAGGAGCGTTACCTCACAGTCGTCAACCGAGAGGAGACCGGGACGAGACTGAAGAACGGCTACGATGCCGAGCGCGAACTCAGCATTTCCGAGGATGCCGCATTGGCCATCGACGGCTACATCCAGGAGAACCGGAACGCCGTCACCGACGACCACGGACGTGAGCCACTCGTGACGACGCGGAACGGCCGACTCCAGAAGAGCACGATCCGCCAGTACGTCTACGCCTGGACTCGGCCGTGTGCCACCGGCCAGGACTGTCCGGTCGGCGAGGATCCAGACACGTGCGACGCCGCCCAAACGAATAACGCCGCCTACGACTGTCCGGAATCTCTCTCACCGCACCCTGTCCGTCGAGGCTACATCACCCATCTCCGGGCCAACGGTGTCCCCACCGAGGACGTGATCTCGAAGCGGTGTGACGCCAACCCAGACACGATCGAACGGTGGTACGACATGAGTACCGAGTCTGACCGACGCGAAGCCCGGCGGGAGTACGTCGAGGACCTCTAGCCGCGTTTCGCCTGTAGATATCCCGATGTTCTCGTTGGAGCTGTGGACAGCTGGGAGACGTTCGTGTTGGCAAACAGCGATCCCTCAATCGGAGAGTGCGGTACGCTTGGACAGTTGCTTCGGCAGGACTCCCTCCCGTAGTCGATCCCCCTGCATCTTCCAAACGACGAGAAGATACCTACCCTAGAACCAGTAACAGAGGCCCTCTCCAAAGGACTATATTACTCCCCTCCGTAGCGAGTGATATGACCGAGCCAACACCCCCGGACGACTTCGAAGACATCAACGAGGCTGTCGAAGCGGAGTGGAAAGCGGAGACCATGCCGTCCGAGCGCGTCCGAGCGGTTATCGCCCACACGTACACGCACGTCACCGCCGAAACCGTCGCCGACGACGCGAAAACGACGCCGAAGACAGCGCGCAAACACCTGAACACACTCGCCGACGAGGGGTTCGTCACGACAGCGACCGGCGAGAACGGGGGGACAGTCTATCGCCGCTCGGCAGAATCGCTGGTCGTCGAACAGGCCGCGGACATCCTCGACCATGTCTCGACGGACGAACTCCTCACACGCATCGAGGAGATGCGAGCGCAACTCCGCGAGTATCGATCGACGTATGATGTGGATTCGCCAGAAGACCTGGCCGTCGAGGGAGCGAATCGAACACTATCGAACGACGACGAACGAGAGATCGACGTTGGAACGCTTCGAGAGTGGCAGACTTTGCGCCGAAATCTCGCGTTCGCGAACGCCGCTCTCTCGATTGCGAACGCCGAGCGGTTCGTCGACGGCGAGGATCGACGGAGCGACGAGACCGCCCTCGCGTAATGGACGACACCGAATCACCTGAACCCGACGAGAACCACGCGCTCCAAGGGGCAACTGACCGAGCGGCACTCGTCACGATCCGTGATATCATCACGGAGATCGAACCCCTCGCGACGCCCCACCTTGACGACTACCTCCATCCCTCCGTTCTTGAAGTCACGCTCGCTGACGGTATCGGGGACGCCAAGAGCGCCCGTATCGATATCGTCTGGACAACACAGGACAACTACAAGTTCCACTATACGGACTCGGCAGGTGTGAATCTCCGCTGGGGAAAACATCCCCACAACGGCGACTATCCCGTACCCGACCTCGAACACTACCATCCACCACCCGATGCGAGCTCCACCCCCGATGACGTCGAAGCCTCCTGTATCGAACAGACGCCCGAAGAACTAGTGGCGCGTGCCGTGTTCAAGTTGTGGCGTGTCGGGTATCACGCCGACTCGTACGACCGATTGAACGACGGACGAAATCCACCGTGACGCCAAAATCGACCGGTTTTGAGCGGGTGACGATATCGCTATACTCAGTACATCACAAAGCCGGTTAGTTGAGACGTCTGCTTGCTGAAGGTGTGTCTAATACCCATCCGTTCTAGTTTAGCAGAGTGTACCGTCGTCTGATTAGATATCGTTGTAACTACCAGTCAGAGAAATCCGGTGGATAGTGTGACTTACTCCCCACCGGATTCAGTGATTGTTGATCGGATTCAAAGAGCGTTTCCCTCCGATGAGTTGCGCGAGCGCGCTCGCGCAACGAATCTCGTCGAGCGTGAACGGAAATTCGACGCTGTTGCGCTGTTCTACACGCTTTCACTTGGCTTCGCTGCTGGGTCAGACCGATCTGTACAGGCTTTTCTCGAACGATTCGTCGAAATGTCCGACTGCGATGAACTCTCCTATGCAACCTTCCACGGGTGGTTCTCTCCACCGTTCGTTGCACTCCTTCGAGAGATTCTCGATGATGCCATCGAGAATCTCGATACCAGAAATGCCGACCTTAGCGGACGTCTCGAACGCTTTCGAGACGTCCTCATTGCCGATGGGAGCATTGTTTCTCTCTATCAAGACGCCGCGGATGTGTACGCTGCGACCGGTGACGATCAGGCCGGTCTGAAACTTCACCTAACAGAATCACTCTCAACTGGCCTTCCAACACGGTACCGAACAACTGACGCTAAAACCCAAGAACGGAGCCAGCTACCCACCGGCGAGTGGGTAGCTGGCGCACTTGTCTTGCTCGATCTCGGTTTCTACGACTTCTGGTTGTTCGACCGCATCGACCAGAATAACGGCTGGTTCGTCTCCCGTGTGAAAGACGACGCAAACTTCGAGATCGTCGAAGAGCTCCGGACGTGGCGGGGGAACAGTATCCCGCTCGAAGGAGAGTCGCTGCAGGACGTCCTTGACGACCTGCAGCGACAGGAAATCGATGTTCGCATCACCCTCTCGTTCGAGCGAAAGCGAGGGTCGTGCACCAGCACGACCCGAACGTTCCGACTGGTCGGTGTTTGGAACGAGGATACTGAAGAGTACCATCTCTATTTGACAAATCTCTCGAAAGACGACTATAGTGCGCCCGATATCGCACAGCTCTATCGGGCGCGCTGGGAAATAGAATTATTGTTCAAAGAACTGAAATCACGCTTCGGACTTGACGAAATCAACACGACCGATCCGTACATCATCGAAGCTCTGGTCATCATGGCCGCAATCTCACTGCTGATGAGCCGTGTTATCGTCGATGAACTCCGGAAACTGGACGTGAAACAACGGGAAAGCGCCGACGACGCCACAGCGTCGTCGCCGCAACTTCCTCGTCGACGATGTTCTCACGCTGTCGAACGCCATTCACACCTGATTCAGTTGTACGTGATGCTCGATTTAGGGTACGAACTTCCGGATTTAGATGAGTTGTTGCTGTGGGCTTCACGTGATCCAAATCCGCATCGACCGCGGTTACGTGAGCAGGTTGAGTCAGGCGAGTTCTGGTAACGAACTCGCCTGACGACCGGGGAAGCACCTGTGTCGATAGCGGCAGCGCTGGAACGGCGACGCACTCACGGCTGTGAGTGCGCCGCCTCGAAGGTATCACACAACAAATCAGCGACTGCCTGCTCCAGCGAACCCAGTCTCCTGAGCTAATCCGCCTCAATTCGGTATAGTCTCCGCTGAGATCCTGCTTCACTCCGTCACTAAACTAGAACAGATGGCTGGCGAGCAGATTATGAGTCGGCTCGTGAGCGGGTGACTCCCAAGGTCTCAAAATCGGGGTCACTTGACTCCCACTCAGAGTTCGCTATTCAACACAGCACTGAACTCTACTATAGTAGCAATTCACTTCGATCGCTACTCCGTGATCAGTCCGACGACGTCATTGACGGTCAACAGGTGAAGATCGTCCCGTTCCGATTCGGCTTCCTTGACTGCGGACGAGAATCCAGACCGACTGAATAGCGCATACGTGTACTCTGGGTCACCACCGCTGTCTGGATGCCAGTCTACTTTTGGGGCTTCAGATTCGAGTCGACTGAGGACGTCATATCCAACCGCGTCCTGTTGGAATTTTGCCTCACCGACGAGGAGTGTCGCTCCATTCGTCGGCGCAACGATGTCGATCTCGCTTCCGCTCCCATCCCACCAGTTCCCGGGCTCCTCTACGAAACGATACTCGTCACCGAATGCGTATAAGACAGCACGCTGGCATAACTGTTCGAACGTCCCACTGACGAAGTCTGGCAGTTCTGGGTCGATGAGGTCGATATAAGCGTCCTCACCATATACCTCGTACCGCGCTGTCCGCCCATAGACGAATCTGAACCAGAACCGGAATAATGGATCTGTAATCGTATACCGGCCTTTCCGGCTTCGATCTGGGTCGACGGTGACCGGGTAGTCTCGTTCAATAATGCGCAAGTCATTCAGTCGGTTGAGATAATAGCCGACACTACTATTACTGATTCCGGCACCCTGGGCGACTTCGTTCTTGACTCGGTTTCCTTCCGCAAGCGACTTTAATATCGCAAAATACCGGTCAACTTCGTCCAGTTCTCGGTGGAGCACGTTTTCAGGCTCCTCGTGGAGCCCTCCATCACGCCGTAACAGCGTTCTCGTGACGTTCTCCTCAAGTGTCTCGTGATCTTCGACGGCTCGCAAATACTCTGGCGTCCCGCCGAAGACACCGTAGGTCATCACCTGTTCAACGGGGGAATAATCAGCGAAAAACGACATCGCCGCCTCAAAGTGAAGTGGGCCAACTTCGATTTCCCCGTTCGGGTTCTTGGCGACGCGACCGTACAACGGCGCTGTTCCTTCAAGCGCATACTCATGCATCATTCCGATAGCGGACCCGGTCAGCACGAAGGTCGTTGCAGTTTTCTCAGCGGTATGGTCCCAGACGCGCTGCAAGATCGATGGGAGTGCGTCCGTTTGCTCAACAAGATACGGAAACTCGTCGACGATGATGACTGCATCCTGCTCGGCAAGAAATTCGAAGAGCGGTTCCCACTCTTCACGGATCCGCGTGATCCCTGGATACACCTCGGCAGCGTCGTTGATGAACGAGGAAATCTGCTGGTCTGCAGTCCCTCTAGTCGCCTGGTAGTAGACGGCGTCGTTGCGGTCTCGGATCGACTCGATTGCGAGCGTCGTTTTCCCCATTCGCCGTCGTCCCCAAACTACCGCCAGTGCTGCCGTATCGCTCTCGTAGAGTTTCTCGAGGCGTTTCAGTTCCCGTTTCCGGTTTACAAATCCAGTCATGGTGCTCACTTTGAGGGGGGCACGTAAAACTGTTCCTCTAAAGGAGTTTGAACTAACTTAGTTTAGACTAACGTATCTTCGGCACCCATAAACGAGTTCTTGATGCTGTAGTATTCCAATATCAGTTAGTTATCGGGGTCAAGCCCGCGTCCTTCCATAATTAACTCTCCGAGGCGCTCGGGATTCTCGATAGCCATTCGATAGAGCGCATCATGGATTTCGCGCGTCTCAACATTCTTGACGCCTCGTGTGACGAGAAACGGCTGCACCTCGGCCGTATCAATCTGCTGGAATTTTTCGAGAATATCCTCGCGCGGGTACGTTGAATACTGACGAACGTCTTCCGTTCCAAATGGTGGCTCTTCCTTCGGATCCACCACTTCCTCGCTAGTGGTGTCCTCTACTGACGGTTCTGTCTGCTCCACGTCTTCGACTGACTCCTGGTCGGCCGGATCGTCGTCTGCATCTTCTGCGCTTTCCCCAAGGTCAAATCCACTCATGCCTGAATCCCTCCATTCTCGACGATATCAGCAAGCGTTTCGAAATGTGCTAACTGCGCGTTCTCTGGGTTGTACGCTGTCAGCGGCTGGCGTTCCTCGTAGGCGTCCCCGAACTCGCCGGAATGCCGAATCCCTGGCTTGAGATGGAGATCACCGTTATCGATCTGTTCCCACTGGTCGGGCGTAATTCGTGCGAACGGCGGGATGTGTTCGTCCAGAACTGTCTCAACGTCGACGCCGTCATGAAGTTCGGGCTGGCTGCCCGTCCAGTCGGCACGGCGGCCAGCTTCAAGGTAGGCAGCAAAGGTAGGGTCAGTGTTCATCGCCTCAAGCAGGTTGCGATCCTTCGTCCGCTGGTCGATTCGCTGTGAGAGATTGTTCGGTATAGTCGCTAGAATCTCGAAATCGAAGGCTTGCCGAATATCCATCACGAGCTTCTTTGAGGTTTCTCGCAGGCCGTTCAACGCTTCTGGAGCCGGCATAAGCGGGAGAATCGCATTTGGTGCGCCGACGACAGCGTTGTTTACGAGCTTGTTTCGCGAACCCGGGACGTCAAAGAGGATATAATCGTAGTCATTTCCAAGCAATGGGTCGACGAGCTCGTTTTTGAGTTTCATATCGCTCGCGAACACGTCGTCGCGGGCGAGATCGTCATTGACGCGTTCAAGGTTAAGTGCGGGAACGAAGTCGAAGCCGTAACCAGGATGCTTGATTATTTGTTGAGGGTCGGTTTCATTGAGGAGGACGTCTCCGAGGTCGGCTTTATCTTCGTCTTCGCGCGTATAGTAGCCAAGTCCGGTGGAGAGGTGGCCTGCTGGGTCAAGGTCTGCGACGAGGACGTTGTGACCTCGGTTGCCGAGAACGCCGCCAAGCGTGTTCGCACAGATTGATTTGCCGAATCCACCTTTGAGCATCGCAAATGATACGGCGCGTGGTGTTGGCCCGTTCATCGTGATAATTTCTATAATTCACACCATCTTAAAACCTTGCGCGACCTTGAGAGATTGTATAATTTCTATAAAGTATAAGATGTAGAGGAGAGATGTGGATGTTGAATCCAGTATATGCATTTCGGGAATTTTGTAAACCATGCAGATTTTAGAATTTTTGTAGTTTCCAAGATTTTCAAAAATTATAGGAATTTCTAAGATGCTACGATGATTAGAGCGGAAGATGGTGGCTCACAGAAGACCGATATATCGGACAAGGGTTGCCTGATACGAGGGAGTGAGGTACCACGGGTGGGGTGGGCCGTGGCTTCGCCGTAGTCTCTGGCACGAGGGCGCGACACAGGCCCGGCGCACCGCGTCGTATCCCGGAATGGGGTGCGCGGGTTTTGCGAGGCTGATAACGTGGGTTCCATCTCACAGCATCCGTTCTAGTTTAGTGGAGAAATACCACGCTATCTGCTGATTGGAGACCGTCGCAACTACCTGTCTGAGAAACCCGGTGGGAGTTATGCCCTACTCACCACCGGATTCGGTGATTGTTGAGCGGATTCAAAGAGCGTTTCCCTCTGACGAGTTGCGCGAGCGCGCTCGCGCAACGAGTCTCGTTGAACGTGAGCGGAAGTTCGACATCGTTGCACTGTTCTACACGCTCTCGTTCGGTTTCGCTGCTGGATCAGACCGCTCTCTCCAGGCGTTTCTCGAACGCTACGTCGAAATGGCTGACTGCGACGAACTCTCTTATGCGGCGTTCCACGACTGGTTCGAACCAGGATTTGTCGCCTTGCTTCGAGAGATTCTCGATGACGCCATCGAGAATCTCGACACCGGACGAGCCGACTTGAACGGGCGTCTCGAACGCTTTCGAGACGTCCTCATTGCCGACGCAACCATCGTTTCGCTGTACCAAGACGCCGCTGATATCTACACAGCAACCGGCGACGATCAAGCCGAGCTGAAACTCCACCTCACCGAATCTCTCTCAACTGGCCTTCCGACACGATTCCGCACAACCGACGGAACAACTCACGAACGGAGTCAGCTACCCACCGGCGAGTGGGTAGCTGACGCCCTCATCCTCCTTGATTTAGGCTTCTACGATTTCTGGTTGTTCGACCGAATCGACCAGAACGGCGGCTGGTTCGTCTCGCGTGTCAAGGACAACGCGAACTTCGAGATCGTCGAAGAACTGCGAACGTGGCGGGGCAACAGTATCCCGCTGGAAGGAGAGTCGCTGCAGGCCGTCCTTGACGACCTGCAGCGACAGGAAATCGACATCCGCATCACGCTCTCATTCGAGCGCAAACGAGGGTCGGGCGCCAGCGCGACCCGGACGTTCCGGTTGGTCGGCCTACGTAACGAGGAGAGCGAAGAGTACCATCTCTACTTGACGAATCTCGGTAAAGACGACTATAGCGCGCCCGATATCGCGCAGCTCTATCGGGCGCGCTGGGAGGTCGAACTGCTGTTCAAGGAGTTGAAGTCGCGGTTCGGCTTGGACGAAATCAACACGACCGACGCCTACATCATCGAGGCGCTGATCATCATGGCGGCGATTTCGTTGATGATGAGTCGTGTAATCGTAGATGAGTTGCGGACGCTCGAAGCAAGACAGCAAGAGGCCGAAGCCGCCGCAGACGCCGACTCGTCGGCGTCGCGGCTCCCTCGCCGTCGCTGTTCGCTAGCCGTCGAACGCCACGCTCATCTGATCCAACTGTATCTCATGATCGAGTTAGGCTACGAACTGCCGGATTTGGACGACCTGTTGCTGTGGGCGTCACAAAATCCAAATCCACACAGAGATCGGTTACGTGAACGGGTTGAACGAGGTGAGTTCGGCTTTGACCGCCACTAAACTAGAACGAATGCATCTCACAGTAGGGCGTCCAGATAGTTGAAAACAGGGACGCAGCCGAGCCCACGCGCTTCACCCCCGCCCCACCGTGGGCGGGGAACTCCCGCTGTCTCTCCTTCAGATTAAGTATAGTGCCCAAACCCGTCTTACTAACTCAGCTTTGCACGTTAGCGTCGGCGGTTGAGTGAACGAAGAGGTGGTCGATCTCTTCCATGAGGTCATCGACGCCACGATCATCGTTGTCTCGAACCCACGAGAGGAGATTGTACACGGTTTCTTTCAGGGAGTGTTCGAGGTTCGCTCGAAGCGATTAGTAGTTCACAGAAGTTTTGGGTACTCCACGTGCCAGAGATAAGGTAGAAATCCGTTCTTCGACTGAGTCCTCATCCCGGTTCACCCAGAAGTTTCGTTGATCACTAGACGCTTTCGAGCGAACCGTCCCCAAGGCGCTCGACTCAGGATCAAGACGAACGAGACTGTAGGCAGCCATCAGAAGGTGCCAGTGCATAGTGGTTCACAGAAGATTTAGGTGTATTCTGAGTTGGTAGGGCAATGACAGGACGAGAGAAAGAGATCGTCCGTCACCTCAGTGAGGACGATCTCGACCGCTTGCTCACACAGACAGATGACGAGAAGGTGAGTAAGCGACTCATCTTCATCAAACGGCTGTACAAGGGCGCATCACTCGAAGATGCAGCCGACGATGT
This sequence comes from Halobacterium sp. MBLA0001, assembly GCF_049705385.1. Taxonomy (NCBI): domain Archaea; kingdom Methanobacteriati; phylum Methanobacteriota; class Halobacteria; order Halobacteriales; family Halobacteriaceae; genus Halobacterium; species Halobacterium sp. MBLA0001. The sequence continues at coordinate 40,749 of NZ_JBNAMQ010000004.1, forward strand.
CGGGATGTCCCAATCAACCGGGAGTCGCTGGGCCAGGCTCTGGAATAAGGGCGGTCTCGGACTTCTGACCCCGAGCTTCGGGGGCGGGCGGCCCCCGAAGCTCGACGAGGAACAACGAGAGCGGCTCCTTGACCTGCTCGAAGAGGGCGAACCCTGGAAGAAGCAGGAGATTCAGCACCTCATCAACGAAGAGTTCGATGTCGAGTACCATCCGAACTATCTGCCGCGACTCCTGTCTGATCTCGGCCTCTCGTACGCGATTCCGCGTACCGAGAGGCCAGACCGGCCAGAGAACGCCGACGAAATCCTCGACGAACGCGTTGCCGACGCGTTCGCCGAGGATGAGAAAAACGAGCCCCACAACAAACAGCCAGAAGACGACGAAGATGAAGACTGGACGGTTGATGACGATATCCGGACAGATGGCGGCACGACAGTCGGTTTCTTCGATATCTCGCATCCGCAACCGTGGGACAATTCTCAGCGGCTCTACACAGTGAACGAGCCGACGATTACCCGGCCGCTGGTGAAAATCGATACACCAGCGGCCGGGTTCTATGCGCTCAACGGCGAGAGTGTTCTCCAATTCCCGCCGAATCAGGAGAAAGAGCAGATCTGTGCGTGTCTCGAAGCGATCCGCGAGCAGAATCCGGGCGAGCGGATTCTGCTCGTCTTGGATAACTTCTCGTCACACATCTGTGCGTACACGCGCAAACGCGCCCACGAACTCGGGATCGACCTCATCTTTCTGCCTGTGGGCTCGCCGCATCTCAACCCGATTGAACCCGTCTGGAAGAGTCTCAAATGGGAGTCTTCGCCCCTGATCGTGGAGGGCGCGGCCGAATACCGCGCCCTCCTCGATGAGATCTTCACGAAGCTGACCGACCAGCTGAGTTTCGCAGGCTCGTGGATCGAAAATCACCTCGACGGATTCATTCAGAAGTTGCGTTAGTCACTACGACTGGCACCTTCATCGGTCTGCATCTCGCAGTCTCCTAGGCCGAGATCCTGCTTCGAGTCCTCGAAGAACGTCTCGATGCGCCATCGCATTCCGTAGGAGCGAATCACGTGCTCGGTCGGGGCGTCGATTTTGTTCGTAGCGAGGTACTTGACCGGGTTCTCTTCGTCTTCGTCGGTCTCCTTCTCGGCGATGACCAGCTTCACGTCTCCCAGCTGGGAGACGGGAAGCTTCTTCGTCCAGATGTGGTAGGTGTCGTCATCGACATCGCGCTCAACCGTGTCGATGCGCTCTGCAAGCGCATCGACGCGGATCTCTTCGCCACCATAGGTCACCTGTCGATTGCTCCGGAGCGGGCCGATCCAGTCCTTGTCGTAGGATTCGATGTGTTCGGGAAGGCCAGAGTCGTGAGCGAACCACGAGTCGAAGAGGTAGGTGTCCGCAGGCACACCTACCTCTTCTTCGAGTTCGGTAACGATCTCTCGGGCTAGATCGTATTTGGTATCGTGGTCATCGTCCTCGTCGTCTTGCTGTTCGTAGAGGCGGAAAGTGAGCGGATAGGCGGTTTTGTCGTCAGCGTAGAACGCGTAGATGAGGTCTTGGCCCCAGACAGTGTCGCCTTCAGCGTGATCGTAGAAGCGGCCGACGCCGGGGACTTCGTCCCCGGCTTTCTCGGTGATGGTGTCGTCGAGGATGATGTAGCCATCCTGTGACCAGCGCGTTTCACCGTGTTTCTGAAGCTCTTCGAGGCGTTCGTGGTTGAACTCCTGTTCGTCCCAGTCGTACTCGGTGAGGAACTTGTTGAGAGCGCGTTTCCCCTGAGCTGGAAGGACTTCGCGTGCGATACCCGCCACGGTCTTGTTGCTGGCCGCAACAAGACCGGTGGCGTAGGTTTTCGCATGATGACGTTGTGCTGGTGACAGCGACTCGAACTCGTCGAACACGCGCGTACACGACAAGAAGTCCGTAATCGGCATCATCCGTCCTTGCCACCGCCTACGTCACGCTCCTACTTCAACGTGCAAAGCTGAGTTACTAAGTAGAACTCAATCCTACACAGTAATACTATATGTGAGGGGAGCTTACAGACTCATATGAGCGATTCAGAATCGGTCACAACTACAGTTACAGCTGGCCCCCCGAAATACCAGGTGACAATTCCAAAGGAAGTGCGCCAAGGTCTGGACTTAGAAGGGGAAAGAGCCCTACTCGAAATTAATGTTAGTCTTGTAAAGATCCTTGACGAGAAAGGAGGTGGCAAGTAGAACTGTCACTAACCACGGTGAAGAACCAGGGGCGGGCCAACGCCCCCAGAATTGGACTCCCAGTGGGCCAGGGTGTCCGTGATCAGTTCTTCGCCACCGAGCGCATTAGGAGTTTCGTCCCCCGACGCGACTCGGAAGTAAATCCTCGTGGAAAGACTGATCTGAAGTCTACAAACACTGGAAACCCCACCCCATTACACAATCATTTAAGTCGGTCCGACTCACAAGACGAAGCAACAGCTAGGAAAACGCAACTCACCAGAAGAAGCGGGTGCCTGAACACCTCCTGCTTCTTCCCGAACCGGCTTAAGCGTTTGCCTTCGGAGAGCCGCTGCTCTGTCCCTCTCGCCACTAAGCCGGCAGGTCGAGCTTGTCCCAGCTACCCAGAGAGATGCACATCCAAAACCAGGACCACCGCGATAGAAAGCGTCCCCAGTAACTCCACCACTACGCTATAGTCATGACTCACAAGCACAGTTTCAAACGACAATCCGGGTCCGAAGTTTCCAGGCCTCGTCCCGGATGTCGTTTTGAAGTATCACCGCAGCGGACCAGCAGAGCCGGTCCTCGCCGTGGACGGAGCGGTATTATCGGGACGCTCCTGTTCATAGTGTGGACGCGAGGGTTCAAATTGGTTTCGGGACTCTCGCATTCTCCGGCTTCCACGCAGTCCGCACCTCTCTACGGACTGCATGCACACGCCTAATCAACAACAAGGAATCCGGAAGATCGTTCCAGGAGAGAATCTCTCTACTGCTGGAATCACCATCACCGAGGTCACCCCACAGGTGACGGAGTGGATGCCTGATCTCCTCGATAATCTGCTCTCAAGTAGTGTTGAGTCAGTTCGAGAATTCATCCACGAAGAAAACCCCGGAGTACTCGCGCACGGACGATACAACACCGTCCTTCGTCGTCTTCAGAAGGATACCCTGGGGTTCGACCACCAGAGATGGCAATTCACAACGGATCGTTGGAGTGATGCAGAAGCTGAAGCGGTCGAGTACGTGAATTCGCTCGTCGAGTTCGGGGTCAAGTACCACGATGTAGACGAAGACGACCTTGACGAACTCTCAGGTTATCACCGGCAGCGATACAAGTCACTCAAAGACGCCCTCAACACGATCAGTACCGGGCGTGGCCCGCTTAATGCTGGACTCGAAGCCCTTGCCAAAGGACCTGTTCGACTCCACAGTGAGCTCGATGATACTCCTCAACCCATCACACTCGTACTTGATGGGGAGTCGTGGTCAACACTCGATGACCGAGGAACAGGAGTTCGAGCGCTTGCAACTATCGCAGTTCTCGGCTCCGCATTCGACGTCCGCCTAGTTATTTCACCAGCGTTAGACGCCGCGATTGAGCGACGATATCCAGACTGGTACGACGCCCATCTCCGTCTTACTGGTACCCGTGAGACGTCCACTACAGACTTAGCAGATGACGACGGGCAACCATCGCCGGACCAGCTCAAGGCGGCGTGGGAAGCAATACAGGGCCTCCCAGAAGAATCAGGGCGGCTGCGTCTACTGGGGAACCTCCCTGTTGACGGAACCCGAGACTATCGTGATCTCAAGCAGGATGACGAAATCGACGTGGAATCCGGGACTGTTGGCCGCTATATCCTAGATCTAGAAGAGTTAGGGCTCGTGGACATTGACCGTCGTGGACAATACAACAGCGCATCCCTCACGGACTTAGGACAGGTTGCTGTTGAGCAGTACGTCACCACGAACTACAGAGTGATTCACCCGGCTCAATCGACGTTGGAGACGCATCTTACGCCGACCCCTCAGCCCCAAGCAGGTACAGTGTATCCCGCGCAGATGAACACGAGGGAGGGGGATCAACCTGGGACAGCAGAGGGTTGGTTAGCTGCAACAGGTACTCCTAGTGAAGGAGCTGACTACGTGCAGTGGCTGAATGGGCCATCTGGTGTCCTCGATGCCTGGGGC